>NZ_WNJU01000003.1:0-401312 GCF_024433585.1 Aeromicrobium sp. 636
GGCAACCCGGTCACGTTCTCCTCGACGACCCCGGATGCATGCACCGTCAGCGGCAGCACCGTCACCTTCACCGGCGTCGGCACCTGCACCGTCAAGGCCGCCCAAGCCGGCGACAGCCTGCACGCCGCGGGGTCGGCCACCCAGAGCATCACCGTCACGAAGATCGCGAGCACCCTGTCGCTCTCGCTCGGCTCCGACACGATCCATGAGGAGCAGACCACGACGGCCACGGCGCAGGTCACGGTCGCTGCCGGCTCGCTGAGCGCCGCCGGTGGCGCCGTGCAGTTCGCGGTCGAGGGCACCGACGTCGGCGACCCGGTCGAGATCGACACCGACGGACGCGCGGTCAGCCCCGAGCTGACCGGCGAGATCGGCGACAACGAGGTCGCCGCGACCTACGTCCCCACCGCCTCGGCGACGTACGCCGGCTCCACGGACTCGGCGACACTGACCGTGCTGGAGAAGCAGTCCCAGGACATCACGTTCACCTCGACCCCGCCGACCGACGCGTACCCCGGCGACACGTACACGGTGACCGCGACCGGAGGCAGCTCGGGCAACCCGGTCACGTTCTCCTCGACGACCCCGGATGCATGCACCGTCAGCGGCAGCACCGTCACCTTCACCGGCGTCGGCACCTGCACCGTCAAGGCCGCCCAAGCCGGCGACAGCCTGCACGCCGCGGGGTCGGCCACCCAGAGCATCACCGTCACGAAGATCGCGAGCACCCTGTCGCTCTCGCTCGGCTCCGACACGATCCATGAGGAGCAGACCACGACGGCCACGGCGCAGGTCACGGTCGCTGCCGGCTCGCTGAGCGCCGCCGGTGGCGCCGTGCAGTTCGCGGTCGAGGGCACCGACGTCGGCGACCCGGTCGAGATCGACACCGACGGACGCGCGGTCAGCCCCGAGCTGACCGGCGAGATCGGCGACAACGAGGTCGCCGCGACCTACGTCCCCACCGCCTCGGCGACGTACGCCGGCTCCACGGACTCGGCGACACTGACCGTGCTGGAGAAGCAGTCCCAGGACATCACGTTCACCTCGACCCCGCCGACCGACGCGTACCCCGGCGACACGTACACGGTGACCGCAACCGGCGGCGGCTCCGGCAACCCGGTCACCTTCAGCTCGAAGAACACGGATCGGTGCACCGTCAGCGGTTCGACCGTGACGTTCCACGGCGGTGACTGCATCGTCGTGGCGAACCAGGTCGGCTCCTCGAGTCACTTCCCGGCCGACCCGGTCGAGCAGGAGATCGAGGTCAACGCGTTCGCGACGTCGGTCGACCTGACGTTCACGCCAGCCAACCCGGTCTTCGGCCAGGTCCCCACCGCGACGGCGCAGCTCGCCACGACCGGCGGCTCGCTGGACGACGCCGGCGGCGTCGTGGAGTTCCGGGTCGACGGCGACATCGTCGACCACGTCACCTACGACAGCGACGGCCGCGCCTCGCTGCCGCTCGAGCTCGGCGTCGGCGCCCACCAGGTCGAGGCGACCTGGTCGCCCGAGGAGAACTACGTCTATGCACGCAGCTCGGACTCTGCGTCAGTGACGGTGTCGGCCGCGACCACCACCACCACGGTCAAGGTCACGCCGAGCGAGCTGACCGCCACCGTCGAGGTCGTCGCCCCCGGCGTCGGCACCCCGACCGGCGACGTGGACTTCTTCGTCGACGGTACGAAGGTCGGCACCGCCGCCCTGACCAATGGCGTCGCCACACTCGCCCGCACGACTCCGGACGGACAGGACTTCGCGGTCTCGGCCCAGTACGTCGGCAGCACCGAGTTCACCGCGTCGGTGACCTCGACGGCGCGCACCAACCCCGTCATCACAGCCCGGGTCGGCTCGACCACGAAGGCACGAAACGGCTGGCACCGCACGCCGGTCACCGTCACGTTCACCTGCGAGACGAAGAGCGCCGAGCTCGTCGCGGCGTGTCCCCCGCCCGTCACCGTCATCAGGCAGGGTGCCGGCAGCGTCACCCGCACCATCCACACGACCGACGGAGGCATCGCCACCGTCACCGCCGCGTTCAAGGTCGACCGAACCAAGCCCCGCGTCGCCATCAAGGGCGTCAAGGCAGGCCGCAGCTACTTCGACCCCCCGAAGCCGACCTGCGTCGCCAAGGACTCCCACTCGGGCGTCCAGGCCTGCAAGATCCGCAGCAAGCGCAAGGGCAACAAGGTCGTCGTCACGGCGAAGGCGACCGACGTGGCCGGCAACGTCCGGACGAAGCGTGTCGCATACCGCCTGGCGGACGCCACGATCCGTGGGGCGAAGAAGGTCGGTGACACCTATCGGGTGAAGAGCGGCGAGACGTACACCCTCGTCGTGAAGGGCGCCCGCCCGTACTACGTCTACGCCACCCCGGCCCCGGGCACGCCGCACCGCGGCTCGGTCCCGTTCAAGAAGGCCGGCAAGAAGACGTGGGCGCTCGGCGTGCGCATGTCGATGTCGACGAGCTGGATCCGCGCGTGGAACCTCGGCTACACGCAGAACGGCAAGCTGCACGTCATCAAGGTGAAGGTCACCGGCTGACCTACCGCCTCTGGAAGAAGCGCTGACGTTCGGGGGTGGGCTCGGCCGCCAACTCCCCCTCGAGCTGCTCGGAACGGGCCCCCGTGTCGTCGATCTCGACGGCCGGGGGCTCGCCGATGTGGGTGAGCGCGAACTCGGCGGCCAGCTCGATCGCGAGATCGGCGTCGGGCAGGTATCCGGCCATGATCGGGAACGCGTGCAACTGACCCCGCCACAGGTGCACGTCGACCTCGACGCCCTTGTCGTCGAGCAGCAGCGCGAACGCCTCGACCTCGGGGCGCAGGAACTCGTCCTCGACGGCCACCAGATGGGTGGGCGAGGTGATGTAGGCGGTCGCGTGCAGCGGGTCGGCGAAGCCCTCGATGATCGCGTCGTCCTGCAGCCACAGCCGGCGCAGCGCGGCCACCCGCGCGATGGGGAGGATCGCCTCCCGGACCTTGTCCACCCGCAGCACGTTCTTGTCCTGGCGGTCGGGCTCGAGGCTCAACAGCGGCGAGAAGGCGATCAGCGCGGCCGGCGCGGGGAGGCCTCGACGGCGGGCCAGCTCGGCGACCTTCATCGTCAGGTACCCGCCGGCGGAGTCGCCTGCGACGACGACCTTCTCGGGATTCCCCGCCCGTCGGACCACGTCCTCGTAGGCGCTGATCGCGTCCTGCACGGAGTCGGCGACGGGATGGTCGGGCAGCTGGCGGTAGTCGATGGCGTAGATCGTCCCGCCGGTGACGCGCACGATCTCCTCGAGCATCGAGCGGTACGAGTGGATGCTGCCGGTGAAGAAGCCGCCGCCGTGCAGGTAGAGCAGGTGCAGGCCGGTCGTGGGGCCGTCGCCGGGGGTCAGCACCTCCCCCGGCACGCCGCCGATCGGGCCGACCTCGGCCGTGATGTCGGGCGACCCGCCGCGATTGACCGCCGCCGAGAACCGCTGGAGCCGGCGGAACGTGCGCTCGTGCACGGGCGCCAGGCGCAGCAGCGGCTTGACCGTCATCCGGGCGCCGCGATCCACCATCCGGGCCAGCGGCGTGGGGTCGTCGTGGAGCGTCGCCGCGGTGTGCACGGCACGCATCGGACGACGTCGTCCTGAGCCGGAATGCGAGCGAGGAGCCACCACTTCACTGTACGGCGGGGCACCGTGGGACGCCCTGGACGAGCGGCCCGATCACACGAGGCACGTGCGAACCCGGCGGCTCCGATAGCCTGAGGGCGTGGTGACGCTCGAGGAACTACAGGTCCGCACTCTCGGCGAGTGCCGGTACGACTCGCCGCTGTCCGAGTATGTCGCGAACCGCACCACCAACACGTACTACGTCGCCGAGACCGATCGCGTCCTCATCGACGACACGATCTCGCTGCTGGCGGCCCGGGGTGACACGCCCTTGACCGAGGTCCCCTCGTTCGAGCCGGGCGGTCCGCGCCGCAAGATCTTCTTCGATCCCAAGAAGACCAAGGTCGGCATCGTCACGTGCGGCGGCCTGTGCCCCGGCCTCAACGACGTCATCCGGGCCATCGTGCTGGAGCTGTTCGAGCACTACGGCGTCACCGACATCACCGGGTTCAGGAACGGCTACGCGGGTCTCGTGCCCGGCAAGGCTCCGGACCCGATCACGCTGACTCCCGCCTTCGTCGACACGATCACCGATCGCGGCGGCACGGTGCTGGGCTCGTCGCGCGGCGGCCAGAGCGTTCCGCAGATCGTCGACAACCTGGTCCACCGCCAGATCGACATCCTCTTCGTCATCGGCGGTGACGGCTCGATGCGCGGGGCCCACGCGATCGCGGAGGAGGCGCTCGACCGCGAGCTCGACATCGCCGTCGTGGGCGTCCCCAAGACGATCGACAACGACATCCCGCTGATCGGCACGAGCTTCGGTTTCCAGACCGCGTACGCCAAGGCGGCCGAGTCCATCAAGGGCGCGCGCGTCGAGGTCGAGGCGGCCATCGGTGGCGTCGGCGTCGTCAAGGTCATGGGTCGCGCCGCCGGGTTCATCGCCTGCTACTCGGCGCTGGCCAACCACGATGCGGACTTCGTGCTGATCCCCGAGGTGCCCTTCAGTCTCTCGGGCGAGAACGGGCTGCTCGCGTCCCTGCGCAAGCGCGTCAAGGAGCGCGGCAGCGCCGTCATCGTGCTGGCCGAGGGCGCGGGCCAGGACCTGGTGCCGGCCAGTCGGCGCAAGGACGCCAGCGGCAACCCGATCCTGGGCGACTTCGCCGGGTTCCTGCGCGCCCAGATCGCCCGCGAGTTCAAGGACCACGACGAGCCGCTCACGCTGCGCTACTTCGACCCGGGCTACATGATCCGCTCGGTCCCCGCCGACGCCGCCGACTCGGTCTACTGCACCCGGCTGGCGCAGGCGGCCGTCCACGCGGCCATGGCCGGGCGCACCGACATGGTGATCGGACGACCGCGGCACCGCTTCGCCCACGTGCCGATCTCGGTGGTCGTCAAGAACACCCAGAACGTCAACCCCGACGGTGACCTGTGGCTGTCGGTGCTCGAGTCCACGGCCCAGCCGTTCGACATGTCGTGATCGACGCAGCCTGAGCGTCGAGCTTGAGGGGTGGACACCGTTCCCACATGGTGAGACACCCAGAAGACTGAGGCGAAGGGTGACAGGCTCGACCTGTCACCCCGACGCCGAAGGAGCACGTATGAGCGAGAACTGGTCGTTCGAGACCAAGCAGATCCATGCCGGCCAGACGCCCGACCCCACCACGGGTGCGCGCGCGCTGCCGATCTACCAGACCACCTCGTACCAGTTCCGCGACACCCAGCACGCTGCCGACCTCTTCGGACTGGCCGAGCCGGGCAACATCTACACGCGCATCATGAACCCGACCCAGGGCGTCGTCGAGGAGCGCCTCGCGGCCCTCGAGGGCGGCGTCGGCGCACTGCTCGTGGCCTCGGGCCAGGCCGCCACGACCGGCGCGCTCACGAACGTCGCCGAGGCGGGCGACCACATCGTGGCCTCGGCCAGCCTCTACGGCGGCACCGACTCGCTGCTGCGCCACACGTTCCCGAAGCTCGGCATCGAGGTGTCGTTCGTCGAGGACAACAACAACCCCGATGCGTGGCGCGCCGCCGTCCGGGACAACACGAAGGTGTTCTTCGGCGAGACCATCGGCAACCCCAAGGGCGACATCCTCGACCTCGAGGCCATCGGCGCGGTCGCGAAGGAGGTCGGCGTCCCGTTCATCGTCGACAACACCGTCGCGACGCCGTACCTGCTCAACCCGCTCAAGCACGGCGCCGACACGGTCGTGCACTCGGCCACGAAGTACATCGGCGGCCACGGCACCGCGATCGCCGGCGTCGTCATCGACGGCGGGACGTTCGACTACGCCGCGTACGGTGACAAGTTCCCCGGCTTCACGACGCCCGACGCCAGCTACCACGGCCTCGTGTTCGCCGACGCCCTCGGCCCGGCCGCGTACATCACCAAGCTCCGCGTGCAGTACCTGCGCAACGTGGGCCCGGCCGTCGCCCCGTTCAACGCGTTCCTCATCGCTCAGGGCCTCGAGACCCTGAGCCTGCGCATCGAGCGCCACATCGAGAACACCCGCAAGGTCGCCGAGTGGCTGCAGGCCCGCGAGGACGTCGCCAAGGTGACCTGGGCCTCCCTGGACGGCAACCCGTACAAGGAGCTGGCCGACAAGTACACGCCGCGCGGCTCCGGCGCCGTGCTCACGTTCGAGCTGCCCGGCGGCATCGACGCGGGCCGTCGCTTCATCGACGCCCTCGAGCTGTTCAGTCACGTCGCGAACATCGGCGACGTCCGCTCGCTGGCGATCCACCCGGCCAGCACGACCCACTCGCAGGGCACGCCCGAGGAGCACGCCGCCACCGGCGTCACCCCGGGCCTGGTCCGTCTGGCGATCGGCATCGAGGGGATCGACGACATCCTCGCCGACCTGGACGCCGGCTTCCGCGCGGCGAAGTAGTCCGTGAGCACGATCCAGCCACTGGGAGACCTCACCCTCGAAGGGGGTGAGGTCCTCCCACGTTTGGAGGTCGCGTACGACACGTGGGGTGAGTTCACCGGCGACAACGCCGTCCTCGTCCTGCACGCGCTGACCGGCGACTCGATCGTGGCCGGCCCGGACGGCTGGTGGAACCAGGTCGTGGGTCCGGGCCTGGGCGTCGACACCGACCGCTTCTTCGTCGTCGCGGCCAACATCCTGGGCGGCTGCAAGGGCACCACCGGACCTGCGTCCGAGGGCCCCGACGGCCGCGTCTGGGGCAACCGGTTCCCCGCCGTCACCGTCCGCGACCAGGTCGCCGCCGAGGCGATGCTCGCCGACCACCTGGGCATCGACCGTTGGCACGCCGTGATCGGCGGCTCGGCCGGCGGCATGCGGGCCGTCGAATGGGCGGTCATGTACCCCGAGCGGGTGCAGCGGCTGTTCCTGCTGGCGTCCTCGGCCTACGCCTCGGCCGAGCAGATCGCCTGGACGACGACCCAGGCCGACATCATCCGCGCCGCCGGACCGGTGGCCGGGCTCGAGTTGGCACGCCGGATCGCCCACACCACGTACCGCAGCGAGGCCGAACTGGCCGAGCGGTTCGGTCGCGAGATCCAGCCCGACGGCCGGTTCGCCGTCCAGTCGTACCTGCAGCACCACGGCGAGAAGCTGGTCAAGCGCTTCGACGCCTGGTCGTACATCGCCCTCGGTGACGCCATGAACAGCCATGACGTCGGTCGCGGCCGGGGCGGGCTCGCGGCCGCCCTGGGCCGGGTCACCGCGCGCACCGTCGTGGCGGCGATCGACTCCGATCGGCTGTACCCGCCGTACCAGCAGCAGGAGCTGGCCGACCTGATTCCGACCGCCGAGCCGCTGGCCGTGGTCAACTCGCCGCACGGCCACGACGGGTTCCTCATCGAGCACGAGCAGGTCGGCGCGCTCGCCCACGACCTCCTGCTGCACTGACCCCCTCCGGTCCGGGCGCGAGTCGCGCCGATCCAGCCTGAAGAACCCGGATCTGTACGAGGAGCTGCGCTCCTCCTGACCCCACCGCGGGCGGACACACGTCGGGGCCGGCCCCCAAGGCCGGCCCCGACGTCCTGTGTCAGTCGATGCGGTAGTCCGAGATGCCGTTCGTCAGCGACGGGCTGGGACCGGGCGAGATGAACTGCTCGTAGCGGGTGTCGTCATCGACGTAGCGCTTGAGCCAGGCGATCGAGTACTTCGCGATCGTCGTGTTGCTGGTGTTCGGTGCGAAGTGGCTGGCACCCCGCAGCTCCAGGTATCCACGCCGTTCGGCGTTCGTCAGGGAGTTGTAGAACGGGATCGCGTGCGATCCGGGGGACGCGATCGAGTCGTTCTGGGCACCGATCTCGAGCGAGGCGGCCTCGACCTCAGGCCACGACTTGTCGAGGTTCCACGGGGTCAGCCCGACCGTCGCCTCGAGCGAGCGACGCGACTTGGCGGCCTCGAGCGTGCCGCCACCACCCATCGAGTGGCCCATCACGGCCTGCCGCGAGGCGTCGACCCGGTTACGGACCGTCGTGTCGGCGATCGTCTGGTCCAGCGCCGCGAGCAACTGGTTGCCGCGCGAGCCTGGCTGGTCGAACCGGCTGTTCGTGTCGATCGTGATGACGACGAACCCCTGCGAGGCGATGCGCGGACCGAGCCACGAGATCGTGGACTGCCCCGCGGTGTACCCCGGCGAGATCGCGACGACACCGAAGGTGCCCTCCGCCGTGGAGGTCGGGTAGTAGATCGTGCCGCCACCGAAACCACGGGCCGACAACGACGAGATCGTCTTCGTGCTCACCGCGAAGGGGCCGCGCGACGCCTCGATGCTGCTGTTGGACGGGTTCGGACCGCGCTCGTACGGGTTGTCGGCCGCCGCGACCGGCTGGGTTGCCGCACCCACGGTGAGTGCCGCGCTGGCGAACGCCATCGCGATCAGTCTGGACAGTTTCATGCTCGTCTCCTTTGACGGTCTGGATCGAACCGACGGGACGAGCTCGTCTCAAACACGTGGCTTGCCCCCCGATGACGGGCCGATCCAAGATATCTGCACCATAGGTGCACATAGTTGGTGAACTCACCATGCAGACGGGCGCGAGGCAATGTCAAGGGCCTGCTGTGACCTGTGCCACATCACGAGACAACGACGAGCGCGGACGCCACGAGGGCCCCGGCGTGTGCCGGGGCCCTCGTGGGATGTCGTGCTGGGAGTCAGTTGCTCCGCGCGCTGGTCGGGGCGCTGGTGGGCGCACCGTCACGGCGACGACCGGGCGTGCGCGAGCCCTGCGGGCGACCGCCGGGTCCACCGCGGCCCTGGCCGCCGCGACCCGAGCCGCCACGGCTCTGACCGCCACGACCACCCTGGCCACCGCGGCTCTGACCGCCACGGCCACCCTGGCTGCCGCCACGCGAGCGGGAGTCGGAGGCCATCTCGGGCGCCTCGGTGCCGGCGGTCGAGAGCGACTCGGCCGTCATCGGCGACGGAGCCGACGAGGCGTTGTGGTGACGAGCGGTGACGCCCGCCTTGCGCTGCAGCATCATGACGTCGCGCAGGTCGGCGGGCGTCGTCATCGTGACGACGGATCCGGACTCGCCCGCGCGGGCGGTGCGGCCCGAGCGGTGCAGGTACGCCTTGTGCTCGGCGGGGGCGTCGTAGTGCACGACCAGGCCGATGCCGTCGACGTGGATGCCACGCGCGGCGACATCGGTCGCGACGATGACGGACGCGTCGCCCCGGCTGAACTGCGCCAGGTTGCGCTCACGGTGACGCTGCGAGAGATCGCCGTGCATGTCGACGGCGGTGACGCCCTTCATGCTCAGCTGCTTGGCCAGGCGCGTCGCGCCACGACGGGTGCGGGTGAACACGATGCTGCGCGGGTTGGCGCTCAGCAGCTCGTAGGCCGCGCGGGTCTTGTCGGTCGCCTCGGTGACGAGCACGTGGTGCTCCATCGTCTCGACGTTGTCGTCGGTGGAGTCCACCTCGAACAGCGCGTGCTGCGGCAGGTGCCGCTTCACGAGCTTGTCGACGTCGCCGTCGAGCGTGGCCGACAGCAGCAGGCGCTGGCTGCCCGCGGGGGTGCGCGAGAGCAGCGCGTCGATCGGCTTGAAGAAACCGAGGTCGCACAGATGGTCGGCCTCGTCGAGGACGGTGATCTCGATGGCGTCGAGCGTCATGCAGCGACGGTCGAGCAGGTCGGTCAGGCGACCGGGAGTCGCGATGACCAGGTCGACGCCGCCCTTCATGGCGTTGATCTGCTTGTTGATCGGCACGCCGCCGTAGACGGTGGTGTGCTTCAGGCCGAGCTTCTGCACGAGCGGCAGCAGGGCGGTGTGCACCTGGATGGCCAGCTCGCGGGTGGGCAGCAGGATCAGCGCGCGGGGCGCCTTGGGGCGGCTGGTGCCACCGGCGAGGCGAGCCAGGACCGGCAGGCCGAACGCGAGCGTCTTGCCCGATCCGGTGCGGGCGCGGCCGAGGACGTTGCGGCCCTCGAGCGCGGCCGGGATGACGGCCTGCTGGATGGGGCTCGGGTTGACGATGTCCTGCATGGCGAGCTTGCGCACGAGGCCGTCGGCGAGGTTGAAGTCGTTGAACGTGGGCAGCACAGGGCTGCTGTCAATCAGGGTCAAGGGGTCTCAATCGATGATGTGCCCGCTTGCCAGGGGCGCGATTCTCCGCGCAACATCGTCGGGCCGGAACAGCGCTCGAAAGGCGCGTTCACCTTTCGACCCTAGCAGCCGCACGCGGCGACGGCCTCATCGTGCCGACGTGAGCCCCGACTCGTCGCCCTCCCCGGACGCCGAAGGACCCCGGCCGGGGCCGGGGTCCTCCAGGTTCGAGTGGGAGGATCACTCGAAGTATCGGCGCGGGTTCTTCACCAGCATCGTGTCGATGTCGTCCTCGCTGACGCCCTTCTCCAGCAGCATCGGCAGCACGTCGTCGGGGATGTGGCGGAAGTTCCAGTTCGGCTGGACCTCCGCCTTGGCCTTCGGGTCGAAGTAGTCGATGAAGCACGAGGCGTCGTGGGCCAGCGTGATCTTCTCGACGTACCCACGGCGCACCAGCTCGACGATCGTGTCGACGCGCTTCTCGGTGCTCAGGTAGACGTCCAGGCCGAACCGGTCCATGCCCAGCAGGGAGCCGTTCTCGGCCAGCTCGCTGAGGTAGTCGATGTCGTCGGAGTCACCGGAGTGACCCAACACGATCTTCGCCGGATCGACGCCCTCCTCGCCGAGGACCTTCTGCGCCACGAGGCCCGAGCGGGTGTGCGGGTTGGTGTGGACGGTGACGGGCGCGCCGGTCTGCGAGCTGGTCTGGCCCACGGCACGCATGACGCGCTCGACGCCCGGCGTCAGGCCCGGCTCCTCGATGACGCACTTGAGGAAGGCGGCCTTCACGCCGGTGTCGGCGATGCCCTCGTTGATGTCCTTGAGGAACATCTCGACCAGCGGCTCGGGCTGGTCGAACAGCAGGCCCGGGCCCCGGTGCTCGAACTGGTGCGGGACGTCGTTGTACGTGTAGAGACCGGTGGCCACCACGATGTTCAGGTCGGTCTGCGCCGCGACCTTCTGGATGCGCGGGATGTACCGGCCCAGGCCCAGGACGGTCGGGTCGAAGATCGTGTCGATCCCGGCTGCCTTGAGGTCGTTGAGGTCGCGGACCGCGTCGGCGACCTTCTGATCCTCGTCCCAGTCCTCGTAGTTCAGTCGGTACTCCTCGCCCAACACGAAGACGTGCTCGTGGACGAGGGTCCGTCCCAGATCGCTGCTGTCGATCGGGCCTTTGACGGTCTGGACGGTCGCCATGCGCACTCCTTGGATCTTCGCTCTTGATGTGCTTTGTGTCACATCATAGGATCCCTACAGTACTGAACCTGAGTCCGAATTCAACTGTCTTCCGAGAGGAATCCCCGTGAGCGCCCGATCCGCCCTGGAATCGCCCGTCTCCCCCGCCGACATCGCAACCATGTCCCGCGTCGACTCCAACCAGTACGGTCGTGAAGCATGACCACCACCGAGCGCATCACCCTCGCCCAGCGACCCTCCGGCCTCCCCGATGACAGCACCTGGGCCAGCGAGACCGTCGACCTGCCCGCCCCCGGCGACGGCGAGTTCCTCGTGAAGGTCGACCACATCTCGCTCGATCCCGCGATGCGCGGCTGGCTCAACGACGTTCGCTCGTACCTGCCGCCGGTCCAGATCGGTGAGGTCATGCGCGCCGCCGCCACCGGCACGGTCGTCGAGTCGAACCACCCCGACTTCGCCGTCGGCGACGCCGTCACGGGCAACTTCGGCGTCACCCAGTACGCGGTCACCGACGGCGAGGGCGTCCAGAAGATCGACACCTCCGTCGCGGGCCCGGCCACCTGGCTCGGCGCCCTCGGCATGCCCGGCCTCACGGCGTACCACGGTCTGCACGAGGTCGGCGAGATGAAGGCCGGTGACACGGTCGTGATCTCCGCTGCCGCCGGAGCCGTCGGCAGCGTCGCCGGCCAGCTGGCCAAGGCCAAGGGCTGCACCGTGATCGGCATCGCCGGCGGCCCCGAGAAGTGCGCCTGGCTCAAGGAGATCGGCTTCGACGAGGTCATCGACTACAAGAACGAGAACGTGCTCAAGCGCCTGCGTGCCGTCGCGCCGAAGGGCATCGACGTCTACTTCGACAACGTCGGCGGCGACATCCTCGACGCCGCGCTGGCCAACCTGCGCCGCGGCGCCCGCGTCATCATCTGCGGCGCGATCTCGACCTACAACGACGAGCAGCTGGCGCCGGGCCCCAAGCGCTACATGTCGCTGCTGGTCTTCCGCGCGAAGATGCAGGGCTTCCTGGTCTTCGACTACCCCGAGAAGGACGCCGCGGCCATCGCCGACATGTCCGAGCTGATCTCGTCCGGCCAGCTCGTCGCGCGCGAGACGGTCGTCGAGGGCGGGGTCGAGGAGTTCGGCCGCACCCTGCTGGGCCTGTTCGAGGGCCGCAACACCGGCAAGCTCGTCCTGAAGATCGCGTGACCACGCACGACCTGGCTCCGCAGGAGCTGCACGCCCTCGGCGAGGGGGATCGCGCGTCGCTGCGCGACCTCCTCCGGGGGCGGCGCAGCATCCGCGGCTACCGGCCCGACCCGGTCCCGCAGGAGCTGATTCGCGACGTCCTGGCCGACGCCATCTTGGCCCCCTCGTCGATGAACACCCAGCCGTGGAAGCTGCACGTGCTGACCGGCGACGTCCTGGACCGCATCCGCGCCGAGAACTCGCGGCTGATGCTCAGTGGTGCCCCGATCCAGCGCGAGATCACGGTGTCCGAGAAGTACGAGGGCGTCCACCGCGAGCGCCAGGTCGACATCGCCAAGCGGTTGTTCGCCGCCATGGGCATTGCGCGCGACGACACCGACGGGCGCCTCGACTGGACGATGCGCGGGTTCCGTCAGTTCGACGCGCCGGTCTCGATCGTCGTGGCGTTCGACCGCAGCCTCGAGCCGATCGGGCCGGTCGCGCACTTCGACCTCGGCGCAGTCGTGCACGCACTCGTGCTGTCGGCGTGGTCGCACGGCCTCGGCACGGTCATCAACAGCCAGGGCATCATGCAGGGCGCCGTGGTCCGCCGCGAGGCGCAGATCCCCGACGACCAGACCATCTTCACCGCCGTGGCGATGGGCTTCCCCGACCCGGACTTCCAGGCCAACCTGGTCCGTTCGGCCCGCGAGTCCGTCGACGACGTGGCGCGGTTCGTCGGCTTCGACTGAGCCGGCTCAGGCCTGCTCGGCCGCCGTGTCGAACTGCAGCGGCAGCAGGTCCCGCACCGAGACGCTCCGGAGTCCCTCGGGCGTCGGCACCACGACCCGCGCGGCCGGGTGGAGATCGGCGATGACCTGCCGGTCGCGCCCGCACGGGGCCTTGACGCCCCGGCCGTGGTTGCCCACCGCCACCACGTGCGTGATCTCGGTGGCTCCGGCCGCACGAGCCGTGCCGAGCGCCACCAGCTCGGCACACGGGCCGCCGGTGAAGTGGTAGAGGTTCACACCGGCGAACAGGCGACCGTCGCTCGAGCGCACGGCGGCACCCATGGTGTGCACGCCGTCCTCGTCCGGTCCGGCGTCGGTGGTCGCGTCGATGGTCCGGCGCGCCAGCTCGACCAGGGCAGCCTCGTCCTCGGTGAGCGGACGAGCGGAGTCCGGAAGGGCCGCGGACACCTCAGACCAGCTTGCGGACGACTGACAACGGCGCGTGCTTCATGACCTTGCCGATGGGAGCCCACGGCCACGCGGGCACGGAGGCCTCGGCGACCTCCTTCTCGATGTACTTCACCATCGCGGCGGTGCCGGTCTTCGTGTCGACCATGAGCCGCTGCTCCTGCTCGACCTGCTCGTTCATCTCGCTGGCGATGTAGCCCGGGTAGAGCGTGGTCACCTTGATCTCGAGGCCGGAACGGCCGATGAGGTCCGAGCGGATGCCCTCGGCGATGTGGGCGACGCCGGCCTTGGTGGCCGCGTACGTCGTCATCGACGACGGCATGCCGCGCATCGCGGACATCGACGAGATCACGACGAGGTGGCCGGTCTTGCGCTCGTAGAAGTGCTGCATGGCGGCCTCGCACTGGGCCAGCGCGGCGACGAAGTTCGTCATCGCGGTCTCGCGGTTGGCCTCGAACTTGCCGGTGCCGATGCGCCCGCCCTTGCCCAGGCCGGCGTTGACGATCACCCGGTCGAGGCCGCCGAGCTCGGCGGCGGCCTCGCCGAAGACGCGGAAGACCGCGTCGTGATCGTTGACGTCGAGCGCGTGCACCGAGACCTTGATCCCGGGGTGCGCGGCGAGCAGCTCGGCCTTGAGGGCCTCGAGCCGCTCGACGCGTCGAGCCGTGATGGCCAGGTGGTGACCGGAGGCGGCCAGGTGGCGCGCCATCCCCTCACCCAGGCCCGAGCTGGCTCCCGTGATCAGCGTGTTCCGTCGCATGTCGCTCCTCGTGTGTCGCTCAGCGGAAGGTGACGTCCGCCGCGGGCAGGTGCCCATGATCGTTGAAGGTCAGCACCCGCGGGCCGGTGGCCCCGACCATGAGCGTGGTGACGCTGGAGTTCACGACGACGTCGTTGAGCTTCTGGAACGCCGAGTCGTCACCGGTGATCAGGTGCGAGACCACCATCGCGATGGGCCCGCCCGACGTGAAGACCAGCACCCGCCGGCCCCGCTGCGACGCCAGCTCGACCGCCTCCGCGAACCCGGCCATGACGCGGTCGCGGAAGACGGCGTAGGGCTCGGAGAAGTCGCCCTCACCGCGGCGCCACACCTCGATCGCCTCGTTCAGCGCGGCCTGGAACTCCTTGGAGTTCTTCTGCAGGGCGCCCGGGTCGAACGCCGTCGCGACGGCGAGGTGGTCGTACTCGTTCCACCGTGCGTCGACGTCGTAGCCCGACAGGCCGGGGTCGGCGTCCTCCTCACCCAGACCGCTCGCGTCGATCGCGGCGATCGCGGTCTGCGCGTGCCGCAGCATCGCGCCCGCGATGGCGTCGGTGAAGACGGCTCCCCCGGCCTCCCACGAGGTGCCGAGCGCGGCGGACTGCCGCGTTCCCAGCTCGCTCAGCCGGTCGTAGTCGTCGGTGCCGAAGGAGGCCTGACCATGGCGGACCAGGTGCAGGGTTCCCACGCGCTCAAACCTCCAGGACGAGCTTGCCGGTGGCCTGAGCCCGGTCGAGGGTCAGCAATGCCTCCGACGCACGCTCGAGGCTGAACGTCTGGCCGACGACCGGACGCAGCGCGCCCGAGGCCAGGTGCTCGGCCATGGCCTCCCACTGCTGCTTGATCAGCCCGGGACGCTTCATCGCGTACGCGCCCCAGCCGACGCCGACGGCGGAGAGGTTGTTGAGCAGCAGGCGGTTGGCGGCGATCTTGGGGATCGCGCCGGCCGTGAAGCCGATGATCAGGATCCGGCCGTCGTCGTTGAGGCAGCGCAGCGAGTCGGTGAAACGGTCGCCCTCGGGCGCGTTGCCGACCGGGTCGACGACGATGTCGACGCCGCCGAGCGCCTTGACGGCGTCCTTGAAGCCCTCGGAGAGCACGTACTCGTCGGCGCCCGCCGCGATGGCGATCTCGCCCTTCTCGTCGGTCGAGGTGACGGCGATGACGCGACCGGCGCCGAACGCCTTCGCGACCTGGATCGAGGCGGTGCCGATGCCACCGGAGGCGCCGTGGACCAGCACGCGCTCGCCGGGCGCCAGGGCGCCGCGGTTGACGAGACCGAAGTACGCGGTGCCGTAGTTGAAGATGAAGGACGCACCCTCGGCGAACGTGACGTCGTCGGGCAGCGGGAAGGTCAGGTCCACGTCGGCGACGACCTGCTCGGCGAAGCCGCCCAGCATCGGCAGCGCGGCGACGCGATCGCCGGGCGCGAAGCCGGAGTCGACCGGGGCCTCGACGACGACACCGGCGATCTCGGCGCCCGGGACGAAGGGAAGCGGTGGCTTGAGCTGGTACAGGCCGCGGCTCTGCAGCAGCTCGGGGAAGGCCACGCCGGCGGCCTTGACGTCGATGAGGACCTGGTCTTCGGCCCGCGCCGGGGACTCGATCTCGACGAGTTCGACGGCTTCGGGGCCGTCCAGGGATGTGATCTGGATCGCTCGCATGGGGTGAGCCTAGCGGATGCCTAAGCGCTTGCTTAGACAATCTCGCCGTACATGAGGGTATCCTCATGTTCATGGCATCCGGAGTTCGCTTCCCCACTGACAGCTCCACCGCGACCGCACGGCACGTCGTGGCCGACGCGCTGCGCAAGGTCGACCCCGTCGGCGCGCGCTCCGTCGAGCAGGAGACGAACTGGCGGCGCGGGTACCTGACCCACTTCTCCCGGCTCGTCGAAGCCGGGCTCGGGGCACCGCAGGACGCGGTGACGATCGCCTCCGAGGGACTGCGCAGCATGAACGAGCAGATGCTCTGTGGCGACCTCCCGCTGGCCGAGGCGGTGTCCGCGCCCCCGACCGAGGCACCGTGGAGCACGGTCGAGATCCAGGGTGACGCCGAGCCGGAGACCGAGCTGAGCATCCCCTACCGCGGCCGGCGCCTGACCGGGGCCGAGCTCGACGCGCAGCTCGACGACTGGGTGCGCCGAGGCGTCGTCGAGCCCACCTTCTGCGACGCGATCCGCGAGGTCGCCGCGCACCCCGAGTGGTTGCGCCTCGAGGGCGACACCGTCGTCGTCCTGGGCGCCGGCGCCGAGATGGGTCCTTACCGGTCCCTGCTGCGCTGGGGTGCCGACGTGGTCGCGGTCGACCTGCCCCGTGCTGACGTCCAGCAGCGGATCCGGTCCTACGCGCGGGAGGGCGCAGGTCGCGTGCGGCTGCCCGTCGGCGGCAAGGAGACCGGCGCCGACCTGCTGCACAACCTGCCCGAACTGGCCCACTGGCTCGAGAGCCTCGACGGCCGTCTCGTGCTCGGCACGTACTGCTACGCCGACGGCGCCACCCACGTGCGGGTGTCGATGGCCGCCGACGCGATCGCCACGCGGCTGCTGGCCGAGCGCCCTGACACGGCGCTGGCCTACCTGGCCACCCCCACCGACGTGTTCGCCGTGCCCGCGGGCGCGGTCACCACGTCCAACGAGGCGTACTCGGCGGGCCGGCGGATCGTCCGGGCGCCCTTCCGCGCCCTCAGCGGGGGCCGGTTGTTGCAGCGGAACTACCCGCCGGAGGCCGAGATCGGCCTGTGCGACTCCCTCGTGCCGCAGCAGGGACCCAACTACGCGTTGGCCAAGCGGGTCCAGCGCTGGCGCGCGGCCGTCGCCCGCGCCGAGGGCGCGACCGTGTCGCTCAACGTGGCACCCGCGACCCGGACGGCCTCGGTCCTCAAGAACCGGGCGCTGGCCGCGGCCTACGCCGGTGCCCACCGGTTCGGCGTCGAGATCTTCGAGCCGGCGACGAGCAATGTGCTGATGGCCGCCCTGCTGGTCCACGACCTGCGCAGCGACCGCACGCCGTCGGACGAGCCGTGGCGCGAGGAGGCCTTCGCGGCCGCGCACGGCGGACTGTGGACCGCGGGCTACCACCCGCGCTCGGCACTGGGCCTGGCCGCGGTGCTGGGACTCGCCGGTTCCCGCGCCTGACCCCGCGCGACGTTCCGCCCCGGTAGAACGGGGGGCATGAATCGACCCGGGTGGACCGACGTCGTCGCCCTCGCGGGCGGGACGTGGCTGCTGCTGGACCTGTTGCGGGCGTGGACGCCGACCCTCATCACGATCTTCGGGCAGGCTGCCTCGACGCCGCCTGAGCTGATCGGCGCGTTCGCGCTCGCCTGCATGGTCGTCCCGGTGGTCCTGGCCCTGATCGGGACGCGCCGCCGCATCTCGCACGCCGCCGCGAGCATCGCGCTGGCGGCGGCCGTGCTGAGCCGCATCGGACTCGAGCCGACCGACGGCGGCCGGCCGCACCTCGTGCTGGCGTCCGGCGGGGTCGTCGCGGCGGTCACCTGGCTCGCCCTGGCCCTGCCCCGCCATCGCGAGGCGGCCGTCACGGGCGTCGTGGCGGGACTGGCCGTCTCGGTCACCACCCATGCGGCCCTCGGCACGTGGGGCGCGGTCTGGCGCTCCGACGGCTGGGCGTGGGCACTGCTCGTGGTCCAGATCGCCTGTCTCGTGCCGGCGTTCACCCGTCGCGGCCGCGAGGACGGGCTCGGCCGGCGCCTGGCCCTCACGCTCTTACCCGGACTGTTCCTGAGCGGCGTGGTCGTGGCCAACGCCGCCCGCGCCTCCGCGGCGGCCGGCGAGCTCGGAGCCGCCGCGACCGCCTGTGCCGCCACTCTCGCGATCCTGGCGACGCTCGTCCCGGTGCGGCGTTGGTCGGCCGTGTTGGCCGCCGTGGCCCTCGTGCTGGCGGTGGCCGTCTCGGCCCTGATCACCGACGCGGAAGGGCTTCTGCCTGCCTGGACGGTCGTGGCGTTCCTGATCGGGATGCCCGCACTGGCGCACCTGTGGCTCGCGGCGAACGCCGGTCGGCGCGCCGGGGCCGTGACCATCGCCTCCGGGGGCGTCGTCTGGGTCGCGCTGCTGTTCGCCTACTACGCCGGCTACGACCTCGGTTACCGCGCGGACTGGCTGCTGGTCGTCGTGGCAGCGGTCATCGGCCTCGTCGGAGCCACCGCCCCAACGGCCTCCGGGCCCATGGCCCGCCCGGCCGTTCTCGTCGGCGTCACGGGCGCCGCGGTGGTCGCCGGCGCGCTGGCACTGGTCGGACCGATGGTGACCATCCGTCCGCTCGAGACCGAGCCGGTGGACGACCTGCAGGTACGGGTCGCTGCGTACAACCTGCGGATGGGCTACGGCATGAACGGCGTGTTCCGGCCGCGCGAGGTCGCGTCCGTGCTGGCGTCGGCCGACGTCGCTCTGATCAGCGAGATCGACCGCGGCTGGTTCCTCAACGGCGGACAGGACCAACTGGCGATCCTGGCTCGACTGACGGGCCGCACGGCCTGGTTCGGGGCCGCCGCGGATCCGGTGTGGGGCGACGCCGTGCTGTTGGACGCCGACCGCGCCGAGGTGCGACGCCACCAACTGCCCTCACACGGCGCCGTCACCGGAGCGCAGGCCATCGCCGTGCGGCCCGACGGGCGCTGGTCGTCCACCTGGTTCGTCTCGACGCACCTGCAGCCGACCGACGGCGACGAGGGCGTCACGGCGCAGGCCGCCGATCTCGCGGACTGGGTGCGCACGCTCGACGGCGAGGTCGTCCTGGGTGGCGACTTCAACATGCAGGAGGGCAGCGCAGCCCACGCCACGGTGACGTCACTGGGTCTGCACGACGCCTCCCCCCGGGGCATGCCCACCAGCCCGGCGGACCGGCCGGAGCAACGGATCGACTACCTCTTCTCGAGCCCCACCCTCAGAGCCGTCGACGTGGAGGTGCCGCGGCTGCAGGCCTCGGACCACCTTCCGGTGATCGCGACCTTCGCGCTGGCGGCGATGAACACCGTCAGTGACCGGTGAAGCTGGCCCGCCGCTTCTCCGTGAAGGCGGCGACGCCCTCGGCGAAGTCGGCGCTGGCGCCGAGGACAGCCTGCTCGGCCGCCTCGGTCCTCAGCGTCTCGTCGAGGTTCATCAGTGACGCGGCGTTGATCGTCCGCTTGATGCGCGCGTAGGCCATCGTCGGCCCGGTGCGCAGCTTCTCGACCAACCCGTCGACCGTGGCCTGCCACTCGTCGGGGCTGACGCAGTGCGTGATGAGCCCGGCGGCGAACGCCTCGGTGTTGGGGAACTTCTCGCCGAGCATCAACAGCCGGGTCGCGCGGGCGCGGCCGATCGAGGCGGCGATCAGCTCGTGCGCCGCGCCGTCGCCCATCAGGCCGACGTTGACGAACGCCTGGAGGATGTAGTCGGTGTCCTTCGCGACCTGGAAATCGGCGGCCAGCGCCAGCGAGGACCCGATGCCGGCGGTCAGCCCGTTGAGCGCCGCGACGACCGGGAACGGCGCCTCGGTGACGAGGTGGATCAACCGGTCGGCGGCCTCGAGGATGCCGGTGTTGGTCGCGTCCGGGCGCATCACGGCTCCGGAGCAGAAGGCGCGGCCCTCGCCGGTGATCACGGCGACGCGGACCCCGTCGGCGTCGGCCAGCGCGTCGCTCATCGCGTCGAACATCTCGGTGGTGACCGAGTTCAGCCGTTCGGGGCAGTTGAGCGTCAGTCGCAGGACGCCGTCCGTGCGGTCGACCAGCAGATCGGTCATCGTCTCCTCCATTGTCCGAGCAACGTCTGCAGCACCGCGATCAGTGCCGTGGGCTGGTCCAGCATGATGTGGTGGCCCGAGTCCGGGATCACGGTCACCGGCACGTTCCCGCCGAGCCGCGATCGGATCTCCTCGGTGATGTCCGTGGTGGCCATGCCCCGCTCGCCACGCAACAGCGCGACCTCGCACTGACTGCGGGCCACGTCGTCGGGCTCCATCATCGAGCGCAGGAACACGCGGGGATCGAACTTCCACGTCCACCCCGTGCCGTCCGGTCGGTCGACGTGGCGGATCGACTCGCGGGCGATGTGGTCGCGGATGTACGGCAGGCACGAGGGGTCCTCGGGCAGCGTCCGGAACCGGCTGACCATGGTGGCCGCGTCCGGGTAGAGCGGCATCGACAGCACCGCACGGTCTGCCCGCCACGAGCGCGCCTCGGGCGAGACGGCCTGGACCGGCGAGTCGATCGCGGCGGCGCCGAGCAGATCGGCCCCGTGCTCGCGGGCGGCCGTGAGGGCGACGAACCCGCCCATGCTGTGCCCGAACACGACCGGCTTCTCGGCCGACTCCGCCGAGGCGACCGCGAGGATCTCGCGGGCCCACGCCTCGAGCGTGTACGCGTCGCGACGGCCGCTGTCGCCGTGCCCGCTCAGGTCGGGCGCCAGGACCCGGTGCCCGACCGCGAGGTGGGGTGCGACGTGGTCCCACCAGCCCGCGTGCGCGGCGCCACCGTGGACCAGCACCGCGACGGGGTCGCCCGGGTCACCCCAGGCGCGGTAGGCGATCGGGACGCCGTCGACCTCGACCTCGAGGTGCTGCGGCTTCTGGTCCAGGGCCCAGCGGAACCACTCGGGAACGGTCACCGGTGGAACCTCGCCAGCTCGTGCACCTGCGCGCGGCCGGCGCGGAACGAGTTCGCCGGGTGGTCGGGGTCGGCGTAGCCGAACGAGATGCCGCAGACGATCGAGCGGTCCTGCGGAAGGTTGAGCCGCTCGCGCAGGAAGTCGGACTTCTGCGCCAGCGCCGCCTGGGCGACCGTGGCGATCCCGCGGGCCTGTGCCGCGAGGAGGAACGACTGGACGAACAGCCCGCAGTCGATGGCGGCGTACACGCCCAGCGGCGCGGGCGCCGAGACGACGGCGACGTGGGGCGCGTCGAAGAACTCGAAGTTGCGCAGCATCTCGCGCATCGACGCCGCGCGGTCGCCCTTCTCGACGCCGACGGCCTCGTACAGCTGCCAGCCGACCTCGCGACGCCGCTCGGCGTGGACACCCTCGTACCCCGGCGGGAACGGGTAGTCCGAGCCCAGGGAGGCGTCGACCGCGAGGTCGCGGCGCAGCCGCTCGAGGGCGTCACCGGACACGATGTCGACGTGCCACGGTTGGACGTTGCACCACGAGGGAGTGCGGGAGGCCGAGCGCAGGACCGCCCGGATGTCGTCCTCGGGAATCTCGTCGGGACGGAACCCGCGGCAGCTGAACCGCGCCGCCAGCAGGCGGTCCAGGACCTCGGCGTCTGCGTCGACCATGAGGCCACCGTACCGGCCGGGCATCACTTCCGGTCACGCGTGACGGTTTCTGCGCCGGGCGCCGGGATCACTCCTGGCTGGTGCGCACCTGCACGACGCGGACCGGCGAGGCGGACTCGATGGTCTGGCTGACGGTGCACAGCTGGTGCGACTTCTCCATCGCCGACGGCACCCGCTCGGCCATGGCTCGGCCGTCCTCGTCATGAGGGAAGGTGATGTCGATCGTGACGACGAGGTCGTCGAGAGTCGTGCCGCCACCGGGTCGCTCGCGCTTCTGGCCCTCGACGGCGATGTCGAAGCGGGTGGGCTCGGCGCGCTTGGTCAGCGCCTCGAGGGTCAGCGCGTTGCAGCCGCCGAGGGCGACCAGCAGCAGCTCGACCGGCGTGAAGTCGGTGTTCTGTCCCTCGCCGAAGGCGATCACGCCACCGCGCGGGTTCTCGGCGCGGTACTCCTGCGGACCGGTACGGACGAGATGGACACTGCGCATGGAGGATTCGACGCTCATACCTCGACCCTAGGACCGGTCGGGCACGGCGGCACCCCCATCGCGCGGCCCGGTTCCCGCCCACGTGGGACGGGAACCGGTGGGGCGGATCAGGCGTCGGCGTCCAGGTCGGCCTCGACGAGTGCGGCGATCTTGGCGAGCGTCGCCTCGTCGTCGCTCTCGACCGTGACCTCGGCGCCCTGGCCGGCGCCGAGCGTCATGATCAGCAGCGCCGAGCCGGCGTCGACGGGGTCGCCACCGGCGACCGCGAGGGTGACGGGGACCCCCGACTCGCTGACGGCGGCAGCGATCGTGGCGGCCGGACGGGCGTGGAGTCCCACGGCGGATCCGACGGTGACGGTCTTGCTGGGCATGTGGGGTGTCCTCTCAGACGTTGACGGGGTCATCGGCGGCAGCGGCCGCCTGCTTGGAGTGGCCGGCCTGCTTGAGGGCGGTCACGAGGAATCCTGCCACCAGTGTCCCGGCGGCCAGCGACGCGAAGAACCACAGCACGTGGTCCACCGCGAAGAACACGAAGATGCCGCCGTGCGGCGCCACGCAGGTGACGCCCGCGGCCATCGACATCGCGCCGGTGACGACGCCGCCGGCCATCATCGCCGGGATCACCCGGAAGGGATCCGCCGCCGCGAACGGGATGGCGCCCTCGGAGATGAACGAGGCGCCGAGCAACCACGCCGCCTTGCCGTTCTCGCGCTCGGCCGGTGTGTAGAGCTTCGGACGCAACACGGTGGAGAGCGCCATCGCCAACGGCGGCACCATGCCGGCCAGCATCACGGCCGCCATGATCTTGGACTGCGACGAGCCCGGATCGAGCGCGCCCGTGGTGGACAGGCCCGTGACGGCGAAGACGTAGGCCGCCTTGTTCACCGGTCCTCCGAGGTCGAAGCACATCATCAGGCCGAGCACGGCGCCCAGCACGATGGCCGAGCTGCCGGTCATGCTGTTGAGCCCGTCGACGAGGGCCTCGTTCAGCCACGCGAGCGGCTTGGCCAGCACGAGGATCATCGCCATGCCGACCACCAGCGTGGAGACCAGCGGGATCACGACGACCGGCATCAGGCCGGCCAGCCAGCGCGGCACGCCGCGGTGGGCGAACCACGCCGCGACGAGTCCGGCGAGCAGACCGCCGACGATGCCGCCGATGAAGCCGGCGCCGTTGGGGTTGGTGTCGGTCACGCCGATCTGGGTGGCGGCGAAACCCATGACGAAGCCCGGCGCGATGCCCGGCCGGTCGGCGATCGCGTAGGCGATGAAGCCGGCCAGGGCGGGCACCAGGAAGCTGAAGGCCCACGAGCCGAGCAGGAAGACCAGCGCGCCGATGTAGTAGAGGAAAGCACTGCCGAACAGGGCGTGGTCGCCGGCCGCGGGCAGGTTCGTCAGCGAGTTGTTGGCGAGGATGTCGCTCGCCTTGTCGCTGACGTCGTAGCCCCCCAGCAGGTAGCCGATCGCGATCATCAGGCCGCCGGCTGCCACGAACGGGATCATGTAGCTGACGCCGGTCAACAGCCAGCGCTGCAGCTTCTTGCCCGCGTTCTCGTTCTCGCCGCCGGACTCGGCCGCGGTCGTCTCGTCGGAGTCGCCCTCGACCCGGCGCGCCGACGGGTCGTTCGCGGCCGCGAGCGCCTCGTCGATCATGACGCGCGGCTCGTTGATGGCGCGCTTGACGCCGCTGCGGACGACGGGCTTGCCGGCGAACCTGGCCTGGTCCTTGACGCCCACGTCGGTCGCGAAGATCACGGCGTCGGCCGCGGCGATCTGCTCCCGCGTGAGCGGGGAGCTGCCGGACGAGCCCTGCGGCTCGACGACCAGGTCGATCCCGGCGTCGCTCGCGGCCTGCGTGAGCGCGTCGGCCGCCATGTAGGTGTGGGCGATGCCGGTCGTGCAGGCCGTGACGGCCACGAGGTGCGGCGTGTCGCCGCCGGTGCTCCCGGTCGTCGCCGGCGTCTCGGTGTTCGCGGGAGCCGCACCGGACTTGAGGTCGGTGCCCGAGGTGACCTCCTCGACGAGGGTGACGATCTCACCGGGTGTCTGCGCATCGCGCAGCGCCTGGGTGAAGTCGGGCCGGACCAGCGCTCGCGCCAGCGACGAGAGCAGCTTCAGGTGGGCGTCCCCGGCACCCTCGGGCGCGGCGATCATGAAGACGATGTCGGCGGGCCCGTCCGGGGCGCCGAAGTCGGCAGGGTTGGTCAGTCGCGCGAAGGCGAGCGTCGGGGCCGTGACCGTGGCAGTGCGGCAGTGCGGGATCGCGATGCCGCCCGGCACGCCGGTTCCGGCTTGCGTCTCGCGCGCCTTGGCCGCGTCGGCCAGCTCGTCGGCCGAAACCGCGCGGCCGACCGACGTGATGCGGGCGGCCAGGGCCTCGATGACGGCCGAGGAGTCTGCGCCGAGGTCGACGTCCAGTGAGACGAGGTCGTTGGTGATCAGCTGTTCCATGTCGTCCTCCAAGAGGCTGGTTCGACAGCCACCGCGGTGGGCAGTGGCGGGAGGTCGGTCGGCACCGGCAGTGCCGAACCGGGAAGGGACGCCGCGGCGGCCCCGTGTGCAGCAGCGCTGGCGAGGCACTCGGCCGGCGACCGGCCCGCGACCTCCGCGACGAGGTATCCGGCGAGGGACGAGTCCCCGGCACCCACGGTGCTGCGCTGGGTGATCCGGACGGGCGGGCAGAACCAGGAGCCCTCGGCGGTGGCCAGCACGGCGCCGTCGCCACCGAGTGTCAGCAGGACGGTGCCGACTCCCCCGGTCTCGCGCAGTTGCTGGGCGCGGGCCGCGGCCTGGCCGTGATCGCGCTCGATCTCGCTCGCGTCGCATCCCAGCAGCTCGGCCAACTCGTCGGAGTTGGGCTTGAGCAGATCGGGCGACGCGTGCTCGACCGTCCGCCCCAGGGCGTCACCCGAGGTGTCGACGGCGACGCGGACACCGGCCTGCTTCAGGGCGTTGGTCGTGGCGGCGTACCAGTCGCCGGGCACGCCCGGCGGGAGCGAGCCGGAGAGAACCGCCCAGTCGCCGGGGTGCGCGGCGTCGACGAGGGTCTCGGTGAGCTGCTTCAGCTCGTCCTCGTCCAGAGTCGGGCCGGGCGAGTTGATCTTGGTCGTGGTGCCGTCAGGATCGGCGAGGGTCAGGTTCACCCGCAGCCGCTCGCGGACGGGGACGGCTCGGTAAGTCAGTCCCAGGTCGTCGAGCGCGGCGAGCAGGGGCTCGTCCTCGGCGCCCGGCAGGACCGCGGTCACGGGCACCCCCGCGGCGTGCAGCACCCGAGCGACGTTGATCCCCTTGCCACCGGGATCGTCGTGGGCCGCCTCGCTGCGCAGGACGGCACCGGGCTCGAGCGGCTCGAGCAGGCTGATCAGCCTGTCGGTCGCGGGATTGGCAGTGACGGTGACGATCACGACGACCCCCTTCGGTCCGCTCCTTCCACGGTCACACGCCTGCGCCACTTCCGCGATGTGGTTTCGTGTGACTTTGACGTGGTCTTTTCTTGTTTTATGTCTCATTCGCAGAAATGTCAAGGCTCCCCTGTGCGGCCGATCACGCGCGGGATACCGTCGAAGGGTGACCAGCCTCTACTCCGGAACCGCCGTCGTCCCCGGAATCGGTGTCGGCCCGGCCGTTCGTCCGGCTCCGCGCCCCACCGCCCCCGAGAACGAACCGGCCGGTGACCCCTCCGCCACGACGGTCGCGTTCGGCTCGGCCGCCGCCGAGGTCGCGCAGCGTCTGCGCGCCCGTTCCGATGCCGCCAGCGGAGCTGCGTCCGAGGTGCTCGCCGCCACGGCCGCCCTGGCCGAGGACCGTGGCCTGGCCACGTTCGTCACCAAGCACGCCGCCGCCGGCGCCGGCCCGGCCACGGCCACCTCGAAGGCCATCGACGAGCTCGCCGCCATGTTCACGGCGGCCGGTGGCCTGATGGCCGAGCGCGTCACCGACCTCTACGACGTCCGCGACCGGATCGTCGCCGAGCTGCTCCACCTGCCCGAGCCCGGCATCCCGGTGCCGGACGAGCCCGTCGTCCTGCTCGCCGAGGACCTCGCGCCCGCCGACACCGCCGGTCTCGATCCGACCAAGATCGTCGCGATCGCCACCGAGCTGGGCGGTTCGACCAGCCACACCGCGATCATCGCCCGCCAGCTGGGCATCCCCTGCGTCGTCGCCGTCACCGACCTCAAGGAGGTCCCCGCGGGCGGGCGGGTCGCCGTCGACGGCACCGCCGGCACCGTCACGGTCGATCCGGACGAGGACCAGATCAACGCGCTCATCGAGCAGGACCGCCGCAGCCGCGAGGCGGCCGAGGGATGGTCGGGCCCCGGCCGGACCTCCGACGGTCATCCCGTCCAGATCCTGGCCAACGTGCAGGACGGCCCGGGTGCCCGCGTCGCCGCCGAGCAGCCGATCGAGGGCGTCGGCCTGTTCCGCACCGAGCTGCTGTTCCTCGAGCGCACCACCGAGCCGTCCGTCGAGGAGCAGGCCGAGCTCTACTCCGCCGTCTTCGAGGCCATGGGCGACAAGAAGGTCATCGTTCGCACGCTCGACGCCGGCTCGGACAAGCCGCTGGCCTTCGCGACGCAGCCCGACGAGCCGAACCCGGCCCTGGGCGTGCGCGGCCTGCGCATCGGCCTGGCCGACCCGGGGATCCTCGATCGTCAGCTGGACGGCATCGCCGCGGCCCGCGAGCGGACCAGCGCGGACGTGCGCGTCATGGCTCCGATGGTCACCACCGAGGCCGAGGCGCAGTGGTTCGCCGAGCGCGTCCGTGCGCGCGGCATGCTGGCCGGGATCATGATCGAGACCCCCTCGACCGTGCTGCTGGCCGACCGCCTGTTCCGGCACCTGGACTTCGTCTCGATCGGCACCAACGACCTGTCGCAGTACACGTTCGCGGCCGACCGGATGGCGCCCACGCTCAGCAACCTGACCGATCCGTGGCAGCCCGCGCTGCTGGCCTCGATCAAGCTCGTGGCCGATGCCGGACGCCGGGCCGGCAAGCCCGTCGGCGTCTGTGGCGAGGCTGCGGCCCATCCGCTGCTGGCGTGCGTGCTGACCGGCTTGGGCGTCACGTCGCTGTCCTGCGCGGCCACGGCCGTGCGAGCCGTCGGCGCGCGCCTCTCGCAGGTCACGTTCGCGCAGTGCGAGGAGGCCGCCGCCGCGGCCCTCGAGGCCACCGACAACCTGACCGCCGCCAAGGCGGCCAAGGACGTCCTGCAGCCCGCCTAGCCGCGGGCGCCGTTGGCGCGCAGGACCTGCACGAACTGGGTGGCGTAGTTGGCCTGGCGCATCGTCTTGATGCTGTTGCGCGAGAAGCGGTTGATGTGCTCGATGCTGACACTGCAGCGCACGACGCCCATCGGGCCCTGCAACGTCACCGCGTGCGGCGACAGCATGCCGTGGCGGGTCACGGCGAGGTCGGCGCACCGTGCCTGCCAGGCGGGCGCGGCCTCGCCGTTCGGCGTGAACGCGAGGGCACCGTCGCGCAGGTCGAAGCGCCCGAAGGTCGATCGCAGGCTGCCACCGGCCATGCCGACGAGTCCGTCGCTCATCACCTCGGCGTTCCAGGAGCCGGCTCCCGGGACGGGCGGCGTCCCCGAGGCGGCGCCCTGCCAGCCGGACTGCTGGATCTTGTGGGGCGGGGTCTGCGTCGCCCGCACCAGGAGCAGGACCACGCCCACGGCGAACAGTCCGAAGACGAGCGTGACGACGACGGACATGAGGATCAGCAGCGTGGACACGGGTTCCATCATGGGGCACCGGGCCGGCCGGCACCCATGAACCGCCCCGGCTCCCCCGGGTGCGGTGGGCACGACGGGCCCTGAGACTCGGACCATGCGCTGTCTCGTCACCGGCTCGACCGGATACGTCGGGGGCCGTCTGGTCCCCGAGCTGCTGGCCGCCGGGCACGAGGTGCGGGTCCTCGTCCGCGACGAGCGGAAGGCGCGCGCCCACCCCTGGGCCGACCGGGTCGAGATCGTCGTGGGCGACGCGACCGACGGCGACGACGTCCGACGGGCCTGTGAGGGCATCGACGTCTTCTACTACCTGCTGCACTCGATCGGCTCGAAGGGCGATCTGGTGCGCACCGAGCACGAGATGGCCGACACGATCGCCCGAGCCGCCGAGGACGCCGGCGTGGGGCGCTTCGTCTACCTCTCGGGGATGGCGCCCGAGAACGAGGAGCTGTCCGAGCACCTGCGCTCGCGCGACGAGGTCGCCCGGGTGCTGCTGGACTCGTCCGTCCCGACGGCGGTCCTGCAGGCGGGAATCATCATCGGCTCGGGCTCGGCGTCGTTCGAGATGCTGCGCTACCTCACCGAACGGCTACCCGCGATGGTCACGCCGCGGTGGGTGGACTCGCGCATCCAGCCGATCGCGATCCGCGACGTGCTGCACATCCTGGTCGGCTGCGCGAACCTGCCGCCGGACGTGAACCGGCGCTTCGACATCGGCGGACCGGACGTCCTGACGTACCTCGACATGATGCAGCGCTACGCGAAGGTGGCCGGGCTGTCGCCGCGGCGCATCCTGCGGGTGCCGGTGCTGTCGCCGCGTGTCTCGAGCCTCTGGGTCGGCCTGGTCACGCCCGTGCCCGCCAGCCTGGCCCGCCCGCTCGTCGAGAGTCTGCGCAACAACGTCGTCGCGCAGGAGGACGACATCACGCGCTACGTCCACCTGCCGCCGGGCGGCCGGACCGGCTTCGAGCGGGCCGTCGAACTGGCCCTGACCAAGATCCGCGACCTCGACGTCCCCACCCGCTGGTCGTCGGCCTCGACCGGCGGCGCCCCGTCCGAGCCGCTTCCCGTCGACCCGGACTGGGCCGGCGGCTCGCTCTACGTCGACGAGCGCACGCGCGAGGTCCAGGCGACGCCCGAGCGGCTGTGGGCGGTCATCGAGGGCATCGGCGGCGACCACGGCTGGTACTCGTGGCCGCTGGCCTGGCAGATCCGCGGGCTGATCGACCGGGCGTTCGGCGGTCCCGGCCTGCGCCGGGGCCGGCGCGACCACAGCCGGCTGGTGGTCGGCGACGCCGTGGACTTCTGGCGGGTCGAGGACGAGGAGGAGGGCTCCTTCCTGCGACTGCGGGCCGAGATGAAGGTGCCCGGACTGGCGTGGCTCGAGCTGCGGGTGGGTTCGGACGACTCGGGCACGACGTCCTTCCATCAACGCGCCCTGTTCCATCCGCGCGGCCTACTGGGCCATCTCTACTGGTGGGCCGTGTGGCCGTTCCACGGCATCATCTTCGGCGGCATGCAGCGCAACGTGGCGAAGGCGGCCGAGGACTGAGCCTGACGGTGGCGGGTTGCAACAGCGCCTCCGGAGGACCAGCATCGAGGCCATGAACCTGTTCCGGACGAAGAGCATCGAACAGTCGATCGCGGAGACCGATGAGCCGGAGCACCAGCTCAAGCGCGAGCTGACCACGAAGGACCTCATCGTCTTCGGTATCGGGGTCATCATCGGCACCGGCATCTTCGTACTGACGGGGCAGGAGGCGCACAACCACGCGGGCCCGGCCATCGTCATCAGCTTCCTCATCGCCGGAGCCGTCTGCGCCCTCGCCGCCCTCTGTTACGCCGAGTTCGCGGCGGCCGTGCCGGTCGCCGGCAGTGCCTACACGTTCAGTTACGCGACCCTGGGCGAGTTCATCGCCTGGATCATCGGCTGGGACCTGCTGCTCGAGCTGGCCCTGGGTGCGGCGGTGGTCGCGCGAGGATGGTCGGGCTATCTCCAGGAGCTGCTCGAGCTGCCGACGCAGGTCGCGGGCGACCAGGCGGTCGTCGACGTCGCGGCGATGGCGATCGTGGGGATCCTGGCATTCCTGGTGATCGCGGGCACCAAGCTCTCCAGCTCGGTCTCGAGCATCTTCGTCGCGATCAAGGTCGGCGTGGTCCTCTTCGTCGTCATCGCCGGCCTGTTCTACATCAAGGCCGCGAACTACTCGCCGTTCATCCCGCCGTCGGAGCCGGCCGAGCTGGCCAAGGGCGCCGACGAGACACTGCTGCAGGCGGTCTTCGGCATGGCGCCGACCGCGTTCGGTGTCATGGGCATCGTCGCGGCCGCCTCGGTGGTCTTCTTCAGCTACATCGGCTTCGACGTCGTCGCCACGACGGCCGAGGAGACGAAGAACCCGCAGCGCGACGTGCCCCGGGGCATCCTGGGCTCGCTGCTGATCTGCACCCTGCTGTACATGGCCGTGTCGTTCGTGATCACCGGCATGCTGCCGTACACCGACAAGCGGATGGACACGAGCGCACCGCTGGCCGAGGCGTTCTCGGCGAACGGGGTCGAGTGGGCCGCCAACCTCATCTCCCTGGGGGCCGTCGCCGGCATGATCACGACGATCCTGGTGCTGCTGCTGGGCCAGTCGCGCATCCTGTTCGCGATGTGCCGCGACGGTCTGCTGCCGCGCCAGCTGGCGACGGTCCACCCGAAGTACGGCACCCCGCACCGCATCACGCTCATCACGTCGGCCGTCGTGGCGGTCCTGGCCGGCTTCGTCCCGCTGGCCGAGTTGAGTCACCTGGTCAGCATCGGCACGCTGTTCGCGTTCGCGCTGGTGTCGGCCGGCGTGCTGATCCTGCGCCGCACGCGCCCGGACCTGCCGCGGGCGTTCCGCGTGAAGTGGGCTCCGCTCGTGGCCAGCGGCTCGATCCTGACCTGCATCTGGCTGATGCTGAACCTCTCCCTGCTGACGTGGGAGCGCTTCATCATCTGGATGGCCATCGGCGTCGTGATCTACGCGGTCTACGGGCGCACGCACTCGCGGCTCGGCCAGTCGGAGGCGGCGCCTGAAGCCACGCCGACCGAGCCCCGTGCCGACTGACCCACACCGCTGAACGGTGAGGACGGCCGCGTTCTCGCGACCGTCCTCACCGGCATCGTCAGTTGGACTTGCGTCCCGCGCGGCGCGCGACGATGAGGCCGAGACCGACCAGCACCGCCAGCAGGCCGCTCAGCGCGATGGCCGCCGTGGCGCCCGATCCTGTGGAGGCCAGGTAGCCGCCGTCCGGCCCATCGCCGCGATCGTCCCCGGAACCGGACTCACCGGGGTCGTTGCTGTCCCCGGACCCGCCGATCTCGGTGGGCTCGGTCGTCGGCTCCGTGGTCGGCTCGGTCGTCGGCTCGGTCGTCGGCTCCGTGGTCGGCTCGGTCGTCGGCTCGGTCGTCGGCTCCGTGGTCGGCTCCGTGGTCGGCTCCGTCGTCGGCTCGGTCGTCGGCTCGGTCGTCGGCTCGGTCGTCGGCTCGGTCGTCGGCTCGGTCGTCGGCTCGGTCGTCGGCTCGGTCGTGGGCTCCGTCGTGGGCTCCGTGGTCGGCTCCGTCGTCGGCTCCGTCGTCGGCTCCGTCGTCGGCTCCGTCGTGGGCTCCGTGGTCGGCTCCGTCGTCGGCTCCGTCGTCGGCTCCGTCGTCGGCTCGGTCGTGGGCTCCGTGGTCGGCTCCGTCGTGAGCTCCGTCGTGGGCTCCGTCGTCGGCTCGGTCGTGGGCTCCGTCGTGGGCTCCGTGGTCGGCTCCGTCGTCGGCTCCGTCGTCGGCTCCGTCGTCGGCTCCGTCGTCGCGGAGGCGCACGGGAGCGCCGCGTCGAAGGCGTGGTGGTGGATCTCGCCGCGGGCAGGTCCGGTGGTGACGTCCCCGGCGAACCACTGGCCGTTGGTGGTGACGTTGGAGTCGAACACCAGGTCCGCGTCGGGCGCCCACACCGCGCCCATGGTCAGCCCGTCGATCCGCACCGGGCCTGTGACGTCGGACAGGTCGATCAGGATGTGGCGGGCGAAAGCCTGGTCGCGACTGCGGTCCGCGCTCCATCCCTCGATGTTGATGGCGCCGACCCGCGTGGTCCCGGCGGGCACCTTGATGACCAGCGGCGCCTGCGCGGTGGGCACGTAGCCGCCGGCCCGGTCCATCTTGACCGTCTTGCCAGCGACAGCGGCGTAGTCCAGCACGTTCGGACGGGTCCTCGAGAAGTTGTCGGGGAACAGCATCCCGTGCTCCTCGCGGGCGTTCACGACCGTGACCAGGTCGTTCGCCGGGTCGTACATCGACACGAGGCAGTCGTCGATCCGGGCGAGCTCGGCCGCCAGACCCGGGAAGTACGCCGCCACCGAGGGCAGCGAGGTGGCCAGATCACTCACCGACGACGTGGCGAACGGCTCGACCTTCAGGTCGAGGAGGCCGCCGGACGGGTTCGTGACACGCAGGAAGTCCTTCCCCGCGGCGGCCCAGGCGCCGCCACCACGGGCCGAACCGGTCAGTCCGGTGACGTCGACGAGCTTGACGCCGGCGCGCGCCTCGTCGGAGCCTGCCTTGATCGTGTTGGTGTCGTCGCGGTTGGAGACGTCGAACGCACCCGAGCCGACGAACCGGTTCGCCAGGATCCGCACCGGCTTTCCGTCGATCGACGGCACGCCGTAGTCGGACATGCCGGCGGCGGTGTGCACCACCGGGTAGCCGTTCCGCTCGGACGAGGCGACGCTGCCGAACGCGGCGATCGATCCCTCGATCTCGCCGTTGCCCAGCACCGCGTCACCCTGCGCGACCACACTGAACCCGCGGTTCACCGAGAACGGGTTGAAGGTGTCGGTCGCCGCCGTCGCCGTGGGCGCCGCCATCACGGCCAGGCCTGCACCGGCCGCCACCGTGACCGCGACCGTCAGTGCCGTCCAGCGGTTCGCGTTCTTCCGTACCCGAGTCGTGCTGTCCACGAGTTCGCTCCTCCAACGTCACAAGACCGCCACGGCGTTGTGGCGGTCGAGTCGAACCTAGGCAGGAACACGGCCCGATCGGCCGGTAAGAACGGGAAACCACCCCGCCTCCCCACCCCTGCCGTGAAGGGGGTCACATCCCCAGTCGGTGAATGGCCGCCACGAGGCGGTCGCGGGTGTCCACGCCGAACTTGCGGTAGAGGTTGGCGCGGTGGAACTTGACCGTGTTCACCGAGAGGAAGAGGTGCTCGGCGATCTCCTTGTTCGTGCGCCCCGCGCGCACGAGCGCCAGCACCTCACGCTCGCGCTCGGACAGATGCGGCGCCCTCTCGCGTGAGCGGCCGATCTCGACCGTTCCGGCCAGCAGGTCGGACAGCCGCTGCGCGTCCTGACCCGTTCCCGCCGCGACGTACTCGCGCAGTCGCGTCAGGTCGGCCGGCGCCGTCGTGCCGAGCAGGACCCGGACGAGGCCCGATCCGGGGGCGCACTCGGTCGCCCGCCCCAACGCCGCCAGAGCACGCTCCGGCTCACCGGCGCGCACGGCGCGGGTCGTCTCGAGCATCAGCGCCATCTCCTGCGACCGCGGGTCGAGGGCGCCGAGGTCCAGGAACGGGTCGTCGTTGGTCAACTGCTCGTTCAGCGGCAAGGGCCGACCGGCCGACTCCAGGGCCGATGGTCCTGTCTGAGCATCGAGTGCCGCCGACACGGTGTCCTTCTCACCACCGGGCGGCCAGACGTTCAGGACACGGACGCACAACGCGTCCAGCTGGCGGGCAGCCACGCCCGTCCTCGTCGGCGTGAGGTGCCGCGAGCGCCAGCGTCGGCCCCTCAGGTACCTGACCCACACCCGGTCCAGCTCGTCGAGGCGGCCGGCCCCGGCGGCCGAGAGCGCATGCGCCACCAGCAGCAACGGCCACTCCACCGGGTCGACCTTCTCCATCGCCGCGCCCGTCAGCCGAACGGCACGATCGGGGTCCGTGGCGTCCAGTGCCTCCCACCCCCGCAGCACCGCATCGGCGACCACGTCCAGCTCGCGCCACGGGTCCACCGGAAGGCTCGGCGCCGGGCCTCGGGCCAGCACCTCCAGGTCACCCACGTGCCGAGCGCACATCTCCAGCACGAGCTCCGCGTGGTCGCGGCGACGCCCGTCCGGATCGGTCAGCCGGGCTGCGTCCAGCTCGAGCGCCCGGATCGCGTACCGGGCGGCCGACGCGGCCAGGTCGATCCGGTCCATCCGGACCAGGGCCTCGACCGACAGCAGCAGGTCCGAGACCGAGCCGGCGTCCATGCTCAGGTCGGGCAACAACTCGGCGAAGCCGCCCAGTTCCTGGATCGCCCCGTGGGCCAGCTCGACCTCGCCGAGCCGGACAGCGGTGTAGACCGCCATCGCCCGGTGGTGGAAGCGGTCGGCCGGCGGCCCGCTGCCCGACGGGGGCGTCCGGCGCCCCAGTTCACGCATCACCGTGCTGCGGCCCAGGCGGTGCCCCAGCCGGGATCGCAGGACCATGCGCAGGCAGGCGAGCGACGGGAAGTCCATGAGCGAGGCCACCGGCAGTTCGAGCAGCGGCGCCCACGAGGACAGGTGCTCGGTGCTCATCAGCTCCCACATCCGCGCTCGCGCTGCGCGTGCGGCGCCGGGCAGGTCACCGGCCGACACGAGCGAGAGCACCTCCTGCTCGTGGTCGCCGTGCCGTCGCGCGATCCCGGCGATGCGCACGTGCTCACGGGCGATGTCCTCGGGCGAGCGGTCCTGGATCCTCAGCAGGTGCTCGCGCACGAAGGGCCGCCAGGTGAACATCGGCGCCCGGGAGCGGCCGGAGATCGCCAGGTCGGCCAGGCCCAGTTCGACGGCACGCTCCACCTGACGCTGGTCGTCGTGGACGGCGACCAGTTCGGACAGCGCGCTGAGCGGGAATCGCGGCACCAGGATCGCCGCCGAGAGGAACTGCTCGAACGGGCCGGTGGCCCGAGGGGAGGGCGCCCACGTCGCGGGGACCACCTCGTCCCAGGTGAGGGTCGAGGCCAGGACGTCGCCGGGGCAGCTGCGCACGAGCGTGGCCACGAGACCCACCGTCCCGGCCGTCAGCTCCATCACCCGATCGACGGCAGGCTCCGTGACCTCGGGCAGGGCCGACCTCAGGTAGTAGGCGAGCTCACTGCGTTGCAGGCGCAGTTCCGCGTCGGTGATGAGCCGGTGCGCGATCGCGCTCTCGGTGAGCAACGCGATGAGATCGGTCGCGTCCTGCGTGGCCACGACGGTGCGGACGCCTGCCTCACGGGACCACCGGGTGACGAGGTCACGCAGGATCGTCGGCTCGACCCGGTCGACGCCGACGAGCGCGATCCTCGCCTCCCCCAGGGCGCGCAGTGCGGACTCCGCGGCACGCTCCGGGCGAGTCGCCGCATCGCGCGCATCGATCGGCACGCCCCGCGCGTCCAACGCGGCGAGCAGCGCGGTCGTGACGCCGGCCGCGTCGAGCTCGTGTCCTCCGGCGTCAACCAGCAGGCGCTCCTCAGCGGCGCTCGCGTCGGCAGCCCACTGGCGGAGCAGGGTGCGCTTGCCCGATCCGGGCAGTGCCTCGACGACGACGAGCGGCAGGCCCGTGTCCAGGCGTGCCATCAGGCGTGGGCGCACCAGCTCGGCCACGCCGCATCTCCTCTGTTCCGGGGGTCAACCTCCATTGTCCCCCACGCCCCGGGGGCGCTGGTCAGAGGAGTTCGACGCAGTAGGACAGGGTGTCGCGTCCGCCCGGCGGCAGGACGACGTTGCCCGGTTTGCCGGCGAACTGGCCGACGAAGTCGACCGGTGCCGGCTGGCCGCGCCACGGCTCGACGCACACGAAGCGCGCACCTGGGACGGACCAGAGGGTGATGCCGGTGAAGCCCTCCCACGACAGGCGCACCACGCGGCCCTGGGGTGAGGAGTAGGTCAGGCCCTTGCTGGCGACCTCGGGCAGGATCACGGCGCCGTCGGTGAACCAGGAGTCGTTGAGCGTCACGACGCGTTCCCACGCCGGGTTGTCGAAGCGCTCGGGCGTCAGCAGGTTGTCGACGACCCGACGCATCGGCGCCGTCTCGGGCTCGTCGAAGCGGATCTGGTGCATCGACCGCGGCTGCCCGTCCTCGAGTGGCCACACGAAGGCCGGGTGCGAGCCCAGCGCGAACGGCATCGGCTCGTCGCCGCGGTTCTCGACCGTGTAGTGGGTGGTGAGGGTGCGGCCCTCGGTCACGTACGTCGCGGCCAGGGCGAAGTCGAAGGGGAAGTGCTTCCGCGTCTCCTCGTCGGAGACGAGCACGAGCGAGACCCGGTCGTTCGCGCTGTCGACGACCGTCCAGCGGCGGTCGCGGGCGAAGCCGTGCTGCGGCATGGGGAACGTCTCGTCGCCGACGCGGATGCGGTCGTCGGGGACCCGGCAGATCACGGGGAACAGGATCGGCGCGTGGCGGTGCCATGGGTCGTCACCGGACCACAGGTACTCGTGGTCGTCCTCGTCACGCATCGAGACGGGCTCGGCGCCGTCGGGCGAGATCGCCACGGCGATCTTCTCCCCACGGATGACGATGGACGAACCCATGCCCTGACCGTAGTCAGACGAAGCCTCTGTCCGCACGGCGAACAGGGGCTTGGTCTTCAATGTCACACGCAGAATGTCACGTTCACTTCTTCGCGCGGCCGAACAGCGAGCGCTTGGGAGCGACACGCTTGGCCGACTCGGGTCCGTAACCGTAGCCATACCCGTACCCGTAGCCGTAGGCCGAGCCCGACCCGCGCTTCTTGGGCTGGGGCGACATCGTCACGACCGTGCCGCACAGGCGAGCGTCGACGCTGTTGAGGCGCTCGAGCGCGGCGGCGTACTGGTCGGTCGTGGTCGACCCGTGCTTGATCACCATGATCGCGCCGTCGGTGGCCGCAGCCAGCGGAGCGGCGTCCGTGACAGGCAGCAGCGGCGGAGCGTCGACCAGGACGATGTCGTACTCCTGGCGCAGACGGTGCAGCAGCTTGATCATCTCCGGCGACTCCAGCAGCTCGGCCGGGTTCGGGGGGATCCGGCCCGAGGGAAGGACGTCCAGCGAGTCGCCGACCTGCTGGATGGCCTCGTGCGGCTCGACGCGGCCGAGCAGGATCGTGGTGATGCCGACGCTGCCCTCCAGCTGGAGGTACTCGGCCAGCTTGGGTCGGCGCAGGTCGGCCTCGACGAGCAGTACACGCTGACCGCTCTTGGCCAGGATCTGCGCGAGGTTCGCCGCCGTCGTGGACTTGCCCTCCGACGGCACCGAGCTGGTGACGACGTAGCACTTGTGACTGGCGCCGGCGTCGATGAACTGCAGGTTCGTGCGCAGCACGCGGAACGCCTCGACCCGCGGGTCGTACCCGGGCAGGTCGCGCACCAGCGGGTTCTTGATGGCGTCGCGGTTGAAGTGGATGTTGCCCAGCACCGGGACCTCGCGGCCCGACACCTTGCTGATGTCCTCCTGCGAGGTGATGCGGTTGTCCATCATCTCGCGCGCCACGGCCAGGCCGAAACCGAGCAACAGGCCCAGCACCAGGCCGAGGCCGAGGTTGCGCACCGGCTGCGGCGACACGGGCGAGTCCGCCACCGTCGCGCGGTCCACGATCGAGGCCTTGACCGGCGCCTCGCTCTGGCCGTCGGGGGTCTCGAGCTCGCGCACGTAGCCGACGAACGCCTCGGCGACGGTCTGCGTCAGCTGCTGGGCGCGCTCGGGCGAAGGGTCGGTGACCGACACGGAGAGCACGACGGTGTCCAGCTCGACGCCGGTCTCGGTGCGTGCCATCAACTGCTGGGGCGTCTCGTCGATGCCCAGCTTCTCGATGACGCGGCTGGCCACCTCCTCACCCTTGATGAGCGTGGCGTAGGACTTCACTCGCTGCTGGCTGAACTGACCGCCCTGGGCCAGCTCGCCACTCTCGGAGCTCTGCGGCGTCTTGACGAACAGGCGAGCGGTCGACTGGTACTGCGGCGTGACCGAGAGCGTGTACATGCCGGACGCCAGGACGACGATCAAGCACACGAAGGCGATCAACAGCCACCGATCCCGTGCGATGCGCAGGTAGTCCTTCAACTCCATGGGTGCCTCCGAAGGGGGAAGTGAGGGGCGAGTCCGGGCAACGGCCGCGGCCGGGGGTCTCCGGCAGTAGGCTCCTGCCCGTGAGTCACGGGATCTTGGTCGTCTGCACCGCGAACGTCTGTCGATCCCCGGTGATGGAAGCGATGTTGGCACAGCTGCTGGACCCGACGCGGTTCGAGGTGGCCAGCGCCGGCGTCATGGCACCGCGCGGCACGCCCATCGATCCCGAGTCGGCCGCCCAACTGCGCGCCCGGAACGTGCCCGTGCCCGAGCGGACCGCGCGCCAACTGAAGCGCGACCTGGTCACGGCGGCCGATCTGGTGCTGACCGCCACGCGGGCGCATCGGGCCGATGTGCTCGACCTGGATCCGCGCGCCCTGCGGCGCACCTTCACGCTGGTCGAGTTCGCCGCGCTGTGCACGCAGGTCGAGGCCACGGACTTCGCCGGCCTGGTCGCCGCAGCGGCAACCGAGCGCTCGCGCGGCCCGCGCGACGTCGACCTGATCGACCCGATCGGACAGCCGACCGAGGTCCATGCCGAGGTCGCCGCACGCATCGAGACCGCGGTCCGGACGATCGCGGAGGTCCTCGGCCGCCTCGAGGGCTGAGGACGCGCCTCGCGCTACCGGCATGCGCTCGGCACTCGGACGTCGTTGCTGGACGTGTCGATGCCCGGCGTCTCGAAGTAGCGCGCGTCCGCGACGGCGCCCGGCGCCGTCTGGACCTGCCACGTCACCGAGATCTCGTCCCCGGGCGGCACCGTCAGGGTGCCGTACTGGACGGCGCGGTCCTTGTAGGTGACCTTGCTGGACGCCAGGTACTGCTCGGCGCCATCGATCGTGAAGCCGGTGACCTTGCCACCCTTGGGCGTCAGCAGCCGGTAGGTCAGCAGCTGGTTGCCCTTCTCGGTGCGGTTGCCGCGACCGACGATGTACCAGGGCGCCTTCTTCGGGTTGCCGCTGAACTGGTTGCGGAACGACGTCGTGACCGAGATGGTCTGGCGCCGGTCGGCCGAGCAGGTCGTGGCCTTCACGCGGGTGTCGTACCGCAGGTAGTACTGCATCTTCGACTGGGCCGAATCGGTGATGTAGAGACCGACGTGCGGCGTCTCGTCCGGCTGGGTGACCCGGCCGGCCACGGCCGTCGATGCGATGACCTTCTGGCGGTCCTTGTCGCGGAACCACACCTGCAGGCGACGCTCCTTGACGGCGGAGGACAGCGAGGAGACGACCTGCGTCCAGTCACCGCGGCCGTTCATCACGGCCTCGAAGGTGCGGCCGGTGGCCGCCTCGAAGTAGGCGTTCTGATCGGCGGGGTCCTCGTACTCGAGGTAGACGCCGTTCAGCAGGCGGTCGATCGCGTTGTCCGCGGTGAGCTTGGCCCCCGTGCCGACGTCGACTGACCCGACGCCGCGCAGCACGTACGACATGGCGATGGCGTCCAGACTGATCACGCCGTCGACATCGACCCCGTAGGCCGCCTCGGCGCGGTCGGCCCAGATCTGGGCGACGCGCGGGTAGTCGGGGCTGATGTTGGACGAGCGGACGTCGCGTCCCATGATCGTGCCGAACGCCTGCTCCTCGTCGTCACTGAGTTCGGCGTCGGCCAGGCGCGAGCCATCGGTTCCGAAGTTGAGCTCGTCGGAGCTCGACTGCGCGCTGAGCGTCAGCTTGCCGTCCTCGGTGCTGAGCAGCACGAACACGCCACCCATGCCACCGGTGGAGCGGATCTCGGCGTTGGTCTGGAACACCAGCAGGTAGTTCTGTTCGCCGTCGGCGCCGAGCGAGGCCGGCGCGAGGGCCATCACGCGGCTGGCGGCGTCGGCGGCGCGGTCGGCCTCGTCGATCTGACGCTGCAGGTCCAGCACGGGACGCACCAGCGGACCGACGAGACCCTCGGCCTCGATCGCACCGATCCGGTCGGCGTTCTGCTCCAACACGCCGCTGGCCGAAGCCACGGCCGGGGCCAGAGCGGCCAGGGCCTTGACGTCGATCTTGCCGTCACGCGGCTTGAAGCTGTCGGCCGAGAGCGCTGATCCGGCCTCGACGACGGGCGGCAGCCCGCGGGCGGCGATGTCGTCGATCGACGCCGAGGTGATCTGGACCGCCTCGACGTTGCGGCCGAGCCACGGGATCTTCGCGGTGGCGTCCCACATGCCGCCCCGGCTGAGCCGGTGCGCCTCGGCGCTGTCGGACTGGAGCCGAGCCAATGAGGCGCGAGCCCCGTCGGCATCGCCGGCCGCCAGCTGATCCTTGACGCGCGTGGCTTCATCCTGGGCCCGCAGCAGGCTGGAGGCCACGGTGCGCGCCTCCAGCCCGAACGGCACCAGCGCGAAGGCCACGACGGCCAGCACGAATCCGGTGGTCACCCAGACAGCAGGAGACCGCCATGTGATCCGAGAGAACATGGCGGCCATCCTAGGAGTGCCGACTGGTCAGCCGGCGGTGATGAGTGTTCAGGACTTGCGACGTCGAGCGGCCACGGCGACCCCGCCACCGACGACCAGCAGGCCGGCGCCGACGGCGAGCAGCTGCCAGTTGGATCCACCGGTGTCGGCCAGGGCGCCCTCGTTGTTGTTGTCGCCCGCACCCGCGGTGTCGTCGTCACCGCCGTTGGCAGCATCGCCGTCAACGACCACGGTGAAGGTCTGGGTGCTCACCTGGTCGCGACCGGCGGCGTACGTGGCGTCGGCGCTGTAGGCGACCGGACGGAACGGGCCGGCGTTGGAGAAGCGGCACACGACGGTGCCCTCGTACGTGCCGGGCTCGGTGGGCGCGGTGAACGTGGCGCTGTAGTCGAAGCCGACAGCCGTGGCACCGGTCTGGCCGTCGAAGCTGGAGGACCAGGCGCACTCGACGTTGGACGAGAAGCTGACGGTGAAGGGCGCGCCGGGCTCGGCGACCTCGGCGGCACCGTCCTGGACGATGGCGGGATCGCCATAGCCCTCGGAGGATGCGGGACCGGCCAGGGCGAGAACCATCAGGGCCCCGAATCCGATCAGAAGAGTGAACGGGCGTAGCATTTTCAGGACCATCTGAGTGGTTCCCCTCGATAAAAGTAATGGTGCGGGATGAGTACCATGCAACCAGAGATGGTCGGCTCTGTCGAACAGAGTGACTCACATCACACTTCTCAGGTTTCCCCCTTGTAACAATTGGTCCCACCCGTATCATCTGCCGGACTCTCTTCCTGAGACTTGTCAAGAGCACCCTGGCACGGTTTATCGTCACCAAGGTGACAGTCGACAGCGGAAGAGAACCCTCCACCGCCGACGACCTCGGGAGCACGGCACCACATCGTCCACACCGGGTCGGCGCCGTCGGCGCTGCCCACCGAAGACACGTCCAACGGATCGCGATCGCCGACTTCGTCATCCTGGTGACCGCCGTCGTGGCCTCCGAGTACCTCTGGCTGGGCCCTGACGCCGACACCATCGAGCCGCAGTTCGGCATCGGCTACACCAAGTTCGGCGTCCTGTTGGCGTTCGTGTGGTGGTTCGGCCTGCGCCTGGGCGCGACCCGGAGCCGCAACGTGCTGGGCTCCAGCGACGAGTACCAGCGGATCGTGCGGGTCACGGTCACCACGTTCGGCGTCCTCGCGATCATCGCCCTGCTGCTGGAGCTCAACCTTTCGCGGGGATACCTCGCCGTCGCGTTCCCCCTCGGGCTGGTCGGGCTGCTCTTCTCGCGCCGCACCTGGCGGAAGGCGCGCGAGCGCCAGTTCAGCAGGGGCCAGAACGTCAAGCGTGTCCTCGTCGTCGGACTTCCGGAGTCGGCGAACGAGATCGCGGGCTGGTTCTCGCGGCATGCGCATGCCGGCCTCGATGTCACGGGCGTGTGGCGTCCCGGCGGTCACGCCGGACTCGAAGGAATCCGAATCGGCGAGCGGTTCATCCCCGCCATCAGCGGGGCTGAGTCGCTGCAGTCGGCGCTGAAGCTGGCGGCCGCCGACATGGTGGTGGTCTCCTCCACCGACGAACTGGGGCACCACGGACTCCGGGACCTGACGTGGGATCTCGAGGCAGCCGGCATCGACCTGATGCTCTCGCCCAACCTGGTGGCCGTCGCCGGTTCGCGGATCAGCATGAGGACTGTCGCCGGCATGCCGTTCGTCCACGTGAAGAAGCCGCAGTACGCCGAGGCGGGGAACTGGCCGAAGCTGGTCTTCGACCGGATCGGTGCTGCCGTGATCCTGCTGCTGGCCTCACCCGTCTTCCTCGTCACCGCCCTGGGCGTGAAACTGACCAGCCCCGGCCCGATCTTCTACCGGCAGGAGCGGGTCGGCCGCAACGGCGACCCGTTCCCCATGATCAAGTTCCGCTCGATGCGCGAGAACGCCGACGCCGAACTGCGCGAACTGCTGGAGGCCCAGGGCACCGCCGACGCCCCGTTGTTCAAGGTCGAGGACGACCCGCGCATCACGAAGATCGGCCAGATCATCCGCCGGTACTCGATCGACGAGCTGCCCCAGCTGATCAACGTGCTGCGCGGCGAGATGAGCCTCGTCGGGCCCCGCCCGCAACGCGAGGGCGAGGTCGCCCTGTACCGCCACAGCGACTGGCGGCGGCTGCGGGTACGCCCCGGCATGACGGGCCTGTGGCAGGTGTCGGGTCGCTCCAACCTCACGTGGGAGGAGGCGATCCAGCTGGACATGCACTACGTCGAGAACTGGTCGCTGATGGGCGATCTGCAGATCCTGGCGCGCACCCTGAAGGCCGTGCTGGCCAAGGACGGCGCTGTCTGAGGATCACCCAACAGACACACGACGAAGCCCCGGTCCGATGGACCGGGGCTTCGTCGTCACTGGGTGCGGATCAGGCGAACTTCTCGCCCTTCTCGGCCTTCTCGATCAGCAGGGCCGGCGGGCTGAAGCGCTCGCCGTACTTCTCGGCCAGCTGCTGCGCACGCTCGGTGAACGCCTTGACGCCGATCTCGCCGGCGGCGGACTCGTAGCCGTTGACGTACTGCAGCGCACCACCGTGGACCGGCGGGAAGCCGATGCCGAAGATGGAGCCGATGTTGGCGTCGGCCACCTGGCGGATGACGCCCTCCTCGAAGCACCGGATCGTCTCGAGAGCCATGATGAACGTCAGGCGCTCCTTGATGTCCTCGAGCGGGACGTCGGCGCCCTCCTTGACGAAGAGGTCCCACAGCTCGGGCCACAGGAACTTCTTGCCGCCCTCGGGGTACTCGTAGAAGCCGGCGCCGGCGGCCTTGCCCGCGCGACCGAGCTCGACCATCTTGTTGACGACCTCCATCGCGGGGGTGACCGGCAGCTCCTTGCCCTCGGCGGCGGCCGCCTTGCGGGCCTCGCCCTCGATCTTCTGCTGCAGCGTCAGCGAGACCTCGTCGGACATCGCCAAGGGCTGGCCCGGGAAGCCGGCCAGCTGCGAGGCGCGCTCGATGCGGATCGGGTCGACACCCTCGGCCAGCATCTCGACGCCCTCCATCACCAGCGTGCCGAACACGCGCGAGGTGAAGAAGCCGCGGCTGTCGTTGACGACGATCGGGATCTTGCGGATCTGCTTCGTGAAGTCGATCGCGCGGGCCAGGGCCTCGTCCGACGTCTTCTCGCCCACGATGATCTCGACCAGCTGCATCTTGTCGACCGGGCTGAAGAAGTGGATGCCGATGAAGTCCTCGGGACGCTGGACGCCCTCGGCCAACGTGGTGATCGGCAGCGTCGACGTGTTCGAGCCGAGCAGGGCATCGCCGTTGACGATGGGCTCGAGCTCACCGAAGACGCTGTGCTTCAGCTCGACCGACTCGAAGACGGCCTCGACGACGAAGTCGCAGCCGGCCAGGTCGGCGTAGTCGGCCGTGGGCTGGATGCGGCCGAGGATCTCGTCCTTCTTCTCCTGCGTCAGGCGACCGCGCTCGACCTGCTTGGTCAGCAGCTTGTCCGAGTAGCTCTTGCCCTTCTCGGCAGCCTCGATGCTGATGTCCTTCAGGACGACCTCGATGCCCGCACGCGCCGCCTCGTAGGCGATGCCCGCGCCCATCATGCCGGCGCCCAGCACGGCCAGCTTCTCGGCCTTGCGCTCGGGGACACCCGCGGGACGGGAGCCACCGGCGTTGATCGCGCCGAGGTCGAAGAAGAACGCCTGCGTCATGTTCTTGAACTGCTGACCGATCAGCAGGTTGACCAGGTAGCGCGACTCGATCCGGCTGGCGGTGTCGAAGTCGACCTGGGCACCCTCGACCGCAGCGCTCATGATGTGGCGCGGCGCGATGTACGGCGCACCCTTGAGCTGCTTCTTCAGGTTGGCCGGGAAGCTGGGCAGGAAGGCCGCCAGCTTGGGGTTGCTGGGCGTGCCGCCGGGGATCTTGTAGCCGGGGCGGTCCCACGGCTGCGAGGCCGCTTCCTCGTTGCCCGCGTTGGACTCGATCCACGCACGCGCCGCGACGATCAGCTCGCCCGCCGGCACGATCTCATCGATCAGGCCGATCTTGAGCGCCTTCTCGGGCTTGTTGCGCTGGCCCTGCAGCAGGACGTTCATCAGCGCGTCCTGGATGCCGAACATGCGCACGGTGCGCGTGACGCCGCCGCCACCGGGCAGCAGGCCCAACGACACCTCGGGCAGGCCGATCTCGTAGCGACCCTCCGCCGCGATGCGGTGGTGGCACGCCAGGGCGATCTCGAGGCCGCCACCGAGCGCGGCGCCGTTGATGGCCGCGACGACGGGCTTGCCGATCTTCTCGAGCTTGCGCAGCGTGGCCTTGATCGACTCGACGTTGTCGAACAGCGCCTGGGCGTCGTCCGGCGTGGCCTGGGTCATGAGCTTGAGGTCGCCACCGGCGAAGAAGGTCTTCTTCGCGCTGGTGACGACGACGCCCTTGATCGAGTCGCCGTCGTCGGCGATCTCGCGGGCGAGACGGTCGACCGCGGCCTCCATGGAGGCGCGGTAGGTCTCGTTCATCGTGTTGGCGCTCTGGTCCGGATCGTCCATCGTCAAGGTGACGATGCCGTTCTCGACCTCGTAGCGCACCGCGTCAGTCGTGGTCATGCGTATTCCTTCGTGGTGTGTTCGGGTCGGTCGGATCAGATGCGCTCGACGATGGTGGCGATACCCATGCCACCGCCGATGCAGAGCGTGGCCATGCCGTAGCGCTTCTCGCGGCGCTCCAGCTCGTCGACGAGCGTGCCCAGGATCATCGCGCCGGTCGCACCCAGCGGGTGGCCCATCGCGATCGAGCCGCCGTTGACGTTGGTGCGGTCGTGCGGGAAGTCGTCGAGGTCGCGCATGAGCTTGAGCGCGACGGCGGCGAAGGCCTCGTTGATCTCGAGCAGATCGATGTCCTCGATCGACAGGCCGGCCTTGTCCAGTGCCTTGCGGCAGGCGGGGCCGGGGCCCGTCAGCATGATCGTCGGCTCGGAGCCGATGACGGCGGTCGAGACGATGCGCGCACGCGGCTTGAGCCCGTGACGCTCACCGGCACGCTCGTTGCCGATCAGCACCAGCGAGGCGCCGTCGACGATGCCCGAGCTGTTGCCCGCGTGGTGGACGTGGTTGATCCGATCGACGTCCACGTACTTCTGCAGCGCAACGGCGTCGAAGCCACCGAGGTCGCCGATGTCGGCGAAGGACGGCTTGAGGCCGGACAGCGACTCGACGGTGGTGCCCTCGCGGACGAACTCGTCGTGATCGAGGATCGTCAGACCGCTGAGGTCCTTGACCGGAACGATCGACTTGTCGAAGTAGCCGTTGGCGATCGCCTTGGCGGCGCGCGCCTGCGACTCGGCGGCGAACGTGTCGACGTCCTCGCGGCTGTAGCCCTCGATCGTGGCGATCAGGTCGGCGCCGATGCCCTGGGGCGCGAAGCCGGTGTCGAGCGACGTCTTGGGGTCCATCGCCCAGGCGCCGCCGTCAGATCCCATGGGCACACGGCTCATGGACTCGACGCCACCGGCGACGATGAGGTCCTCCCAGCCCGACTTCACGCGGGCGGCGGCCTGGTTGACCGACTCCAGGCCCGAGGCGCAGAAGCGGTTCAGCTGCACACCGGCGACCTGCTCGCCGAAGCCGGCGGCCAGAACAGCGGTGCGGGCGATGTCGGCGCCCTGGTCACCCACGGGCGAGACGACGCCCAGGATCACGTCGTCGACCTGGTTGGGATCGAGATCGGGGTTGCGGACCCGCATCTCGTCGAGCAGGCCGTTGACCAGCGAGATCGGCTTGACCTCGTGGAGCGACCCGGTCTTCTTGCCGCGCCCACGAGGGGTACGGATGGCGTCGTAGATGAATGCCTCGGTCATGGATGTCCTCACAGCCGGAAGAAAAGCAGTTGGCGCTGATTCTGACACCATTACTGTCAGAGTGGCCACAGGACCCCAGTATTTCACCCTGAACCCAAGTCGCGCGAGGGTCCCACGTGCCGTCCGCCCCGACCTTTCAGGACCCGGTGGCGACCAGTCCCCAGACCAGCACCGCGCACACCGCCAGGACGATCGCCGTCAGACTGCCCAGCACCCACCACTGCGCCCGCTGGCGACCGCTCACCGCCTGCACGACGACGAAGCCCAAGCAGCCACCGGCGGTGTTGACGACGAGGTCCAGCGCCGAGGCCGTCCGGTCGATGGGGGCCGCCCACTGCACGGTCTCGATCACCGCGGAGATGGCCAGTGCGGCGATGCCCGCCACGGACAGGCGGGCCCGGGGCCATCCATACGCGACGACCACGCCGACCGGCACGAACAGGAACAGGTTGGCCAGCACCTCGCCGAGGGAGACCAACCTCGTCGGAGTGACCGTCAGGAGCTCGGCGAGCGCACGCACGACCGGCTGGTCGACCAGCCCCAGGCCGGAGTCGACGTGATCGGGCCACAGTCCGACCAGCGCCAGCAGCACGGCGTAGGCCCCGGCCAGGACGAGCACGGGACCGTGCGGCCGGGGCGGGGACTCCATCGGCCCAGCCTAGGGACGGCCCTTGCTTCGCAGGCGGGGCCCGGGGCGTGACCTTCGTCGCTGCCCGCGCCGGCCAGCCGCGCCCTTCGCGAGCGGAGCGAAATCAGGCCGTCGATACGGCCATTCCCCAAATGAGCACCGCCGCCACGCCGAGAACGATCACGACGAGTCCCCCGACGATCGTCGCGCCCGCCCTCGGGTGATGCGTCACGGCTCGCACGGCGACAAAACCCAGGAGACCTCCTGCGACGTCGGCCACCAGATCGACGGCCGACGCAGTCCGGTCGATCGGCGCGATCCACTGCACGGTCTCGATGGCGAGAGCCAGCGCTGAGGCGACGACCACGGCCGTGCCTGCGGAGGCCCGTCGCCATCGCAAGGCGATGAAGACGCCGACCGGAACGAAGAGCGCCGCATGGGCGGCCACTTCGACACCCGCGAGGACTTCAGCGGGCTGGACCGTCACGAGCCGCGCCATGGTCTGGACGGGCGACCAGTGAACGATCCCCACATCCGCGTCGACCTGCCGCGGCCACCACCCCACCACCGCCAACACCGCGACGTACGCAGCCACGAAGGCAAGCGCGAGAGGCGGTCGGCGGTGTGCACCCATGCGGCCAGCGTAAGAACGCTTTTTCTGCCGGTTGAGTGCTTTCGTGGATCAACGAAGTGACCTCCATCGCAGTGGTTTTCCCCTGTGTATCAGGGCAACTCACGGCTCCCACTAGTCTCGTGACCGTGAACGAGCCCGTGGAGTCGATCGGCATCGAGCAGCTTGCTGAGCGCGTCGGCATGTCCGTGCGAACCGTGCGGTTCTACGCAGGGCGGGGCCTCATCCCCCCACCGCGACGCGAGGGCCGCAACGGGTACTACGGAGCCGACCACATCGCCCGGCTCGAGCTGGTTCGGGAGCTCCAAGCACACGGCTTCACCTTGCAGGCCATCGAGGGATATCTCGAGAAGATCCCATCCGACTCCAGCCCCGACCAAGTGGCGCTCCACCGGACCCTGCTGGCTCCGTGGATGCCTGATCTACCGGAAACGGTCGAACGCCCCGCGCTGGAGAAGCGCGCCGGCCGTGAACTTTCTGACGACGACCTGGAGCTACTGATCGCTCTCGGCGTCATCGAGCCCACGCCCGACGAAGACGTCTTCCGACTGGCGCCGGCCCACCTCGCCGTGGGCATCGGGTTCCTCGATGCAGAGCTGCCGATCGATGCTGCCCATGCGGCGCGGAAAGTCATCCTTGCCCACGGCACGGCACTGGCCAACGAACTGACCGCGCTCTTCCGCGATCAAGTGTGGCCTCACCTCAAGTCTTCCGGGCAGCCGCCCGAAGCCACGACCGCGATGATCGAGCGGTTCAAACCACTGACGATTCAGGCGCTGGTTACCGCCTACGAGCAGGCAATTGACGAGCAGAAGCGGGAGACCGTTCGGCGACGCAGCTGAGTCAACTTCGCTGTCTCACCAAGCGTCAGGCGAACTCGCCGCCGTGGGCTCCTCAGGCTTGGTCTGCCTTGGACGGAAGGACGCCACGAGAAGCACCAGCGTAGGCACCGGCCAGAAGAGCACGTCAAACGACAACATCATCCCGACAGACACCAAGGCCAGACCGGACGCAAGGGCATCGGAATTCGCCAACGCTCGGACAGAGATGAAGATCAAGACGAGGACCGCGGAAAGCCCGCCGGACAGCAGGGTCGACACGAAAGCGTTGTCGATAGCGGACGTGAGACTGGTTGCTAGGTAGCCTTCTCGCGCCAAGATCTCGTTGGCGTTCGCGCCCAAGCCCACCAGTAGGTCGGCCGGGGACTCTTCGAATACCGTCATGAGGACCCGCCACGAACCCAGCCGGTTTATGAGCGACAACGAGCCTTCTAGGGAACTGATCACGCGCAGTTCTCTAAAGTCCACCAAGGTGATGGAGAACAGTGCCAGCAGCGTCAGGCAGATTCTCCCTGACACTCCTGAGATGATCGTCCTTCCTCGAAGCGCTTGGACGAAGATCGCGACCACTACGACAATCAGCGCACTACGAGTGCCCGACAAGCAAAGCGCAACCACGCCGGCGGCTAGACAGGTAAGACGCCACCACGGCCTTCGCGAGAATCCGGTGGTCAGCGGGACGAGGATGACAAGTGCAGCGACCGAACCAAGGACAATCGGGTGGGACAGTGTGCCAATTGTCCGCCCCGCCAGTTCAGGGAGCACGTTGTTGACTCCCACAATGGGGCCTCGACCGGTGCCCAAGAACCCGCCCCACATGGGCCACAGGGTGGTGTACTGCGTGATCGCGACTATTGCTTGAACAACGCCAATCGAGGCAAGAGCCCACGCGAATCGAGACACACTGTGGGGCGATCCATTTTCCAGCGCGAGGACAGCGCACACCACCGGCAACCAGAGCAGCAATTGACCCGCAGCGTCGGTTAAGGGCGAATGGATCGTAGTGGCGATCACAAATGTGCCGGTCAGCCAAAGCGCTGACCACAGCGCCGGCCCTCGATGCACCCGCAAGCCCGCGCGATGGGTCCGAACGAGGGAATTGAACGTTGCCGCCCCAGAAAGCGCTGCCAACACCCCCAACCAGGCGGACCCGGCACTGGGACCGATCAGAGCGAGTCCGACCAAGATGAGAACAAGGGTCCGGTCACAGCCACGTCGCGCGACCCGCTGGCGGTCCGAATCAGTTGTGGAGGTGGTCGGCGGCGTTCTTCGGCTCACATCCACGGCGTAGCCTCAAGCCAGTCGTCAGCAGCGAGCCGCGGGTCCTTCTCAGGCAGATCCATCAAGACCTCCGAGGGTGCCTTCGAAGTTTGAAGCGCGGCAAGAATCGCTGCTGCGAGTTCAGTCCTGCTCGCCGAGTTGATCACAACGTGCCCATGCTCCTCCAGCCAGGGGGATAGGCCCGTCTCGCGAGTAGTCACGATTACGCAACCGTGCGCAAGTCCCTCCACGATCGGTAGGCCGATCTGCTCGACCCACTCTCCGGTCGACACAGATGGGAGCACCAATACTCGGGTCGACGCAAGGACGTCGTGAATGGTCGCGCGATCGGGGTCCTGTCTGACGCAAATGCGCGAATCACCCGTGGACATCTCAAGCACCCTGTCGACGAGAGGCCCCTTCCCAAGCACCTCCACCCGAAGATCTGCATTGATGCTCTCAACGGCTTCCATGAAGGGAATCACGCCCTTGCGCTCGTCAAAGGCTCCCAGGAAGACCACGCTCCCCGCGCGCTTCTTCTCCGCGTCACATGCTTTGCAGACCGTGGCTGTCCCCACGATGAGCGTGTTGCAGACTCGCTTGAGTGGGTTTCCAGGGAGCCTTCGATAATTCTCCAAGGCTGCCGGCGTTCCAAAGGCGATTCGATCCGAGAACCGCACGAGCAGGTAGGGGACGCTGATAGCGGCAGCCCGAACGAGCGCACGAGGTAAGCGAGGAAAGCGGAAAGCGAGCGCGCGCTCCAGATCCTTGTTCTCAATGGCATAGGTGACGACCATGGCGGGTTGTCGCAGGACGAAGCGACGAATCACAACCCCCAAATAGACAACCAAGGTTGTAGGCCAGCAATACATGTCCAATGGCTCGTTCACATGAACCACCGCGAACCGAGAACGAATGACGCCTGCCAAAATGCCAAGACGTCCCAACCTCCTCGCGCCCATCCTGCGCGCGAGATCCTCGTCAAAGTCGTAGCTCGTCTTGCGGTAGTAGAGACTCCCGAGCTGGCGGCACTGCAGCCTCTCCAAGTGGGCCGTGCGGAGGCCGTCGTAAACTCTAAGCGCGCCCTCGGAGGGCTCCTCAGTCATTCACTCATCGCCAATCTTTCCTGACGGTGCGGACGAGACGACGATCAGCAACGCGCGCCATGGCGCGCAACACTGAACAATCGGCGATACTCGGCACTAGCACCGGAGATGTCCTATTCATATGTCCCCTTCGTCCCGATCTGCGCCGTGCCGGCCCAGCCGGTCATGGAGGAGCACGCACCGCAGCCGATACAGGTCCCGTCCGACCACTGGCTGGATACCGTGTCCCATGCGGCAAGCCTATGGGGCGGCACATTCGCAGTCCCAAGAGACCAAAGAGTGCCCCTAAAGTCGGGACGGTGAGTTGAGTGCCGACCCAAGGAACTCCATCGATCGAAGTCGGTCTGCTTCGAGCGAAGCCCGTACCTGCCCCCAGTCGATAGGCCGACGCATCTGCCTGCTGACATCTCCCTCACCGATGAAACGGTCCGTGAGCCCGACCAACTGCAGGAGCGATTCGAATCGCGCCAAGCCCCTCTGGTGGTTTGGGACCACCAAAAAAGGGCGGCTAAAGAGAATGGCGAAGGCACAACCGTGAAACGAATCCGTCAGTACGCAATCGGCGTTGGCAATCGCACCAATCCACGCCTCCACGGATGGGCGCAAATAGCGTTCGCGATCAGCGACAAACGCGGCGTAACTACGCGGCGGAGGCGGGAGCATTTGGTAACTCTCAAGACCCAGACCGTTCGCCAGGTCCTCGGTGAACGCTCGCTTTCGCTGGTCAGGGTCTAAGACGTAAGAGACAACAGCGCCACGCGCTGCCTCAGGCGTTTCAATCGAAAGTCGCTCAGAATAGTCGTGCGGATACAACAACAAAGTCGGATCCAAGACCCGTTCTGCCTTGACGCCCCACAGTTCACGGGTCACGTCAATGCCCGAATCTTCTCGGACTGATACGGCCGTTAACCTTCGGGCCGCCTCTCCGGCGCTCCGCGAGAGGGCCGCAGATTCCTCAGACGGCTCGGCCGACCCGAACGAGGCCGCATAAGCAACCCGGGGGCCAGCGAACGACTTGGGAAGAAAGTCCAAGAGGTAGCTCAACACGTCGCCGTAGTCACTCCGCCAAACTTGGTCGCTACCGACTACCCATGCGTCGAAATCGTCGAGGGCGTCCTCATCAAGACGCCCGTCCCGCCCGAAAACCCGGACCCGTTCCAAGTTCTGAAGGCCAAACCTGAGGAGCCTCTCATTCAACTCTGCCTCTAACTGATTGCGAGCGAACTTCATGGGGACTAAGGCAGGCGGCGCGGCCTTCACGACCGTTCTGGCCAACAGACGACTTCGGGGGCGAATTGGCACGTCGGGTCTCGACTCATCAGTCGCACATTCGTACCCCAACCCACGTACAGCCTGCTGGAGAGCCCAAGCTTGCAGCAATCCGCCATAGTTCAGGTGTTCGGGCGTCGTTGTCCGCATCAAAGTCCGTATCAAGACGCGGCGCTTGGACTGCTGGGCAACGTCCATAACCTCACAGTAGCGAAGGCGCCAGGGAAACCGACGTGGGGACAGCTCGCCTGTTATTCGTGACCCGAACTACCGGCTCCGTAATAGTCCTTCGTCAACCCCAGACTTCCCTTTAGCGTGCCGAACCCGTTACTGAGGTCCAGTATCGCTGAACGAATCAATCCAAAGTTCAGACCGAGGGATGCAATCAGTAGGCAAGCCCCGCGAAGGAATCGCGCTCCTCCCTTTGCGGCGACGAGTATCCGGGGTTTTGTTCTCGCTGCGAGACGGGCCGAGGTGACGCCCGTCTGGACACCGCGCGAGAAAATCCAGCGGAGATTCGACCGATCCCGCTCCACCACTTCTTCGACGGTCGCGCTGGGGCACCAGTGTGTTCTCCCGCCCGCTGCGATCAGACGATCAAAGAAATCGGTGTCCTCGCCGCCAGTGGAGTTGAACTCAAGGGAGAATGTGGGGTCTGGCATCTTCTCGAAGGCGCTCGGCGCCACCAATACGTTGTTGGTTGCGAGGTGGCCGGTGGGCCCCGCGGGACGCTCAGAACGCTGGTGAATTCCCGTCCGCCTGACCCAGCACGGGACTCCGGAGGCGTACCGAGTTAGCACTGGTCCCCCGACCGCATCGCCGCCACTCTCTCCCATGCAAGACCGCAAGTTCTCGAGCCACTGCGAAGAGGGAATTTCATCGTCGTCGATAAATGCAATGGCTTCGCCCGGCCGCCGCTCTCGGAGCGCCCTGTTGCGAGCGACTGCGACCCCTGGTCGGCCCTCCAAGACATAGGCGACGCCCGAGAATTCCCTGACTACGCGTTCTGCGGATCCCGCATGGTCGTTATCTACGACGACTATCCGTGTTCTCGTATCCAGTTGCGAAGTGAGAGCTTCAAGGAGGGCAGCCAGAAGCACCGGGCGACGAAACGTACAAACGGCGACGACAACCGGTAGATCAACCCCCGTCCCGACTGACGCCGGGCTTTGTTTTCCGGTATTGGAAGGCACCGGGCAACCGTACTGGACGGGGACCCAGCGACCGTTTCCATTCGATCCGAGGAACTCTGCGAAGATGGCCAGCGTGGCAACATCAAACGCCAAACGAGGACTTCGTGGCGGCGGGATAACGGTGATCGCCCAGTTGTCGAAAACCTTGCTCCAACTCGTCTCCTTGGTAGTCCTGTCGCGCCTCCTGGACCCAGATGACTTTGGCTTGGTGGCTATGGTCACCGTCGCTCTGGCGCTCGGAGATTTGCTCCGTGACTTTGGTATGCCCACTGCCGCCCTGCAAGCTAGAGAGCTCTCGCATCAGCAGGCATCCAACATGTTCTGGGTCAATGCACTCCTAGGCAGCGCAGCAGCCGTTCTCGTCATAGCCTCCACCCCGCTGCTCGCCGCACTTTACGACGAGCCCCGGCTAACACCGCTCGTGCCTGCCCTAGCTCTCACACTTGTTCTCAATGGCCTCCAGGTGCAGTTACAGGTGCAACTCGCCCGGGCGGGGCGGTTTCTCGCACTGAATCTCACGGATCTATTGGCGCAGGTCGTGGCGCTCGTCGCGGCAATAGGGATTGCGGTTGCTGGCGGCGGTTACTGGGCGCTCGTCGCGCAGGCAGTCATGGCATCTATAGCGCTACTTTTGCTCCGCACCAGCGTGGCGCGTTGGCTCCCTGCGAGACCCGCCCGTGGAGCCGGCACTCTTGAGACAGTCCGAGCCGGTGCCCACATTGGTGCTTCGCAAGTGCTGACCTTCGCATCTGCCAACGTAGACACCATCGTTATCGGTGCAGCACTGGGGCCCGCAGAGGTTGGCTACTACAATCGGGCGTTTCAGTTGCTAACCGCGCCGATATCCCGGCTTCTCGGCCCGCTGACTCAGGTGGCGCTTCCAACTTTCAACGCTAGAGAAAGAGGTCCCCGCGAGAGGAACGAGATACTCCTGAAGCTCCAGTTTCTGCTGGGTGCCCCCGGAGTCGTCGTCTTCGCGGCGACAGCCGCCGTCGCCAGTCCGCTGGTGGACCTGCTACTTGGACCTGGATGGGAACGGACAGCTCCCATTTTTGCGATCTTGGCTGTCGGAGGTTGCTTCAACGTACTTTCCTACGTGAGTTATTGGGCGTTCCTTGTACACGCAAAACCGAGGGAACTGCTTAGGTACAACCTCGTATCCAAGCCCATGGTGATTGCTCTTGTATGTGTCGGTTCGCTCTACGGACTCCACGGCGTAGCAACTGGATACTCAGCCGGACTCGCGTTCAGTTGGCTTCTTAACCTCTTCTGGTTGGGCCGTACCGTTGAGCTCCCCGCTGTGAGGTTCTTGCTGAACGGCGGAAAACTGCTCGTCTCTGGCGGGCTCGGGTTCATTGCTGGATCGCTCTGCGAACGGCTGGTTGGCGAGTGGGCCGGGACTGCCGGAGGGTTAGCTGCCGGGCTGGCGGCAGCGATCACGGTCACGTCGGCATCCATCTTGGTTTTCCCATCCAGCAGGGGAGCCGCTGCAGACCTGAAGCGCCTCGTCCGTTCCTAGGAGTTCTTCTGCGGCCGAAGCGCCCAGCGAGGTGTCGCTCCCTCCGCGGACCGGCATGCACCGACGTACCTGAACGTGGATGGGATAGCCGCAAGGAGCGCAAGAAGTCCCCTTCCGTCACGCCGGGCAACACGTGAACCCAGGATGGCAGCGAAATGTACCCATGGCCGTACGCCAAGGTTCGCTCGCCATTTGATGGCGAATAAGAGCAGGGACTCCGCGTAATAGGTGCGCAAGAGATTTCCTGCTGACGACCCGGAGGCCGACAACTCATGGACGGCATCCGCATCTTCGACTAATAGGAGTCCCCAGCCGCCCGACTTCAACCGAAGTCCGTAGTCGTAGTCCTCCCAGTACATGAAGAACTGTTCATCCAGGAGTCCCACCTCACGCATAGCCTGGCCCCTGAGAAGGACGCAGGCCCAGGTTAGGTAATCGGGGGAAGTGGCAACTTGGGAGATTCGTAGTCCCGTCGGCGTGAGCGCCGCGCCCTTGCTCTGGACGGTGCCATCCACATTGCGGACGATAGGACCGACCGCACCAGCCGCTGGGTGACTCACCAATGCATCACGCAGACGCACCAAGGCCGAGCGCCCAAGCACGGCGTCGTTATTGATGGCAAGCACCATGTCGGCGCATCGAACTTCCTCGATACGCAGAGCAACATTTACACCACCAGCAAAACCGCGATTCTCCGCGACCGGCACGATTCGCAACTTGGACGCAAGGACAGGCGAGAGAGAGGTTCCCACTCGCTCTGCCAGTTCACCGTCCGACTCGTTGTCGACAACGACGACCAACGACACTTCGCGAAGCGCCGTCAGGGATTCGGCGCAGGCGATTGTCCTGGCAGTGTCGCGCCAGTTCAGAACAACGGCCACTACGTTCGTGTCCCGCACGTTGGTCATAGTCCCGTCACCAAGTCCATGATCCGAGCGGCACTCGCATCCCAAGAGAACCGGCCCGCGAGTTCGCGGCGATGGGGTCCCTCGCATACGTGTCCGCCGCCGTCAGCAATCCTCTGCATCGCCGTGCGCCAGCCCTTTTCGCTATGGGGGTCGACAAAGGTGACCATGTCACCTCCGACCCAGCGAAAGACAGGAATGTCACTCGCGATGACCCGAGCACCGACGCCGAGCGCTTCCACGATCGGCAGCCCGAAACCCTCTGCCAACGAAGGAAAGAGCACCACCTCAGCCGCCCTATAGAGAGTGGCCAGTTCAACGTCCGACACGTATCCCAGCCTGATGACACCCTCCGGATCCGTCCCACTTGCTGTGGCGGCGCTGGAGAAGTTTCCAGACTTGGCTCCGACGAGGACCAGCCGCACCTCTTTGCGGACAGAAACAGGAAGACCCGCATAAGCGTCAATAAGAAGGCGAAGATTCTTCCTCGGGTCCATGCTCCCTACGCAGAGCATGAACGGACGTTCGCCCACCTCGCTCGGCACCTTCACCGAAGCGGCAGGAGTAGCACGTAGAAACTCATCCGCCGGCGCGTTGGGAGCGACCACTACCCTCTTGCTCCTTCCGACCAGCCCGGAAACCTGCTCCGCGACAACGGGGCTCACGGTCACAATTGCGGCGGCGCTCGCCATCTGAGCGCGCAGGACCGGTGCGTGCGTAATGGAGTACTTCCGCGAGAACCACTCGGGATTCGTGAGAACGAAGAGGTCGTGGACCACGATCACTTGCCGCCGTGCCCAAATCGGACCACGGCTGGTGAGAGTCAGCAATACGGCTTCTGGATCTCGGTTTCGGAAGCTCAGAGTTTGCGACTGCAGCCAAGCGCTCAATGGACCGGCAGCACTGCTTATCGAGAGCTCATCCACTCCGTAATCCCGAATCAATCGATCCGCGATCTCACGCGCGTACCGTTGCTGGCCTGTAACGCGTTGCGGCCGGAATGCGCCGTTGATGACTGCCGTAGTCATGCGACGCCAGACTCCTCGGGTTCAGTCAGCCAGGAGCGAACCGCGCGACCAAACGACGACCGAGAGAATTCGAGCGTCCTGTGTTTCATGTCATCGCTCACCCGGAGATCGAGTCCTTCTACGCGCTGCCCCGGTTCTAGCACGGCGCCGCCCCTGACAGCTTCGACGCTCTCACGTGCTCCACCTACTCCAGAGACCAAGACCGGCGTACCAAGTGCCATAGCCTCGACCGGCATGATCCCGAAGTCCTCGATCGCCATGAATACAAATAGCGCAGCAGCCTGATACAGCGCGTACAGAGCTGGCGTGCTTACGCGCCCCAGGAAGGTCACAGGGACGCTGCTAACCCTCGCGAGCTCACGCAACCTCGCCTCGAATGGCCCTGATCCGGCGATGACGACCGGAAGTCCTAGGGCTTCCCCAACCTCGATGGCGACGTCAAGCCGTTTGTACTCGACCAGGCGCGATGCGCCAAGCACAAATTGGTCGGGCAAGGCACCTATTACCCGGATCTCCGCCTCATCAGTAATCTCAGTTCGCCAGTCGTTTACCGCCTGGATCCCCTCCACGTCAACGGGAGGGTAAATCACGCGCGCGTCGATACCCCAAGCATCCTGAATGCGCGTCCGAACGAAGTGGCTGTTCGCTGCAAAGGAGACCCGCCGGGAGGTCAGCTTCCGATCCAGTCTCTTGAACACTCCGCGCCCGGCTCTCGCCAAAGCCGACTGCCCTCGCTCATCAAACTCCGGAGCCCAAACGTATCTGGGTGGCGTGTGGACATACGCAAATGACGGGATCCCGGACTCGGCCGCGCGCGAAGCTAAGTAGTGCGATGAGGCGTGAGAACTCACGACGACGCGATCAACGCCACTTATGTCTACTCGATTCCAAGCGTCCGCAAGAAACGGATAGGCCAAGGCCTTGGAACGACGTAGTGGCGACCGCGCCAGCCAGGTCTCCCTCACGTCTGCACCAAACCGCGTAGGGGCGTCGTTCCAGAGACACATCCGCTGAGCACTCGGCAGGACCCGGGAGAGCTCTTCGAAGACGTTCTCGGAACCCCCAATCGGCGCAAGCCACTCATGCGCAAGCAGAGTGGTCATCTCGCTCCCTCCATCACCGAAACAGTGGGCGCCATGCTAGCGGCCAGCGCATCTGCTCCTGAGCGTCGGGACACACAGCCCGGGGACGAGGCACGACGATGGGCAGCATCCGCGCAGGTTGAGGCCCGCGTCACCTACGCTTACCCCCATGAAGATCGCCGTCGCCGGTAGCGGGTACGTCGGGCTCTCGAACGCCGTGGTGCTCGCTCAGAACCACGACGTCCATCTCGTCGACATCGACCCGGCCAAGGTCGAGCTCGTCAACGCGGGGCACTCCCCCATCGAGGACGCCGAGCTGGAGCAGTACCTGCGTTCGCACCCGCTGTCGCTCGACGCGACGCTCGACGCCGAGGCGGCGTACGCCGGCGCGGACTACGTCGTCGTGGCCACGCCCACCGACTACGATCCCGAGACCAACTACTTCGACACGCGGTCAGTCGAGGAGGTCGTGAAGACGGCCTTGGCGGCCAACCCGGACGCGCACATCGTCATCAAGTCGACCATCCCCGTCGGGTACACCGCCGGCCTGCGCGCGGCGCATCCCGGCGCCTCGATCATGTTCTCGCCCGAGTTCCTGCGCGAGGGCCGGGCGCTGTACGACAACCTGCACCCCTCGCGCATTGTCGTGGGCGACCAGGGCGAGGCTGGCCGGGTGTTCGCCAAGTTGCTCGTCGAGGGCGCCGAGGCCAAGGACATCCCCGTCCTCCTGACCGACTCGGACGCCGCCGAGGCGATCAAGCTCTTCGCCAACACGTACCTGGCGCTGCGCGTGGCCTACTTCAACGAGCTGGACACGTACGCGTCGCTCAAGGGCCTCGACGCCCGCCAGATCATCGAGGGCGTCGGCCTCGACCCGCGCATCGGCCAGCACTACAACAACCCCAGCTTCGGCTACGGCGGCTACTGCCTGCCCAAGGACACCAAGCAGCTTCGCGCGAATTTCACCGACGTCCCCGAGCACCTCATGACCGCCGTCGTCGAGTCCAACAGCACCCGCAAGGACTTCATTGCCGAGGACATCCTGCGCCAGAACCCCGGCACGGTCGGCGTCTATCGCCTCGTCATGAAGACCGGCTCGGACAACTTCCGCGCCTCGGCCATCCAGGGCGTCATCACCCGCATCAAGCGCCGCGGCGTGCCGGTGGTCATCTTCGAGCCGTCCTGGGATGACGACGAGTTCGAGGGCGCCACCGTCATCAAGGATCTCGACGCCTTCAAGGAGGCCGCCGACGTCATCATCGCCAACCGGGTCAGCGACGAGCTCGACGACGTCAGCGCGAAGGTCTACACGCGCGACGTCTACGGACGCGACTGACCTCAATTGCAGCGAGGGAATCCTTAGGCGGAGAAGCGGCGGACGCGAGGACTCGGGTAAGAGTCGAGGCAACGCTTGTTCATCAGGGGACGCTTAACCGGCGCCAACATCCGTGAGCCGAATCACCGAGCAGCTTTCAATCCACCCATCGGGGCGTATTGTCTCACGACCTAGTATGAGGACCATCGCGAGCAATAGAGCGGGTTTCACTTCGCCGCGCTCCGCACAGTTGTAACTACGCAAAGGGAGTGCAATGGGACTTAAGGCGCGGATCCGAGCAGTATCCCCACTCTGGGCCGTTAGGACCTACAAGGGTTTGGCTCTCGGCCGGGAATTCCTCCGCGACTTCCGTGACTATGCCGCATCCACCCTCTGGGAGAGTGACCTCAAGGCTGGGACACCCCGCCGGGACAATTCAGAGGCACTGTCCTCTCGGATTGTCGTCCATTATCACGCTCTGGAGAAGGGGATGACCTTCCCGAAACCCCGGCGTCCATACGGTATCGAGCGACGCGAAGAACTCGCCGCTCTGGTCTCGATCGCTGAGTCCGGAGGCCAGGAACTCTCGAGTCTCGCGCCAGCGATGTCCGCGATCGAAGCGCTCGACCGTTTCAACTCCACGGGCGAGATCTCCGACGAGACAACACCGCGGGCCGAGTCGTCGTTAGAGGAGATTCCCCTGGACGCGATCACGAGGTTCGTGACAACCCGGCGGAGCGTCAGGAACTTTGACGTTACCCGCCCAGTCCCGGACCCCCTGATTCAGCAGGCTGTGCAGTTCGCTGGTACCACCCCCTCCGTCTGCAATCGGAGATCGTTCAAAGCTCACTACTTCGACTCTCGCGACACGATCGACGCGTTGCTCTCCTTGCAGAACGGCAACTCCGGATTTGGCCATACGGTGCCGGGGTTGTTCGTGATCACGGAAAAACGCTCGGCTTTTGCCGGGCCGGGCGAACGGAACCAGCGTTGGGTCGACGGCGGCCTCTTCTCCATGACGTTGGTATGGGTCCTGCATGCTCTGGGTCTCGGCACCTGCTTCCTGAACTGGTCCCAGACACACGCTCGCACGGATGCTCTTCGCGAAGCTGCCGGGATTCCGCCGACAGAAGACGTGATCGTTCTCATCGCGGTCGGATATCCGTCGCTCAATCATCGAGTCGCTCGTTCCCCTCAACGCCCCGTTTCTGAGATCTTTCAGCACCACCGCTGAGTTCCGGGGCTCGCATGAAGCGGTGCTGGCGCAACCGAGGTGGGCCTCGACCTCCGCATCGACTTGCACCGTCGTCGAGGCGGCGAGTCGCCGGCATCCCGGTACTGCTCCCGACTCCGGTGCCGCCGAGGCGAGCAAGCTGCGCGCGAACTTCGCCGACTACCCCGAGCACATGATGACCGCGGTCATCGGCACTGACCGTCAGCGGAACGCCGACGCCAGCGAGTTCGCCGCCAGCGTCTCCAGGTCCTCGGGCGTCAGTCCCAGCGCATCGCGCACGGCCGTGACGTTGTCGTCGAGGTAGCCGCCGAAGTACGCCGGGTCGTCGGAGTGGACGCTGACGTTCAGGCCCAGCTGCAGCATGCGCTTGAGCGGGTGCTCCTCCATCCGCGCGACGCCCTTCAGGCGCACGTTCGACAGCGGGCAGACGGTCAGCGGCACCTGGTCGCGCACGAGCCGCTCGACGAGGTCGTCATCCTCGAGGCAACGCACACCGTGGTCGACGCGCTCGACCCCCAGCACGTCGAGCGCCTCACGGATGTAGTCGGCCGGGCCCTCCTCGCCCGCGTGCGCCACCCGGTGCAGCCCGTGCTCGGCGGCCAGGTCGAAGACCTCCTTGAACAGCCGCGGCGGGTAGTCGCGTTCGGCCGAGTCCAGGCCGATCCCGATGATCGGGGCACCCATCGCGATCAGCTCGGAGAGCACCTCGACCGCCTCGGCCGGCGGACGATCACGCAGGAAGCAGGCGATCAGCGCCGCCTCGACGCCCGTCTCGGACGGAGACCGCTTGATGGCCGCACCCAGCCCTTCCATCACCGTCGACAGCTCGACACCGCGCACCAGGTGCGCCTGCGGATCGAAGAACAACTCGGCCCGCACCACATTCGCCTGCGCCGCCCGGTGCAGGTACGCCAGCGCGAGGTCGGTGAAGTCCTGCGCCGTCACCAGCACCTGCATGTTCGCGTAGTACAGGTCCAGGAACGACTGCAGGTCGTCGAACTCGTACCGTGCCCGCAGATCGTCCAGACCCGCGTACGGCAGGTCGATGCCGTTGCGCTCGGCCAGCTCGTAGATGAGCTCAGGCTCGAGGGTGCCCTCGATGTGGACGTGGAGCTCGGCAGCAGGTGACAGGGTCATCGGTTCCTCTCGGCGCCATGGCGCGACACGAGCCCGCGACAGGATCGTCGTGGGCTCCCCGCAAGGCTACCGACCGGGTGGGCATCACCCCCGACGTGCGGTGGCTCAGGCCAGGGCCGGCGTCCGCAGCCGTGCCAGCAACAGCAGCTGGATGTCCTCCGGATCAAGGCGCACGGTGTTGTGCGCCGGGCCGTGGCTCTCGGGCAGGTCGCCCAGCACCACGTTCATGCCGTCCGAGAGCAGAACCGCGCTGCCTTCGGCCAACGTGCAGGCGACCAGTCGGCCGGGGCCACGGGGGATGATCGCCGCGAGGTCGATGACCAGGCGCGCCATCACGCGCGGCGCGGTCACGAAGGTGAACCGGCGCCAGCCGTCCGGGTCGACGGACTCGACCACGACGTCACCCTCGGAGCGGAAGTAGCAGTGCACGGACGGGCCGTCGATGAGTGTGACGTCGTCGATGCGGGTCTCGTAAAGGCTCAGCGGGTCGACGTCACCGACGGCGCCGAGCACCTCGGCGACGTGCTTGCGTGACAGGCGACCGCTGGGGCCGGGCTGCACGAGCTCGCGATCGACGAACCGCCGATCATGGACCGATCCGATCGCCGGGGCGCCGGTCGGCGCAACGACGAGTTCTGGGTTGGACGCTCTCCACCACGAAGCCATTCGTGTTCCACCTCCATCGGCGCCCCCTGCGCCGTCATACATGAGACCACGCGGACCGTCTCCTGTGACGCGTTTTGTCACATTTGTCCCAGACGCCCCAGAAACTCGATGGAGGCGTCGAGCACCTCGCGCGATTGCGGGCGCGTCAGGTCGAACTGGAACTCATGACCCAGCCCGGGGAAGAAGTACGGCTCGTGTGTGACACCCAGGTCCTTCAGCCGCTTCGCGAACGCACGGCCCTGCTCGGTCAGCGGGTCGTCGTCGCCACCGCTGAGCAGGGTGGGCGGGTAGGCGGCTGTGGCGTGGTCGACGATGGACGCCTGCTTCACTCGCGGATCGGTGAAGTCCTTCGTCCCGAGGTACGCCCAGCCGACCGTGCGCACGAACCAGCCGCCCGCCCCGCCGGCGTTCATCACCATCGGCGGGTCGTAGGGCCCGCAGTGCAGCAGTGTCCCCCGCAGTTGGGCGGGTTCGAGCGCGGACTCGATGCCGACCTCGCTCGCGTACTTCGGGTTGGTCACCACCGCCGCGTACTGGGCCGCGATCTGGGATCCGGCCGAGTCGCCGGCCAGCACGATGCGATCGGGGTCGACCCCCAGCTCGTCCGCGTTCTCCTGCACGTACCGCAGCGCGTCACCGAGTTGGCGCAGCGGCAGCGGATAGTGGTGGTCCGGCGCGAGCGAGTAGTTGATGCCGATGCCGACGTACCCGTGCTGGGCCAGCAGCCGCAGGTACGGCGCGGGCTGCGACTTGTCACCGCCGATCCAGGCGCCGCCGTGCACCCACACGATCGCCGGCAACGGCTTCGTCTGGTCCTCGGGCGACCACACGTCGAACGTCTCGTTCTTGCCCGTGCCGTAGGCGAGGTCGGTGCGACCGGTCACGCCGGTCGCCGACATGCCCTTGACCTCACCGGTGTCGGTCAGCGAGAACAGCCAGTTGATGACGAACACTCCGGGCCGCGGGCTGAACTGCGCCCACAGTCCGACGGAGAGCAGTGCCACCAACAGCACCAGGAAGCCCCGAAGCACCCACCGACCCACCGGCCGCGCGATTCTCACGGCCCGATCGTAGTGGTCTAGATGCCCATCGAGCGGCCGATGATCTCCTTCATGATCTCGGTGGTGCCGCCGTAGATCGTCTGGATCCGGGTGTCGAGGTACGCCTTGCTGATCGGGTACTCGCTCATGTAGCCGTAGCCGCCGTGCAGCTGCAGGCAGGAGTCGGCCGTCTTCTTCTGCAGCTCGGTCGTCCACCACTTGCCCGCGGCGGCATCGTCGATCGACAGCGTGCCCGCGTTGAGCGCCTCGATGCTGCGATCGACGAACACCTGCGCGATGCGCTGCTCGGTCTCCAGCTCGGCCAGCACGAAGCGCGAGTTCTGGAACGATCCGATCGGCTTGCCGAAGGCCTTGCGGCTCTTCACGTACTCGAGCGTCTGGTCGATCATCGTGCGGCACGCGGCGGCCGCGACCACCGAGATCGTCAGGCGCTCCTGCGGCAGCTTCTCCATCAGGTAGACGAAGCCGCGACCCTCCTCGCCGATGAGGTTCTCGACCGGGACGCGCACGTCGTCGAAGAACAGCTCGGCCGTGTCCTGGGCCTTGAGCCCCATCTTGTCGAGGTTGCGACCGCGCTCGAAGCCGGCCATCCCGCGCTCGACGACGATCAGCGAGACGCCCATGGCGCCTGCCTCGGGGTCGGTCTTGCAGGCGACGATCACGAAGTCGGCGTTGATGCCGTTGCTGATGAACGTCTTGGAGCCGTTGAGGACGTAGTGGTCGCCCTCGCGCACCGCCGTCGTCTTCATGCCCTGCAGGTCCGAGCCCGTGCCCGGCTCGGTCATCGCGATCGCGGTGATCATCTCGCCCGTCACGAACTTGGGCAGCCAGCGCTGCTTCTGCTCGTCGGTGGCGTAGCTGAGCAGGTAGCCCGAGACCAGGTCGGTGTGCAGCGGGAAGCCCACGCCGCTGGCGCCGACGCGGGTCAGCTCCTCCTGCAGCACGACGTTGTACCGGAAGTCCGAGACGCCGCCGCCACCGAACTCCTCGGGCATCATGAAGCCGAGGATCCCCAGCTCGCCGGCCTTCAGCCAGACCTCGCGCGGGACGATGCCGTCGCGCTCCCACTGCTCGTGGTGCGGGACGACCTCCTTCTCGAGGAAGTTGCGCACCGTGTCGCGGAAGGACTCGTGCTCGGACTCGAACAGCGTGCGCTGCATCAGCTCTCCTGGTTCTCGACGACGACCTTGTTGTGGATCAGGTCGTCCACACCTTCGATGCCCCAGTCGGTCAGGGCCTCTCGCGTGCTGGCGCCCGGACGGTCCGGAGCGCGGTGGATCGTGGTCTCGGTGACCGAGAAGCGCGGCGCGGGCGCCGGCTGGGTGACGCCGTACTCGGTGACGTAGGTGTCGCGGGCGACGTTGTGCGGGTGCTCGAACGCCTCCTCGAGCGGCATGACTGGCGCGACGCAGGCATCGGTCTCGGCGAACAGCGCCGTCCACTCGGCCTGCGTGCGGCTGAGGAACCAGCCGCGCAGCGTGGCGCGCAGCTCGGTCCAGTTCTTCGGGTCGTTGCGGTCGGGCAGGTCGCCGAGCCCGACCGACGCGAAGACCTCCTGCATCGCGTACCAGAACTGCGGCTCCAGCCCGCCGACACTCATCCAGTAGCCGTCCGACGTCTCGTACACGTCGTAGAACGGGGCCCCGGTGTCGAGCAGGTTCTCGCCGCGACGCGGCGACCACACTCCCGACTGCTGCATGCTGACGATCATCGACATCAGGTGCGCGACCCCGTCGGTGATCGCCGCGTCGACGACCTGTCCCTCGCCCGTGGCGCGCGCGTGGGTCAGCGCCGCCAGCACCCCGGTGACGAGGTACATCGAGCCGCCGGCGAAGTCGCCGAGCAGGTTGAGCGGCACCTGCGGAGGTCCGCCGGCCCGGCCGATCGGGTCGAGCCCACCGGACACGGCGATGTAGTTGATGTCGTGCCCGGCACGGTCGGCCAGGGGGCCGGTCTGGCCCCAGCCGGTCATGCGGCCGTAGACCAGGCGCGGGTTCCGCTCCAGGGCGACGTCCGGTCCGAGACCGAGCCGCTCCATCACGCCGGGACGGAAGCCCTCGATGAGGATGTCGGCGCGCTCGATGAGGTCGAGCACCACGTCGACACCTTGATCGCTCTTCAGGTCGATCGCGGCGCTGGGCCGGTTCCGGCCGAGGACGTCGCGCTCGGGGGGCGCCACCTGCAAGGCGTTGCCGCCGGGGCGATCGATGCGGATGACATCGGCGCCGAGGTCGGCCAGGAGCATGGCGGCGAACGGTCCGGGGCCGATCCCCACCATCTCCACGACACGTACGCCGGCGAGCGGTCCTGTGGTCTGGGTCACGCGTGCGATTCTGACACCATCGCTGTCACAGTGGCAACAGGAACCGGGCGCTCGCCGCGTCAACCCCGCCTGTGCGTCGGTTCACAGTGCGGGAATTCTGTGCCATGCTGCGATGCGACATCGCAAGTGTCACATCGGCGGGGGTCGGTGTGCGAGAACGGGAGTCCCATGCTGAGCGAACTGGCGTACACGCGACGAGGACAGGGTGAGCCGCTCGTCCTGCTGCACGGCATCGGACACCGCCGCGCGGCCTTCGAGCCGATCTTCGACGACCTCGCGGAGTCCTACGACGTCATCGCGGCGGACCTGCCGGGGCTGGGCGACTCGCCGCCACTGCCGAAGGGCACGGGCTACTCGGCCGAGAACGTCACCGCCGCCATCGTGGAGAACTTCCAGAAGTGGGGCATCGAGAACCCGCACGTCGTCGGCAACTCCCTCGGCGGCCTGCTGGCGATCTCGCTGGCCCAGAACGGGCACGCCCGCTCCGCCACCTGCCTGGCCCCGGCCGGCTACTTCCGCCCGTGGAGCCTGCTGCAGGCCGGTGTCACCCTGATCCCGCTCAAGATCGGCTCGTACCTGCCGAAGCCGATCCTGCGCCTGGTCTCGAAGACCACCTTCGGCCGGTTCTTCATCGGCTGGTCGCTCTACCACCGGCCCGGCCGCTACGCCCCCGAGCGCGTCTACGGCGACTCGCTGGCGATGAAGAAGGGGTCGGGCTTCTGGCCCTACTTCTTCCGCTGCATCCCGCTGGGCTTCACCTCGCCCGAGTCGTTCCGCGGGTCGGCCCGGGTGCCGCTCACGATCGCGTGGGGCGACAAGGACAAGATCCTGCACAGGTCGCAGGCCAAGCTGGCCGCCAAGCGGATGAAGCGCGCCGAGTTCGTGACCCTGAAGGACTGCGGACACGTGCCCATGGGCGACGACCCCGAGCAGGTCGTCGCCGCGATCCTGCGCACGGCCGAGCGCGCCGACCTGACCGTGGCGCAGGACGACGCGTTCGTCGCCTGATCGCGCACGACCCCGCTTAAGGTCGGGTATGCGCTTCTCCACGTCCGGGACGGTCCGCCGGATCGACCTGACCCTCGTGTCCACCGTGGTCAACACCCTGCGCGACGAGTGGGCAGGGCTCACGTTCGGCCCTGACGGTGCCCTCCTGAACCCGATCACGGGTGAGCCGTTCCGCGACCTCGTCCTGGCCGACGGACGGCACCGGACGCCCGGGGCGCGGTACGAGCTGATCACGCGGACCCCGGTGCTCGAGGCGGACCCCGAGAAGCTGCGCGTCCTCAACGCCGAGATGTTGGACGGGAAGGACATCAACGCGGACATCGACTGGGAGACCTACGCCGCCCGGATCGGCGCCATCAGCGTGCAGACCGGCACGACCGAGTCGACGACGTCCGTCACGCTCATCGCCGACGACTCACGCCACCTCGCGTTCTCGGTCGCCGACCCCGCGGGGGTCTGGTCGCTGGAGGTGGACGTGGTGCACGGGAAGCTGCCTCGCGTGGACGTCACCGGTCGTCACGACGCGACCGCGATGATCGCCGCCGAGGGAGCCCCCGGGTGCCTCGCACGGCTGTTCGGCGGGATCGCGACGGGCACCGCGAGCATCGACCTCGCCACGCTCGAGCAACGCGGCAGGACCACCCTGGCGGAGGCGAGCGGGCGGTTCAACCGCTTCCGCGGCGACGGTTCGGTCGACCTCAAGACCTCGGCGCGCGCCTGGGACGTGACGGCCGGTGCCACCGTGCGGGCCAGGGGTCTCGGCCGGCCGCTGCTGTGGTTCTTCGGCTCGCGCGTCCGCCGGGCGTTCGCCGAGGCCGCCGCCGACTTCTGGGACCGCGTGCCCCTGAGGATGGACGAGATCGAGACCGCCCTCCGCGAGCTGGCCGACCTGGCCCAGAGCGAGGGCGGCGTCGACCGCGTCGTCCACCACACGTTGTGGGAGGACGGCTACGCCGACCGCGTCATGCCGACCCCCGCCTAGGACAGGTGGCGCTCGAGGAACGCCCGGGTGCGCGGATCGCGCGGTGCGGTGAAGAGCTGCTCGGGCGGACCCGACTCGACGATGCGTCCGTCGGCCAGGAACACGATCCGGTCGGCGCACTCGCGCGCGAAGCTCATCTCGTGGGTCGCCATGACGATCGTCCGGCCCTCGTTCTTGAGCTCGCGCACCACGTCGAGCACCTCGGCCACGAGCAGCGGATCGAGCGCGGACGTGACCTCGTCGAGCAGCAGCAGCTCCGGGTCCATCGCGACGGCGCGCACCAGCGCCACGCGCTGCTGCTGGCCGCCCGACAGCGAGTCGGGGTAGGCGTGCGCCTTGGACTCCAGGCCGACCCGTTCGAGCAGCTCGAGCGCCCGGCTCTGGGCCTGCGCCTTCGAGACGCCCTTCACCCGACGCGGGCCGATCGTCAGGTTCTGCATCACCGACAGGTGCGGGAACAGGTTGAACGCCTGGAACACGAACGCGATCCGGGCGCGGGCCGCGTTCTCGTCGATCGCCGGGTCGGTCAGCTCGAGGTCGCCGAGGTGGATGTCACCGTCATCGGTCAGCTCGAGCAGATCGATGCAGCGCAACAGGGTGGACTTGCCCGACCCGGACGCGCCGATCAGGCAGACGACCTCGCCGCGCTGCACGTTCAGGTCGATGCCGTCCAGCACCACGTGGTCACCGAACGACTTGTGGACTCCTTCGATGCGCAACATCAGCGGCCTCCCTGCCGGCGCATGGACCGGATCGTCAACCAGTCGGTGAACCGCGCCAGCGGGATCGTCACGACGATGAAGAACACCGCGGCGACGCACATCGAGGTCACGTTGAACGTGGTGGCCTGGTAGACCTGCGCGGCGCGCAGCGCCTCGACCAGGCCGATGACCGACACCAGCGCCGTGTCCTTCTGCAACGACACGAAGTCGTTCATCAGCGGCGGCGTCACGTTGCGGACCGCCTGCGGCAGGATCACGCGGACCAGCGTCTGGCCGTAGCCCAGGCCCAGCGCCCGGCCCGCGGCCCACTGGGTCGGGTGGATCGAGAGGATGCCGGCACGCAGCACCTCGGCGACGTACGCACCGTAGCTGAGGGTCAGCGAGATGACGCCCAGCCAGAACAGGCTCGTGGGGACGCCCGCCATGCCCAGCGCCGGGAAGCCGAAGCCCACCAGCATGACGACCAGGATCGTCGGGATGCCGCGGAAGATGTCGGTGTACGCGGCGGCGAGGAACTTGAAGGGCGCCATCGCCGCGGACGGGACGACGCGGATGACGGCCACCAGCAGCGCCAGCGGCAGCACGAGCACCTCGACCGTCAGGAAGAGGCGGACGTTCAGCCAGAAGGCGTCGAGGATCGCCGGGAACGACTCACGGGCGTGGTCGGCACTGAAGTAGACCTCGCGCACGCGCGGCCACCCCGGCGCCTGGGTGATGAACCAGGCGGCCAAGGTGAGCACGACGATGCTCGAGATCGTGCCCGCGGCCACGCGCCGCAGCGTGCGCCGACGCCGGTAGGCGTTGCGCTGCTGCTGGCGCGTGGACGGTTCGGTCGGGCCGGCCAGGCCCGTGAGTGAGGTCACCGGGTCACTTCAGGACGGGAACGTCCTGCGACGACGACAGCCACTTCTGCTCGAGGTCGGCGAACGTGCCGTCCTCGGTCAGGGCGGTGACGGCCGCGTCGACGCAGGAGGTCAGCTCGCTGTCCTTCTGCAGCAGCAGGCCGAACTCCTCGGGCTCGTCGCCCGCGTACTCGAACTGGCCCGCGATCTTCGCGCCCTCGATCTCGGCGGCGACGAGGTAGAACGCGGTGGGCAGGTCGGCCACGATGCCGTCGACCTGGCCGTTGGTCAGCGCGAGCGCCGCCTTGGTCGTGTCGTCGTAGACCAGCGGGGCGTCCTGCGTCCCGAGGCTCTCGATGGCCTTGAGGGAGGTGGTGCCGATCTGGGCGCCGAGGCTGGCGGCCTTGAAGTCGTCGAGGCTGTCGACGTCGGCGAACTTCGAGTCGTCCATGACGATGATGGCCTGGTTGGCCGAGTAGTACGGCTTGCTGAAGTCGACGGCCTTCTTGCGGTCCTCGGTGATCGAGACCTGGTTGATGTCGAAGTCGAAGCCCTTCTTGCCGGGCTGGTAGGCGGTGTTGAACGGGACCTTGGTCCAGACGACGTCGTCCTTGGCGAAGCCCATCTGCTCGGCGACGGCGTACGCGACGGCGGACTCGAAGCCCTTGCCGTTGCTCGGGTCGTTGTCGGAGAACCAGGGCTCGAAGGCCGGGTCGTCGGTGCCGATGGTCAGCTTGCCCTTCGTCGTCAGCGGCAGCTGGTCGACGGCGCACTGCGAGGCGGAGGTGGTGGATTCGGACGACTTCGCGTCGTCGGAGTCGTCGGCGGGCGCGCACGCGGCCGCGACGGAGAACATGAGCGCCAGGGGGACGGCGAGCAGGGATCGCTTCATGGGCTGCATCCTAGTTCCGCGCAATTTCCGGCCCGACGCTCGTACCAATCTATGAACTTCGTTGCATATGGACCGGCCCGGGCCCTACTGTCGCTCCATGGCCCTCGACCACGCGATCCTCGTGTCGCTGACCGAGCGCGCCGCGAGCGGCTACGACCTGGCCCGGCGCTTCGACGCGTCGATCGGCCACTTCTGGCCGGCCAGCCACCAGCAGATCTACCGCGTGCTGGCCCGCATGCAGGAGGCCGGCTGGGTCGAGAGCACCGTCCAGGAGCAGGACGGGCGGCCCGACAAGAAGACCTACGCCATCACCCCCGCGGGCGAGGCCGAGCTGGATCGCTGGGCAGCCGGCCCCAGCGGCCGCGAGGCGGTGCGCAGCGACTTCGCCGTCAAGCTGCGCGGGTTCCGGGACCGCGACGCGATCATCGCCGACACGCGGGTCCGCCGGGCCGACCACGTCGCGCGACTGACCGAGTACGAGGCCAGCGAGGCCCGGTTCTACCCCGACCCCTCGGCCCTCGAGGGCGCCGACCTGGGCGCCTGGCTGGCGCTGCGCGGCGGCATCCACACCGAGCGCCGCGGCATCGAGTGGTGCGACGAGATCCTCACTGCCCTCGAAGGGCCCGGATCCCGATGACCAGCACGATGATGCCCAGCGTCATGGCCGTGACGATCAGGACCAGGTGCACCCAGAAGAACCCCTGGGGATCCTGCCACTTCTCGGCGCCACCCCAGGCGCGGTCGTCGTCGACGATCGCCTTGAAGAAGCGCGGCCAGATGATGACGTTGAAGACTCCGGCCGCGATGAGCAGCCATGCAGCGAACTTTCCGATCACCCCTCCATTCTCCCATTCGAAGGGAACCCGCCCATGAAGGCCTTCCGAGATCTCGTCGAGAGCAGCATCGCCACCGGATCGCTCGTCGGCGTCGACAGCCTGCTGGCCGACGACGTCGTGTTCCGCAGCCCTGTCGCGTTCAAGCCCTACCCGGGCAAGGCGATCACCACGGCCATCCTCAACGGCGTCTCGCGGGTGTTCGAGGACTTCCGCTACGTCAGCTCGATCGAGGAGGACAACCGCAGCGCGCTCGTCTTCGAAGCGACGGTCGACGGCGTCACCGTCAACGGCTGCGACTTCATCACGACGAACGAGGACGGGCTGATCAGCGAGTTCACCGTCATGGTCCGGCCGATGTCCGGAGCCAAGGCGCTGATGGACGCGATGGCGGCCCAGTTCCCGCAGATCCAGGCGGACGCGGTGGCGTACATGGAGGCCCAGCAGTGACCGAGTACCCGCACCTGCTCAGTCCGCTGGACCTGGGCTTCACGACGCTGCGCAACCGCGTCGTCATGGGCTCGATGCACACCGGCCTGGAGGACCACGCCAAGGACATCCCGAAGCTGGCCGCCTACTTCGCCGAGCGCGCCAAGGGCGGCGTCGCCCTGTCGATCACCGGTGGGTTCGCGCCCAGCTGGCGCGGCTGGCTGCTGCCGTTCGGCTCGGAGATGTCGCGCAAGCGCCACGCCGACAAGCACCGCCTCGTCACCGACGCCGTGCACGAGCACGACGGCAAGATCGCCCTGCAGGTGCTGCACGCGGGCCGCTACGGCTACTCGCCGTTCAAGAAGGGCGTCTCGTCGACCAAGTCGCCGATCACGCCGTTCAAGGTCTCGCCGATGTCGACGCGCGAGGTCGACCGCACCGTCACCGACTTCGCGAAGTCCGCCGCGCTGGCCCAGCGCGCCGGCTACGACGGCGTCGAGATCATGGGCTCCGAGGGCTACCTGATCAACCAGTTCCTCACCGCGCGCACGAACACCCGCACCGACGCGTGGGGCGGCTCGGCCGAGAAGCGCATGCGCTTCCCCATCGAGATCGTCCGGCGCACCCGCGAGCTGGTGGGCGAGGACTTCATCGTCCAGTACCGGATCAGCCTGCTCGACCTGGTCGACAACGCCCAGACCTGGGAGGAGACGGTCACCCTCGCGAAGGCGCTGGAGGCCGAGGGCGTCACGATCTTCAACACCGGCATCGGCTGGCACGAGGCCCGCATCCCGACCATCGTCACCAGCGTGCCGCGCGGCGCGTTCACCTGGGTCACGGCCAAGCTCAAGTCCGAGGTCTCGGTCCCGGTGGTCGCGTCCAACCGGATCAACACCCCCGAGCTGGCCGAGCAGATCCTCGCCAGCGGCGAGGCCGACCTGATCTCGATGGCGCGGCCGCTGCTGGCCGACCCCGACTTCGTCAACAAGGCGGCCGAGAACCGCTCGGACGAGATCATCACGTGCATCGCCTGCAACCAGGCCTGCCTGGACCACACGTTCAAGAACCAGCGCGCCAGCTGCATGCTGAACCCGCGCGCCGGGCACGAGACCGAGCTGATCCTGCTGCCGACGCGCACCTCGAAGCGGATCGCCGTCGTCGGCGCCGGCCCGGCCGGGCTGGCCGCCGCCGTCGAGCTCGCGGGGCGCGGCCACGAGGTCGAGCTCTTCGAGGCACTGCCCGAGATCGGTGGCCAGTTCCGCCTGGCGATGCAGATCCCCGGCAAGGAGGACTTCGCCGAGACCGTCCGGTACTACTCGGTGATGCTCGAGCGTCGCGGCGTGAAGGTGCACCTGAACCGCTCGGCCTCCGTCGAGGATCTGAGCGCCTTCGACGAGGTCGTGCTGGCGACGGGCGTCGAGCCGCGCGTCCCCTCGATCCCGGGCATCGACCATCCCTCGGTCGTGACGTACCAGCAGCTGATCCGCGACCGGGTCCCCGCCGGCGAGCGCGTGGCCGTGCTGGGCGCCGGCGGCATCGGCTACGACATCTCCGAGTACCTGCTGCACGATCCGGACGAGAGCCTCGAGCACTGGATGCAGCGCTGGGGCGTCACCGATCCCGAGGTCGAGCGCGGCGGCCTGGCCACGAAGGTCAAGGCGCCGCCGCGACGCGCGGTCACGCTGCTGCAGCGCAAGGCCACGACGTTCGGCAAGGGCCTGGGCAAGACCACCGGCTGGGTGCACCGGACGACCCTCAAGGACTCGGGTGTCGAGTTCGTCGGCGGTGTCCGGTACGACCGCATCGACGACGCCGGGCTGCACGTGACCATCGGCGCCGACGGCGACTCCCCCGAGTCGCGCGTCATCGCGGCCGACACGATCGTCCTCTGCACCGGCCAGGAGTCCGTGCGCGGCCTCGTCGAGCCGCTCGAGGCCGCCGGCGTCTCGGTCCACGTCATCGGCGGCGCCGACGTCGCCGCCGAGCTCGACGCGAAGCGGGCCATCAAGCAGGCGACCGAGCTGGCTGCTCGGCTGTAGGTGGCGGTTTACCACGGGACCGTGGTAAACCCGCGCCTCCCCAGGGAAGCTTCCCCGGGGAGGCGCCAGCTTGCCTGGGGAAGTGCCCCGCCGTGAGGCCGGCCCTCGTTTCGGGCCTGAAGGAAAACCCGCCGAACCCTGGGAAACTGTCCCCTCCACCGATGAGACTGAGGGCATGACGAAGCGCGTCGTGTTGTTGCGAGCGGTGAACGTCGGCGGCGCGAGGCTGCCGATGGCTCAGCTGCGTGAGGTCGCGGAACGGTTGGGCGCGCGCGACGTCTCCACCTTCATCGCGTCGGGGAACCTGCTGTGCGACGTCGATGATCACGAGGCGTTCGACCGGGCCCTCGAGCAGGCGATCCAGGAGCGGTTCGGCTTCTTCCGCGAGGCCATCAGCCGATCGCCGCAGGAGCTGCGTGAGGCGCTCGCCGCCCACCCGTTCGAGATCGACACCGAGACGAAGGCCAACCACGTCTACTTCCTGCTGCGACCTCCCGCGGCCGAGCAGGTCGAGGCGCTGCTCGCGAAAGGGCTTCCGGACGCGCTCGCCGTCATCGGACGCGACCTGCACATCCGCTACGCCGAGGGCGTCGCGAACACCAAGCTGACACCGGCGTTCATCCTCAAGACCCTGGGCAGTCACGGCACCGGACGTAACCTCAACACTGTGGAGAAGTTGACCGAACTCGCCCATGAGTGACTGGTTCGACCGGCGCTGGCTCGTCCTCACCGGCGCCGGCGTCAGCACCGACTCGGGCATCCCCGACTACCGCGGGCCGGACTCCGTGCCCCGGCAACCGATGACGTACCAGGACTTCATCGCCTCGCCCGCCAACCGTCAGCGGTACTGGGCGCGCGCCCACCTCGGCTGGAGCCGCATGCGCTCGGCCGAGCCCAACTTCACGCACCGCTTCCTGGCCGAGCACCAGGACCGGCTCGTCGGCCTCATCACCCAGAACGTCGACGGACTGCACGAGCGCGCCGGCTCGCGCGAGGTCGTCGACCTGCACGGGCGACTGGATCGCGTCGTGTGCCTGGACTGCCACGACATGACCACCCGCGACGAGCTGCAGGCCCGCCTCGACGCCCTGAACCCGGGGTGGACCGACCAGGAGGTCACGATCGCCCCCGACGGCGACGTCGAGCTGGAGGACACCTCGGACTTCGTGGTGGCCGAGTGCACGCAGTGCGGCGGACGGCTCAAGCCCGACGTCGTCTTCTTCGGCGAGTCGGTGCCCAAGCCCAAGGTGCACCACTGCTTCGACCTCGTCGACCGGGCCGGGAGCGAAGGCGCCCCGCTCGTCGTGCTGGGCTCGTCGCTGCAGGTCATGAGCGGGCTGCGATTCGTCCGCCGCGCCGCCAAGAACGGCACCGAGGTCGTCATCGTCAACCGAGGGCCGACCCGCGGCGACGCATTGGCCGACGTGCGGATCGACGACGGGGTCGCCGAGACGCTGCGTCGGCTCAGCTCAGCTGACGCAGCCGCACCGTCTCGGGCAGCGAGGCCAGCTCCTTGAGCACCTCGGGGCCGACCTCGGCCGACACGTCGGTGACGACGTAGCCGAGCTCGCCACGCGTGGCCAGCTGCTGACCCTCGATGTTGACGCCGTGGTCGCCCAGGATCGTGTTGATCGCGGCCAGGACGCCCGGCGCGTTGCGGTGCACGTGGGCCAGCCGGTGGCGGGCCGGGTCGCTGGGCAGGTTCAGCTCGGGGAACGTCACCGACAGGTTCGTCGTCCCGGCCTTGGCGTAGGCGCGCAGCTTCGAGGCGACGAAGCGCCCGATGTCCTGCTGCGCCTCCTCGGTGGAGCCGCCGACGTGCGGCGTGAGGATGACGTTCGGCACGCCGCGCAGCTCGCTCTCGAACGGGTCGCCCTGGGCCTTCGGCTCGACCGGGAACACGTCGAGCGCGGCACCGGCGATGTGGCCCGACTCGAGGTGCTTGCGCAGCGCCGTGGTGTCGACCGCGATCCCCCGCGACAGGTTGAGGAACAGCGAGCGAGGCTTCATCGCCTTCATCTGCTCGTCACCGAACAGGCCGGCGTTGCCGGGACGCCCGTCGACGTGCAGCGAGACGACGTCGGAGATCGACAGCAGCTCGTCGATCGTGGCGCACTTCTTGGCGTTGCCGAGCGCGAGCTTGTCGTCGATGTCGTAGAAGACGACCGAGAGGCCCAGCGCCTCGGCGATCACCGACAGCTGGCTGCCGATGTTGCCATAGCCGATGATGCCCAGCGTGCGGCCCCGGACCTCGTGGCTGCCGGCGGCCGACTTGTTCCAGACGCCGTTGTGCATCGCCGTGGACTTCTCGTGCAGGCGGCGCGCCAGCGAGATGATCTCGGCGATCGCCAGCTCGACGACGCTGCGCGTGTTCGAGTACGGCGCGTTGAAGACGGCGACACCGTGACGCTTCGTGGCGGCCAGGTCGATCTGGTTCGTGCCGATGCAGAAGGCGCCGATCGCCAACAGGTCCGGGGCGTTCTGCAGGACCTTCTCGGTGATGTAGGTCGTCGAGCGGATGCCGAGCAGGTGCACGCCCTTGATCGCCTCGATGAGCTCGTCCTCGCCGAGGGCGGCCGAGCGCGTCTCGACCTGGTAGCCCTTGTTGCGCAGGAACTCCACGCCGTCGGCGTGGATGTTCTCGAGGAGCAGGACCTTGACGTCCTGGTCGTCGAGCTGGGTGAACGGTGCGTGCACGTCGAAATTCATGGTCATCATCGTCATCGTGTGGGGCCTCCGGGTCAGCGGTGATTCGGGCTGACGCGGGGCCCAGGCGAACGGTCCCGAAGTCGTGCTGCCGCGGCTCCCTGGTGGTAACCACCTCAACGCCAGTCGCGCGCGGACCACCCCATGGTAGCGGCTCGGGCCAGCGGTGGCCGCCGCGTCCAGATGGCGGCCGGTCAGCCCGTCAGATTGCCCTGCATGGCGGCCACGGCCTCGGGCGGGACCTCCTGGTCGAGGTTGGCCAGGCGCACCTGGCCCTGCGCGATCAGCTTGCCCTCCTGGTTGACCGAGTCCAGGTGCCACAACTGCTGCGTGCGGCCGCGGTGGATCGGGGTGGCCGTGGTGGTGATCGTGTCGCCGTTGCGCGCCTGGCGCAGGAAGTCGGTGGAGTTGTTGGTGCCCACCACGACGCCCTTCGTGCCGAGCCAGATCTGGCCGGCCATGCTGGCGGTCGACTCGTGCACCGCGCAGTAGATGCCGCCGTGCGGGATGCCGAAGGGCTGCAGGTGGCGGTCGGTGATGGTGAACCGCACGACCACCTTGTCGGGGGTCAGCTCGACGTGCTCGACACCGAGCACTCCGTCCAGTCCGGGAATCTCGCTCATGCCGGGACTCTAGCCAGCGCGCAGGACGCCGGTCCGGAGGGCTGGGTTTTCATACCCCTAGGGGGTATCGTCGAAGGCATGAGCCACTCGCACCCCGGATACGCGGACGACAAGGCGGCAGTCCTGAAGCGGTTGGCGCGGATCGAAGGCCAGGTCCGCGGGATCAACCGGATGGTGGAGGCCGACACGTACTGCATCGACGTGCTGACCCAGATCAGCGCGACCACCAAGGCCCTCGAGGCCGTCGCCCTCAAGCTGCTCGACGAGCACCTCGCCCACTGCGTGGCGGACGCCGCGGCCAAGGGCGGCCCCGAAGCCGATCAGAAGATCAAGGAAGCGTCGGACGCGATCGCGCGTCTGGTGAGGAGCTGACAGCCATGAGCACCACCACCACCTACACCGTCACCGGCATGACCTGCGGCCACTGCGCCGCGGCCGTCACGCAGGAGGTGACCACCCTGCCCGGCGTCGAGGACGTCCAGGTCGACGTCGCCACCGGCGCGGTCACCGTCACCAGTGCGGCCCCGCTCGACGACAGCGCCGTCGCCGAGGCCATCGACGAGGCCGGCTACGCGTTGGCAGGCCCGCGTGACCTGCCGCTGATCTGATGACCACCGAGACGGGCACCGACACGGGCACCACCTACCGTCTGGCCATCGGCGGGATGAGCTGCGCCTCGTGCGCGGCCCGGATCGAGAAGAAGCTGAACCGGCTCGACGGCGTCGAGGCCACGGTCAACTACGCCACCGAGAAGGCCACGGTGCACGCCCACGGTGACGTCGATCCCCAGACGCTCGTCGAGACGGTCGAGAAGACCGGTTACACCGCGCACGTGCACGACCCGCACGCCGGACACGACCAGCACGCGGCCCACGGCGGCCTGCACTCGGCCGAGTCCATGCGCCGGCGGCTCGTCGTCGCGGCGATCCTGAGCGTGCCGGTGCTGGCGATCTCGATGATCCCGGCCCTGCAGTTCAGCGGCTGGCCGTGGGTCGTCCTCGCGCTCACCACGCCCGTCGTGCTGTGGGCGGCCTACCCGTTCCACTGGTCGGCGTGGCTCAACCTGCGTCACGGCGCGGCCACGATGGACACGCTCGTCAGCATGGGCGTCGGCGCGGCCTACCTGTGGTCGATCGTCCAGCTCTGGCTGGGCGTGACCGGCCACGGCATCGAGCACGGTCACTACTACTTCGAGACGGCCGCCGCCGTCACGACGTTCATCCTCGCCGGTCACTACCTGGAGGCCAGCGCGAAGCGCCGCTCCAGTGCCGCGCTGCGCACCCTGATGGACCTGGGTGCCAAGCGCGTCACCGTCCTGCGCGACGGGACCGAGGTCGAGGTGCCCGTCGAGGAGCTGCACGAGGGCGAGCTGTTCGTCGTCCGCCCCGGCGAGAAGATCGCCACCGACGGCGTGGTCACCGAGGGTGGCTCCGCCGTCGACGAGTCGATGCTGACCGGCGAGTCCGTCCCGGTCGACGTCGCCGTCGGCGACACGGTCACCGGTGCCACGGTCAACCAGTCGGGCCGGCTCGTCGTGCGCGCCACCGCGGTCGGTGAGCACACACAACTGGCCCAGATGGCCCGCCTCGTCGAGGAGGCCCAGGAGGGCAAGGCCGACGTGCAGCGGCTCGCCGACCGGATCTCGGCCTGGTTCGTCCCCGGAGTCATCGCCATCGCGGCCGTGACCTTGCTGGTGTGGCTGCTGGTCGCGCCCGGGATCGGTGCGTTCGAGGGGGCCGTGGCCGTCCTGATCATCGCCTGCCCCTGTGCCCTCGGCCTGGCCACGCCCACCGCCCTCATGGTGGGCACCGGACGCGGCGCGCAGCTGGGCATCCTGATCAAGGGCCCGCAGATCCTGGAGTCGACCCGCGCCGTCGACACCATCGTGCTCGACAAGACCGGCACGGTCACGACGGGCACGATGACGGTCTCCCACGTCGATCCCGCCGACGGCGTCGACCCGGACGAGCTGCGCCGGCTGGCCGCCTCGGTCGAGTCCGCCAGCGAGCACCCGGTCGCGCGGGCGATCACGTCGCTGGCGACTCCACTGCCCGTGTCCGAGTTCCGCAGCCACGCGGGGCAGGGCGTCGAGGGCATCGTCGACGGGCACCTCGTGCGAGCCGGACGCCCCGGCTGGATCGGGGCCGACGACCGGCCCGATCGCATCGGCACGGTCATCGCCGTCTCGAGCGACGACCGCGTGCTGGGCACGATCACCGTGGCCGACGAGGTCAAGCAGACCTCGAAGGCCGCCGTGGCCGACCTGCGCCGCCTGGGCCTCGAGCCGATCCTGCTCACGGGCGACAACGAGCGCGTGGCGCAGGCCGTCGCGACCGAGGTCGGGATCGACCGCGTCCACGCCGGGGTCACCCCGCAGGACAAGCTCGACGTGGTCAACGACCTCAAGGCCCGGGGCCGGGTCGTCGCGATGGTGGGCGACGGCGTCAACGACGCCGCCGCACTGGCCGGGGCCGACCTGGGCATCGCGATGGGCACCGGCACGGACGTCGCGATCGCGGCCAGCGACCTGACGCTCGTGCACGGCGACCTGGCCACCGCGGTCGTCGCCGTGGACCTGTCCCGCGCGACCCTGCGCACGATCAAGGGGAACCTGTTCTGGGCCTTCGCCTACAACGTCGCGGCCATCCCGCTCGCGGCGCTGGGGTTCCTCAGCCCGATGATCGCCGGCTTCGCCATGGCCGCCAGCTCGGTGTTCGTGGTCACCAACTCGTTGCGCCTGCGGCGTTTCGGGCGAGTCCACGATGCCGAAACGGTCTCGGCGTGACACGATTCCGGTGAAACGCGGCGTCCGCATCGGGGCGGCGCCGTCCAACGAGGGGAATCCATGAACTACCGCAAGCCCGCTGCCGCACTCGCCGCCGTGGCCCTGTCCTTCGGCCTCACCGCGTGTGGCGGTGGCGAGCAGTCCGTCGCCGACGCCTGCAAGGTCGCCGAGAAGGAAGTCAAGGACGCGATGGGCGATCTCAACGGGATCAACCCCAGCGACACCGACGAGGCCACGAAGTCGATCTCGTCGATGGGCGACGCTCTGGACAAGACCGAGAAGAAGCTCGAGAACGAGAAGGTCAAGACCGCCGTCGGCGACCTGTCGGCCGAGTTCGACAAGCTCGAGACCGCCTTCGCGGACCTCAAGGCGGCCGACAAGGACACCGCCAAGCTGACCGAGGTGTCGGAGCGGATGAGCACCATCTCCACCGACATCCAGAAGAAGGGCGAGAAGCTCGACGAGCTCTGCGGCTGAGCCCTCGCAGCATCCGACGCCGCGGAGTCCCTCACGGGGACCCGCGGCGTCGTCGTCCGTCGAGGCGACCGCCGGAGGCCGGGATTAGGCTGGTCGGCATGCCCCTGCTCACCGTGTCCGGTTCCCTGCTCGTGCGTGAAGTCTCCGAGATCCCGCCCGGCGCGATCGCCACGGTCAAGGTGGTCGACGACGCCGGCGAGGTCCTCGCGGCCGCCGCCCTCGAGACCGACGAGGTGCCCGCGCCGTTCAGCGTCACCCTCGACGACGAGATGGTCCGTGGCGACCTGTTCGTCTGGGCGTTCCTGCGCGCCTCCGACGGCAGCGGGTATGGCACGCTCGAGCTCGTCCCGGCCGACCTCGGCACCGTCGAGCTGAACCGGATCGGGGACTGACCAGAGTGCCCCGACCGGGTCCCGCGGTCACTCACCTGAGCGACGCCGAGCTCGCCGCGAACAACGGCCCGGTCCTTCGCCGCATCACGATCCTGCTGCGGCCCTACCGCGCCAAGATGGCGTCGGTCGCCGTCATCGTCGTGCTGTCGGCCATCCTCACCTCGATCGTCCCGTTCCTCACCCAGGCCGTCTTCGACCGCGCCCTCTTCGGCTCGGGCGGCCCCGACCTGGGGCTGCTGGGCTGGCTCGTCGCGGGCATGTGCGCCCTGCCGATCCTGGCGTCGATGCTCAACATCGCCCAGAACTGGCTCACGTCCACCATCGGGAACTCGGCCATGGCCGATCTGCGCAGCGAGCTGTTCGCGCACCTGCAGAAGATGGAGCTGGCGTTCTTCACGACGACCAAGACCGGCGCGATCCAGTCCCGGCTGGCCAACGACGTCGCGGGCGTGCGCACCGTGCTCACCGACACCGCCACGTCGATCCTGCAGAACACCGTCACCGTCACCGCGGCGTTCATCTCGATGGTGATCCTGTCGTGGGAGCTGACGATCCTGACGGTCGTGCTGATGCCGCTGTTCATCTGGCTCCAGCTCAAGGTCGGACGCCGGCGCCAGCAGTTGGCGCGGCGCACCCAGGAGAGCCTGTCGGAGATGACGGCGATCACCGAGGAGTCGCTCAGCGTCTCCGGCATCCTGCTGGCCAAGGTGTTCAACCGCAGCACGTCCGAGGCCCAGCGCTACCGCGACGCCAACCTCCAGCAGACGCGGCTGCAGGTCGAGCAGGCGATGACCGGCCGGATGTTCTTCGCGACCGTGCAGACGTTCTTCGCCATCACGCCCGCGCTGATCTACCTGGCGGCCGGGTTCATCATCAGCGGCCGACTGCCCGGCGGCGCCGAGTCGCTCTCGGCCGGGACGCTCGTGGCGTTCACCACCGTGCAGGCCCGCCTGCAGATGCCGCTGCTGCAGCTCATGCGCGTCTCGCTCGACGTCCAGACCTCGCTGGCGCTGTTCCGCCGCATCTTCGAGTACCTCGATCTCGAGCCGGCCATCGTCGACCGGCCCGGCGCGCGCACGGTCACGCCCGCCGACCTGCAGGGCCGGATCGAGTTCCGCGACGTGTGGTTCCGCTACCCCCAGCCGCGCGTGCTGACCGGCGAGACCGCCAAGGAGCGGTTCGGCGACTCCACCGGACCGGTCGACGCGGCGTCCACGGCCGACGCCGACGCGTGGGCGCTGTCGGAGCTGTCGTTCACGATCGAGGGCGGCCAGCTGGCGGCCATCGTGGGGCCGTCCGGCTCGGGCAAGACCACCGCGACCTACCTCGTGCCGCGGTTCTACGACGTGCAGCGCGGGCAGGTGCTGATCGACGGGATCGACGTCCGCGACATCACGCTGTCCTCGCTGGCCGACTGCGTCGGCATGGTCACCCAGGAGCCGTACCTCTTCCACGGGACGATCCGCGAGAACATCGCCTACGCCAAGCCCGGTGCGACGGCCGACGAGATCGTCGCGGCCGCCACCGACGCCAACATCCACGACCGCATCATGAGCTTCCCCGACGGCTACGAGACCGTCACCGGCGAACGCGGGTACCGGCTCTCCGGCGGCGAGAAGCAGCGCATCGCGATCGCCCGCGTGCTGTTGAAGAACCCGCGCATCCTCATCCTCGACGAGGCCACGAGCGCGCTCGACAACGAGACCGAGCGCCTCGTGCAGGAGGCACTCGAGCGCGCCACGACCGGCCGCACGACCCTCGCCATCGCCCACCGACTCAGCACCATCCAGAACGCCGACGTCATCTTCGGCCTCGTGGACGGCCGCGTCGTCGAGCGCGGAACCCACGAAGAACTGGTCGACGACCCCGACGGGTTGTACGGCCGGCTGTACCGCGAGCAGTTCGCCAGCCGGCGTCCCGCACCGGGGTCCGGCCGCGGCGAGGGACCCGTGGGCTTCCTGCGTGCCGATGTATCCCTGTGATTCCAGGGGGGCGAAAGATAGGCATGGTCACGCGTCTCGCGGACTGCCAGAATCACCCCCATGACCACCGTCTATCTGGTGACGTCGGCACTGATGGTGCTGACCATCGCGGCGGTGCGTCATCACCGATCGTCGGTCTCGGTGCCGGTCACGATCATGCTCCTGGCCATCGCGGGGTGGAACCTGGTGCGCGCCGACCGGGGGCCCATCGACCCGACGCCCAGCATCGCCGTCGCGATCAACGTCGTGTTCGTCCAGATCACCGCGGCCGCGTTCTACGTCGCGACCCGTCGCCTCGTCCAAGGGCGTTGGCACATGTCGCGTTGGTTCTGGGCCGTCGCCATCGCGTTCGGCACCGCGAGCTTCGTCGGGATGCTCCCCTCGGTGGGCCTCACCACCGGTGATGCGTACTACGCCAGCCCGGTCTACGTCATGCACCTGGCGTACTCCTTCGCGCTCTTCGGCGGTGGCGTCCTCACCCTGAACTCGCGTCAGCACGACCCCTCGCCACACGTGCGTCACGTCGTCATGGCCGTCCAGGTGGGGACCCTGTCGGTGCTGACGGCCCAGGTCCTCTTTCCGGGCTTCACTCCGCTGGCGGTCGCCACCATGGCGATGGTGATGGCGTGGACCACCGGCCATGTCGCCGCGTGGTCGCGCTCGGCCTCGCGCGCGGGCCGCCTCCTGGACTCGATCGGCGTCTTCATCTTCGTCATCGACCGCGCCGGCCGGCTGCAGGACTGGAACGGCCCGGCCGCCAGCCTGCTGCGCCTCACCGGTCACACCGCCGAGCAGGGCCTCCACGTGAGCTCGGCCCTGGCGATGTCCGTGCCGTTCCTGGACGAGTCCACCGTGACCCTGCCGATCGAGGGCGGCGAGCTGCGCACCGCCGTCACCGTGCATCCCGTCGACCCACTGGCGCGCGGGAGCGACCGCGTCGTGATGCTGCGCCCCGTGCGCTCGACCGTCGAGAGCTCATCGTTCCCGGCCGTCTCGGGCGCCCTCAAGGGGCACGATCCGGCCACCCAGACGCTGGGCCGCAAGGCCGCCCTCGAGATGCTGCGGATCGCGGCGGTGGAGGGTCGGCAGATGCTGCGCATCGACGTGGTCCCGCGCACGCCACGCCGCGCTGACGACGTCATGTTCCTCGTCGCACGGCGCATGGAGGCGCGTGCCACCGAGCGCGGCTGGCTGGACGTGCCGTGGGCGCGGCTGGACACGTGGACCCTCATCGCGCCGATGCTCGATCCGACCTTCGAGGGCGTGCCGGCGCGGATCCCCCTCGACGACCTCGGCCTCGACATGCTGGTGTCCTTCCACCGACCCGCCGCCGCCGAGCCACCGGAGGTGTTCGTCCGGAGGATGACCGAGGAAGGGCTGAACCGGGACTCGGCCCAGGGCTGAGACCCGGCCGGTGCCTCAGAGCGCCAGTCCGACGTACTTCGTCTCGAGGTACTCCTCGATGCCCTCGTCGCCACCCTCGCGGCCGAAGCCCGAGGACTTCATGCCGCCGAACGGGGCGGACGGGTTCGACACGACGCCCTGGTTGATCCCCACCATGCCGGTGTTGAGTCCCTCGTAGACCTTGATCGCCCGCGAGTAGCTCTCGGTGAAGGCGTACGCGACGAGCCCGAACTCGGTGTCGTTGGCCATGCGCAGGGCCTCGTCGTCGTCACGGAAGGTGAACACGGGTGCGACGGGACCGAAGATCTCCTCCTGCCACATCCGCGCCTGCTGCGGGACGTTGGTCAGGACCGTGGGCGGGTAGAAGTAACCGGCGCCGTCGGGCACCTCGCCACCGGTCAGGACCTTCGCGCCCTGCGCCTTGGCGTCGTCGACCAGCTCGGCCACCTTGTCGCGCTGCTTCGCCTCGACCAGCGGGCCGATCGGCGCCTCGGCCATCTTCGCGGCGAAGCGCGAGGCGAACTCATCGGCCAGCGACTCGTGGACGATGAACCGGTTGGCAGCCGTGCAGGCCTCGCCGATGTTGCGCATCTTGGCCAGCATCGCGCCCTCGACGGCCTTGTCCAGGTCGGCGTCCTCGAAGACCAGGAACGGGGCGTTGCCGCCGAGCTCCATCGAGACGCGCAGCACCTGCTCGGCCGACTGCTCGATCAGGCTGCGGCCGACCTCGGTCGACCCGGTGAACGTCAGCTTGCGCAGGCGAGGATCGCGGATCAGCGGCTCCATGACCTGGCCGGTGCTCGTGGTCGTGACGATGTTCAGCACGCCCTCGGGCAGGCCTGCCTCGGCCATGATCTCGCCCAGGCTGAGCATGGTCAGCGGGGTGAGCGACGCCGGCTTGATCACCATCGTGCAGCCGGCGGCGACGGCCGGGCCGATCTTGCGCGTGCCCATGGCCAGCGGGAAGTTCCACGGCGTGATCATCAGGCAGGGGCCGACCGGCTGCTTCAGCGTCAGCAGGCGCGTGGCGCCGTTGGGCGCGACGGAGTAGCGGCCGGAGATGCGCACGGCCTCCTCGGCGAACCAGCGGAAGAACTCCGCGCCGTAGGCGATCTCGGTCTTGGACTCGCTGATGGGCTTGCCCATCTCGGCGGTCATCTGCTCGGCCAGTTCGTCGGTGCGCTCGGTGATGATCTCGAAGGCGCGCCGCAGGATCTCGCCCCGGTCGCGTGGTGCCGTGCGGGCCCAGTCGTCCTGCACCGCCACGGCCGCGTCCAACGCGGCCTTCCCGTCGGCCACGGAGGCGTCGGCCACCGTCGCCAGCGTCTCACCCGTCGCCGGGTTCTCGACCTCGAACGTCGCGCCACCCTCGGCGTCGCGCCACTGACCTGCAATGAAGAGTTGGTTCGGCATGGGTCGACGCTACAGCGCTCCGGCGATCCCTTCGACCTGCCACACTTCCAGCCATGGTCGCCACCCTCCGGGGGTTGTTCCGTCCCACGTTCCCGGGACTCGTCGGGGCGTTCGTCTTCGCGCTGCTGTCACTGACGCCGTCCCTGCTGCCGCGACCGGCCCTGTTCCAGGGACTCGTCACGGGCGTCACCGCGGCGATCGGCTACGGCCTCGCCGTCGCGTTGGCGTGGGTCTGGCGCGCTTTCGCCGACCGCGAGGCACGCCGTCCAACCGCCGGGCAGTGGCGATGGGCCGTCGCCATCGGTGTCGTGGCGCTGGGTGTCGCCGACGTCGTCAGCGTCCGGCAGCAGGACCGCATCCGCGAGCTCATGGGCCTGGGCGACGCCAGCACGTGGCGGCTCGTCTCGGTGCCCGTCGTGGCGGTCGTGGTGTTCTGCCTGCTGCTGGCGGCGGGACGTGGACTGCGCCGCGCCGCCCGCAGGCTCTCCGACCTGCTGGCCCGCCGGATCGGGGCGCAGGCCGCTCGCGCCACTGCGGTGGTCGTGGTGGCGACGCTGACCTTCTTCACCCTCAGCGGCCTCGTGTACGACAACGTGATCGCCGCCGTGGACTCGTCCTTCGCGCTCGGGGACCAGCAGGTCTCCTCACGCCTGGACCCACCCGCGAGCCCACTGCGGTCGGGCAGCCCGGAGTCGGACCTGGCCTGGGACGATCTCGGGCGCCAGGGTCGCCGGTTCGTCGCGCGCGGACCCGGAGCCGAGGACATCACGGCATTCACCGGCCGCGCGGCTCTCGATCCCATCCGCGCCTACGCGGGCACGGCCCACGCCGAGGACGTCGAGGAGCGAGCCCGGCTCGCGGTCGACGACCTCGAGCGAGCCGGAGGCTTCGAGCGCGCCAACCTGCTGGTCGCCGGCACCACCGGCTCGGGCTTCGTCGAGCCGAGCGCCTCGGAGTCGTTCGAGTACCTCACCGACGGCGACTCGGCGATCGTCTCGATGCAGTACTCGCACCTGCCCTCGTGGGTCTCGTTCCTGGTCGACCAGCAGGCCGCGCGCCATGCCGGCCGGGCCCTGTTCGACGCCGTGTACGAGCGCTGGTCGACCCTCCCCGCCGAGTCGCGGCCCAGGCTCTACCTGTTCGGCGAGAGCCTCGGGTCGTTCGCGCTCGAGACCGCCTTCAGCGGCGAGGCCGACCTGCGCAACCGGACCTCGGGCGGGCTGTTCGTCGGGCCCCCCGGGTTCAACTCGCTGTTCACCGAGTTCCGCGAGCAGCGCGACCCCGGCAGTCGCGAGATCGAGCCGATCTTCCGCGACGGGCGCACCGTGCGGTTCACGAACGACCCGTGGAGCCCGGTGATCCCGGCGGATCGCCCGTGGGACGGCCCGCACCTGCTCTACCTCGTCCACGCGTCGGACCCGATCACGTGGTGGAGTCCGGACCTGATCTGGGACAAGCCCGACTGGCTCTCCGAGCCGCGCGGGTCCGACGTCGCCGCTGCGATGCGCTGGTACCCGATCACCACGTTCTGGCAGACCTCGGCCGACATGGCGGTCGGCATGGCCGTGCCGTCGGGTCACGGACACGACTTCGTTGGCGAGCACGTCGCGGGGTGGGCCTCCGTGCTGCAGCCGGCGGGCTGGACCGACGAGGACCTGCGCCGCCTCCAGGAGCGCATCCTCGACGCGGACGCCCAGAACGCGGGCATCCCTCCGTCCCTGCGGGACTGACCGAGAGAGGTCCCTGTCAGCGCTCCCGCGGATCGCGCAGCTCGCGCACGCGGGTGACGACGAACCAGCCGCAGACCACGACGACGGCGAGGATGACGAGCCGCTGGAACCAGTCGGCCCAGGGCTCGATGACGTGCCAGTTCTCGCCGAGGGTGTAGCCGGCGCCGACGAAGATCGAGTTCCAGATCAGGCTGCCGAGCGTGGTCAGGCCGAGGAACGCGGTGAAGTTCATCTGCTCGACGCCGGCGGGGATCGAGATCAGGCTGCGGAAGATCGGCACCATGCGGCCGAAGAACACGGCCTTGGTGCCGTGCTTGGCGAACCACTCCTCGGTGACCTCGAGGTCGCGCACCTTCAGCAGCGGCACCTTCGCGAACACCAACGCCGTGCGGTCGCGGCCGAACAGCCGACCGAGCCAGTACATGATGCAGGCGCCGATCACCGATCCGGCGGTGGTGGCGAACAGCGCACCGGCCAGGGAGAAGCGTCCCTGGCTGGCGGCCAGGCCGGCCATCGGCAGCACGATCTCGCTGGGAATCGGGGGGAAGAGGTTGTCCATCCCCACGGCCAGGGCGGCACCGAAGAGGCCCAACCGGTCCATGAGGTCCACCATGAAGCCAGCGAGGCCGTCGATCTGCTGGTCGGCTGCCTGTGTCATCACCCGCAGAGCATAACGAGCGGCGCACAGACTGGGGTCCTCCCGGCGAGACGGGTACCGTCGCTGACGTGCATGTGTTCCGCAGATTCCTCGTCGCCCTCGGCGCCGCAGTCCTGCTGGCGACCCTGCTCTCGGCCTGCGATTCCGGGAACGAGCGCGATGGCCTCGAGGTGGAGTCCACCGAATCGGTGGAGGCGGCCACACCCTCCGGGCTGATCACCGCGCGCGCCGACGACGTCGCCGCCGTGTCCCGGTTCCTGTTGGAGTCGGCCTCGGCCGTCGTGCTCGTCACCGAGCAGGACCGGGCGGCCGCTCTCGACCGCGCGCGTGACCTCGGCGTCCCGGCGCTGCCGGACACGGACGCCGGACGGGCCGAGGCCGAGCGGCTCGGCGCGCGCGTGCTCGACCCCGACGACGAGGCACGCGACCCGGCGAAGCCGATCGAACGCTCGACGCCGGTCACGATCGCCACCGCCACGGAGCCCTCGAGGGAACTGCTCGACCTCGTCACGCTGGGCGGCGGCGAGCTGGCCCGGATCGCGCGCGACCCGCGACGCCACGGGCCGTCGGCGAAGTTGCTGCGGCGCGAGCCGGACGCTCCCCTGCTGACCCTCGGCGCCTCCCCCTACGCCGTGCGCGTCGTGCGCGCCGACGCCCAGACCGTCGGCGGCGGCTGGTTCGCAACCCGCGGCAAGCACCTCGTGGCGATGTACGGACACCCCTCCGGCCCCGCCCTCGGCGTGCTGGGTGAACAGGGCGCCGAGGAGTCGATCGCGCGGGTCCGCCGCCTGGTGGACCAGTACGAGCAGGTCGATCCGGACGCCACGTTCGTCCCCGCCTTCGAGATCATCACGACCGTCGCCAGCGCCGCCAAGGGCCCGCGCGGCGACTACTCCGCCCGCACCCGCGTGGCCGAGCTGCAACCGCTCGTCGACGCGGCCGAGCGTGCCGGTGTCGCGGTCATCCTCGACCTGCAGCCCGGACGATCGTCGTTCCTCTCCCAGGCCCGCGAGTACGAGTCGCTGCTGCGGCGCCCGCACGTCGGCTTGGCCCTGGACCCGGAGTGGAGGCTGGGCCCGAAGGACAAGCCGCTGCAGCGGATCGGCCACGTCGGCGTCGGTGAGGTGAACCGCGTCTCGGCGTGGCTGGCGGCCCTGACCCGCAAGCACGCACTGCCGCAGAAGGTGTTCGTGCTGCACCAGTTCCAGACGCAGATGATCCGCGACCGCGAGCGGGTGCGCACCGACCACCCCGAGCTGGCGACCGTCATCCACGTCGACGGACAGGGCAGTCCCGGCGCGAAGTTCGGCACCTGGCGCACGATCCGGGCCGGTGCGCCCGAGGGCGTCGGCTGGGGCTGGAAGAACTTCGTGGACGAGGACGAGCCGATGCTGAGCGTCGCGCAGACGTGGGCGCAGGTCCGGCCGCGGCCGCAGCTGATCACCTACCAGTGAGGATGCCGATCAGACCAGCGTCGCCGTGATCCGCTCGAGGATCCGCTCGAGCCGCTCGGGGCTCGTGCCGAAGTTCAGCCGCGCGAACGTGCCGGACTCCAGATCGGTGTGCGCCGTGAACTCGGGTCCGGGCGCGAGCCTCACCCCGCCGCGCTCCAGCAGCAGGCCGGCGGGATCGGCGGCGATCGGCGTGCCGGCGAAGTCCAGCCACGCGAGATAGGTGGCCTCGGCCGGCTGCACGTCCACGCCGACCTGGGCGGCCCAGTCGGTGATGGTGAACCGATTGCGCCGCAGCACGCCGAGCAGCTCCGTCAGCCAGGCGTCGCCCTCGGTCCAGGCGGCCACGGCGGCGGCCCGCGAGAGCGTGCTGACTCCGCCGAGGTAGGCGAACGGCAGTGCCGCCAGCGGCTCGCGCACCCGGGCCGCGCCCAGGTGCGCCACCGCGCAGTGCAGTCCGGCGAGGTTGAACGCCTTGGAGGCCGAGGTCACGGTGACCGTGCGGTCCTCGACGTCACGTCCCAGCGAGGCGAACGGCACGTGACGGCGGCCGTCCAGGGCGAGGTCGGCGTGGATCTCGTCGGCCAGGACGACCAGGTCCAGCGCGGCCGCGGCATCGGCGATCGGCCGCAGCTCGTCCTCGCCGAGCATCCGGCCGAGCGGGTTGTGCGGATTGACGACCACGACGAGCGAGACCTGCTCGCGCCGCCACTGCTCGACGAGCTCGTCGCTCGTGGCACCGAACGGCAGGGGCACCACCCGGCGTCCGGACTCGGCGATCGAGTTCAGGAAGACCGGGTAGCTGGGGACGTGCAGGGCGATCCCCTCCCCGGCCTGCGTGAGCAGGTCCAGCATCACCTGGAACGCCTGGATGACGTCGGTGAAGAGCCGCCCGCGACCGGGAGCGGGCGTCCAGTCGAAACGGTCGGCCATGCGTCGCTCGAACGCGCCGACGAGCGGGTCGGGCGCGTCGAAGTCCGGGTACCCGACGTCACCGCGCGCGAGGCGGTCGTGGACCGCACGGGTCACGACCTCGGGAACCTCGACGTCCATGTCGGCGACCCACGCCGGGATCACGCCCGATGGCGTCGTCGTCCACTTCATGTTGTCGCGGTCGCGCAGGGCGTCGTCGGTGAGGTCGAACACGCCTCCAGTCTCCAACACCACGCGCCTCGGCGCGGGCGCTCGGGGCCCTCAGTCGGTGACCACGCGACGCCACTGCCACGCGGTCTGCGCGAGCAGCAGCACGATCGCCGCGATCGCCACACCCAGGGCCCACGTCGACTCGCCGGCCACGGCCGCGATGACGCCGATCTGCGCCCAGATCGTCGCGGCGGCGTAGCCCGGGCTGCGCGGCATCAGGACGTTGACGCCGAGGGCGAAGATCGCCGCGCCGGCCAGCACGGCGATCTGCCAGCTCTCGCGCTCGGGCGAGACGAGGTCCCGCTCGACGACCCCGGTGGCGAAGTTGAGGAAGACCGCCACGGTGACCCAGCCGGCGTAGATGCCGCTGGTGGCCCGCGCGAGATGGCCGATCCAGGCCGGGTCGCTGGGTCGTGCCTGGGCGGCGATGCGAGCCGCGTCGATGGCGAACCCGGTCATCACCACGAGCACCAGGAACGTCGCCCAGCTGATGCCGGCGGCGGACACGGCGATCCACACCGCAGCGCCGACGTAGAGCGCGACGAGGTCGACCACGAACCGGGTACTGCCGGTCCCGTCGCCGCGCCACACGGTGACCGCGGCGTGCACGATCGCCAGCAGGTAGATCAGGCTCCAGATCGAGAAGGCCCAGCCGGCGGGCGTGATCAGCAGGTCCTCGCTGCCGTCGGAGGGTTGGGAGACGTCGGACAGGCTCTGCACGATCGGCGCCGCGGCCTGCAGGACGGCGGCGGCGAGCAGGACCCAGCCGAGTCGGCGGTCGGTGCGCACGTCGGTGGGGCTCATGCCCTCCACGCTAGGTGGGGCCAGTGTCCCCCGCATGGCGCCGCCGGTCGGGCTCAGCCGGTCGGGAACCGGACGTCGGCGACCTCGCGTGGCCCGAAGGCGCTCTCGAAGTCCCGCTCGTTCGCCGCCCAGACATCGGTCCAGACGCGGTCGTGGTCGTGACCGGCGCGCCGGTCACGCAACATGCCACGCTGCACCGCGGTGTCGAGGTCGACCTCGCACCAGACCGTGAGGTCCAGCAGCGGCAGGGTCTCGGGATGGAACAGGCCGATCAGGTCGACGACCAGGACGTCGGCCCGCGGAACGGGCTCCGGATCACGGAAGCGGCCCAGGTCCCAGTCGAAGCGACGGAACTCGCCGGGTACCCCCTCGCGGAACGGCCGCAGCACCTCGGTCGCGAGACGGTCGCGCTCCACGCCGTCCCAGTCCGCGGATCGCTCGTGGACGCGCACGGGGTCGAGGAAGTCGTCGCCCCGCATCCGCACGGCGTCCGGGAGCGCCTCGACGAGCTCTCGGGCCAGCGTCGACTTTCCCGAGCCGCCGTACCCGGAGATGCCGACCACGATCGGGCGGCCGACGGCCGCGCGACGGGCGGTCACGAGGCCGGCGAGCTCCTGGAGATCCATCGCTGGTCATCGTAGGCGCCTGCGGCCTACCGTCAGGGCATGACCGACGACGTGGTGCTCCGCTACGGCCGCACCTATCCCCTGACCGTGGACGACGCCTTCGACCGGCTCCTGGCGCTGGAGCTGCCGGCATTGTTCTCCCGGCGCTATGCCGCGATCCCGCCGATCAGCGCGGTTCTCGACCAGGCCGGGCCGTGGGCCACGCCGGGCCAGACCCGGACGATCCGGCTGGCCGACGGCGGAACCATGCGCGAGGAGCTGACCGCGGTCGAGCGGCCGGACCGATTCACCTACCGGATCTCGGGGATCACCGGCCCGATGAAGCCGCTGGTCTCCTCGCTCGACGGCGCCTGGAGCTTCGAGCCGGCCGGCACCGGCGTCCGCATCGCCTGGACCTGGACGGTGCGTCCGGCCGGGCGCCCGGGCACGCTGGCGATGCCGGTCTTCTCCCGGATGTGGCGCGGGTACGCCCGCCAGGCCTTCGAGAACATCGACCGCCTGCTGGTCGGGTGAACCGCGTCCATCGCCGTCCGTGCGGGTCGTGGACCTACGGCCGTCCAAAGGAGACGGCCGGGACGCGATAACGCGTCCCGGCCGTCGACTCCCCCCGAGATCCAGCGGCCCGATCGGCGACGGTCCACCGTCGCCTTCGCGCCCGAGTCGGCCGGACCGCTGGTGCACCCCGCAAGGTGCCACGCCACTTTCGCACAGGTCCCGTCTCGGCCAACACCCCCGGAAACGGGGGGTCACGCCTCGTCGAGGACATCGCCGGGCGCCAGCCCGACAGCCCGCTCGATGTCGCCCGGGCTGGTGTGCCGCAGGTACTCGCGCAGCTTGGCGCAGGCCGCCCGGTAGTGCTCGCGCGCCGTGTCCTCGGTGATGTAGAGCTCGCCGGCGATGTCGGCCCAATGCCGTCCGCGGGCGCGGCGCGAGATGACCTGGCGCTGGCGCGGGCTCAGCTCGAGGGGGACACCGCGGCGGTCCAACAACTCGGTCAGCCCGACGAGGGACTGGGTCACGACGACGTTCCCGGCCCGGACGTCCTCGATCGCGCGGACGGTGACGGCCGGCTGGTCGGACTTGTGCACGACGCCGTGGGCGCCGGCACGCAGGCACAGCGCGAGGACGATCGCGCGTCGCTCGTCGGTGTAGAGGCACACCGGCAGGCCCCGGGCGCGCACGGCACGGATCGCCGCGCGACCCTGCTTCGTCCCGGCGCCCGCGCCCTGCGGGCCGCGCAGCAACAGGTCGAGCACGACGACGTCGCACTCGACGGGTGCCGCCTCGAACTGCTCGACGCTGGCGTACGTGGCGACGACCTCGACCTCGGGATGGACGGTCGCGAAGCCGCCACGGATGACGGTGCTGTCGTCGATCACGACGACGCGGGGGCGATCGGTCACGGCTCCTCCTGCCGGTGGACGGGTCCGACGAGCGTCACGGACGTGCCGCGGCCCGGCGCGGACCGCACCTGCGCGTCGACGCCCACCTCGCGCAGCGCGTGGCCGACCTGGGTGTTCAGCCCGAAGCCCATCGGCTGATTGGCCTGGTCGAAGCCGACGCCGTCGTCGGACACCACGATCTCCCACCCGTCGTCGTCACAGTCCGCGTGCACCACGACCTGGTGGGCGCGCGCGTGCAGCCGCACGTTGTGCAGAATCGTCGCGACGGCGCGGCTCATGGCGTGCCAGACCGGTTCGCTCAGCTGCGCGTGGCCTCCGAGGTCGACGGCGAGTTCGAGCGGCAGGTCGTCGAACCCCTCCAGCGCCACCGCCAGCATCGTGGCGATGGTGCGAGCGCCCTCCGCGTGCTCGGGCGACGGCTCGGCGGCGAGGTAGTTGCGCAGGCGGTTCGCCTCACGGTGCGCCTGCCGCCGGAGGCCGGGCAGCACCTCGGCCGGGGTGTCCTCGTCGGACAGCAGGTGCAGAATGCTCGAGGCGTCGTGCACCGTCATCTGGTAGCGCTCGAGCTCGAGGGTGCGCGTGGCCGCGACCGCATCCTCGCGCGACTGGTCAGCGTCGGCGGCGAGGGCGCGCAGGTAGTGGACCGTGAGCGCCACGACGAGCGCGTAGCCCGGGATCGTCAGCGCGTTGTTGAGGTTCGTCTCCCACGACGCGGAGTCGACCGTGACCATCCAGGCGAGGTACCAGGCGCCGAGGCCGAAGCCGTGGGCCACGGCGAGGGCGGGCCGCAGCCAGGTCGAGGCCAGTGCGCCCACATTGATCGCGAAGCCCGACGCCCAGGACTCCCACGTGCCGACCACGTGGCTGGACGGCAGCAGCAGGACCATCGCCGGGACGGACACCCACGCCAGCACGATGTCGGGCCCGTGCCACCAGCCGGGGCGCACCGAGCCGGTCAGCAGGCACTGCACGATCAGCAGGACCGAGGCGGCCGAGACGAACAGGCCGAGGGCGACATAAGCCTCCGTGTGCTCGGCCAGTTGCGCGCCGGCCGTGATGCTCAGCAGGATCTGGAGCAGCACGACCGCACGCATCGCCGGGACGACCAGCGCGATGCCGCGCTCGGCCCGCCGCCCCGAGGCGCCCATCGGCGCCTCATCCGTCACGGTGGTCATGCCGGTCATCGTTCCAGATCGCCGTTACCCTGAGCCGGTGCAGCTGAAGTCCCTCCACCGCCACCCGTTGAAGTCCGGCCGGATCGAGGACCTCGACGCCGCGACCGTCGACCCGTGGGGACTGGCCGGAGACCGGCGCTGGATGGTCGTCGACGCCGAGGGCACCTTCCTCACCGCCCGCGAGGAGCGCCGGCTCCTGGCCATCGACGCCCGGCTGACCGAGGCGGGGATCCGGCTCAGCGTCCCCGGCCGCCCGGCGATCGACGTGCCCGACCCCGATCCCGCGCGCCAGGTCCCGGTGCGGATCTGGAGCTCGCTCATCACGGCCGCCGAGGCCACCACGGCCGCCGGGTGGCTGACCGAGACGCTGGGCCGCGAGGTGCGCCTCGTGCACCTGGACGACCCGACCCGACGGGCCGTCAACCCCGCGCGCTCCGAGCCCGAGGACCGGGTCAGCCTGGCCGACGGCTACCCGCTGCTGGTCACGACGCAGACGTCCCTCGCGGCGCTCAACCGCGCGATCGAGGAGGACGGCGGCGACCCCGTGCCGATGAGCCGGTTCCGTCCCAACCTCGTGATCGACGGCGACGAGCCCTGGTCCGAGGACGACTGGCGCCGGATCCGCGTGGGTGACGCCACCTTCCGCGCCGTCAAGGGCTGCGCCCGCTGCGTCATCACCACCCTCGAGCCGCAGGACTCCGGCGAGGTCGCGCGCGGCAAGGAGCCGATCCGCACGCTGGCCCGCATCCGCCGGTTCTCCGGTGCCGTGTGGTTCGGCGTCAACCTGATCCCCGACGTCGCCGGCGTCACGGTCCGCATCGGCGACGAGGTCGAGGTGCTCGAGGCGGCCGAGCCCGGCGGCGGGCCGCTCGGCGCGTAGCCGTTCGGGTCAGTCCCGCCCGAGCAGGTGGTCGACCCAGCGCGGCACGACGTCGGTCGCGGGACCGGCGAAGGTCGTGTGGAAGCCTCCGCCCGAGGGGGCCAGGTTGAGCTCGAAGGTATGCGCGCCGGAGGCGTGGGCGTAGTCGACGAAGCCCGCGGCCGGGTAGACCACGCCCGAGGTGCCGATCGCGGCGAAGACCTCGACCTCGATCAGTGCCTCGTGGATCTCGTCCATGCCGTGCGGCATCTCGCCGAACCACACGATGTCGGGCCGCAGCGCGGCGGTGTCGCACTCGGGGCACTCGGGCTCGAGCTCGAGCGGGCCGTCGTACTCGAACCGGTGCTCGCACTCCTCGCAGCGGACGTGGCGCAGGCTGCCGTGCATGTGCAGCAGCCGGCGCGAGCCGGCGCGCTCGTGCAGGTCGTCGACGTTCTGCGTGACCAGCAGCAGGTCGTCGCCGAACTCCTTCTCCAGTTCGACCAGGGCGTGGTGGGCGGCGTTCGGGTGCACGCGCTCGAGCGCGGCGCGGCGCTCGTCGTAGAACCGCTGGACGAGCGCCCGGTCGTAGCCGAACGCCTCGGGCGTGGCCACGTCCTCGGGCCGGTGGCCCTCCCAGAGCCCGTCGGCGTCGCGGAACGTGGCCAACCCGCTCTCGGCCGAGATCCCGGCACCGGTCAGGACGACGATCTTCACGAGGCGTCTCCCCGCAGCGCGTCGACGATCTGGCCAACCCCGGTCGGTGCGCCCGCGACCGACCACAGCAGGCCGTCGACCTCGATGCGCTCGGTGACGCCGCCGGCCCCCAGGACCAGCGCGATTCCGGGCAGCCAGTCCCAGTCGGGCGTGCTGTGCTGGAACCAGCAGCCGAGGCGACCCGTGGCCACGCCGACGAGGTCCATCGAGCCCGATCCGAGCATCCGGATGGTCGCCGGCAGCGCCGCGGCGCGGCGCCAGGCGGCGAAGCCGGGGTGGTCGACGATGAAGGCCGGGTGGGCGTAGGTGGCGACGGCCAACTGGGACACCGGGGCGTCCTCGATGGGCGTGACCGGCTCGCCGTTGATGGTCGTGGGCACGCCGGGTCCACCGACCACGACCGTCCCGGTCGCGTGGTGGGCGACGGCGCCCAGCAGCGGCCGGTCACCGTCGGCCAGGGCGATCGCCGAGCACCAGTAGTCGAAGCCCGAGGCGAAGTTGTACGTGCCGTCGACCGGGTCGATGACCCAGCGGCGGCCGGAGGTGCCCTCACGGGCGGTGCCCTCCTCGCCGAGCAGCCCGTCCTCGGGACGCTCGCGGTCGAGGCGCTCGACGATGCGCGCCTCGGCCGCGTAGTCGGCGGCGGTCACGATGTCGGAGACGCTGGTCTTGGAGCGGGTCTGCAGGTCGTCCTCGGCCCGGATCCGGGCGGCGAGGGCAGCCGCCTCGACGACCAGCTCGGTCGCCAGCTTGACGTCGTCCGGGGTCACGTTCATGTCTCAACCGTAAGAGGCGAACCCTGCGAACGGATCTACAGTGGTGGACAGACACGGGGTGCCCGTACCGAGCGGGCTGAGATCAGACCCGTCGAACCTGCTCGAGTTCGCACTCGCGAAGGGATGTCCCATGACCGTCCTGTCCATTCCCGTCCTCACCGACGAGGCGCTGACGCGCCTGCGCGCCACCACCCCGCTGGTGCAGTGCATCACCAACAGCGTCGTCACCAACTTCACCGCCAACGCTCTGCTCGCCCTGGGCGCGGCGCCCGCCATGGTCGACCTGCCCGAGGAGGCCGGGATCTTCGCGGGCGTCGCCGACGGCGTGCTGGTGAACCTCGGCACCCCGAACGCCCAGCAGCAGGACGCGGCCCGAGCCGCCGTCGCGGCGACCGACCGCTGGGTCCTGGACCCGGTCGCGATCGGGACCCTGCCGGTGCGCACGGCCATGGCGGCCGAGCTGGTCCGGGCCCGCCCGGCGATCGTGCGCGGCAACGCCTCGGAGATCATCGCCCTGGCGGGCGCCGGCACCGGCGGGCGCGGCGTCGACTCCGTCGCGGGGTCCGAGGACGCACTGGAGGCGGCCGGACAGATCGCGCGCGAGCACGGCACCGTCGTCGCGGTCTCCGGCGAGGTCGACGTCATCACCGACGGCACCCGCGTGGCTCGGATCGCCGGCGGCGACCGCCTGCTGACGCTCGTGACCGGAGGCGGCTGCTCGCTCGGCGCCACGATGGCCGCCTTCCTCGGCGTGTGCGACCCGCTGTCGGCGGCCGTCAGCGCCTCCGTCGTGCACGCGGTGGCGGCCGAGCGTGCCGCGGCCGGGTGCGCCGGGCCGGGATCGTTCGCCGTCGCCTTCCTCGACGCGCTCGCGGCGACCGGCCCCGAGGACGTGAGCGACCGCGTCTCGAGCCTCGCGTGATCTCCGGGCTGCACCTGGTCACCGACGAGCGCCTGGCACGCGACCGGCTGCTGGACGTCGTCGGCGCCGCGGTGACCGCCGGGACGGCCGTGGTCCAGGTCCGGGCCAAGCACGCGACCGCCCGAGAGCTCACGGAGACGGTCGCCGCCGTCAGTGCCGTGGTGTCCGGTCGCGCGCTGGTCCTGGTCAACGACCGGGTGGACGTGGCGCTCGCCGCCCGGCACGGCGGGGCCCGCGTGGACGGCGTCCATCTCGGCCAGGACGACCTCGATCCGGTCGCCGCCCGGGCCCTGCTGGGACCGGACGCGACCGTCGGCTGGACCGCGAACACGCCCGAGCACCTGGCCGTAGCGGGCGCACTGCCGCCGGGGACGGTCGACTACCTCGGCGTCGGCCTGATCCATCCGACGACGTCGAAGGCCGACGGCCCCGCGGTCCTCGGGATCGAGGGGTTCGGAGCGTTCGCCCGGGCGGCGGCGTTGCCGTGCATCGCGATCGGTGGCGTGCGACTGGAGGACGTCCCCGGCGTCATGGCCGCCGGAGCGGCGGGGGTCGCCGTCGTGTCCGCCGTCTCGGAGGCTGCCGATCCGGGAGGTGCCGCCGCGGACCTCGTCGCGGCGATCGGCGGTGCCCGATGACCCCGCGCGTGCTGAGCATCGCCGGCACCGACCCGACCGGTGGTGCCGGGATCCAGGCCGACCTCAAGACGATCGCCGCGTTCGGCGGGTACGGCATGGCGGTGGTGACCGCCCTGGTCGCCCAGAACACCCGAGGGGTCAGGTCGGTCCACGTCCCACCGCCGGCCTTCCTGACCGAGCAGCTCGATGCCGTCTCCGACGACGTCACGATCGACGCGGTCAAGCTGGGGATGCTGCACTCGACGCCCCTCATCGAGGTGGTCATGGCCTGGCTCGAGCGTGCTCGGCCGCCGATCGTCGTGCTCGATCCGGTCATGGTCGCCACGAGCGGCGACCGGTTGCTCGACGCGCAGGCCGAGGTCGCGATCCGACGACTCTGCGAGCGGGTCGATCTCGTGACGCCGAACCTGCCCGAGCTGGCCGTCCTCGTCGGCGGCCCGGAGGCGACGACGTGGGCCGGGGCGGTCGCCCAGGCACGAACGCTCGCCGCCGCGGCCGACACGGTCGTGCTGCTGAAGGGCGGACATCTCGAGGGGGCGAGCTCGGCCGACGCCGTCGTGACCGCGGACGCGGTGCTGCCGGTCGAGGGCCGCCGGGTGACCACGACGACCACCCACGGCACGGGATGCTCGCTGTCGTCGGCGATGGCGACCTTGGCGGCGTCCGGGCTCTCGTGGTTCGACGCTCTCGGCCAGGCGAAGGAGTGGCTGACCGGGGCGATCGAGCACGGAGCCGAGCTCGAGGTCGGTCGCGGCAACGGACCGATCGACCACTTCCACCAGCTGCGCCAGCACGTGCCGCACCTCAGGGGCACCAACTCGTGGACGGCACGCGCCTGGCGCGACAGCGAGCCGATCCGCGCGAGGGTCGATGCCTGCGAGTTCGTGCGGCGCCTCGGGGACGGCTCGCTCGAACCCGACCGATTCGCCTGGTACCTCGGCCAGGACGCCCTCTACCTGGCCGAGTACGCCGAGCTGCTGGCCCACGCGGGCGAGCTGGCGGGTACGCCCGAGGAGCGGGCCTTCTGGGAACACGGCAGCGTCGCGGCCGTGGAGGAAGCTCGACTGCACCGGACGTGGGTCACCGAGTTGCCGGAGCCCGCGCCGGCGACCCGCGCATACCTCGACCACCTGCACGCCACGGCGCGACGGGACGGCCACGAGGCCCTGGTGGCCGCGCTGCTGCCCTGTTACTGGCTCTACGCCGACCTGGGCCGGCGGCTGGCAGCGCAGGGCCGTCCGGGCCATCCGTTCGGGGACTGGCTGCGGACCTATGCCGATCCGGCGTTCCTCGAGGCGGCCGAGGCGGCACGCAGCATCGTCGACCGCGTCGCCGATGCGGCACCACCGGATCGACGCACCACCATGGCCGCCGCGTTCGACGCCTCGATGCGCCACGAGCTGGCGTTCTTCGAGGCGCCGTGAGGGTCAGGGCTCGTTCGCCTCGACCGGTTGGCGCAGGATCGTCCGCAGGCGCTCGGGTGCGGTCCGGCGCGGGTCGCCGAGGTAGATCTCGTGGTGGCGGCCGGTCATCCGCAGTCCGTGCGCCGGGATGAACTCGTCGTGCATGGCCGCCAGCACGGGACCCTCGGCGTCGTACGGACCGACGTGCAGGGTCTGGACGCAGCGTCCCTCGTCGAGCGACTCGAGCCGCACCTCGTCGAGCAACGGAGCGCCACCCTTCGCCGCCACGCTCGAGCAGGCCCGGTCCAGGTGGTAGTCGGTGATCCAGTCCGGCGCCAGGATCATCATCGTCCAGGACCACCGGGACTTGTCGCGCGCGCTGGTGAACGCGGCCGGGTCGTCCGACCACCACAGCCCTTCGAGCGGCGGCACGACGTAGTCGAGGTCCAGCTCGGTCTTGCTCAGGAACTTCAACGCGTACGCCACGGGATACAGCGACCCGAGAGCCTGCTCGTACCGCGGGTCGCTGTTGGGATCGCCGTGCCCGTCGACCATGAGGAAGGTCTGCGGAGGCACGGTGACGATCTCGAACCTGCCTCGGGGCGCCCTGTACGTCGCGATCTGCTTCTTCACGTCGAGCTTCACAGCGACCCCCCGGTCTCAGCGTGATGCGGCCAGCAGTGCGGTCTGCAGGACGTAGCGATTCCACGGTAGCCGCGGATCGCGCCCGGTGAGCGCCGCGACACGACGCATCCGGTAGCGCACGGTCTGGGGATGCAGGTGCAACCGGGACGCCGCCGGCGCCGCTCCGCCGGCCTCGAGGACGGCCCACAGCGTGGTCAGCACCTCGGGGTCGTCGGGCAGGGCCCCGAGCACGGCGTCACCGGCACGGGAGGGGTCGGCGTCGCCGTGTCCCGCGACCAGCGCGAGCACCTCCAGGTCGCCGTCGTCGAGCACGCCACGCTGGGACCACGCCAGGTCCGGCGCCGAGCGCAGCGCGTGGGCGGCCAGTCGGTAGGCCCGGGGCGCCGTCCGCGCCGTCACCCGGCCGTGACGGACGGCGCGCAAGGCGTGTGCGGTCACGATCTCGGCCAGGCGCGCCGCGTCGACCGACCGCAGGAGCACGACGCCGACGCCGTCCTGGACCGTGTGGATCGAGGCCACCACCGACGGTGCGTCGTCGTGTTCCTCCAGCGCCTGCTCGACCAGCATCGCCGCGTTCTCGGCACTGGCGTCCCGCGACGGCTCGACGACGACGAGGTCGAACGTGGTCGGCAGTTGCGCGTCGAGCTCGCGCAGTCGCGCGGCCAGCGACGCGGCATGGCTCTGGCGTCCCAGCAGCAGATCGGTGAGCAGCGCCCGCAGCGAGCTCTCGCGGTCGGCCCCCAGGGACCGGCCGGTGACCTCGTACCCGTCGTAGATCGCCTCGGACAGCGCATCGAGGACGGCGAACCAGACCCGCACGAGCGAGGTCACGTCCTCGGCGGCCAGGTCGCCACGGAAGCGATCCGCCATCTGGTCGAGGAACTCCCCCGCGGCGACCCGGTACGCCCGTAGCACTGCCGAGAGCGGTCGGCCGTCGCGGGCGCGGACGGCCCCGACCCCGCGGAACAGCGCGATGTCGTCGTCGGTCAGCGTCCCGTCCTCGGCCCAGAGCTCCAGCACGCGGCGCAGGGTCCACACGATGATCGAGCGGACTTCCTGCAGCTGTCGCTCGTCGAGGGACTCGTACGCCGGGATCTCGCTGGCGATCGTGACCAGGAAGGTGTCGACCAGTGCGGCCTCGCCCTCGGTCAGGCTGGCGGCGATGGCCCGGCGGTGGGCGCTCACGTCCGTCATGGGACTCCTCAGGTCGTGACAAAGTAGTTTGTCACCTGCGCTCACCATACTGGCGTCTCGCCCTCGCGTGGGAGAACGTGTGCGCATGTCGTTCACCCCTGATGTCATCGTCGTCGGCGCCGGCCTGGCCGGACTGGTCGCCACCCACGAGTTGGCACAGGCCGGCAAGCGCGTCCTCGTGGTCGAGCAGGAGAACCGCAACAACCTCGGCGGGCAGGCCTTCTGGTCCCTCGGCGGGCTGTTCTTCGTCGACAGTCCCGAGCAGCGCCGGACCGGCATCAAGGACTCCCCGGCGCTGGCGATGCAGGACTGGTTCGGCTCGGCCGGCTTCGACCGCCTCCAGGACGAGGACCTGTGGGGCCGCCGCTGGGCCAAGGCCTACGTGACCTGGGCGGCCGGCGGCAAGCGCGACTACCTGCGGCGACTGGGCCACCGGGTCATGCCGATGGTGGGCTGGGCCGAGCGTGGCAGCGGCTCGGCCACCGGACACGGCAACTCCGTGCCCCGGTTCCACCTGACGTGGGGCACCGGGCCGCGCCTGGTCGACACGTTCGCCGAGCCGGTGCTGAAGGCCGAGACGAGCGGACTCGTCCAGTTCGCCTTCCGCCACCAGGTCGACGACCTGATCGTCGAGAAGGGCGCCGTGGTCGGCATCCGCGGATCGGTGCTGGAGCCGGACGAGTCCGAGCGCGGGGTGAAGTCCTCGCGCACCGTGGTGGGCGAGTTCGAGCACCGTGCCGGAGCGGTCGTCGTCACGTCGGGCGGCATCGGCCACAATCACGCGCTGATGCGCGCCAACTGGCCGACCGAGCGACTCGGCGAGGCCCCGGAGCACCTGATCTCCGGCGTCCCCGCCCACGTCGACGGACGGATGCTCGAGATCACCGAGCGCGCCGGTGGCCGCATCGTGAACCGCGACCGGCTCTGGGCGTACACCGAGGGCATCACCAACTGGGATCCGATCTGGCCCGACCACGGCATCCGCATCCTGCCCGGCCCCTCGTCGATGTGGTTCGACGCGAACGGCCAGCGACTGACCGGCATGTCCGGGGTCCCGGGTGCGGACACCAACGGTGCGATGAAGCAGATCCTGGCGACCGGCCACGACTACTCGTGGTTCGTGCTGACGCAGTCGATCATCGAGAAGGAGTTCGCCCTGTCGGGCTCGGAGCAGAACCCCGACCTCACCGGCCGCGACATCAAGTTCCTCATCAAGAGCCGGCTGGCCAAGGGCGCCCCCGGACCGGTCGAGAAGTTCAAGCAGCACGGCGTCGACTTCGTCGTGGCCCCCTCCCTGGACGACCTCGTCGTAGGGATGAACGAGATCGCGCGCGGGCCCCAGCTCGACCCGACGATCCTCGAACGCCAGATCGTGGCGCGTGACCGCGAGTTCGACAACCCGTTCACCAAGGACGTCCAGGTGATGGCGATCCACAACGCCCGTCGCTCGCGGATGGACAAGATCGTGCGCGTCGCGAAGCCGCACCGGATCCTCGATCCGGCCCACGGTCCGCTCATCGCGGTGCGCCTCAACATCCTGTCGCGCAAGACGCTCGGCGGATTGCAGACCAACCTCGCATCGCAGGTGCTCGGTGCCGACGGCCTGCCCGTGCCGGGCCTCTACGCCGCGGGCGAGGTCGCCGGGTTCGGTGGCGGTGGCGTCCACGGCTACAACGCCCTCGAGGGCACGTTCCTGGGCGGCTGCATCTTCTCCGGTCGTGCCGCCGGACGGGCTCTCGCCCGGGCCTGAGCGGAGCACTCGCCACGCGCGGCGTCCCGTGTCAATCTGTCCGGAAGAGCCGTGGTGGCGACTGGACCGGGGCGGGGACGATGACCGTACGAGCGATCTGCGAGGTGCTCGCGCTGGCAGGCCTCGCCCTGCTGGTTCTCGCGGCGTCCCTGACGCCCGCCGGGACCCCCGCCGCAGCCGACGAGCCGCAGCTGTCGAGCATCACGGCCGCCGAGTGGGACGTCGCGCCCGGAACGCACGCGTGCTTCCCCGGCGCCAATCCCGGTGAGACCGAGCTGCTGACCTGCGAATACGGGGACCGCGGCCCGCGTCTGCTGCTCATCGGCGACTCGCACATGCGGGCCCTGTCGCCCGCGTTCCGGCGACTCGCCGAGGAGGGGAAGATCCGGGTCACCCTGCTCACCCGCTCGCGCTGCGGCTGGACGACGCGCCGGCTCGACCACGACCTGCCCTGGGTGCCGACCGAGTGTGAGGTGTGGCGGGAGCAGGTCCAGCGCTACGTCCGCGAGCAGAAGGACGTGCGCGCGATCATCACGAACCATCGCGCCCGGTGGATGGAGGGCACCGAGGCGCAGCGTGGCCCGGACACCGTCAAGGCATGGCGCGGCGCCTTGGAGCGGAAGATCCCAGTGATCGCCGTGTCCGGCGCGCCGCACTGGCCCTCCACCCCTCCGGACTGCCTGCGCAAGAACCCCGAGCCGCAGCAGTGGGACGACTGCACCGCACCGGCGCGCGAGGTGATGGCGTTCGACTGGACCGTCCCGGCGGTCGATCTGGCCCGCCGGAAGTACGGGACGAACGCGGCGTTCCGCATCGACCTGCGCGACGTCTACTGCCCGGGCGGGGTGTGCCGGACGGTGACGCCGCAGGGCCAGATCATGTACCGCGACGAGCAGCACCTGGCCGCCACCTACGCCTGGTCCCTCGCGCCGCTGTTCGAGAAGAAGCTCCGTGCCACCGGGGTGGTCTTCTCTCCGCCGCGCGAACCCGGGACGGCCATCCTCGCCCACCTGATCGGCGTGCTGAGCGCCATCGTCGCGCGCACGGCCGTGGTGGTCGCCGTCGTGTGAGTCGCCGCGATCTGGCTGAGGCGTGCGCGTCTCGACAACCGGTCCGTCCGGCGGCATCTTGGTGGGCACATCCGTCCTGACCCGGAGGTGCCGATGCCTGCTGCCCGACTCGTCCGTCGCGCGACCGGCGTTGCCCTGGTCGTGCTGCTGGGATCGGCCGTGCCCGCTGCCGCCGACCAGCCACGGTTGTCGAGCATCGCGGCCGCCGAGAAGGACGTCGCGCGGGGGACGAAGGCGTGCTTCAACGGCTCGCGTCCGGGCCAGACGAAGGTCCTGACCTGCCACTACGGGCGCAAGGGGCCGCGCCTGCTGGTGATCGGCGACTCGCACATGCGGGCTCTGTCGCCGGCCTTCCGACGACTGGCCGACCAGGGGAAGATCCGCGTCACGCTGATCATCCGCTCACGCTGCGGGTGGTCGTCGCGGGTCGTCAAGAACGATGCGAAGTGGATCCGCGACGACTGCCAGACCTGGCGCAGGAACGTGGAACGGTACATCCGCAAGCAGCGGAACGTGCGGGCGATCGTCACCCACCACCGCGCCTCGACGATGGCGGGCACGTATGCCCAGCGCGGTCCGGACACGGTGAGGTCGTGGCGCGTCGCACTGAAGCGCCGGATCCCCGTCATCGCGCTGGCGGGCGCGGCGAACTGGAAGTCCGCCGGCCCTTCGCCCACCCAGTGCCTGCGCAAGAACCGCGCCCCAAGGCAGTGGAGGAACTGCGCGGCACCCGAGCGGAAGGTCATCACGTTCGACTGGTCCGTGCCGTCGGTGAAGCTGGCTCGGCGGCAGTACGGCTCGCGCGCCGCGTTCCGCATCAACCTGCGCGCCGCGCACTGCCCGAAGCGGGTCTGCCGGGTTGTGACGCCGAAGGGCCAGATCATGTACCGCGACCACCAGCACCTGACGGCGACCTACGCCCGGTCGCTGGCGCCGCTGATCGAGCGACGGCTGCGCGCCACCGGGGTGGTCTTCAGGGCCTCGTAGTCCGCAGAGGTCAGCGACCGAGCACGTCGGCGGCGTCGACGGTGCCGTGCCGGCTCTGGATCGCCTCCGCGAGGGCGGTGACGTGGTCGTCGGACACGTCGATGCCCACCTCGGAGAAGCCCTTCTGCAGCTCCTCCTCGACCGTGCCCTCGGTGGCGCCGTCCTGCCAGGACGTGACGCGGTCGACGACGGTCTGGATGGCTTCGAGATCGATGTTCGAGTCAGTCATGCCCGGGAGGTACCCGGCCCGGGCGTTTGCAACCATGCGCGCGGCTCAGGTTGAGGGCGGGCACGGCCGAAGCCGTGCCCGCCCCTGGAGATCACCTCAGCGAGGCGTGTCCATCAGGACCGGAAGCACGTTCTTCCCGGTGCCGGGCAGGGTGCCGGGCACGATCTCGCTGCGCTTCGGCAACCAGTTCCAGTTCGACGCCCACGTGGGGTGCGGCACGGCCAGGCCCGGCAGCACGAACTTCGACTTCGCGAGATCGAGCGTGTACGTCGACGATGTCGTGTCGATGTTGCGCACGCGACCGTTGGCCGCGCCCACCACGACGACTCCGAGCCGGTGACCCTTGGCGACGACGGCGTCGTCGGGGTCCAGCGTCACCGTCACATCGTGCGTCCCAGCGCCGTCGAGCCGCGCCCACCCGCGCCCCAGGACCTGAAGCGGCGTCGTGCCCACGTTGCGGGTCATCGTGAAGTAGCACGCGTCATCGTTCGCGGTCGATTGCCCGACGCAGGTCTCCGTGGTCGTCGTCGACGCACCGTCGCCCGTGGCAAGGACGCGATCACCCTCGCCGTAGTCGACGAGCATCACGCCCACCTGCCCGGTCGGCACCTCGGACGTCACCCGCAGCTTCGCCACCATCGAGCCACTCATCCGGGCGTCGGTGAGCAGCGGAGAGGTCGCGTACAGGAGGCGGTTGGGGTTGTCGCCCTCAGCGACGGCGACGTTCTCACGCTGGCTGGGTGAGTTCACCCAGCTCTGCTTGGTCTTCTCGACCGACCGGGCCAAAGAGCCGTCGGCCTGGGGGCGCAGGGTCGTCGTCGTGAGCCGCGTGGGCCACGAGTAGGAGTTGACCCAGCGGTTGGGCTTGGTCTCCACCTTGACCGGCGGCTCCAGCATGATCGAGTTCTTGATGTCCATCAGCTCGTGATCGAACCACCGGTGCAACGTGCGGACCCACTCGTCACGGTCGACATCGAACGGATCGACGTGCCCGACCCGGCTCAACCACAGCTTGCGGGTGACCCCGGCCTTGCCCAGGTCCTTCCACCACTGGGAGAAGTGACGTGTCTTGACGTTGGTGTCCTGCAGGCCGTGATAGATGAAGACGCTCGCCTTGACCTTCTTGGCGTTGAGCTTGGCGGAGTCACGATAGTTGCGCTCGTCCCAGAACGCGTTGTGCTCACCGGTCTCGTCGGCGTCCTCGGCGTCCATCCGCGCGAGCGTCGCCGAGCAGTCCTGGGGCTGCGTGCGGTTGCCGGCGACGCGGCTGGCGAGGCCACTGGAGTAGTTCCAGCTGTACGGAAGACCCTGCGAACGGCTGTAGTCATACCAGGAGCTGATCGCGCTGATCGGCACGATGGTCTCCAGTCCCTTCACGCCGGTGGCGGCAACGCCGTTGGCCAGGGTGCCGTCATAGCTCTTGCCGATCATGCCGGTCTTGCCGTTGCTCCAGCCGGCCTTGACGGCCTTGCCGTCGGCGTCGACCGCCTCGGCGTGGCCGTTGAGCCACTGCACGACGGCCTTGGCCGAGCCGACGTCGGACTTGCCGCCGGTGTCGACGCAACCGGTCGACCGCGAGGTGCCTGCGATGTCGGGTGCCACATAGGCGTAGCCGCGCGGGACGAAGTAGTTGTCGTAGAACAGCGGGAACTTGATGAGGTTGCCCTCGGCGTCGAACGACTTGAACTCTGACTCGTTGCCGCGTCCGACGCTCGTGTAGTACGGGCTCGCATCCATCACGACCGGCACCTTGACCCGCTTGGCGTCCAGCTCGCGCGGACGAACGATGTCGACCGCGATCCGGTCCTTCTCGCCGTCACCGTCGAAGTCGGGCGCGATGACCCACACCGTCTCGCGGATCGCGTCCGCATAGCTGTACACCGGGGATGACTCACCCCCCTTCAGCACGTACGGCTTCGGCGCAGGCGCTGCGGAAGCGGTACCCGCGGTGGTCGCGAGCAACCCCGAGCCGGCGAGGGTGAAGGCGAGGAATGCACCTAGTGCTGTCCGGGATCTGCGTGCGCGCCACGCGACGTTCGTCTCTCTCATAACGGGAGTCTGGTGCACGGTCGAGGGGTCGGCAATGCTCAATTTCTGGAATCTCATGACAACCGCCCTGATCTCGGCTATTACTCGTCCCCGCCTGCGGCATCGATCACCTCGGGGCCGGGACCCTGGTGATACCAACGTCCGGTCTGAAGTCCACGTCCTCAACCGCTGAGAAGCGGAGTTCCTCGATCAGTGTCGAGATGCAACGAAGATTGCACGAGACGGCGCGGCCGACTCGGTACAGATCACGCCGATACGCGACCTGGTGCGACCTTCGTGGTGGAGTCGCGAACGCGCCAAGTGCGACGGCAGGCTCGCGCTCATGTTCGTGTGGTCGGTGGACAGATCATGATGGTCCGGACATGTAGGGGTTGTAACCCAGACGAAGGAGCACCCCGATGGGCCTCGATGACCTGCTTGCCCGTTCGGCGCCGACGGTGACGCCGCGAAGCCCAGAACTCGACGAAGACCTGCGCGCCATGACTCGCGCCAGCGGACCTCGGTCTCGCATGCGTCGCCCCATGCGCCTGACGGTGGGCGCGGGCATCGCTGCCGGCGTCCTCGGCCTGGGCACGGTGGGCGCGGCCGCAGTGATCAACAACGGCGCGCTGTGGTTCACCAGTACGTCCTCGGGCGACTCGTGCGAGATGGAGTTCGCCGTCCATCCGGTTGGTCCGGAGGACGCTGCCAGCGGCGAGCGCGCGACGATCATGGATGGGCGGACGGCGTGGCCCAGCGCCTCCGAGCAGGAGGAGGTCGCTGAGGCAGCTCGCCAGTACCTGGCTGACTACGACTTCGACGCCATCGATCGGAAAGCCGCTATCGCGGAGACCGACGCTACGCAGCGCCGCATCATCGCTGAGACTGATCCCGAGGAGGCCCAGCCGCTCCTGGTCGGCGACGATCTCGAGATGCACGCGGTCTACAGCAAGGTCGTGCGCGACCTGACGGCACACCTGGAGGGTCTCGGGATGGATCCCCACCTGATCAACTCCGGCGTCGGCAGCTCGGCCGGGTGCGCCGAGTGAGCGCCGACTCGCTGAGCGCGGCACTGGACGCGACTTCGGCTGACCTGCTGGCCTACTTCGAGCGCCGTGTGCTGGTGCGCGAGGACGCGGCGGACCTCCTGGCCGAGGTGATGCTGCAGGCCTGGCGGCGAGTCGACTCACTCCCGCAGGCGCCTGAGCGACGCCGGATGTGGCTGTTCACCATCGCCGCTCACGTGTTGGCGAACCAGCGGCGTTCGTCACGGCGACGGGCTGCCTTGGCGGATCGCATTCGACAGCACCTGACGGAAGTGAACGAGCCAGACCACGCGGAGGCACTGACGGTCCAAGCAGCAGTACGCGACCTCGCGGTGGCGCACAGGGAGCTCATCATGCTGGTGCACTGGGACGGACTCAGCCTGGCCGAGGCCGCTGAACTCCTGGGCCTCAACCCCTCGACCGCACGCAGCCGCTACTCCGCCGCCCGCGAAGCGCTCCGTGTGTCTCTGATCGAGATTGCGGACTCTGCCCGCACGGGCTGATTGTGAGGTGGACGTCAAGCATGAGTGACTGTGCGGGGCGTGCTGTCCAGGGAGTTTCGACCCACGGCATCACACCCGCCCACGTCGCCTACGCGGCGCAAGGACGCGGCGTTCAGTAAGCGACGACGATCCCGGCTCCGTGCCTTCAGGAGAGTTGCTCGCTGTCGCAGAGCTGTCGCGTCGGTATCGAGCTGCAACGAACCTCAGCAAGAGCGGAGTCTGCCGGTTCGGCCGAGCGGAGGATCAGTTCATCCGCGACGAATGGCCAGCCGAGCGCCCCGAGCTTGTGGCTCATTCTGCGATGATCTCCGATTCGGCTTGGCAGAGAGGACGATCGAGCTGCCCCGGCCTCGCGCACGGTGCTCAGCAGGGAGGTCTCGCTGTTGAGGCGCACCCCGTGGCCGCCCAGCGCTGGCGCAGGTAGTCGTTGAACGCGATGCTGATCCGGTGCTTGCTCGACGGCCAGTTCGGCACGTTGAGGGTCTCCGTGGCGCGGCCGTTGCGCTGTTTCTGGGCCACCTTCACGGTGCCCTTGCCCTGCGGGTCGGCCTGGATGACGAGGTCGGTGCCACCGATGAACGGGAGGCCCGCGAAGGCCGGCAGCTGGACCAGGTTGCTCTCGCCGTCCTTGCCCGCGTCGTAGGCGAAGATGCCGAGCATGCGCTTAGTGCGCGGGGCCGTGGAGGCGTTGAGCACGTTGGTGCCGTTGACGGTCAGAGAGTCGCTGCCGGCGCCCTGGTCGCCCCACCACTCCTTGTTCCGCGAGACGGTCACGCTCACGTGGTTGTCGCTCTTGTCCGTGACGGCGTCGAGACCGGTGCCGGGCTCGGACGTGAGCAGGCGGATCAGACGGTCCGTACGACGGGCGGGCTGGCTGTAGAAGTGGTGCACGTGCCCACTCGGCCGGGTGATCGCGAACTCGTAGTGCGAGATGCCGTTCGCCAGGAAGGAGAACGAGCCGTCACCGGTGAGCTTCTGGGTGCCGATGGCCTTGCCGATGCGCTGGCCGGTGCTCGGGTTCACCCGGAACAGCTCCAGCTTCGCGCCGGTCACACCGACGTTCCTCGGAAACTGCACGGCGCGTCCGGCGAGCTGGATGAGTCCCAGCTGGAGCGGCACGCCCGTGGTCCGGGGCGCCTTGCCCCGGAAGAACGTGAAGGCCTCGGCGAAGGACTCCTTCGAGGTGACCGTCTCGGTGTGGCCCTGGCCGGGGAACTGGACGTTCTTGGCGCCCACGACCGTGCGGTCGGGCGACCCCTCGCCCCAGATGGCGAGCGTCTTCACGCCGCCCGGGAGCTCGGATGCCGGGAGGCCGTCGAGGTTCACGTAGTGCGCGACGCGCCTGGCGCGGGCCGGGTCGCTCTTCAGGTACGTCTGCGACATGTAGGTGCCGAGTGAGTGGCCGAGCAGGTCGACCTTGTCGGCCCCGGTCTTCTTCAGCAGGGCGTCGATCTTGCGGTCGAGCTCGGCGAAGATCTCCGCGGACTTCTGCACCTCGAAGGTGGAGTCGTAGTCCAGGCCGTCGATGTACGTGGACGGGTAGCCGTTGGCGGCGAACCGCTTGCCCTGGGTCTGGAACTGGTTCGCGGAGCCCTGGGAGCCGTGGACGAAGACGATGGGACGCAGTGGCTCCTTCCCCGCGACCTTGGGCTTACCCGGTGCGGAAGTCGGCTCTGCAGTGGCGGCGACGGCTGCCCCGGGCAGTCCCGCCGCCATCATTGCCGCGGCGCCGGCCATGGCCCACAACCTGCGCTTCAGTGTCATTGCGCCTCTTCCCCCGAGCGGCGGTCAGCGACCGTCGCGAACCTGATTCCAGGACGCTCGCACACTAATGACGCCCTTGAATTGTGGTCAAGGTCACAGTCTGGGGATTGGGACGCCCCTTACGTGCACTCCCCAGAAGGTGTATCCGAGGTCCGATCCAGGTGAGTTCGGGCGCCCCGCTCCCCGTGCGCGCCCGTCACCCCTCAACGTTCGCTCGGACGACTTTCGGCGAAAAGCGAGGCGGTCGTCAGCGCAGTCGGTGCGCGCCGCAGTCGCCTCGCCGCCGAGAGCTGACCCGTGAGCAGCCCGCGCGAGGTCGCGGCCGCCGAGCTCGCACCCTCATTCACCTCGATCTGCGATCAATGCCCGGTCATCAACCAGTGCGCGAAGTCGCAAGCGGTCGACTTGGCACAGAACGCTCTTGGTCACGCGAATGGTCGGGCTGCTCATCGTCGTTCTCGGCTGACTCTCGACGTGGCCGAGAACTGCTCCAGTGCCATCGCGCTCTACGGTCAGCTGGGTTGGCGGCTGACCGGAAAGACCCCGATCGACTGGGGTGAAGACGTAGCGGACTGCCTGCTCCACTTCGAAGCCCCTCCACCGTGATTGTCGAGTTGCAGTGAAGATCGCACAGCCTCACGCGGTGAAGTCTGCACAGATCTTGTCGATCGCTGACTGTGTGCGATCTTCGCGGCGGAAAGACGCGACGCGAGGGTCCAATTCGGCCCGTCGCGATCCCGACCGAAAACAGTCCTCGAGCCGCTAACCTGTGGCGCCATGACGACTTCTCGGACTCGTGTTGCACTCGCCGCCGCCGCCGCTCCACTGCTCTCTTTCAGCCTCGTTGCCTGCGGTGGCGGTGATAAGGCCTCGAATGCGGATACGAGTGCCCGTTCGTCAAGCCCCACCACGACAGCGCGGGCGACAACGGCCGCGCCTGCACTCGGGGACGATGCGGAAGAGATGGCGGACGCCCTGCAAGCAGCGATTCCGGCACTTAAGGTGCGCATTCAAATGACCGAGGACAATGACGATAACTACCTGTTCGGGCGTCCCGGACAATACGACCAAGTGATGTTCCTAGGCGATGACCGTCTCGACTGCGGCGCTGCCGACTACGAGAGCTTGGACACCGCGTGCGGCGTAAAAGTCGAGCGCTGGCCCTCAGGAAAGGCCGCCCAGGCGCGAGGGGAGGACATTCAACGGAAGTTGAAGGACTTCGGCCTTGGTGCAGAGTACGACTACGTGGTTGGTCGACTTCTCGTACGCGCCTCCGGAGACTTCAAGCCGTCGCAGGCACTTGAGGTTCAGAGTGCATCAACCGCCGACGGCCCGGTGGTGCCTCCGGCCTGATCCTTGGATCGAAGCCGGCGCTCACTCGCACGGCGGGATGAGGCAATCGCGGCGGAATGACGCAGCTCGGGCCAGTCGCCCCGGACCCCACGGTCGTCGGTTGACAACGGCCGAAGCGCCTTGGAGCCGATCGTGGATGCTGCTGAACAGTTTGGGTCGTACGCTGACGATCATGGCTGTTCGAGTGAGCGGGGTGCGACAGCAGAGCGTTTGGGCGAGCGTCGTCAGTGACGACGCCCGGGCCCTTCACCGTTGGCTGCTCCGGCTCGAGTTCACCGAAGACCTGCTGATTCCCGGCGAACGTGAGGATGCGATCCACCACTGCCAACTTGACTGGCCGGAGGGCGGCCGGATCCTGCTCTCGAGCACGGGAGAGCGGCCCACGCCGTGCCTGCCCGGGACGGCGTCATTGCACGTGGTGACCGCAGATCCGGACGTGGTGCTGGCTCGGGCGCTCGAGTTGGAGGCGAGGGTTGTGCGCGAGATCGTCGACCAGACCGACTATCAATCGCGTGACTTCACGGTGGCCGACCCTGACGGCAACCATTGGACCTTCGCAACGTTCGCGGGTTAAGCGGACCAGGCGGTTCCCTATCGACAACCTGACATCGGCGCGAGCCCGGCACGGCCCCCGAGCGCACGTGTCGCCCCAATAGCGGTGGATAGACGCGACAGCCGTGTGCGATGGCATGGCGTCCATCTTCTCCGGCACCATGAGGCATGGACTCATTCAGGTGCCGAGCCCGTCGTGAACGTGCCGAAGCCTCCGAGCGTGCGCAAGACGAGGTTCAGCGGGCCGTCCACGACATTGCGGGCCCGGTGCTGCATCGCTACGGATTCTGGTTCGGCGCACAGGGTTGGAGCCCTTCAACGACCACCTCGGTCCTGTACGAGGCCGAGACCAGCGACTTCTACGCGCACGTGCCCGCGGACCTCCGACTTCCGAGCCGTTCCTACGAAGGTGTGCTCAGTGTCGAGCTCTGGATCAACGTCGACAGCAGCCTGGGAACGTGCGAACTGACCCTCAGCCACCTCCGCGACGGCCACTGGTCCCAGTTCACTCCCACCGCCGATCACTGGAACGCCGAAATCGCAGCAGCCGTCCACGACGTCATCCGCGAGTTCGACCATCTGCTACGCCAGCATCGTCCAGCTTCGTAGTCGCGTCGTCGAAATCGCGCCGGAATGCACGGCCGCTTGCGGAACGCTACGCGTTGGAATGACTCATTTCCGAGCTCGTGGGTATGAGTCCACCCATCATCTTCGCGAGTGGTCCGGGTCGGCGGTGTCGCTCGATAGGAGGGTTGAGGGCTCTGTCAATTAGGGACTGAACGTCTGCCGCTCGGTGAGATATAACATCGCGCTCATCTCGGCGAGGTTCACGGTTGGCACAACGCAAGCTGTCGTCATTCCGGCCTGGAATTGCTCGATGAGAGAGTCAGCGGGGAGCCCGGTTCCGCCATCGCCGTTGTTTCGAGCCCCGGTGAGCATGTCAGCCGCCGCGGCGAACTGTTGCGCGTCGGTCATCGCGCTGTTCCAGTCTTCGCACGTCGTCTCCGAATAAGACTTCGTCCACGTCTGGGTGTACTTGTCCGTTTCATCACTCGAGCTCCCGTCGCTCGAGGCGGTGCATCCCGCGAGCGAGATTGCACACGCAATCGTCACGAGGAGTGTGCGCATGCTCGAGTGTTTCATCAGGCGGGCGCCTAGATCGGTGGATTGAGGATCTCCTTGCGACAGATTCTGCTGCATTCTGGGCGGATGGACGCATGCCCGTTCACCGTCCGCTGGGATGCAGAACTGCGACCCAGTGTTCAGTTGGTGGCTTAGATAGCCAACCCCAGACCTGAGCAGAACTCTCTCCCTGGCACAAAAGAAACAGTCAGCCGTGTTTTGAATAAACAGAACTCGTTTGTATGAAGTTCGCTGCATCTCGACAACAACGGGATCAGGCGAAGTCGGCACCCGATGCGCCGCCGCCGGCGCCTTCGGGCTCGCGCGCCATCGGGGTGAAGCGCGAGTAGTGGCCCTGGAAGGACACGGCGACCTTGTTGACCGGGCCGGAACGGTTCTTGGCCACGATGATGTCGGCCTCGCCGGGGCGCTCGGACTCGCCGGCTCCGTGGGCGTCGGGACGGTTCAACAGCATGACGATGTCGGCGTCCTGCTCGATCGAGCCGGACTCACGCAGGTCGGAGATCTGCGGGGTCTTGTCGGTGCGCTGCTCGGAGCCACGGTTCAACTGGCTGATCGCGACCACGGGGACGCCGAGTTCCTTGGCCAGCAGCTTGATCTGGCGGGAGAACTCCGAGACCTCGACCTGACGGTTCTCGACCTTCTTGCCCGAGGTCATCAGCTGCAGGTAGTCGAGCACGACGAAGTCGAGGCCGTGCTGCTTCTTGATGCGACGCGCCTTCGAGCGGATCTCGGGCATCGTCATGTTCGGGCTGTCGTCGATGATGATCGGCGCGGCCTGCACGGTGGCCATCGCCCGGCCGATCGCGTCCCAGTCACGGCTGGACATCGAGCCGGCGCGCATGTGGTGGATGGCGACCTTGGCCTCGGCGGACAGCAGACGCATGGCGATCTCCGAGCCGGTCATTTCCAAGCTGAAGATGGCCGAGGTGAGTCCCTGGCGGATCGAGGCGTTGCGGACGAAGTCCAGGCCGAGGGTCGACTTGCCGACGCCGGGTCGCGCCGCGACGACGATCATCTGGCCGGGCTTGAAGCCCGTGGTGAGGCGATCGAGGTCGGGGAAGCCCGACATCACGCCGTGCACCTCGCCGGAACGCGTCTCGAGCTCCTCGAGCTCGTCGATCGTGTACGACATCAGGTCGGACAGGACGTTGTAGTCCTCGCCGGACTTGGTGCCGTCGACGTCCAGGACCGCCTTCTGCGCGCGGTCGACGATGTCCTGGATCTCGCCCGTACCGGACTGGCCCAGCTGGGCGACCTGCTGGCCGACCTCGACGAGGCGCCGCAGCACGGCCTTCTCGTGGACGATCTCGGCGTAGTAGTCGACGTTGGCGGCGATCGGCACGCCCTGGACCAGGTCGTGCAGGTAGGCCGCGCCGCCGATGCGGGCGATCTCGCCCCGGCGGGTCAGCTCGGCCGCGACGGTGATCGCGTCGGCCGGCTCGCCGCGACCGGACAGGTCGCAGATGACGTCGAAGATCAGCTCGTGGGCGGGGCGGTAGAAGTCACGGCTCTCGAGCAGGTCGGTGGCCGGGTCGATCGCGTTCTTCGACAGCAGCATCGCGCCGAGAACACTCTGCTCGGCCGCCATGTCCTGGGGCGGAACGTAGCCCGATCCCGCGGAGTCCGATGGATGTTCGGACTCATACAGATCGGTAACGCTCACGGCACTCCTCGACGTGATCGGCAGCTGGGTTTGAAACTACGTGTGAGGTCCGACAGAACCGACTTCCCCTCGGTTCTGGTGTTCCCTTCCGGTGACCATACGGGGCCCCGGCACGCGGGTACAGACGGTCATGCACACGGGGTGTGCAGAAGTCACGCAAACCTGTGGAAAACGCCGGTCGCGCGTGTGCACAGCCGGTGGATCACCCTGTGGACAATCGTGTGTGGCGCAGGTCACAAGGGCCTCTGACCTGCGCAAACGTGAGTCACAAGGTGTGGAGTTGTGATAGCCGGGTGTGATTTTCGTGGATCGGGTTATCCACGGGCGTGTCGCAAGCGAGGGCCGACATGTCGACAAATTCACCTCACTGGTCACAGCGGTATCGTCGCCCCGTGCGGATCTCCTCTCTCGACCGTCGAATCCTCGCGATCACGGTCCCGGCCTTCGCCGCACTGATCTGCGAGCCCCTCATGCTGATGGCCGACACCGCCATCGTGGGTCACCTCGGCCGGGCCGAGCTGGCCGCGCTCGGGGCCGCCTCCACGGTCCTGTCGACCATCGTCGGCCTGTGCGTCTTCCTGGCCTACGGCAGCACCGCCACGGTCGCCCGGCACCAGGGCGCCGGGGAGCCCCGCCGGGCCCTGGAGGCGGCCCTGGGAGGCGTCTGGTTGGCCTTGCTGATCGGTCTCGTGCTCGGTGCCGTCACGTCGGTGGCCGCGCGGCCGATGGCCCGGGCACTGTCCAGCTCGCCCGCGGTCGCGGACCTCACCACCGAGTACCTGAGGATCGCCGCCGCGAGCATCCCCGCCGTGCTGCTCGTCCTGGCCGCCACCGGCGCCCTGCGCGGGGTGTTGGACCTGCGCACGCCCCTGGTCGTGATGGTCGCGGCGAACGTCCTGAACGTGGTGCTGACGGTCGCGCTGGTCTACGGGGCGGGCCTGGACCTGCGCGGCGCCGCCCTCGGCCTGGTGCTGGCCCAGTGGGCCGCCGCCCTCGCTCTCGTGGCCCAGGTCCTGCGCCGAAGCCGCGAGACCGAGGCCTCGCCCCGCCTGCGGTGGGACGACGTCGCCCGCGCCGCGCGCGAGGGCGTCCCCCTGCTGTTGCGCACGCTGAGCCTGCGCGCCGTCCTGCTGCTGGCCACCCTCGTCGCGGCCGGGTTCGGCGACGCCTCGCTCGCCGCGCACCAGATCGCCACCACCCTGGTCATGTTCCTGGCGTTCGCGCTCGACGCCTTCGCGATCGCGGCGCAGACGCTGACGGGTCACTCGCTCGGGGCCGGCGACGCCGAGGGCACCCGTCACGTCACGCGACGGGTCATCGCCTGGGGGCTCGGCTTCGGCATCGTCGCCGGCGCTCTGCTGGCGTTGACCGCGCCGTGGGTCGCGCGTGCCTTCACCCCCGACGCGGACGTGCGCGCGGCCGCGGTGCCCGCCCTCCTGCTGGTCGCGCTCATCCAGCCGATCTCGGGGGTCGTGTTCGTGCTGGACGGCGTGCTGATCGGCGCCGGGGACGGCGTGTACCTGGCGTGGGCCAGTCTGATCACGCTGCTGATCTACGCGCCGGTGGCGCTGCTGATCCGGGCGACGGACGCGGGCTTCACCTGGTTGTGGGCCGCGTACGCGCTGTTCCAGGCCACGCGGTGGGTGACGCTGTGGCTGCGCCAACGCAGTGACCGCTGGCTCGTGCTCGGCTCGACCTGAGGCGCGAGCGGCCGGGGAGCCGTCAGCGCCGCCAGTAGCCGGTGGCGTCGAGGCAGTCGCGGGGCACGCCGCGCTCGTCGGCGAGGTGGCGGCGCACCTCGCGCACGGCGCCGGACTCGCCGGCGACCCAGCAGAACGTCGGCACGTCGGGCCAGGGCAGCTCGCGGATCGCGTCGATCCAGGCGTCCGCGCCGTGGACCCAGCGGATCGTCACGCCCTCGAGGGACGGGAGGTCCTGGATCCCGGCCGGCGAGGCCACCTCGATGACGATGTCGGCGATCATCGTGCCGGTCCACTCGTCGAGCAGCCGCGCGATGGCGGGCAGGGCCGTCTCGTCGCCCGCCAGCACGAACCGGTCGACCCCGGTCGGCAGCAGCAGCGACCGGGTGGGGCCGACGATCCAGGCCGGGTCCCCCGGCTGCGTGCGACGGGCCCAACCGGCGGCGAACCCGCCCTCGTGCAGCACGAAGTCCAGGTCGAGCTCGCCATCGGCGAAGCGCCGCGGCGTGTAGTCCTTGGCCACCGGGCGACCGCCGGCGCCACCCCACTCGAGCCGGTCGGGCCCTTGCACCGGCAGCGGCGGACGATCGGTGCCCTCGAGGGGGACGAGCAGCTTCACGTGGTCGTCGAAGCCCTCGGAGCGGAACGGCGCCGCCGTGCCACCGGCGACGGGGAACGCCTCAAGCTGCTCGCCGGTCAGCGTGACCCGCCGGGTCGTCTCAGAGACGTCGGCGACCCGGACGACGCGCAGCTCGCGCAGGATCGTCGGCCAACCCACCACTTCGCGCCGGGTACGGGCCATCAGTCGCTGCCCTCCGCGAAGCCCACCCGGGTCCAGTCCAGGTCGGCCAGGGCGGTGGGTCCGTAGTTGCGCACGTCGGGATCGACGGCGAGCACCTCGGGCACCACGGCCAGCGGCATGATCGACGCCTGGGCGCGCGTGACCTTGTCGACCTTGGCGATCGCGGCCGTGCGCTTCTTCACGTCGAGTTGCGCGATCGCCGCGTCGAACGCCTTCGCCGTGGCCTTCGACGACTTGCCGGTGAAGTTCAGCGGGCTGTCGATCGGAGTGAAGAGGCGCTTGACCTCGCCCAGGCCGAACGGCTCGACCGACCAGGTGAACGTGGTCAGGTCGAAGTCGAGCGGGATCACGACCTTCTCGAAGAACGTGTCACCGGGCACCTCCTGGACCTTGACCCGGACGCCGACCTCGGCGAGATCATCGGCGATCGCCTCAGCTCGCTCGACGGCGCCGGACCGGGTGTTCGGGACCGGCAACGTCAGGGTCAGGGGACGGCCCTTGCGGCGGACCAGGCCCTTGCCGCCCTCGCGCTTCCAGCCGGCCTTCGCGAGCAGCGCAGCGGCGCGGTCGACGTTTCGCGCCAGCGGCTTGGTCTTCGGGTCGCCGACCTGACCGGGCAGCAGCACGACCGAGCTCATCGGCACCGTACTGACGCCGTAACGCTTGGACGTGTCCTTCACGACGCCCTCGGCGTCGACCGCCAGCATCACGGCGCGGCGCACGTCGGCGTCGGCCAGCGGCCCGGTGCCGCCGTTGATCGTCAGCTGCGACCAGTCCGACCCGAGCGAGGCCCGCAGGTCCGCGTCCGCCAGCGCCTTGCGGTTGGCGGGCGTGACGGGAGCCGACTCCAGCTCGCCGGCCACGTGGGCGGCGGCCAGGACGTCGTCGGGGCCGATGCGCCACACGATCGAGTCCAGCTTGGGGCGACTGCCCCACCACCGCGGGTTGCGCTCGAGGGTGATCGTGCCGGTGCGGCGCTCGATCCCCGAGACGATGTAGGGCCCGTTCGCGGAGGGCGCCTTGGCGGTGAGTCCACGGTTGAACGTCTTGACGGACTTCGTGTAGGCCTTCGGCAGCGTCGGGTAGACCGCGGCGGGCCAGTCGGCGGTCGGCTCGTCGAAGACGACCTCGTAGGCGAACGCACCGTCGGCCCGGACCTCGTCGACCGCGTCGATCGCCGGGACGCGCGCGGCGGCGTAGTCGTCGTCCTGCATCGCCTTGACGAACGACACCATGTCGGCCGCGGTGATCGGCGACCCGCCCTGCCACACGGCCTGGCGATTGAGCTCGACCCGGACGGTCAGCGGGGAGCGGTCGATGATGTCGACGTCGGTGGCGTAGTTCGGGTCGACCACCCACGAGCCGTCAGCCCGGACCCGGACGGCACTGCCGAGGGTCGGGGCGAGGATTTGCGGCGCGGTACTGGCGACACCGGCGGTGTGGACCGGGTTGAACGTGGCCGGGAACGAGCCGATGCCGAGCCGCAGGGTGCCGCCGAACCGGACGTCGTCCTCACCGGCCGGGTGCACGTCGGCCAACGGCAGCGACGTGTCGGCGGAGGTCTTCGGGCTCTGCGAGCTCGCGGTCTTCTCGTCGGAGGAGTCATCGCCCCCACCGAAGCAGCCGGCGAGCAGCGTGCTCGCCAGCGCCACAACAGCAAACCGCCGGGCCCCGCGTGAAGCGGGACCCGGCGACTTGAGAATCACTTGGCGGCGACGACGTTCAGCTTGACCGTCGCGACGACCTCGGGGTGCACGCGGACGGAGACCGTGTGCGAGCCGAGGCTCTTGATCGGGTTGCCGACTTCGATGCGACGCTTGTCGACCTGCGCGCCGGCCTCGGCCAGCGCGTCGGCGATGTCGGTGACGGTGACGGCGCCGAAGAGGCGACCGCCCTCGCCGGCCTGCGCCGAGACGTTGATCGCGGACGACTCGAGGTTGCCCTTGATCGACTTGGCGGTCTCGAGATCGTGCACGGCGCGCGCATCGCGAGCAGCCTTGATCGACTCGACCTGGTTGGCAGCGCCCTTCGTCCAACGGATGGCGAAGTTGCGCGGCAGCAGGAAGTTACGGCCGTAGCCGTCCTTGACCTCGACGATGTCGCCGGGCTGGCCGAGGTTCGAGACCTCGTGCGTGAGGATGAGCTTCATCTGTTCGTTGCTCCTGTACTCAGCGACCGCTGGACGTGTAGGGCAGCAGCGCCATCTCGCGCGCGTTCTTGATCGCCTTGGCGATCTGACGCTGCTCCTGGACGGACACGCCGGTGACGCGACGAGCGCGGATCTTGCCGCGGTCGGAGATGAACTTCCGCAGCAGTGCGGTGTCCTTGTAATCGATGGTGGTGACGCCGGCAACCGCGAGCGGGTTGCTCTTCTTCTTCGGCTTCCGGACAACGGGCTTGGCCATGATGCTCCTGGAAAATTTCTTGCTACGTGTGATGGATCAGAAGGGGGGCTCGTCGGTCGAACCGCCGGCACTGCCGCCGCCGCCGCCCCAGGGGTCGTTGCCCCCGGCCGGCGCCTGCGGCTGCGAGGGCTGGGCCCACGCGCTGGCGTTCGACTGCTGACCAGCAGGCTGGCCGCCACCGAAACCACCGGCGTTGCCGCCGGAGTTCCCGCCGCCGAAGCCGCCGCCCTGACCGCCGCCGCCACCCGACGTGCGGGTGACCTGGGCGGTGGCGTTGCGCAGCGACGGGCCGACCTCGTCGACCGTCATCTCGACGCTCGTGCCCCGGCCGCCGTCCTGACGCTCGTACTCGCGGACCTTCAGCGCACCGGTCACGATGACGCGGGTGCCCTTGGTCAGCGAGCCGGCGACGTTCTCGGCCAGCTGGCGCCAGGCCGAGCAGCGGATGAACAGCGTGTCGCCGTCCTTCCACTCGTTCGTCTGACGGTCGAACGTGCGCGCGGTGGACGCGACGGTGAAGTCGGCGACCGCGGCACCCGACGGCGTGAACCGCAGTTCGGGGTCACGGGTCAGGTTGCCGACGAGGGTGATGGTGGTTTCGCCTGCCATGGAATCAGCCTTCTCTCGAGGTGCTCTCGCGACGAGTGTGTCGGATTCAGGGGACGGAATGTCTCCGTCCACAGAATCACTTCACGTCGGGACGCGTGACCTTCGTACGGACGACGGACTCGTTCAGCGACAGCTGACGGTCCAGCTCCTTGACCGAGGCAGGCTCGGCGGACAGACCGATGACGGCGTAGATGCCCTCGGACTTCTTGTTGATCTCGTAGGCCAGGCGGCGCTTGCCCCACACATCGATGGCGTCGACGGAACCGCCGTCGGCGACGATCGTGTTGTTGAGGTAGGTCGAGAGGCTCTTCTCGACGGAACGCTCATCGACGTCCGCATCGAGGATGACCATGACTTCGTACTTGCGCAGTGACACTGCGGGTTCTCCTTTGGACTGGGCGGTGACGGGCTTTCCGTCACAGGAGGTGTCGCCTCGAACGGCAACCTCACGAGTCTAGCAGTGGCCCGTCGTTGCGGACCAATCCTCGATCGGACGCCCCGGGGATCACTCGCCGGTGATCGCCTTCAGCACGTCGAGCTTGGCGGCACGACGTGCCGGCAGCACGGCCGCGAGGACGCCGACGAGCGCCGAGACCACCACGAACACCGCCAAGGAGCCGATCGGGATGGCCAGGTCGCTGATGCCGTCGTTCTGGAAGGAGCGTTGCAGGGCGATGCCGAACAGCAGCCCCGCTCCGATCCCCAGCACCGCACCCAGGATCGCGATCGCCACCGACTCCAGGCGCACCATGCGCCGCAACTGCGGACGGGTCAGGCCGACCGCGCGGAGCAGTCCGATCTCGCGGGTGCGCTCGATGACGCTGAGCGCCAGCGTGTTCACGATGCCCAGCACGGCGATGACGATCGCCAGACCCAGCAGCGCGTAGATCAGGTACAGCAGCGTGTTGACCTGCGAGCGCTGCGCCTCGGCGTAGCTCTCCTTGTCCTGCACGACGATCGTGGGGTTGTCGCCCACCGCCCGCTCGAGGTTGGCCCGCACGGTGCGCGTGCCGGTGCCGGGGGTGGCGTTGATCGCCAGCGAGGTGTCGCCGCGCTTGATGCCCGCCGCCGCGACGGTGGTCAGCGGCACGATGGCCTGGCCGACGACGTTGCTGTCGGCGTACACACCCGTCACCGTCGCGTCGAACTCACCGGAGCTGAACGCCAGCTTCACCACGTCGCCCGTCGAGCGGTCGATCGACTCCGCCATCGACTCGCTGAGCGCGATCATGTTCTCGCCGGTGGGCGCCGTGCCATCGGAGAACGCCAGCTCGAAGACCTCCGCGAACTGCTCGGCGTCGGTCGCCGACGCGAAGACCTGCGTGCCGTCGGCCTCGAACACGATCGACTGGGCCGGCGAGACGGCCGCGACGCCCGGGACCGCGCCGATCTTCTGCGAGATCTCGGGCGAGAACGGCTGGCCACTGACGTTCTGGACGATGAAGTCGGCCGAGAACTCGCGCTCGACGCCCTTGTCGATGGACGTGTTGATCGAGGCGCCCAGGATCGACATCGTCGTGACCAGCGCGAGACCGATCATCAGCGCCGACGCGGTCGCGGCCGTGCGCCGCGGGTTGCGCCGCGCGTTCTGCGCCGCCAACTGACCCACCGACTTGTAGACGGTCCGATAGAGGACGCCGAAGGCGGCCAGGACCGGCGACGCGATGATCGGGCTGCCCAGCGCGACCGCCATCAGCACGCCGAAGATGCCCGCACCGACCCAGACGATGGGGCGGGGGACGTCGAGCCAGGAGCCGGCCGCCATCGACCCGGCACCGGCCAGGCCGAACAGCAACGCGATCACGAGCCGCCACCGCAGCGACGACTCGGGCATCGCGACCTCGTCGCGCATCGCCGCGACCGGGGGCACCCGGGCGGCGCGACGGGCGGGGATCCACGCCGCGAGCATCGTCACCAGGACGCCGACGGCGTAGGCCAGGATGACCGTCCGCGGCTGGAACACCAGCGACGTGCCCGACAGATCGAGGCCGAAGCGGCTGAACAGGACCTTGAGCAGCAGCGCCAGGCCGAAGCCCATCGCCAGGCCCAACGTCGAGCCGATGACGCCGATCACGAACGCCTCGGTCAGCACCGAGCGGCTGACCTGGGGACGCGAGGCGCCCAGGGCGCGCAGCAGGGCCAGTTCGCGACTGCGCTGGGCCACCAGGATCGAGAACGTGTTGACGATCAGGAAGGTGCCGACCACCAGGGCGATGCCGGCGAAGACCAGCAGGAAGGTGTTGAGGAACCCGAGCAGCTGGTCGAAGAGGTCCTTGGACTCCTCGGCGACCGAGTCGCCCGTGACCGACTCCGTGCCCTCGGGGATGACCTTGGCAACCTGGTCGGCCACCTCGCGCTGGGTCGCCCCGGCCTTGGCCTCGACCTGGATGACACTGAAGGCGTCCTTGCCCTCGAGGAAGTACTTCTGGGCACTGAGATCGTCGAAGATCACGAGCGTCGCGCCGGCCAGGCCGCCGGAGCTGAAGTCGAAGATGCCCACGAGCTTCGCCTTGAGGATGGGCGGCTCGCTGGGCAGCGCGATCTTGACGGTGTCGCCCAGGCGATAGCCGGCCACCTCGGCCGAGCGCGCGTCGAGGGCGATCTCGCCGTCCTGGGTCGGAGCGCGGCCCTGCTCCCACTTCAGCATCTGGTCGCCGGCGGCGTTCGGGATCGGGTCGCCGTCGCCGGCGTTGAGGGCGATCGTGGGCGCACCGGTGCCGCCGAGCAGACGGTTGTTCTTCTTGACGACGAACAGGCCGCCGCCGTTGACCGCACCCTCCGCGCGCTCGACGCCGGGCAGGGCGGAGATCTCCTCGATGACCGAGGCCGGGATGGAACGGGCCTCGCGGTTGACGCTCATCGCGATGGCGTCGCCGTTGCCCGTCTCGGGCCGGACCGCCACGTCGGTGACGGTGCCGTACGCGATCTGGTCGAAGCTCTCGCCGATCGTGTCGGTGAACACCAGGGAGCCCGAGAGGAACGCGATGCCCAGCACGATCGCGAAGGCGCTCAGGAACAGACGGACCTTGCGAGCTACGAGGTTGCGCCAGGTGACTCTGCGCACGTCACACGCCGATCCGGCGCTGGACGACGCTCATGCGCTCGAGGACCTTCTCGGCCGTGGGGTGACGCAGCTCGGACACCACGCGGCCGTCGGCCAGGTAGACGACCCGGTCGGTGTAGCTGGCGGCGACGGGATCGTGCGTGACCATGACGATCGTCTGGCCGAACTCGTCGACACTGCGGCGCAGGAACGACAGGACCTCGGCGCCCGACGTGGAGTCGAGGTTGCCGGTGGGCTCGTCGGCGAACACGATCGACGGACGGCTGACGAGCGCGCGGGCGCACGCCACGCGCTGGGCCTGACCGCCGGACATCTCGTTGGGACGGTGCTTGAGCCGGTCGGCCAGGCCGACGGCCTCGATCACGTTGGCGTACCACTTCGGATCGGGCTTGCGGCCGGCGATCGACAGCGGCAGCAGGATGTTCTCCTCGGCCGTCAGCGTGGGCACCAGGTTGAACGCCTGGAAGACGAAGCCGATCTTCTCGCGGCGCATCACGGTGAGCGCCTTGTCGTCGAGCTTGGCCAGCGTGGTGGGACCGATCGTCACGCGACCACCGTCGGGGGTGTCCAGTGCCGCCATGCAGTGCATGAGCGTCGACTTGCCCGATCCGGAGGGGCCCATGACCGCCGTGAACTCACCCTCGTAGATCTCCAGCGAGACCCCGTCGAGCGCCCGGACCTGGGCGTCGCCCTTGCCGTACGTCTTCGTGAGCTCGTGCGCGTGCGCCGCGACGGTCTTTTCCATGGGCCAGAGCCTAGGCGACAGGACCAGGTTTTCGACCGGAGTGTCACTGTGAGTTACACGATGTCAGCCGATCCGCCCCACAGGTCGACCCGCGCGTCGGCGTCGTGACCGACGAGCTCGTCGATCCGATCGAGCTCCTCGGCGGTGAAATCGGTGTTCGCCGCCGCCTGGATGTTCTCGTCGAGCTGCTCGGTGCGCGAGGCGCCGATGAGGGCCGAGGTGGCCGCGCCGGGCCGCAGCACCCAGGAGATCGCGAGCTGGGCCAGGGTCTGGCCGCGCTCGCGGGCGACGTCGGCCAGGCCACGCAGGCGATCGCGGTTGCCCTCGACCACCGAGTCGTCGAACGAGGACCGGCCGCCGGCCCGCTGCACCGGCTCGTCGCCGAGGTAGCGGTCCGTCAACAGCCCTTGCGCCAGCGGGGTGAAGGCGATCGAGCCCATGCCGACGTCCTCGAGGGTGGCGAACAGCTCGTCCTCGACCCAGCGGTTGACCATCGAGTAGGCCGGCTGGTGGATGACCAGCGGCGTACCCAGGTCGGCGGCCACCTCGGCGGCGCGGCGCGTGCGCTCGGCCGAGTACGACGAGATGCCGACGTAGAGCGCCTTGCCCTGGCGCACCGCCGTGTCGAGCGCCCCCACCGTCTCCTCGACGGGCGTGTCCGGATCGGCACGGTGTGAGTAGAAGATGTCGACGTGGTCCAGCCCCATCCGGGTCAGCGACGCGTCGAGGCTCGCCAGCAGGTACTTGCGCGAGCCGAGGAACCCGTACGGGCCGGGCCACATGTCCCAGCCGGCCTTCGTGGAGATGATCAGCTCGTCGCGGTAGGGCGCGAAGTCGCCGCGCATCATCCGGCCGAAGTTCTCCTCGGCCGAGCCCGGCGGCGGGCCGTAGTTGTTGGCCAGGTCGAAGTGCGTGATGCCCAGGTCGAAGGCGTGGCGCAGGATCTCGCGCTGGCTGTCGAACGTGCGGTTGTCACCGAAGTTCCACCACAGGCCGAGGCTGACCGGCGGCAGCAGCAGGCCCGACCGGCCCACCCGCCGGTACTCCAGGCTCTGGTAGCGGTCGGCGTCGGCCTGCCACGGGCGGTGGGTCTCGTCGACGCGGTTGCGGGTCCAGTCGGTGCTCATGCGTTCACGGTATGCCGCCGCGCCGACGGCGGCACGACGCCCTCAGAGCAGACGGGTGATCTCGACGTCGACGGTGGTGCTGACCTCGCCGTCGGTCGAGTAGATCCCCCGCAGATTCGGGTTGTCGTCGAAGTCGCGCCCACGCGAGACGATGATGTGACGCTCGCCCGGGGACTCTCCGTGCGTGACGTCCCAGCCGACCCAGCGTCCGTCCCACCACTCCAGCCACGCGTGCGGCTCGGCCTCGACCGGGACGTCGACCTGCGGCTCGGTCTCGGGGTGGACGTATCCCGCGACGAAGCGGGCCGGGATCGATGCGTGACGCAGGGCGCCGATCGCGACGTGGGTGATGTCGTGCGTGACGCCGCGGCCGGTGTCCCAGGCCTCCTCGGCGGTGGCGCTGACGTGGGTGGCCGCGACGAGTCGCTTGACCCGGTCCCGCAGCAGTTCGACGACCGCCTCCACGTACGCCCCCGGCGTCGCGGCGGTGGCGCGAATCGCGTCCAGCAAAGGGACGAGCGAGGGCGACGGGCGCACCTTGTCCTGCTGGTGCACGAACTCGCAGTACCGGTCGAGCGTGGACGGGTCGAGGTCGTCCCAGCCGATGGAGCGGCCGGGCTCGGCCGGATCGGCGGTGTCGACGACCGAGGTCGCCACGACCCGCAGCTCGTCGTGCGGGTCGGTGACCTCGAACGCCGTCACGGTGGCGCCCCAGTAGTCGCGGTACTCCTGCGACCACGCCGTCGGGACGATCTCGAGCCGCGACCGGCGGACGTACTGGTCGGACGTGGTCTGCGGGGTCAGCCGGGCCTCGCTGTACGACGCCCGCGTGGGCACGGAGTACGTGTAGGTCGTCGCGTGCCGGACGCGCATGCGCATGCTCATGCCGGAACCTCCGAGAAGAGACGACGATACGGCGGCACCGGCATTGCGTACCCCTCGTTCACTCGCTGTCGCTCGCTCACAGAGACACCCTTCCAGTCCACATGTGCCAGTTCTCCTGGGCGAAGTAGCGCGCCGTGATGGCGTCGCTGGCCGCCGAGCAGGCGCGCTGCAGGCGCTCCATCTCGAACGGCATGGTCTCGAGCAGCTCATTGAGCGGCCGGTACTCGATCTCGGTACGGGCCCGCCCGAGCAGCCGCAACGCCTCGTCGGAGAAGCCGGCACGACGCCCGGCCACGTCCAGACGGGTCAGCGCCCGCTCGGCCTCGCTGAGGCTGGAGACCAGCGACCGTGGGAACCAGCGGTCCAGCAGCAGGTACTCGGCAGCCGCGCTGTCGCGCTCGATCCCGCGGTACGTGCGCAGGAAGCTCTCGTAGCCACCGCAGGCGCGCAGCGTGTTCTGCCACGCGACGCCCGATCCGCCGGCACTGGCCGCCGTCGACAACAGTCGCGCGGTCATGTCGGCGCGCTCGATGTTGCGGCCCAGCACGTAGAAGTACCAGCCCTGGTCGCGCGGCATCGAGTCGTCGGCCGAGCCGGAGATCATCGCGGTGCGCCGGCGGACCCAGTTGAACATCTCGACCGGACGCATCGAGGTGGCCGCCGGCACGCCCTGCCAGGTGGTGTTGATGGCCGACCAGACATCGGTCGAGAGGGTCTCGCGCGCACTGCGGGCGGCCTCGCGCATCGAGCCGATGACCGCCGCGATGGACGTGGACGACTTCTGGTCGTACGCCAGGTTGTCGAGCATCGACCAGCGGTTCGGCACCCCCTCGAAGTCCTCGATGCCCATGACCGCGAACAGCTGCTGGCAGCTGGTGACCTCGTCGGTCGACGGGTCCTCGACCAGCATCTGCATCTGGACGTCCAGCAGGCGGGCCGTGTCGTCGGCGCGCTCGAGGTAGCGGCCGATCCAGAACAGCGACTCACCGATCCGGCTGAGCATCAGGCCTCCCTGGAGGGGACGGGAACGGGGACGGGCGCCATGGTCTGCGACTGGGACTGCGACGAGGCGTGCGACTCGAGGTCGTCGTCATCGACCTCGATCGGCTCGGTCGGCCGGGCCAGCACCCAGGTGTCCTTCGAGCCGCCGCCGCGGCTGGAGTTCACGATCAGCTCGCCCTCGGGCAGGGCCACGCGGGTCAGGCCGCCGGGCAGCACCCAGACGTCGTCGCCGTCGTTGACCGCGAACGGCCGCAGGTCGACGTGCCGGGGACGGATCCCGTCCTCGACCAGGGTCGGCACCGTGGACAGCGAGACCACCGGCTGGGCGATCCAGTCGCGCGGCGCGGCGATGACCTTGGCACGCAGCTCGTCGAGCTCCTCGCGGGTGGCCGCCGGGCCGATGACGATGCCCTTGCCGCCCGAGCCGTCGACCGGCTTGAGCACGAGCTCGTCGAGGCGGTCCAGGACCTCCTCGCGCTGGTCGGCGTCGCCGCAGCGCCATGTGTCGACGTTGCGCAGGATCGGCTCCTCGTGCAGGTAGTAGCGGATCAGGTCGGGGACGTAGGTGTAGAGCAGCTTGTCGTCGGCCACGCCGTTGCCGACCGCGTTCGCGATCGTCACGTTGCCCGCACGCGCCGCGTTGATGAGCCCGGGGACGCCCAGCGTGGAGTCGGCGCGGAACGCCAGCGGGTCGAGGAACTCGTCGTCGATCCGGCGGTAGATCACGTGCACGGGCGCCAGGCCGTCGGTCGTGCGCATCATGACGCGCCCGCCGTGGCACACCAGGTCGCGGCCCTCGACCAACTCGACGCCCATCGTGCGGGCCAGCAGGGTGTGCTCGAAGTAGGCCGAGTTGTAGACGCCGGGCGTCAGGACCACGACGGTCGGATCGCTGACACCGGCGGGCGCCGCCGCGCGCAGCGCCGAGAGCAACTGGCGCGAGTAGCGAGCGACGGGGCGGATGCGGTGGTGCGCGAAGACCTCGGGCAGGCCGCCGGACATCGCGCGGCGGTTCGTCATGACGTACGAGACGCCGGACGGGACGCGCGCGTTGTCCTCCAGCACGCGGAAGTCGCCGTGGCCGTCGCGGATCAGGTCGATGCCCGCGACGTGGATCCGGACCCCGTTCGCGGGATCGATGCCCGCGACGACGCGGTGGTAGTGGCTCGAGGTCACGACCGTCTTGCGCGGCACGACTCCGTCGCGGAACAGCTCTCCGGCGCCGTACGCGTCGGCCAGGAACGCCTCGAGCGCCTTGACGCGCTGCTTGACGCCGGCCTCGACCTCATCCCAGGCATCGGCCTCGATGATGCGCGGCACGATGTCGAGCGGGAACGGGCGTTCCTCACCGGCGACGCCGAAGGTGATGCCCTGCTCGAGGTAGGACGACGCCAGACCCTCGGCCCGCTGTCGCACCTCCTCGGGCGGCATCTTGCCGAATGCCGCGTGCACGGCGGCATAGAGGTCGCGCAGGCCCGACTCGCCGTACATCTCGTCGTAGCCCGCGACAGGTCCGTATCCCTCGAACAGTTGCGCCTGTGTCACGGGACCACCCTAGAGGCGATTTGCTTCGCGCACGTTTCGACCGTCGGCAGTGCCGAAAACGCCCTCTCCCGGCTACGATTCGTACCGGAAAGGGGCGCGCCCATGACCGCAGGTGACGTCTTGGTGCTCAACGCGAGCTACGAACCTCTGCAGCGCGTGTCCCTGCGCCACGCCATCAAGATGCTCGTACGCGAGGTGGCGGTCATCGAGGAGTCCCACGACGAGACCTTCGGGCCCTTTCCCCGGCCCAAGGTCCTGCGCCTGGTGCGGTACGTCGTCACGCGGTGGATGCACCGGCGCGCGCACCTGTGCACCAAGACCGCGATCAAGGCCCGCGACAAGGCCTGCGCCTACTGCGGCGGCTCGGCCGAGACCGTCGACCACATCGTCCCTCGCTCGCGCGGCGGTGAGCTGACCTGGGAGAACGCCGTCGCCGCGTGCCTGCGCTGCAACCACAAGAAGGGCAACCGCACCCCGACCGAGGCCGGCATGGCTCTGCTCATCACACCGGCCCGGCCGAAGACCTTCGTGGCCTGACCGCGCCTCACGCCTCCGGCGCGCGAGATGTGTGGCTTTCCGTACCCTTTTCGGGCTCAGAAGGTGCGCACCGCTACACATCTGGGGCGGGGAACCCGTCAGAGGCCGACGGACTCGTAGATGTCGTCGAGCTCGTCGAGGTACGCGCCCTCGTCTTGGCCGGCCCGCTCGTACGCGGCGAGGGCCTTGACGCGGATCATCTCGGCGACCTCCTCGTAGCGGGCGTTCCACTTCTCGGCCTCGATCTGCCAGTAGCCACAGGTGTAGAACGCCGCCTGCGGCCAGCCCAGTCCCCGCCGCAGGTGCTTGCGGACGGCGCGGCTGGCGCGGGCCTCACCGGCGAGCCAGACGTAGCGCCCCGACCAGTCGGCGGGCAGGTCGCGCCCGGTGACGGCGGCCTCGAGCGCGTTCGGGATCAGGTGCTCGTCCTCGACGACCTCCCAGTGCGCGTGCACGTCGGCGGCCGACGGCAACGGAACCTCGTCGGCCGCGTCGCTGACGACGACGTGCACCTCTGCGACGACCCCCGGGTCGAGCTCGCGCAGGATCCGGGCGAGCGCCGGGACGCCGGTGATGTCGCAGACGAGGAGCTGGTGCCGCGCGTCCGCCGCCGGGCGGTAGAGGCCGTGGGGCTCGAGGACGCCCACGCGGTCGCCGGGCTGACACGTGCGAGCCCAGTCCGAGCCGGCTCCCTGCTCGTGCAGCGCGATGTCGACGTCCACGCGCACATCGCCGTCGACGACCCGGTGGTCCGAGATCGTGTAGACCCGCGGGACGAGCGGCTCGGCGCCCTCGGGGTAGGTGTAGGACCAGTCCTCGTTGATCGTCGGCAACGCGATCTTCGCGCCGGGGTGCGGCGGCAGCAACAGCCGCACGTACTCGTCGGGGATGCCGGTGGACTGCCAGCCCTCGAGACCACCCAACGTGATGGACACGAGGTGCGGAGTCAGCTGGCGGCGACCCAGGACGGTCGCGGCATAGGTCTTCACGGGTTCCCCTTCGTTGGACGGGCGCGCACCGGTCCGGGCGCACCCACCGGAAATCAACCCGGTTAGGTCAGGCTAACAACACCTGTTGGATAGCCTCAAGAGCGTGACCATCCGCGTTCGTCCCATCTCCTCCGAGGACCACCTGTCCTTCATCGCGTCCCGCGGGACGGCCAGCTTCCTGCAGACCCCCGCCTGGGCGGCGGTCAAGAGCGAGTGGCGTGGCGAGTCGCTGGGGTGGTTCGACGGAGATGCGCTGGTCGGCGCCGGGCTGGTCCTGTACCGCCAGGTGCCCAAGCTCAAGCGCTACCTGGCGTACCTGCCCGAGGGTCCCGACCTCGACTGGAGCGGCGACGTCGCGCCCGCACTCGAGGCGATGCGCGACCACCTCCGGACCCAGGGCGCCTTCGGCATCCGCATGGGTCCGCCCGTCGTCACGCGCCGCTGGGAGGCCGCCACCCTGAAGGCCGCCCTCGCCGACGAGGTGCTGACCCGGCTCGGCGACGTCCCGGCCGATCACACCGACGAGGCGGCGATCGCCCTGTCCGGCACGCTGCGCTCGCTGGGCTGGAAGGAGCAGTCCGCCGAGGGCGGCTTCACCGCGGGCCAGCCGAAGTACAACTTCCAGATCCCGCTGGCCGGTCGCACCGAGGAGGACGTCCTCGCCGGCATGAACCAGCAGTGGCGCCGCAACATCCGCAAGGCCGCCAAGCAGGGCGTCGAGGTCACCGAGGGCGGCCGCGACGACCTCGTCGACTTCCACCGCGTGTACGTCGAGACCGCCGAGCGCGATCACTTCACGCCGCGACCGCTGTCGTACTTCCAGACCATGTGGGACGCCATGACGGCCGAGGACCCGCAGCGGCTGCGGCTGTACCTGGGCCGGCACGAGGGCGACCTGGTCGCCGCCACGACGCTCGTCCAGGTCGGCACCCACGCCTGGTACTCCTACGGCGCGTCGACCACGGCCAAGCGCGAGGTGCGCGGCTCGAACGCCGTCCAGTGGCAGATGATCCGCGACTCGCTGGCCGCCGGCGCGGAGGTCTACGACCTGCGCGGCATCACCGACACCATCGACTCCGACGACCCCCACGTGGGCCTGCTGCAGTTCAAGGTGGGCACCGGCGGCGAGGCCGTCGAGCACCTCGGCGAGTGGGACCTGCCCATCAACCGCCCGCTGTACACGGCGTTCACCGCGTACATGAAGCGCCGCGGCTGAGCCACCCGCCCACCAGCCGGACACCGCCGGAGGCGGACCACGCCCGGAGCGCGATGATGGACCCATGGCGTTCGACCTGCAGATCCGCGCCGCCGACTGGCGGAGCCACCTCGTCGCGACCCGCGACGCCCATCCCGCGATCGTGCCGGTCATCAAGGGCAACGGTTACGGCCTCGGTCGCCAGCGTCTGGCCGGCGAGGCGTTCCGTCTCGGTACCGACATGATCGCTGTCGGCACGTACGAGGAGGCCGCCGAGTTGCTCGGTGCCTTCACCGGCGACGTGCAGGTCCTGACGCCCTGGCGACCGTTCTCGCCGCGCGTCGCGGACGGCCGGCTGATCCACACCGTCAGCCGCCTCGAGGACATCGCGCCGCTGGCCGCCCAGCTGCCGGGTGCGCGGGTCGTCGTCGAGGGCCTCACCTCCATGGCGCGGCACGGACTGGACCGTCACCACATCACCGAGGCCGCGCGCCTGATCGGCGAGGCCGGCCTGGTCGTCGAGGGATTCGCGATCCACCTGCCGATGGCCGGTGCGAACCTGGCCGAGGCGCGCACCTGGTGCGCGATCCTCGAGACCTCGGCGCTGCCGGCCACCACGGTCTTCTGCTCGCACCTGACCGTCCCCGAGCTCGAGCAGCTGCGCACCGAGCGCCCGAACCTCACGATCCGGCCGCGCGTCGGGACCGCGCTGTGGCTGGGCCGACTCGACACGCTCGAGGTCCGCTCGACCGTCCTCGACGTCCACACCGTGCAGCGCGGCGAGCGGGTCGGCTACCGCCAGGGCCGGGTGCCCCGCGACGGTCACGTCCTCGTGGTCGCTGGCGGCACCAGCCACGGGATCGGCCTGGAGGCCCCGCGCGCGGTCACCGGCGTCGCCGGTCGCGGCAAGGCCGTCGCCAAGGGCGGGCTCGCGGCCGCCGGGCTGGCGCTGTCGCCGTTCACGATCGCCGGCAAGCAGCGCTGGTTCGTGGAGCCCCCGCACATGCAGGCCAGCATGATCCTGCTGCCCGAGGGCGTGCCGGTGCCTGCCGTGGGCGACCGCCTCCCCGCGGCCGTCCGCTACACGATCGCCCAGTTCGACTCGATCAGCGAGGTCTGAGCGTCACCACGGCTCGCCGGTGAGCACGTCGATCTCGGTGTCGATGGGCAGCCGCCGCCTCTCCTGGGGCAGCGTCGAGCACCGGATGGCGGTGTTCTCCAGGTCGCCTCTGTCGTCGACGATCCGCAGGCAGCCGCCCACCTGCACGCTGGTCGTCTCCATCCATCCGCCGGAGGAGCCCACCTCGTGGAGGTAGAAGATCCACGTGATCGGGTCGCGCGACGGCACGTCGACCAACTCGGGGAACGCCGTCGCCATGCCGGTCGTCGGATCCTTGTCGCCGAGGCCCCGGTCGACGAGGACGAACTCGGCCTCCTCGATGATCTCGGCGGCCCGCTCGCGCAGCGTCTCCGTGGCGTTGTCGATCGCCTTCTCGTCCGAGCTGCGGTTCTCGCAGCCGCCGAGCACGGCCGCGGCGAGGACCGCCGCTGTCGTGGTCCTGGTTGCCCAGCCCACGCAGAAGGCCCGGGCTCGTGGAGCCCGTGACGTGCTGAGCTCTGTGCCGCTCAGTCCCACGGCTCGCCCGTGAGCAGGTTGATGTCGAAGTCCAGGTACGTGTGGAACTCCCGTTGGACCGACGCCGGGCACCGGAACGCGGAGGCGGCGGTCTCTCCGTCGGCATCCACGATCTCCAGGCAGCCACCGACCAGGTGGGCCTGGGGGTTGCCACCGCTCGTCGTGCCGATGTCGCTGAGGTAGAAGCGCCAGGTCAACGGGTCCCGCGACGGCACGTCATAGAGCTCCTGGTGGGCCGTCGCCATGCCGGCCGTCGGGTCGTCGCCGCTCTGGGCGAAGATGACGTCGGCGTCGGCCCGGATCGCCGACACGGTCTCCTCCAGGCGGGGGTAGGCGTCGTCGACGGCGGTCTCCGGGTCGCCGGTCGAGCATCCCCCGACGGCCAGCAGGAGCGCGGCGGCCCCGGCTCCACAGCCCCAACCCACGCGGCGTCCTGACGGCCGCGTCGGCGTACCGGACATGTCGGACCCCCGATGACGCTCAGCGACATCAGGGCCGGACACACACCGGCCCGCCGAGCACGCCGCACGCTAGCGGGAACCCGTCGTCCTCCACAAGAAGCCCGATGGCAGGACCTGGGCCAGTCGCCGAGGCATGGGGAGCCGGCCGCTCCGCGGCTCAGTCGCGATCGTCGGCGCCGCCACCGCCACCACCAGTGCCGTCGCCGTTGCCACTGCCGCCGCCCGCGGCCCCCGGTGACGTGGTGGCCGGGGGCGGGGTGACCGGCGGCGTCGCGGTCGGCTCCGGCTCGGGAGCCGGGGCCGTGGGCGCGGGAGTCGTCGGCTCGGGAGCGGGCCGCGTCGGCTTCGGCGTCGGCTTGGTCTCCTTCTTCTCCGGCTTCGGCGTCTTCTTCTTCTTGTCGCCACCATTGCCGGGGTTGGTGTAGACCGCCGTGCCCTTGTCAGCCTTGATGTTCGCGCGCTTGGGGAACGTCCCGCACTCGGTGCCCTCGAGCGCCCGGTTCATGTAGGTGCCGAAGGTCGTGGCCGGGTAGGTGCCGCCGAAGAACGGGTTGAGGTAGCCCTCGAGCTCCTCGTTGCCCTTGCCGCGGTTGTACATGACCGCCGTGGCCAGCTTCGGCGTCGCGCCGACGAACCAGGAGGAGGACACCCGGTCCTCGCCGTCCTTGCCGTCGTTGGCCGTGGCGGTGCCGGTCTTGCCCACGGTGGGGCAGAACGTCCGCGCCTTGGTGCCCGAGCCCGCCCGGACCACGGCCTGCAGCGCCGCGAGCGTGTCGGCCGCGACGTCCTCGTCGATCGTCTGGGTCGTCGCGACGTTGTGCTTGAACACGCGGGCTCCGCGGGAGTCGTCGACGCGGTCGATGACGTACCACTCGGCGCGCTTGCCGTCTGCCGCCAGCGTCGCGTAGGCGTTGGCCATGTCGATCGGCGCGACCTTCTCGTAGCCCAGCGAGACGCCGAGCACCGGCTGGATCTGGTTGACCGTCGACTCGGGGATGCCGGCCTCGCGCGCAGCCTTCAGGATCTTCTCCGGTCCGTCCTCCATCTGGTCGGTCAGGTCGACGAACGCGGTGTTGACCGAGAACTGGGTCGCCGTCTCGAGGTTGATGAAGCCGTAGGACTTGCCGCCGCTGTCGCCCTGGTTCTGGATCTCGTCGTTGCCGATCTTCAGCGGAGCGTTGCCGTTGAGGCGGGTCTGCAGGCTGTAACCGTTCTCGAGCGCCGCGACCACCGCGAAGGCCTTGAAGGTCGACCCCGGCTGCGTGCCCAGCGTCGCCCAGTTCAGCTGGCTCTTGAGGTAGTCGGGGCCGCCGTACATCGCGCGGACCGCGCCCGTGCCGGGCTGCACCGAGACCACGGCGGTGTTGAGCTCATCGAGACCGTCGGGACGGACCTGCTTGACCGCCTCGACGGCGTCCTTCTGCATGTTCTTGTCGAAGGTCGTCACGACCCGCAGGCCGCCGCCCTCGATCTCGGAGTCGAGGAAGCCCTCGGCCCGCAACTGCTTGCGGGTCAGCTCCAGCAGGTGGCCCTTCGGGCCCTCAAAGCGCTGGTTGGCGCGCTGCTTCTTGAACTTGGGGAACTTGCCCCTGTGGGCCGCGGCCTGCTCGGCGGTGATGGAGCCGCGCTTGACCATGCCGTCGAGGACGTAGTTGAACCGTGGCAGGACGCGCTCACGGGCGCCCTCGGCGTAGGGGTCGAAGTACGAGGGGTTGTTGATGACGGTCGCGAGGAACGCGGCCTGGCCGATGTTGAGCTTCGCGGCCGGCTTGCCGAAGTACGTGCGCGAGGCCACCTCGACGCCGTAGGAGCCGTTGCCGTAGTAGATCGTGTTGAGGTAGCCCTCGAGGATCTCCTGCTTGGTCAGCTGGTTGTGGATCTTGACCGAGAGGATCGCCTCCTTCACCTTGCGGGTGTAGGAGCGCTCCTGGTTCAGGTAGAGGATCTTGACGTACTGCTGGGTGATCGTGGAACCGCCGCCGGTGATCGACCCGCTCGTGGCGTTGTTGCGCGCCGCGCGGACGATGCCGCGCAGGTCGATACCGCGGTTCTCCCAGAAGGTCCGGTCCTCAGCGGCCACGACGGCGTCGCGCATGACCTCGGGGATCTCCTCGTACTCCAGCCGCTCGCGGTTCTGGGTCGCGAAGCTGCCGATCTTGGTCTTGCCGTCCGAGTAGTAGACGTTGGTCGTCTCGGTCTGGAAGTCGGCGTTCGGGTCGGGGATCTTGATCGTCGCGTAGAGCACGGCGAACACCAGGGCTCCCGCGATGAATCCCGCGACCATCAGGAACAGCAGCCAGCGCAGGACCCGCACCGGCAGCGACCCGGTGCCACCGATCCTGCGGGAGACTCGGCCGAGCACTCCCTGCTTGTTCTTCGCGCGCGTTTTCGCCACGAATCGGCCCCTTTCGGACGACGACTTCAACGATCCAGTCTGACGGGTCTTCCTGAGAACGCGCTGACCGCATGGGGCGGGGTCCCCAAAACAGCCAACCCGATGTATCGTACCGATATAGCCGTTCGTGACATCGAACGGAACGATACGGGGGGAGGCGGCAGCGATGGCCCGACGTGGCGCAGCGCTGGAGTTGGCCGTTCTCGGTCTGCTCGCCGACTCGCCGATGCACGGGTACGAACTGCGCAAGCAGGTCAACCACCTGCTCGGCTGGACCCGCCTGCTGTCCTACGGGACGCTCTACCCCTGTCTCAAGCAACTGACGCGTGCCGGCTACATCGCCGCCGACACCGAGACGACCGCGCGGGGCAAGCGCCCCCGGATCGTGTACCGGCTCACGGCCGAGGGCAAGGAGTACTTCAGCTCCCTGCTCGAGGACGGTGGCCCGTCGGCTTGGGACGACGAGAACTTCGGGGTGCGGTTCGCCTTGTTCGCGCGCACCAGCTCTCCCACCCGGGTCCGGATCCTCGAAGGACGCCGGTCCCGCCTGGAAGAGCGACTCGAGAACGTCCGATCGGCCGCGGTCAACCACCGCGAACGCATGGACGCCTACACCCGCGAGCTCCAGCGCCATGGCCTGGAGTCCGTGGAGCGCGAGATCAACTGGCTGACCGAGTTGATCGACCGTGAGCGCGCCGACGCGTTCACGGAGTACGAAGAAATCAGCACGACAGACAAGGAAAAGTGAGGGCTCCATGAGTTCCGAGAACAAGGTCCGCGTGGCCATCGTCGGCGTTGGCAACTGCGCCACGTCCCTGATCCAGGGCGTCGAGTACTACAAGGACGCCGACCCGACGGCCGACGTCCCCGGGCTCATGCACGTCGCCCTCGGCGGCTACCACGTCAACAGCGTCGAGTTCGTCGCCGCCTTCGACGTCGACGCCAAGAAGGTCGGCTTCGACCTGGCCGAGGCGACCCTGGCCAGCGAGAACAACACCATCAAGATCACCGACGTCCCGCCCACCGGCGTGACCGTCCAGCGTGGTCCGACGCTCGATGGCCTCGGCAAGTACTACCGCGAGACGATCGAGGAGTCCGACGCCGAGCCGGTCGACGTCGTCCAGGTCCTCAAGGACACCCAGGCCGACGTGCTGGTCTCGTACCTGCCCGTGGGCTCGGAGGAGGCCGACAAGTTCTACGCGCAGTGCGCGATCGACGCGAAGGTCGCCTTCGTCAACGCGCTGCCCGTCTTCATCGCCTCGGACCCCGAGTGGGCCCAGAAGTTCGAGGACGCCGGCGTCCCGATCATCGGCGACGACATCAAGAGCCAGGTCGGCGCGACCATCACGCACCGTGTCATGGCCAAGCTGTTCGAGGACCGGGGCGTCGCCCTGGACCGCACGTACCAGCTGAACGTCGGCGGCAACATGGACTTCAAGAACATGCTCGAGCGTGAGCGTCTGGAGTCCAAGAAGGTCAGCAAGACGCAGGCCGTCACGTCGAACCTGCACGGCTCGCTGTCGGGCAAGGTCCACGACAAGAACGTCCACATCGGTCCGTCGGACTACGTGGCGTGGCTCGACGACCGCAAGTGGGCCTACGTCCGCCTCGAGGGTCGCGCCTTCGGTGACGCCCCCCTGAACCTGGAGTACAAGCTCGAGGTCTGGGACTCGCCGAACTCGGCCGGCATCATCATCGACGCCATCCGCGCGGCGAAGATCGCCAAGGACCGCGGCGTCGCAGGTCCGCTGCTGTCGGCTTCGTCCTACCTGATGAAGTCCCCGCCGGAGCAGCGCCCCGACGACGAGGGCCGCGCCAGCCTCGAGGCCTTCATCGACGGCACCCTGGAGCGCTGAGCACCAGCACCCCACGAGAGACGCACCGGACCGAAAGGTCCGGTGCGTCTCTGTTTGTGCCACGAGATCTGCTCTGATTCCTCCCTTTGAATCCCTCTCAAAGGGGGAATTGGGAGCAAATCTCGGGGCGGGGCGGGGTCAGTGGCGACGGAGGCGCTTGACCCCGGTGACCAGAGCCACGACGACCGCGCCGACCACGAGGCCCAGCACAGCCGAGGCGGCGGTGTTGCCGACCCACTCGAAGGCGCCGTCGGCGACGGGCATGACGTCGGCGATCCAGTGCTCGAGGTCGTGCACCTTGCCGTAGAGCCAGTGCCAGCCGAGGTCGTCGGTGCCGACCAGCAGGATGTGCCCGCCGACCCAGAGCATCGCCGCGATGCCGATGACCGACAGGGCCGACAGCACCTTGGGCATCGCCTTCACCAACAGCTTGCCGGTGCGCTGGGCCAGGGTGGACGTGCGCTGGGCCAGGCCCACGCCGACGTCGTCCATCCGCACGATCAGCGCGACGACGCCGTAGACGAGCGCCGTGATGCCCAGCGCGACGACGGCCAGGATGATCGCCCGCGACCAGAACGACTCGTCGGCGACCTCGTTGAGCGAGATCACCATGATCTCGGTCGAGAGGATGAAGTCGGTCGTGATCGCGCTCTTGACGACCTGGTCCTCGGCCTCGGGGCCTTGGGCGCTCGCCGGCTCCTCGACCTTCTCGTGGTGCGGGTGCAGCACGTGCCAGATCTTCTCGGCGCCCTCGAAGCACAGATAGGCGCCACCGAGCATCAGCACCGGCGTCAGCACCCACGGCAGGAACTGGCTCAGCACCAGCAGCGCGGGCAGGATGAACAGCAGCTTGTTGCGCAGCGAGCCCTTCGCGATCCGCGCGATGATGCTCAGCTCGCGCTTCGGATCGACGCCGTGGACGTAGCGGGGCGTGACCGCCGCGTCGTCGACCACGACGCCGGCGGCCTTGATGCTCGCCTTGCCGGCGCCTGCCGCGACATCGTCGATCGACGCGGCCGCGATCCGCGCCAGTGCCGCCACGTCGTCGAGCAGTGCGACAAGTCCTCCAGCCATGCGCACAGCGTACGACCGCACGCTTCACGACACCGGGTGGGCGGGGTGGACAGCGCTGACCACCACGCCCGGGGCCACCGACGCGGATAGGGTGCTGCCATGGTCATGGGCTTCGGCATCGACATCGGCGGGACCGGCACGAAGGGCGCGCCGGTCGATCTCGACGCGGGCAGGCTCGTGGGCGACCGTTTCCGCATCCCCACTCCTCAGCCGGCGACCCCGCGGGCCGTCGCGGAGGTGGCTGCGCAGATCGTGGCGCACTTTCCGGACACCGAGGAGGTGCCCCGGATCGGCGTCGCCATCCCGGCGGTCGTGCAGCGCGGCGTCGCCCGGTCGGCGGCCAACATCGACGAGTCCTGGATCGACACCGACGTCGACGCGCTCTTCACCGAGGTCCTGGGCCGTGAGGTCCACGTCGTGAACGACGCCGACGCCGCGGGCGTCGCCGAGAACGACCACGGGGCGGCGCGCGAGGAGGAGGGTCTGGTCTGCGTGATCACCCTCGGCACCGGGATCGGCTCGGCGCTGATCAGCGGCGGCACCCTCGTCCCGAACACGGAGTTCGGCCACCTCGAGGTCGCCGGTCACCCCAACGCCGAGAAGTGGTGCGCCACGAGCGCCCGCGAGCGCGAGGACCTGTCCTGGCAGGAGTGGGCCGAGCGGCTGCAGGTGTACTTCAGCCACCTCGAGCGGATCCTGTCGCCCGACCTGTTCGTGGTGGGCGGCGGTGTCAGCAAGAACAGCGAGAAGTTCCTGCCGCTGCTGGACCTGCGCACCCCCATCGTGCCGGCCGAGCACCGCAACAACGCCGGGATCATCGGCGCCGCGGCCCTCGGCGCGCGCGGCTGAGGACGCGCGGGCTCAGCCCTCCAGCAGGGCCCGCACCGTCGTCTCCATGATGTGGCGGCACCGCTCGGCGGGATAGCCGTGGTCGTCGAACATCAGTGACCAGCAGTTCCAGCTGGTGGCGGCGGTGAGCGAGTCGATCAGCACCTCGGGCGCGGTCGAGGCCGCCAGCTCGGGTGCGAAGGTCTTCTGCACGTCCGAGCGCACCCGGGCGATGTGCCCGTGGCGGCTCGCGCGCAACGCCTCGTAGTCGGGCTCGCCGAGCACTGCCGCGCGGGCGGCCGGCGCGATGTTGACCAGTCGGCGCTCGCGCTCGGCGCAGAACCGCACGATGCGGTCCTCCAGCGGCGCCCCGGGCTCGATCTCGGTGCGCAGCTCGTCGTCGGTGCGGAACCAGTACTCGACGGTGGCGCCCAGCAGGCTCTCCATGTCGCGGAAGTTCGACCACAGGGTCCGGCGCGACACGCCCGCCCGCTCGGCGATCAGCGCGGCCGTGGGCTTGAGAACGCCCTCGCGCAGGAGCTCGGCGTGCGCCTGCACGATCGACGCACGCGTGCGCTCGCTGCGCTGCATGCGCCCGTCGGTCTGTCGGTACTCCATCGCTCCCACCGCTCCATCGTGGCCGAGAGGAGGTCGGCTCCAACTTTCGACACACCGAGTGTAGATAGGTAGTGACTTGCCTCACAAGGTATGTGAGGATGTCGTCACCTTCGCACGAGGGGCTGCTGTCGATCAGAGGGAGTGAAGGTTGCTGACGGTCAAGAACCTGGAAGTCGTCTACAACGACGTCATCCTGGTCCTGCGCGGCGTGAGCCTGACGGTGCCGGAGGGCCAGATCGTGGCTCTCCTGGGTGCCAACGGCGCCGGCAAGACGACGTTGCTGCGAGCGCTCTCGGGCCTGCTCGACATCCACGACGGTGCGATCACCAAGGGCGAGGTACGCCTGCGCGACACGCCCATCCAGGGATACGACGCGCCCAAGATCGTGGCCGCGGGCCTGGGCCAGGTGCTCGAGGGCCGACGGGTGTTCAGCGAGTTCACCGTCGAGGAGAACCTGCGCGTCGGCGGCCACACCCGCCGCGGCGGTCTCGCCGAGGGGATCGAGGAGGTCTACGAGCTCTTTCCCGTGCTGAAGGAACGCCGCAAGAACACCGCCGGTTACCTCTCCGGCGGCGAGCAGCAGATGCTCGCCATGGGCCGCGCCCTGGTCGCCCAGCCCGAGATCCTGCTGCTCGACGAGCCCAGCCTGGGCCTGGCCCCGCGGATCGTCGGGCAGATCAAGGACATCATCGTCCAGATCAACGAGCGCGGGACCACCGTGCTGCTGGTCGAGCAGAACGCCACGATGGCGCTCTCGATCGCCCAACACGGCTACGTCATGGAGCACGGGAAGATCGTGATGGACCGTCCCGCCGCCGAACTGCTCGACGACGAGGACATCCGGGACTTCTACCTGGGCCGTGGCGACCTGGCCACCAGCTACCGCGACATCAAGCACTACAAGCGACGGAAGCGCTGGCTTTCGTGACCGCTTCCCCCGTCGCCCACCCACACCACCCCGCCCCGGAGGGTCCTGTGTCCGAACCAGTCGTCAGCGTGCGAGGAGTCGAGCTCGCGTTCTCGGGGGTCAAGGCCCTCCAGGGCGTCGACTTCGACGTCTTCGACAACGAGCTCTTCGCCGTCATCGGCCCGAACGGTGCCGGCAAGACGTCCATCTTCAACGTCCTGTCGGGCGTCTACCGCCCCCAGCAGGGGTCGGTCGAGTTCGCCGGCACGGACATCCGCGGCATGCGGCCGCACCAGATCGCCAATCTCGGCATGGCTCGCACGTTCCAGAACATCGAGCTGTTCGAGAACCTCGACGTGGTCGACAACCTCATGCTCGGCCGGCACGCCCACCTGGGCTACGGCTGGGCCGCCGCGGTGGCGTGGTTCGGCAAGGCCAAGCGCGCCGAGGTCGCCAACCGCCGGCGCGTCGAGGAGATCATCGACTTCCTCGAGATCGAGGGCTACCGCCAGCTGCCCGTGGGCATGCTGCCGTACGGCATCCAGAAGCGCATCGAGCTGGGCCGCGCCCTGGCGATGGAGCCGAAGCTGCTGCTGCTCGACGAGCCGGTCGCCGGCATGAACGGCGAGGAGACCGAGGACATGGCCCGGTTCATCCTCGACATCCGCAACGAGCTGCGGATCCCGATGATCCTCGTCGAACACGACATGGGCCTCGTGATGGACCTGGCCGACCGCGTGATGGCGATGGACTTCGGCAAGCCCGTCGCCACGGGGACGCCGCACGAGGTCCAGTCCCACCCCGATGTGATCCGGGCCTACCTCGGACCCGTCGACGAAGCCACGCTCGCCGAGGTGCAGGGGGAACTGGCATGACGACCGCGACGAACAGCCTTCCGCTGCGCATCCGCCAGCGCGCTCAGGACGCCCCCGACCGGGTGGCCATGCGCGAGAAGAACCTCGGCCTCTGGGAAGAGGTCACCTGGGCCGACTACTGGGAACGGGCCGCACTCGTCGGCCACGCCCTGCTGGCGCTCGGTGTGGAGCCCGGCGACCGGGTCGCCGTGCACAGCGAGAACCGCTGCGAATGGCTGTACTCCGACATCGGTATCACCGCCGTGCGCGCCGGGACCGTCGGCCTCTACCCGACCAACCCGGCCCCCGAGGTGCTGCACGTGCTGCGCGACTCCGGGTCGTGCGTCCTCATCGCCGAGGACCAGGAGCAGGTCGACAAGTACCTCGAGATCGCCGACGAGCTGCCCGACCTGCGCACCGTCGTCTACATCGACCCCCGCGGCATCCGCGGCCGGTACGACGACCCGCGACTGATGGCCTGGGACGACTTCATCGCGCTGGGCGAGCAGCACCGCACGGATCACCCCGACGCCGTCACCGAGCGGCTCGAGGCGGTCCAGCCCGACGACCTGGCCACCTTGGTCTACACGTCCGGCACGACCGGTCCGCCCAAGGGCGCGATGCTGTCGATCTCGAACATCGAGTTCGTCATCGAGACGCTGCAGAGCGGCGGCGCCTTCGTGGACCCGCCGGCCGGTGACCGCGACCTCGTCGTGTCGTACCTGCCGCTGTGCCACGTGGCCGAGCGCGTCTTCACGACGTGGTTCAACGCCGCCGTCGGCTCGCAGGTCAACTTCGCCGAGTCGATCGAGACCGTGCAGCAGGCGCTGCGCGAGGTGCAGCCGACGCTGTTGTTCGGCGTGCCCCGCATCTGGGAGAAGATCGCCGCCGGCGTCCACATCCGCATGAGCGGCGCCTCCTGGTTCAAGCGCAAGAACTTCGACTTCTGGATGAAGCGCGCGGCGTGGATCGGCCAGACGCTCGTGGCCAACCAGGGCAACCACACCCCCGCCACGCGTGCGGTCTACGCCCTGGGCTGGGTGTGCCTCTACCGGCCGCTGCGCGAGCGGCTCGGCCTGGCGAAGGTTCGCTACGCCGCCTCGGGTGCGGCGCCGATCGCGCCGGAGGTGCTCGAGTTCTTCATGGGCATCGGTGTGCGCATGCACGAGGTCTACGGCATGACCGAGAACTCCGCGATCGCCACGGCGAACATGGCCGGGCGGGTGCGGGTCGGCACGGTCGGCGAGCCCCAGATCGGCACCGAGGTCCGGATCGACGCCGAGACCGGCGAGATCCTCACCCGCCACCGCGGCACGTTCGTCGGCTACTGGAACAACCCCGAGGCGACGGCTCGCACGATCGACCCCGACGGCTGGCTGCACACCGGCGACGTCGGTGAGTGGGTCGACGGCACGCACATCAAGATCACGGACCGGATCAAGGACATCATCATCACCGCAGGCGGCAAGAACATCAGCCCCAGCGAGATCGAGAACAGCCTCAAGGCGTCCCCCTACATCAAGGAGGCGATCGTGATCGGCGACCGTCGCAAGTATCTGACGGCCCTGATCGGGATCGAGCTCGACACGGTCGGCAACTGGGCCCAGGAGCGCAAGCTCGGGTTCACGACCTACCGCGACCTGTCCGAGAAGACCGAGGTCATCGCCCTGGTGCAGTCGATCGTCGACGAGACGAACCGCAAGTTCGCCAGCGTCGAGACGATCAAGCGCTTCGCGATGCTGCCCAAGGAGCTCGACCACGAGCAGGGCGAGCTGACGGCCACGCAGAAGATCAAGCGCTCCGCGATCAGCGAGCGGTTCGCCGAGGCGATCGAAGGCCTCTACTCCGACGCGGACCGGGTCGCCTCCAGCAAAGAGGTGTCGGCATGACCACGTTCCTGCAGTCCGTCCTCAACGGGTTCGCCCAGGGATCGATCTACGCCCTGCTGGCCCTGGGCTACGTGATGATCTACAAGGCCACGCACGTGATCAGCTTCGCCCAGCCGGCGCTGATGGTCTGTGGCGGCCTGTTCGCCTACCACGCCACGAGCGAGTGGGGCATGTCCTTCTGGCCCGCCCTGATCGTCGCGGTCCTGCTCGGTGCACTGCTGGGCATGCTCGTCGAGCGCCTGGCGCTGCGGCCGATGGTGGGCAAGCCGGTGTTCACGCTGGCGATCATCACGATCGGCGTCGACATCGTGCTGCGCATCCTCGCGAACCGGTACATGGGCCCGGACCCGCGCTCGGTGCCCTACCCCAGCGGCAGCCAGCGCCTCGAGTTCTGGGGCCTGTCGATCTCCCAGCAGCGCCTGGGCCTCATCGTCGTCACCGCGGTGACCGTGGCCGCGCTGGCCCTGTTCTTCCGGTACGCCAAGACCGGTCTGGCGATGCGGGCCACCGCGCTGAACCAGGAGACGGCGCTGGCCCAGGGCATCCGGGTCGGCACGATGTTCGCGCTGGCCTGGGCCATCGCGGGCGGGCTGGCTGCCATCGCCGGCACGTTCGTGGCCGCCACGGGCGCCGGCATGGAGCAGAACACCTGGATCATCGCGCTCAAGGCGCTGCCGGCGATCATCATCGGCGGCCTCGACAGCATCCCCGGCGCCGTGATCGGCGGCCTCGCGGTCGGCCTCGTCGAGTCGATCACCGCGGTCTTCCAGCCGGACGTCGCCCCCTGGCTGGGCAACAACTTCGCCCTGGTCGCGCCCTACGCCCTGATGTTCCTGGTGTTGCTGGTCAAACCCTATGGACTCTTCGGCACGAAGGAGGTGGAGCGGGTATGACGACCCTGCTGCGCACCACGCCCTCCACCCGAGGCAGGAAGTCGACCGGCGTCCGCGGTCGCCCTCTGCTGCGCACGAGCTACGACCAGGACCTGACGCTGGCCAACACCGGAGCCAAGCGCCGCGGTGTGGTCGCCCTGGTGATCGCCTCGTTCGTCGTGCCGTTCCTGCTCACCGACGACCTGCTGCAGGTGCTGGCGCTCGGCATGATCTCGGCCGTCGGCGCCATCGGCCTCAACCTCGTCACCGGCTACGCCGGACAGGTCTCGCTGGGCCACGCCTTCTTCATCGGCGTGGGCGCCTACACCGGCGCCGTCCTCGGCGGCGATCCCGACGGCGCGATGCTCGGCTACGGGCTGCCGATGTGGATCTGGCTGCCGGCCGCCGGCGTCGTCGCGGCCGTCGCCGGTCTGATCGTGGGCCCGCTGGCCGTGCGGCTGCGCGGGCTCTACCTCGCGATCGTCACCCTGGGCCTGGTGTTCCTGGGCGACCACATCTTCCGCGAGGCCCGCACCATCACCGGCGGTCCCGGCGTGGGTCGCCGCGGCGCCGAGCTCGAGCTGTTCGGCATCGACTTCGCCTCGATGGAGCCCATCTCGGGCCTGACCCGCGGCCAGGCGCAGTTCTTCCTGGCGCTGGCCTTCCTCATCGTCTTCGCGATCCTGGGCCGCAACATCGCCCGCTCCGGCGTGGGCCGGGCGTTCGGGGCCGTGCGCGACCGCGACGTCGCCGCGGCGGTCATCGGCGTCGACCTGACCAAGTACAAGGTCATGGCGTTCGCGATGTCCTCGTTCTTCGCCGGCGTCACCGGCGCCCTCTACTACGCCGTGATCGGCGTCTTCGAGCCCGGCGCGTTCAGCCTGCTGCTGTCGATCCAGTACCTCGCGATGGTGCTGATCGGCGGCGTGGCCACGATCAGCGGATCGATCATGGGCGCCCTGTTCATCGCGCTGTTGCCGCGGATCAGCCAGTTCATCGCGCACTACGTGCCCGAAGGTCTGCTGACCGTGTTCCAGCTCGAGGCGATCCTCTACGGCCTGCTGATCATGGGCTTCCTGATCTTCGAGCCACGAGGACTGTTCGGGATCTGGACCCGGATCCGGAACTACTGGAAGGGCTGGCCCTTCTCCTACTAGACCCCGGCCGCGAGGCCGCTGACGGTGCGACCGCATCGTCGAACCACCCCCCAGGAGGAAATGAAGATGAAGCAACACCGAAGGCTGACCCGCGTGGTCGCCGGTGCGGCGGTGGCGGCCCTCGTACTGACGGGCTGCCGCAGCGGCGGTGACGAAGAGAGCAGTGCCGGACCGGGCATCACCGAGGAGGCGTGTCCCGACGCGGTGAACAAGGACAACGGCTGCATCTACCTCGGCGTGATCTCCGACCTCACCAAGGGCCCGTTCGCGCCGCTCGCGGTGCCGATCACCGAGGCTCAGAAGGCGTTCTGGAACAAGGTCAACGAGGACGGCGGCGTGGGCGGCTACGACGTCAACATCGAGAAGTACATCGCCGATGCCGAGTACAACCCCGAGATCCACAACAAGAAGTACCAGGAGATGCGCAACGACATCCTGGCGCTCGGCCAGACGCTCGGCTCCTCGCAGACCCTGGCGATCCTGGAGGACATGAAGGCCGACAACGTCATCGGCGTTCCGGCGTCGTGGAACTCGGCGTGGGACTTCGAGGATCAGATCATGCAGTCCGGTGCCAGCTACTGCTTCGAGGCCATGAACGGCGTCGACTGGGCGGTGCAGGAGCGCGGCGTCAAGCAGAAGGTCCTGGCGATCCACTACCCGAACGACTACGGCGGAGACGCGGCCGCGGGTGTCGAGGCCGCCGCCAAGGCGAACAACCTCGACTTCGCGTCCGTCGAGACCGCCACCGGTCAGGACAACCAGGCCGGCGCGGTCGCGGCGGTGCTGAAGCAGAAGCCCGACCTGCTCTACATCACGACCGGTCCGGCCGAGATGGCCACGATCCTCGGTGGCGCGGCCGCCCAGGGCTGGAAGGGCACCGTCGTCGGCTCCAGCCCGACGTGGAACCCGGCGCTGCTGAAGACCGAGGCCGCTCCGGCGCTCCAGGCCATGTACTTCCAGGCCGGCCCGTGGGGCCCGTGGGGCACCGACTCGCCCGGTCACGACGCCATGCGCAAGGCGCTGGCCGACGTCGAGTCGCCCAGCGACGGCTACACCGCCGGTTGGGTGTGGGAGTACCCGCTGCTGGCGGCACTGAAGTCGGCGGCCGACATGGACGGCGGCGTCACGCGCGAGAACGTCGTCAAGGCGGCGTCCGAGCTCGAGAGCGTCGACTACGAGGGCATGCTGCCCGACGAGTCGTTCAACAAGAACGGCGAGCCGAACGAGGTGGCGTGGCGCCAGAGCGTCATCTCCAAGGTCGACCCGAAGGCGCCCACCGGCGTCTCGATCACCAAGGAGATGGCGGCCGGACCGACGGCCGAGGGCTACGACTACACCGAGCCCTGCTTCGCCCTGCAGGGCTGACGCACAGCTGAGAGGGGCCGGCCCGCTGGGGCCGGCCCCTTTCGCGTGCCCGGGACCGTCACGGCACGGTGAGGGTGCGGTCGAGATCGAGGTCGGCCAGGAACGACTCGTCGTGACTGACCACCAGCAGGGCGCCTCGATAGGACTCCAGCGCCTCCGCGAGGTGGGCGATGCTGGCCAGGTCGAGGTCGTTGGTCGGCTCGTCCAGCACCAGCAACTGCGGCGCAGGGGTGGCCAGCAGCAGGCTGGCCAGGGTCGCCCGCCAGCGCTCGCCGCCCGACAACGTCCCCGTGACCTGGTCCACCGATCCGCCACGGAACAGGAACCGGGCCAGCTGCGCGCGCACCCGCGCGGGATCGGCACCGGGTACCGCCCGCCGGACGTTCTCGAGCACCGAGAGTCCGGGGTCGAGCAGGTCCACGCCCTGCGGCAGGTACCGCCACGGCACGTGCACCTCGACGCGGCCCGCCCGCGGGGCCTGCAGGCCGAGCAGGGCGCGCAGCAGCGACGACTTGCCGGCGCCGTTGCGCCCGACCAGCGCGATCCGCTCGGGTCCACGCAGGTCGAGGTCGAACGGCCGGTCGGTCCCGTGGGCGGGGACCACGCCGACCGCGCGCAGCACCTCGCGCCGGGCCGGTACTCGTGTGTCGGGCAGGTCGACACGGATGCGCCGGTCGTCGCGCACCCGATCCTGCGCCGACTCCAGTGCGGAGCGCGAGGCTGCCAGGCGGTCCTCGTGCATCCCCCGCAGGCGTCCGGCGCTGACCTCGGCCCGGCGCTGGTACGCGCCGGCCACGATCTTGGGCAGGCTGCCGGCGTTCGCCCGGCCCTGCCGGTCCCGGTGGGCCTGCTTGGTCTGCTGGTCGACGAGGTCCTGGCGCTGACGTCTCACGTCGGCCCGCGCCGCCGACACGGCGCGGTGGGCTGCGTCCTGCTCGAGCTCGACGGACCGCGCCCACGCACTGAACGGACCTCCGAACCAGCGCACCTGCCTGCAGCGGACCTCGCCGATGTGCTGCATGTGCTCGAGCAGCCCGCGGTCGTGGCTGACGACGACCAGCACGCCCGTGAAGTCGTCCACGATCTGCTCCAGGCGGTGCCGCGCCGGCCGGTCGAGGTCGTTCGTGGGCTCGTCGAGCAGGAGGACCTCCGGATCGGCGAGCATCAGCCCGGCCAGGCGCAACAGCGTCGCCTCGCCGCCCGAGACCGCCTCGATGGGGCGGGTGGTCTCCAGGCCCGCGAGGCCCACCCGATCCAGCCAGCGCTCGACGCGGTCGGGCAGGTCCCAGTCGTCGCCGATCAGCTCGTAGTCGGCAGGGTCGACCGAGCCCGCCTCGATCCGGCCCAGCGCGGCCAACGCCGGCGTGACGCCCAGGACGTCGGCGACCGTGGCAGCGCCGGGAGCGCGGGTCTGCTGCAGGTGCGCGAGCCGTCCGTGCACCTGGACGGTGCCGGTCGTGGGCGGCAGCGCGCCCGTCAGGAGACGCAGCAGCGTGGACTTGCCGCTGCCGTTGTCGCCGACCACGCCGTGGCGGCCGGGACCGAGCGAGAACGTGAGGTCCTCGAGCAGCGTGCGGCCCTCGGGCAGCACGAACGAGGCATGGGAGAGAGTGAGGGAGCAGGACATGAGAGATCTCCGGGTCGCGGGTGGGCGTGGCGGGATCTCAGTTCTCCATGTCGCCAGCCTACGACCGCCGGATCCGGCGGCGCCACCGAACGAGGGCCGTCAGATGACGTTGAGCTCGGGTCGGCCGGCATCGGCCGCGAAGCGGGAGGCGTGCAACGGCGCAACGTCGACGAACGGTCGCTTGCCGAGGTACAGGTCGCGCATGACCTCGCCCACCGCCGGGCCCATGAGGAAGCCGTGCCCCGAGAATCCCGCGGCGTAGAGGAAGCCGTCGACCGTCTCGGACCGGCCGATCACCGCGTTGTGGTCGGGCGTCATCTCGTACAGGCCCGCCCAGCCGGTCCGGATTCCGACGTCGGCGAGCGACGGCACACGCCGCTGCATGCAGGTGGCGAGGTCGTCCAGCCACGCCGGGTCCCGGCTCACGTCGAAGCTCCAGGAGTCCGTCGACTCCGGCGCGCCCATCAGCAGCCCCGGCCCTTCGGCGTGGAAGTAGAAGCCCGTGGCGAAGTCGATCGTGAACGGCGTGTCCGCTCGCGCCTCGGGCACGGGCTCGGTGACGACGATTTGGCGGCGCAAGGGCTCGATGGGCAGGTCCTCGCCGACCCACGTGCCGACCTCGCGCGACCAGGCGCCGGCCGCGCACACGACCGTGTCGGTGGTGATGGTGCCTCGTGAGGTCTGCACCGCAGTGACGGCACCGTCCTCGACCTCGATCCCGGTGACGCGCGTCCCGGTGTGGACGGTGGCGCCGGCGCGCCGGGCCGCCCGGGCGTAACCCTGGACGACGGACTCCGGGGTGCAGTGGCCGTCGCGGGGCGAGAGCAGGCCGCCGACGAGTCCCTCCGTGCTGATCAGCGGCGAGAGTCGTGCCGCTTCGGCGACGTCCACGAGGCGGGCCTGAAGTCCCAGAGCCGTCATGAGCTCGGCGTTGCGCTCGAACGCCTCCATCGTCGCGGTGTCCTGGGCGAGCAACAGGTAGCCGACCTGGTGCAGGTCGATCTCCTGGTCGAAATCGGCGCCGAAGCGCTCGAAGGTCTCGAGTCCGCGCTGGCCGAGCCGGATGTTGATCTCGTCGGAGAACAGGGACCGCACGCCTCCGGCCGCCTTGCAGGTCGACCCCGCGCCCAGCGCGTCCCGCTCGACCAGAACAACGCGCTCGACGCCGGCGGCCGCCAGGTGGAAGGCCGTGCTCAGTCCCATGACGCCGCCACCGACGACCACGACGTCCGCCCGGGGCGGCACGGCCATGTTGCCCATCTGCTCCTCCTCGCGCCGGTGCCGGATCGGGGCGCAGCTCCATCATCGAGGCGGGGACGGCGCGGGTCGAGGGTTTGGCGCCGGGGATTCGCCTCGCGAGGGCTCGCCGCGCGCGACCGCCGTCGTCGCGGTGCCCGATAGACTCGACCCTTGTGGCCGAACTGACCCCGCACGAGAGGGCGCGACTCGACGAGTTGCGCCGCACCCACCCGGTGCTGACCGAGCTGGGTGCCCGTTTCGCCGAGGCCGGACACGAGATCGCCCTCGTCGGCGGGCCCGTGCGCGACGCGCTGCTGGGCCGCCGGGTCACCGACCTGGACTTCACCACCTCGGCCACGCCCGACCAGATCGAGCAGGCGGTCAAGGGCTGGGCCGACGCCACGTGGGACGTGGGACGCGACTTCGGCACCATCGCGCTGCGCAAGGGCCACGAGACGCTCGAGATCACCACCTACCGCGCCGATGAGTACGACCCCGACTCCCGCAAGCCGGTCGTCGCCTTCGGCGACAACCTGAACGACGACCTCGCTCGGCGCGACTTCACCGTCAACGCGATGGCCGTGCGACTGCCGGACCTGGAGTTCGTCGACGTCCACGGCGGCATCGACGACCTCGCCGACCGCACGATCCGCACCCCGATCGGCCCTGCCATCTCGTTCGGGGACGACCCGCTGCGGATGATGCGCGCCGCCCGGTTCGTGGGCCAGCTCGGCTTCATCACGGCGCCCGATGTCGCCGAGGCGATGACGGCGATGGCCGACCGCATCGAGATCGTCTCGGCCGAGCGCGTGCGCGACGAGCTCAACAAGCTGCTGCTCTCGGACCACCCGGTCGACGGCCTGCGCGTCCTGGTCGACACCGGTCTGGCCGAGCGGGTGCTGCCCGAGCTGCCGGCCCTGCAGCTCGAGCGCGACGAGCACCACCGTCACAAGGACGTCTACGAGCACTCGCTGACCGTGCTCGAGCAGGCGATCGACCTCGAGCACCGCCTCGACGAGCGCCCCGACCTGACGATCCGGCTGGCGGCCCTCCTGCACGACATCGGCAAGCCCCGCACCCGGCGCTTCCAGGACGACGGCACCGTCACGTTCCACCACCACGACGTCGTCGGCGCCAAGCTGGTGCGCAAGCGGATGCGGGCGCTGCGGTACCCCAACGACATCACCGACGACGTCGCGACGCTGGTCGAGCTCCACCTGCGGTTCCACGGCTACGGCACCGGCGAGTGGACCGACTCGGCGGTGCGCCGCTACGTGCGCGACGCCGGCGACCAGCTCGAGCGTCTGCACATCCTGACCCGTGCCGACAGCACCACGCGCAACCAGCGCAAGGCGCTGCGGCTGCAGCGCACCTACGACGATCTCGAGACCCGCATCTCCCAGCTCGCCGCCCAGGAGGAGCTGCAGTCCATCCGGCCCGACCTCGACGGCAACCGGATCATGGAGGTCCTGGGCATCGGACCGGGCCGCGAGGTGGGCGAGGCGTACCGCTTCCTGCTGGACCTGCGGATGGACCGCGGACCGCTGCCCGAGGAGCAGGCGATCGAGGCGCTGCGGTCCTGGTGGGCCGCCCGCTGAGTCGTCGGGCCCGGTTCCGCGACCGCGCCCACTACGATGACGTGGTGTCGATCCGCGCGTGGCTCACTGCCGTCGTGGTCGCGGTGTCGCTGCTCGTGGGTGCCCCGACCTCCACGGCGACCGCAGACGACGCCGGATCGCTGTCCGTCCGCATCGACGGACTGAGCCCCTCACGGCTGTCCGCGGACGCCACGATCCAGATGAGCGGCATCGTCCGCAACACCGGCTCCACGCCCTGGACCTCGGTGCAGGCGTACCTGGTGATCCCGCGCAGTCCCTTCGAATCGCGTGAGCAGATCGAGACCGCGATCGAGGACGGCCGTTCGTACACCGGCGAGCGCGTCGTCGAGGCCGGCACGTTCGCCGAGGTCGGCGACCTCGCACCGGGCGCGTGGAAGCGCTTCGAGATCAAGGTCCCCGTGTCCCGGTTGGGCCTGGCCGGCCCGGGTGGCGTGTACCCGGTCGGCGTCCAGATCCTGGCCACGGACGCGGCGGGCCAGCGGTCCAATGACGCGGTCTCGCGCGCGACGACCTTCCTGCCGTGGGTCCCCGATCCCGCCCAGCCCGTGCCGGCCGGACTCGTGTGGCCGTTCACCCCGACCTGGCGGCCCGCCGAGACCGACCTCGAGCAGATCGCGATCTCGGCCGAGTCCGGCCAGCTGCGTCACTACCTCGACGCCGCCCGGGCGACCCCCCGCGAGGGCCGCACGATCGTGCTGGATCCCTCGCTGCTCGACGAGCTGAACCGGGTCACCCGCCCCCAGAACCTGCCCGAGGGTGTGGACATCCCCGAGTCGCGCGGCGCCGCCGTGAAGGCGTGGATCTCCGACCTGCGTGAGCTGGCCCTGGACTCCACCACCTGGATCGTGGGCTACGCCCGCCCCGACGAGCTGGCCCTGAGCCGCTACCCCGAGAACGCCGAGACGCTGTGGAAGCGGGTCGACGAGGCGACGTCGCAGTCGCTGGTCGACTACGCGCTGACCGGCTCGCGGGCCTCGTGGCCGACGATCTCGGGCACGACCCTGGAGATGCTCGAGGACATCCGCAGTCGCGGAGACGGCCCGGTCCTCGTGTCCCGCGAGAGCGTGCCCGACTGGGAGCCGCGCCTCGGTTCGGTCGTCAAGCTCGAGACGCTCAACGGCCCCCTGCCGCTGCTGGTCAACGGCACCCTCCCCGACATCCCGGGCGCCGAGACCCCCGTGACCCTGCGCCAGCGCGTCCTGGCGCACGCGGCCCTGGGCACGCTCTCGCGCGAGAGCGACGCGGCGTCCCGGGCCGACGCGCTGACCATCGTCGACCCCAGCTGGAACCCCGGCGCGGGCGGCGGCGCGGTCATCGGCCAGGCCGTCACGCAGCGGGGCAGCGGTGGACTGACGCGCCCCGTGACGGCCACCGACCTGCTGCGCACCGCGCCGACCTCGTACTCGGGCCGCGTCCCCGAGGAGGTCGACACCACGTCACTGAGCGCCAGCGTGCTCGATCGCCTGGCGACGCTCTCGGACATCGCCGACCGCTACGACGAGGTCACCGTCCCCGCCCAGCGCTCGGACCAGGCGCGCGACATCGCGAGCCTGATGTCGGTGCGGTGGCGGTCCGAACCGGCCCTGCTGGACCGTGCCGTGCGCGGAGAGACGTCCAAGCTGACGTCCGCCCTCGACGCCATCACGATCGACAGCCCGTCCACCATCACACTCTCGAGCAGCCGCGGCGGCTTCCCGCTGACGATCTCCAACGGGACGAAGCAGCCGGTGCTCGTCGGCCTGGACCTGTCCGCGGACAACCCGGCGCTGGACCTCGACGACGTCGAGCCCGTCGAGATCGACGCCGGCGAGCGCCACACCTTCACCGTCGAGGTGGACCTGGAGGACCAGACCTCCAGCACGGTCACCGCCCGTCTGTCCACCGACTCGGGCGCCACCTTCGGCACCCCGGCCGACTTCAACATCCGGTCGAGCAACGTCGGACTCATCGTGTGGGCCGCGATGGCCGCCGCCGGCCTGCTCGTCGTGGCGACGTGGGCGCGGCGCTTCCTCGGCCGTCGTCGTCGGCGCAGCGAGGCAGCCGACACCCCCGCGACCCCCGAGGACGACGATGAGTGATCCGAACCTGGCGCGGTCCAGTGCGTGGATGGCGCTGGGGACGATCGTCTCGCGCGTGACCGGGCTGTTGCGCTCGCTGGTGCTGCTGGCCGTCATCGGCAGCGCCCTGAACGGCTCGATCTTCAACGTCTCCAACTCGATCCCGAACTCGCTGTACATCCTGGTCGCCGGCGGCATCTTCAACGTCGTCCTGGTCCCGCAGCTCGTCCGCGCGATGAAGAACGACCCCGACGGCGGCGAGGCGTACGCCAACCGCATCGTCACGCTGGGCCTGCTCGTGCTCGGCGTCGCGACGATCGCGCTGATGATCGCCGTGCCGCTGCTGGTCCGGATGCTCTTCGGCGCCGAGCTGTTCACCGAGGAGCTCACCCGCCAACGCGAGTCCGCGCAGCTGTTGATGCTGCTGTGCATGCCGCAGGTCTTCTTCTACGGCGCGTTCGTCCTGGTGGGGCAGATCCTCAACTCCCGCCAACGGTTCGGCCCGATGATGTGGGCGCCGATCGTCAACAACCTGGTGGCGCTGGGGGTGCTGGGGACGTACGCCGTCGTCTTCGGCGTCGCTCAGCCGGGCGCCGGCGACGGCTTCAGCTCGGGCGAGGCCTGGCTGCTGGGCCTGGGCTCCACCCTCGGCATCGCGGTGCAGGCCCTGGTCCTGGTCCCGTTCCTGCGCCAGGTGGGCTTCCGGTACCGCCCGCGGTTCGACTTCCGCGGGGTGGGCCTGAGCCACACCCTCAAGCTCGGGGCCTGGACGCTGGCGTTCATCGTCGTCAACCAGATCTCGTTCTTCGTCATCGTGCGGCTCGCCTCCGGCGCCGACATCGAGGGCCGCAGGCGTGGCGTCGACAGTGCCGGCCAGGTGGTCTACGACGTCGGCTTCCTGATCAGCCAGGTGCCGCACGGTGTCATCACCGTGTCGCTGGCCACCGCGATCATCCCCACGCTCGCCGCGCGCGCCGCCGAGAGGGACTTCGGCCGGATGCGCCTCGAGCTGACCCGGACGCTGCGCCTGGCCCTGATGCTCATCGCCCCGATCGCCGTCGCCGTCGCGTGCCTGGGCCTGCCGCTGGCCTCCGTCGTGGCCGGCTTCGGTGCGGCGCGCGCCAACACCGATGCGATCGGCATGACGATCTCGGCGTTCGCGCTCGCGCTGGTGATGTTCAGCCTGCACTATGTGGTCCTGCGGGGCTTCTACGCGCTCGAGGACACGCGCACCCCGTTCTTCATCCAGGTCGCCATCGCCGCGGGCAACATCGTCCTGGCCGTCCTGCTGACCACCGGGGCGGCCCCGATCGAGGTCTCCACGCGGCTCGCGCTGGCCTACGGGCTGGCCTACACGCTCGGCCTGGCGATCTCCGCCACGGTCCTGTCGCGGCGGATCGGCACGCTCGCCGATCCCGAGACGGTCCGGTTCGTCGCGCGGCTGGCCCTCGTGTGCGCGGCCGCGGCCGCCGTCATGCTGGCCGGCCGGTGGGGCTGGGGCCACTTCGTCGACAGCGGCGCGCTCTCGCCCCTCTCGGCGATGGGCGAGCTCGTGGTCGTCGGCCTGCTCGGCGCGGCCACCACGGTTCTCATGGCACGTCTGCTGCGGGTCGAGGAACTGCGGTACGTGGTCACCAGTGTGCTGCGGCGCAACTGACCCGGCGCCGACACGACCCCCGTACGATGAGGTGGGCAGCACCGCCCGTTGCGTGCCGAGGAGGACTGAGGACCGATGAGTGACCGGAGGCCCCACGTCTCCGGCGACGTTCTCGCCTCGCGGTACGAGCTCGCCGATCTGGTCAGTGAGAGCCTCGGCGCCTCGAACTGGCGCGCCGTCGACCGCATCCTGCACCGCAACGTGCGCGTCGAGATGCTGCCCGCCGACGATCCGCGCGGCGAGAACTTCCTGCAGGCGGCCCGGCGCTCGACCAGCGTGACGGACCACCGGTTCCTGCGTGTCCTGGACCTGCTGCAGGACGAGGACGGGGTCCACGTCGTCGTTCGCGAGTGGGCGAAGGCGATGCCGCTGAGCCGCGTGCTGGCCCAGTCGCCCCTGCCGAACCGGCGTGCCGCCACGGTCGTCGCCGAGGTCGCGGAGTCGATCGCACATGCCCACGACCGCGGGCTGGTGCACCGCCGGCTGACGCCGCACCAGGTCCTGCTGAAGGAGTCCGGCGCCGTCCGCATCGTCGGCCTCGGCGTCGCCACGGCGCTCGCTCCGGTGGAGCACCAGGACTCGGCCGACGACATGGAGGCCTACCGCGCCGCGGACGTGAACGCCCTGGGCAAGCTGCTCTACGCCTGCCTGGTCAGCCGCTGGCCCGGGGGCCACGTCGACGGCCTGCGGGCCGCGCCCACGGTGCACGGCCACCTCCTGCGCCCGCGTCAGGTGCGCGCCGGCGTGCTGCGTGAGCTCGACGACATCTGCGACCGGATCCTCGAGCCCGCACGCCACCCGCACGACGCCCTGACGACCGCCGACGAGATCGCCCGGGTGCTCTACCAGGCGGCGGAGGGCGACGAGGACCTCTTCGACGAGCCGCTCGGGTACGACGTGACCTCGCCCGACCTGCTGCGGATGGACCCCGTCGTCGAGCCGTCCGGGCCGCCGCCTGGGCTCGAGCCGCCGCGGCGCCGGCCCAAGGCCTTCGCCCCGAAGCCGCCCACGCGTCGCGAGCGATTCGCCACGCGCATGCAGGCGATGACCCACGGTGATCGCGCCCTGATCCTGCTGGGCCTGGTCACCGCGATCGTGCTGTCCGGCGTGCTGGCGTTCCTCGTGGGCCGTGAGTCCGGACGCGAGGGCGACCCCTATGCGCAGTCCGCGCCGGATGCGCCGGTGCGCGTCCTGCCCGTCGAGCGGGTCGTCGACTTCGATCCCCAGGGCAGCGACGGTGCCGAGAGTCCCGACCAGACCGGGGCCGCCATCGACGACGACCCGAACACCGGCTGGCGCACCAGCACGTACTACGGGCGGGCGGATCTGGGTGGCCTCAAGGACGGGGTGGGGCTCATCCTGGACCTCGGCGCCGTCCGTCAGGTCGAGCAGGTGCGGTTGCGTCTGGGCGGCAGCCCGACCGACCTGTCGATCCTGACCGCGCCGGCGACGATGACCACCCTGCCCCGTTCCCTGGACGACCTGCGTGAGGTCTCCACGCTCAACGGTGCCACCGAGGACCTCTCCATCGCGATGCCCCGCGACGACCGCACCCGGTTCGTGGTGGTGTGGCTGCGCTCGCTGCCGCAGGTCGAGCCCGGGGAGTTCCGCGGCGAGATCCGCAGCGTGATCGTGCGCGGCCGATGACTGACACCGCCGTGCGGGAACATCCAGCACCTAGAATCCGTTGCACCACGTGAACCCGATCGAAAGCGTTTCTCCATGACCGACGACGTCCGTAGTCTCATCATCATCGGCTCCGGCCCCTCCGGGTACACGGCTGCCATCTATGCCGCGCGAGCCAATCTCAACCCCCTCGTCTTCGAGGGTTCCGTGACCGCCGGTGGCGCGTTGATGAACACCACCGACGTCGAGAACTTCCCGGGCTTCCCCGACGGCATCATGGGCCCGGCCCTGATGGACAACCTGCGCGCCCAGGCCGAGCGCTTCGGCGCCGAGCTCGTGGCCGACGACGTCACGTCGTGCGACCTGACCGGCGACATCAAGACCGTGCAGCTGGCCAACGGCTCGACGTACCGCGCCCACGCGGTGATCCTCGCCATGGGTTCGGGCTACCGCAAGCTCGGCATCGAGGGTGAGGACACGCTCTCGGGCCACGGCGTCAGCTGGTGCGCCACGTGTGACGGCTTCTTCTTCCGCGGCAAGGACATCGCCGTGGTCGGCGGTGGCGACTCCGCCGTCGAGGAGGCCCTGTTCCTGACGCGCTTCGCCGACAAGGTCACGCTGATCCACCGCCGCGACGAGCTGCGCGCCAGCAAGATCATGGCCGAGCGCGCCCTGGCCAACGACAAGCTCGAGTTCGCGTGGAACAGCGCCGTCGACCAGATCCACGGCGACGGCATGCTCGAGGGCGTCACCTTGCGCGACACCGAGACCGGCGAGACCCGCCGTCTCGACATCAGCGGCCTGTTCATCGCCATCGGCCACGACCCGCGCTCCGAGCTGCTCGTGGGTCAGGTCGACCTGGACGACGAGGGCTACGTCCTCACGCAGCCGGGCTCGACCGCCACGAACCTGCGCGGCGTCTTCGCCGCCGGCGACCTGGTCGACCACACCTACCGTCAGGCGATCACCGCGGCCGGCACCGGATGCCAGGCCGCCCTCGACGCCGAGCGTTTCCTCGCCGACATTGAGGCCGCCGGGTTCCCCGAGCCCGCGGTCGCCCTGACCGACTGACCATCCGCACCCACCCAAGGAGAAACATGGCTGAGATCACCGCCGTCACGGACGCCGACTTCGAGTCCACCGTCCTGAAGGCCGAAGGGCCCGTCCTCGTCGACTTCTGGGCCTCCTGGTGCGGCCCGTGCCGCCAGCTGGCCCCGATCCTCGAGGAGATCGCTGCCGAGAAGGAAGGCGCGCTGACCGTCGTCAAGATGGACGCCGACGCCAACCCCGTCACGCCGGCGCATTACCGGGTCACCGGCCTGCCGACGATCAACCTCTACTACCAGGGCGAGCTCGTCCGCTCCATCGTGGGCGTCCGTCCCAAGTCGGCGATCCTCACCGAGATCTCGGAGTTCGTCGCCTGACACCTGCTGTAACCAGCAAAGCCACTTGTCGACTTATCGACAAGTGGCTTTGTTGTTAAGTCGTTCAGTAGATTAGTCGACTTTCTGAGCGGAGGCGGGGTCCATCAGTTCAACGATGCGCTCCAGGTCGCCGATCGTCGCGAACTCGACGACGATCTTGCCCTTGGACTTGCCGAAGTCGACCTTGACCCGCGTGTCGAAACGCTCGGAGAGCCGGTGCGCCAACTCGCCCACCCTCGCCGAGGTGGGACGCGTCGACAGCTTGCGTGCCGCAGGCGTCGCGTCCTCGTCCCCGAAGCGGACGATCTCCTCGAGCTGACGCACGGAGATCCCCTCAGCGACCACCCGCGAGGCCAATCTGTCCTGCAATTCCGGGTTCGGCACCGCGAGCAGGGCCCGTGCGTGGCCGGCGGACAGCACGCCCGCCGCGACGCGTCGCTGGACCGCCGGAGGGAGCTTCAGCAACCGGATCGTGTTGGTGATCTGCGGGCGCGACCGCCCGATGCGCTCCGAGAGCTCCTCCTGCGTGCAGCCGAAGTCCTCCAGGAGCTGCTGGTACGCCGCTGCCTCTTCCAGCGGGTTCAGTTCCGACCGGTGCAGGTTCTCCAGCAGTGCGTCACGCAGCAGGTCCTCGTCCGTCGTCTCGCGGATGACCGCGGTGATCGTCTCGAGGCCGGCCTTCTGGGTGGCGCGCCAACGCCGCTCCCCCATGATCAGCTCGTAGCGATCCGGCCCGGTCGATCGCACGACGATCGGCTGGAGCAGTCCGATCTCCTTGATCGAGTGGACGAGCTCGGACATCGCCTCCTCGTCGAACACCTTGCGGGGCTGACGCGGGTTGGGCGAGATCTGGCCCACCGGCAGCTCGCGCAGTCGGGCACCCGCGACCTCGGTGAGGCCCGACTCCTTTGCCTGGGCCGGCGAGGTGGGGATCAGGGCGGAGAGTCCACGGCCGAGGCCGGGGCGAGGTGTGCTCATGACGATGCTCCTTGGTCGGCCGGGGCCGCGCCGCGTTGGGTGATCTCACGGGCCGCCTCCATGTAGGACAACGCTCCCGTCGAGTTCGGATCGTACGTGATGATCGTCTGCTGGTAGCCCGGCGCCTCGCTGATCCGCACTGAGCGGGGAATCGCGGTCGAGAGGACCCGATCCCCGAAGTGGCCGCGCACCTCGGCCGCCACGCTCGAACTCAGGTTCGTCCGGGCGTCGTGCATGGTCAGCAGGATCGTCGACACGTCGAGATCCTGGTTGAGGTGCTGCTGGACCAGGCCGATGTTGCCGAGCAACTGGCTCAGTCCTTCCAGGGCGTAGTACTCGCACTGGATCGGGATCAGCACCTCGCGCGCTGCCACCATCGCGTTGATCGTCAGCAGTCCCAGCGACGGCGGGCAGTCGATGAAGACGTAGTCGATGTCGGCTCCCGGGCCGGCCAGGTACGTGTCGATGGCCGTGCGCAGGCGACGCTCGCGTTGCTCTAGTCCGACGAGCTCGATCTCGGCGCCCGCGAGGTCGATCGTGGCTGGAACGACGCGCAATGCCGGGATGTCAGGACTTGCCTGGACCGCGTCCTCGATGGGTAGTTCGTCGAGCAGGACCTCGTACGTGCCCGGTGTTCCGGAGGCGTGCGGGATCGCCGCTGCCGTGGAGGCGTTGCCCTGCGGGTCCAGGTCGATCAACAGGACGGACAACCCGCGCGCGGCCATCGCCGCGGCCAAGTTCACCGAGGTGGTCGTCTTGCCGACGCCACCCTTCTGGTTCGCCACGACGAACACCCGGGTGTGGGACGGGCGTTCGTACCGGCCACTGCGCGCAAGGCGCTCCATGAGTTCGACGTGCTGGCTCGCTTGGTCGGCGAGGGGGGTGGAGGCGGACGCCTCCACCGGCTCCTCGGCAAAGTCCGCGGCTGTCGGAATCGTCACTACGGCTCCCTGTCATGTTTCACGTGGAACGTCAGGGCGCCCCACGTCATGTTTCACGTGGAACGTCAGGCCGTTCCACGGATGCTCATCTGCGCTGGACTTCGACGACAGTCGTGGGAACGTCGAGTCCCCAGTCCTGCCCGTACGTCGCCACCACGATATCGCCGGCCTTCAGACGCTTGAGGGTGGCGCGCGCGGATTCGACCTCTTCTGCGGCACTGCGTCCCTTGAGCGCGAGCAGGAATCCGCCCGGCTTCACCAAGGGCATGCACCAGCGTCCCAGCTTGTCGAGGGCCGCCACCGCACGCGCGGTGACGACGTCGTACTTCTCGGAAACCTCTTCGGCGCGCGCTCGCAGCACCGTCACGTTGTCCAGGTCCAGCTCCGCGGAGGCTTCCTCGAGGAAGGTCGCTCGACGCAGGAGGGGCTCGATCAAGGTGACGTGCAGATCAGGACGCGCGATGGCCCAGACCAGGCCGGGGAGTCCAGCGCCGGCGCCGACGTCCGCGACGGTGGCGTTCTCAGGAACGCGGACCACCGGGGCGGCGCAGTTGAGCAGGTGTCGGTCCCACAGTCGGTCGACCTCGCGGGGACCGATCAGACCGCGCTCGACACCGGTCGTGGCCAGGATCTCGGCATAGCGTTCTGCGAGCGGAAGACGCTCGCCGAACGCTGCCGTTTCACGTGAAACAGTCACTCGGCCGGCAGCACGACGACGTGGCGCGTCGGGCCGGCGCCGTCCGACTCGCTGCGCAGTCCCGCATCGGCGACCGCGTCATGGATGACCTTGCGCTCGAAGGGCGACATCGGATCGAGAGCGAGCGGCTCGCCGTCCGCCTTGACCTGCTCGATCGCTCCGGCAGCGACCTCGACGAGCGCGGCCTTGCGAGCGGCCCGGTGTCCGTCGACGTCCAGCATCAGACGGCTGCGGTCACCGGTCTCGCGGTAGACCGCCAGCCGGGTGAGCTCTTGGAGCGCTTCGAGGACCTCGCCGTCCGGCCCGACCAGGTGACGCAGATCGCCGCCGATGATCTCGACCGCGGCGCGATCGCCGTCGACATCGATGTCGATGTCGCCGTCGAGGTCCGCGATGTCGAGGAGCTCCTCGAGGAAGTCGGCCGCGATGTCACCTTCGCGTTCCAGATCGCTGTCACTCATCGGGATCCTCCTGGGCAGGCTTGTTCGGCTTCGGCTTCGGCTTCGCTTGCTTCGGCTGGGGGGAGCCGCTCTTCCGGCGCTGGTCGCGCGTCTGCTTCTTCGGCTGCTGGCGCTTCAGGCGCTGAGCCTCGGTCTCGGTCTCGACGGGGAGCGCCGGATCGGGCTGAACCGTCTTGCCCTTGGCCTGGTCGCGCTCCTGCTTGGCCTTGAAGGCCGGCGTGCCGGGCGCGGGGTTGTTGCGGATGACCCAGAACTGCTGGCCCATGGTCCACAGGTTCGACGTGGTCCAGTAGACGAGCACGCCGAGGGGGAACGCCACGCCGGAGACGGCGAAGACGACCGGGAGCACGTAGAGGAGGATCTTCTGCTGCTGGGCGAACGGGCCGTTGAGCGCCGACTCCGGCATGTTCTTGGCCATCAGCTGCTTCTGCGTGAAGAACTGGGTGGCGCACATCGCGATGACCATGGTCATAGCGATGATCTTGGTCTCGAGGTGCTCGCTCGACATGAAGGTGTCGGCGATGCGGCCGCCGAGCCACTCGGCGTTGGCCAGGGATTCGGCCTGCGCACCGGACAGGAAGCCGCGTGCACCTTCGGCGCCGTTGCGGGACGCCTGGTCGATGACGCGGAAGAGGGCGAAGAAGATCGGCATCTGCAGCAGCAGCGGCAGGCAGGAGGAGAACGGGTTGGTGCCCGTCTCCTGGAACAGCTTCATCTGCTCCTGGGCGAAGCGCTCACGATCGTGGCCGTACTTCTTGCGCAACTCCTGCAATTGCGGCTGGATCAACTGCATGTTCCGGCTGGAGTTGATCTGCTTGACGAACAGCGGGATCAGCATGGCGCGGATCGTCAGCGTCAGGCCGACGATCGACAGGGCCCACGTCCAGCCGCCGTCCGGGTTCATGCCGATCTGCTCGAACAGCCAGTGCCACGCGAGCACGATGCCGGACGTGAAGTAGTACAGCGGCGTCATGATGGCGCCACCGATGCTGCCTAGGAAGTCGAACATGCTTCTCCTCGTTCACGGGCGCCGGACGGCACGGGATCGTACCCGCCGGCGGCCCAGGGGTGGCACCGGCCGAGGCGACGGATCGCGAGCCAGCAACCCCGCAGGGCGCCATGCGTCTCGACCGCATCCAGGGCGTATGCCGAACAGCTCGGGTAGTAGCGGCACACCTGCCCGTACATCGGGCTGATGGCGAAGCGATAGGCCCGCAGCAGACTCGCCACGATCCAACGCATCATCGTCGCACCCGCGACACGGCCGTGTGCAGTGCTTGGTCCAATTGCGGTGCCAGGGCGGCGGCCGGGCGGGAGGCCGCACCGGGGAGGGCCCGCACGACGACCCGAGATCCCGCGGGAACCGCGTCGATCCGGTCGCGCATGAGGTGGCGCAGGCGTCGCTTCACGAGATTGCGCTCGTGGGCACGGCCCACCTTCTTGGACACGACGAAACCGACGGACGTGACGTCCGCCGGTTCGACAGGCCCACCCACGTGAACGACGAGGTCGGGTTGAACACCCTTGCCACCACGGCGCATCGCCTGGCGGAACTCCTCACCGTCGCGCATGCGGTGCACGCGCGCCAGCACGATGAATCAGGCCGAGAGCTTGTCGCGACCCTTGCGGCGACGGGCCGCGAGGATCGAGCGACCGGCACGCGTACGCATGCGGAGGCGGAAGCCGTGCTTCTTGGCGCGGCGACGGTTGTTCGGCTGGAAAGTGCGCTTGCTCACAGGAGGTCCTTCTTACGGATCGTGACCCAACGGGGAGGGGCCACCGCTCGCCCACGACCGGAACTGTTCATGGGCACGCGGCAGACGTCGTTCGAGACGACCCCTCAACGGTACGGGGGCGGCCTGACGTGGTCAAACCGACCCAAAGCCGCAAGTCTTATCCTGAGTGTGGGGCAGGGTCCACACGACACGCCGAACGGCCTCCACAAATGTCCGGATCCGCTTGTGACGGATCGGCACCGGCTGCTAGCGTCACAGGATATCCACAGGCGCCGCGTCAGGGACGGCGGCAGATCGAACCGTTTCGTACACAACGTGTGGACAACAGTGTGAACAACCCCTCGGGCGGCCCGCCCTGCTCTCGGCCGCTCACGAAAAAATCCCGGGAAACCCGCCCGCTGTGGCGGAAGGAAGGCTGTGCAGTGCGCGACGAGGTTGAAGTGGACTTGGAGTCCGTCTGGCGCGATTCGGTCGCCACCTTGTCGCCAGGGGCGAAGGTCTTCGTCTACGGGGCCAAGCCTCTCTCGCTGCACAACGGCATCCTGATCGTCGCCGTCCAGGACGACCTCTCGCGCGCGCAGCTCGAATCGCGCGTCCGCCCGGCCCTCGAACAGGCGCTCACGACGCAGGCCGGCGAGGACATCCGCCTCGTGGTGACGATCGACCCCGAGGTCGTCGACGACGCACCCGAGCTCTTCTCCCCCGCGATCACCGTCGCCGAGGAGCCCACAGACATCGACAAGTCGTCAAGTCGATTTGTCGACAGGGATGACGAGATCGAGGAGGACGACGACAGCCTCACCCCCAGCTGGGTCAGCCGGCCGGCCGCCTCCAAGGGCGGGCCGGGCCCGTCGCATCGCGCGAACATCGCCGAGGCACGACTGAACTCGCGCTACCAGTTCGAGAACTTCGTCATCGGCTCGTCGAACCGCTTCGCCCACGCCGCCGCGGTCGCCGCGGCCGAGGCACCGGGCAAGGCGTACAACCCCCTGGTGATCCACGGCGACTCCGGCCTGGGCAAGACGCACCTCCTGCACGCCATCGGGCACTACGTCATCAACCTCTACCCCTCGTCGCGCGTCCGGTACGTCAGCTCCGAGGAGTTCGTGAACGACGTCATCAACGCGATCGGCGAGAACCGCACCCCCGCGCTGCGCCGCAAGTACCGCGAGATCGACGTGCTGCTCGTCGACGACATCCAGTTCATCGAGAACAAGGACGCGACGCAGGAGGAGTTCTTCCACACCTTCAACGCGCTGCACAACGAGAACAAGCAGATCGTCATGACGTCCGACCGGCCGCCGTCGGAGCTGCGGACGCTGGAGGAGCGCCTGCGCAACCGATTCAGCTGGGGCCTGCAGACCGAGATGCTGCCGCCCGACCTCGAGACGCGCATCGCGATCCTGCGCAAGAAGGCCGCCACCGAGAAGCTGACCGCGCCGGCCGACGTGCTGGAGTTCATCGCCAGCAAGGTGCAGACCAACATCCGTGAGTTGGAGGGCGCCCTCATCCGCGCCACCGCGTTCGCCAACCTCAACGGCACGACCGTCGACCTGCAGTTGGCGCAGATCGTGCTCAAGGACCTGATCGCCGAGGGCGACGACCCCGAGATCACCGCCGGCATGATCATGGCGCAGACCGCGGCCTACTCGGAGTACACGATCGAGGAGCTGTGCGGCCCCAACCGCTCGCGCAACCTCGTCCTCGCCCGCCAGATCGCGATGTACCTGTGCCGCGAGCTCACCGAGATGTCCCTGCCGCAGATCGGCAGCGAGTTCGGCGGGCGCGACCACACCACCGTGATGCACGCCGAGCGCAAGATCCGCAAGCTCATGGCCGAGAAGCACGCCGTCTACAACCAGGTCACCGAGCTCACGGCACGCATCCGCCAGCAGGCACGGCAGTCCTGACGACTTTTGTTCTTCCCCACCTGGGGACACGGGTGTGGATGAACCGCCAGAATCGGTGCACCGGAGCTCTCAGGGTGTGAACACGATGTGAACGACAAACGTTCGTCCACAGCCCGACCGAGTCCCCCCACTGCGCCCACCACAACTTCATCCACAGGCAGAAAACACCGCTGACCAGCACAAACAAGGGTTGTCCACCGAATCCACAGGCCCTACTACGACGACGGAAAGTACAAAGAGCCAAATCCGAGTAGAAGTCACGACGCCCCATAGGTGTGGATGACCGCCCACCGTGGCAGGATTCGACTGACGAATGAGAGGCCCCAGAACGTGAAGTTCCGCATCGATCGCGACACCCTTGCCGACGCTGTCGGATGGACCGCCCGCAGCCTGCCGACCCGCCCGAGCGTGCCGGTGCTGACCGGGCTGTTGCTCGAGACCGTCGGCGACGAGCTCCACCTGTCGGGCTTCGACTACGACACCTCCACGCGCGCATCGCTGCCCGCGGAGGTCAACGACGAGGGCAAGGCGCTCGTCTCGGGCCGTCTCCTGGCCGAGATCGTGCGCGCGCTCCCCGCTGGGAAGCCGGTCGACGTCGTCCATGACGGCACCAAGGTCCAGGTCACGTGCGGCAGCTCGCGCTTCAGCCTGCAGACGATGCCGGTCGACGAGTACCCGCAGCTGCCAGCGATGCCCACCTCCACCGGCACCGTCAAGGCCGACGACTTCGCCACGGCGGTCGGCCAGGCCAGCGCCGCCGCCTCGCGCGACGAGATGCTGCCGTTGCTGACCGGAATCCGGGTCGAGCTCGAGGGCTCGACGATCTCGCTGATGGCCACCGACCGGTTCCGCGCCAGCCTGCGCGACCTGTCCTGGTACCCCGAGACCTCCGACATCTCGGCGCGCGCCCTCGTCCCGGCGCGCGTCCTGTCCGACACCGCCAAGGCACTGACCGCGGGCGGCGACATCACGATCGCGGTTTCCACCAGCGAGACCGGCGACGGACTCATCGGCTTCGAGGGCACCGTCGGCGGCGGCGTGCGCCGCACCACCACGCGTCTGCTCGAGGGCGACTTCCCGCGAGTCCGCCAGCTGTTCACGGCCCAGGCCGAGACGGTCGCGTACGTCAGCACCCACGCTCTGGTCGACGCCGTCAAGCGTGTCGCCCTCGTCGCCGAGCGCAACACCCCGGTCCGGCTCACGTTCTCCGAGGGCCAGGTCCTGCTCGAGGCCGGCAGCGGTGACGAGGCCCAGGCCTCCGAGAGCGTCGAGGCCACGATCGACGGCAACGACATCTCGATCGGCTTCAACCCGAACTACATGCTCGAAGGACTCTCGGTCATGACCGAGCCGGTCGTGCACCTGTCGTTCACCCAGCACACCAAGCCTGCCGCGATGTCCGGAGTCGCGGAGGTGGGAGCGGATCCCGATGGCGCGTTCCGCTACCTGATCATGCCGGTACGGCTCCAGAACTGAATCGCGCCAACGACGTCGGGAGGCGCCATGCACATCGGACTCGTCGGACTGGGGAAGATGGGCGGGAACATGCGTACGCGCATGCGCAACGCCGGTCTGACCGTGGTCGGATACGACCGCGATCCGGACGTCAGTGACGTCGGCTCGCTGGCCGAGCTGGTCGAGCAGTTGCCCAGCCCCAAGGTGGTCTGGGTGATGGTGCCCCACGGCGAGCCCACGCACAGCACGATCGCCGAGCTCAACGAGCTGCTCTCCGAGGGCGACGTGGTGGTCGACGGCGGCAACTCGCGCTGGACCGACGACGAGTTTCACGCCGAGATGCTGGGCGAGAAGAAGATCGGCTTCGTCGACTGTGGCGTCAGTGGTGGCGTCTGGGGCCTCGAGAACGGGTACGCGCTGATGGCCGGCGGCGACGCTGCGGACATCGCCAAGGTGCAGCCGGCGTTCGACGCCCTGCGCCCTGATGCCGAGAACGGCTTCGTCCATGCCGGCAAGACCGGCGCCGGGCACTTCAGCAAGATGGTCCACAACGGCATCGAGTACGCCATGATGCAGGCCTACGCCGAGGGCTACGAGCTGCTCGAGAAGGTCGACATGGTCGACAACGTCGCCGAGGTGCTCAACTCGTGGCGCGTCGGCACGGTCGTCCGCTCGTGGCTGCTGGACCTGCTGGTCAAGGCCCTCGAGGACGACCCGGGCCTCTCGCAGATCCGCGGTTACGCCGAGGACTCGGGCGAGGGACGCTGGACGGTCGAGGCCGCCATCGAGAACGCCGTCCCCGCTCCGACGATCGCCGCCTCGTTGTTCGCCCGCTTCGTGTCGCGCCAGGACGAGTCGCCGGCGATGCAGGCGGTCGCGGCGATGCGTCAGCAGTTCGGTGGCCACGCCGTCCGTGCGACGCAGGAGAGCCCGGACGTCCCGCCGGCCTGATCCTCGAGCAGTCCCGTCCCGCGCCCGAGATGTGTAGCGGTAACCACCCGATTCGGGCCGAAAACGGTTCAAACGGGTGGACACCGCTACACATCTGGTCGGCCGTAGGCTGAGCGCATGCACGTCACTCGGCTGGAACTCACCGACTTCAGGTCGTACGAGTCCGTCGGGATCGACCTGCGGCCCGGTCCGGTGGCGTTCATCGGGGCCAACGGGCAGGGCAAGACCAACCTCGTGGAGGCGATCGACTACCTCGCCGGGCTGGACTCGCACCGGGTCTCGTCCGACACCCCGCTCGTGCGTGCGGGTACCGAGCGGGCGATCGTCCGGGTGCAGCTCCAGCGCGACGACCGATCGGCCCTGCTCGAGCTCGAGATCACGCCCGGCAAGTCCAATCGCGCGCGGGTCAACGGCAATCCCCTGCCGCGGGTCCGTGACATCGTCGGCATCGCGCGGACGGTGCTGTTCTCGCCCGAGGACCTGGCCCTGGTCAAGGGCGACCCGTCCGACCGCCGGCGTTTCCTCGACCACCTGATCGTCATGCGGGCACCGCGACTGGCGGGCGTCAAGGCCGACTACGACCGCGTCCTGCGTCAGCGCAACACGCTGCTCAAGACCGCCGGCCGACGCAGCAACGTCGAGATCTCGACCCTGGACATCTGGGACGAGAACCTCGCGCGCACCGGCGGCCAGCTGATCGCCGCACGGCTGGCGTTGCTGGACGCATTGGCTCCCCACGCCACCGAGGCCTACCGGGACGTGGCAGCCGGCGCCGCGGCCGATCGCCAGGTCGTGTCCCTCGTCTACAAGCCGTCGGTCGAGGGCGTCGAGGAACTGCGTGACGTCGACGACATCGCCAAGGCACTGCTCGACGAGATCGGCCGACGCCGTCGCGAGGAGCTCGAGCGCGGCATCAGCCTCGTGGGGCCGCACCGCGACGACGTCCTGCTCGGGATCGGCGAGCTGCCCGCCAAGGGCTACGCCAGTCACGGCGAGTCCTGGTCCCTCGCGCTGGCGCTGCGCCTTGCGGCGTTCGCCCTGCTGCGGGACGAGGGCGACGACCCGATCCTGATCCTCGACGACGTCTTCGCCGAGCTCGACTCTGATCGGCGCTCCCGTCTGGCCGCCCGGGTCGCCTCGGCCGAGCAGGTGCTGGTGACGGCCGCCGTGCAGGGAGACGTCCCGCCCGAGCTGGTGGGTCAGGCCTTCGACGTGGCCCGAGGGGCGGTGACCCCACGTGACTGACGATGACGACGTGCTCCGGTTGGCCCGCGAGATCGCCGACGCGTACCGCACCGGGGGCCAGCCGGCGACCAGGCGGCGCCGGCCGATGCGGCGCACGGGTCCGGCGCGGCGCCCCGGTCGTGAGGATGCGGTCGCGCTGGGTGACGTCCTGGGCGAGATGGTGAAGAACCAGGGCTGGAACGACCGGCTCGCCGCGTCGCGCGTCTTCTCGGACTGGGCCGCGATCGTCGGCCCCGAGGTGGCCCAGCACTGCACGGTCGACCATTTCAGCGACGGGGTCGTGCACCTGGAGGCCGACTCCACCGCGTGGGCCAAGGAGCTCAAGCTGCTGGCACCGCGGCTGGTGGCCAAGCTCAACCAGGAGCTCGGTGACGGTCAGGTGCTGCGGATCGACGTCCGTGGTCCGCAGGCACCCAGCTGGAAGAAGGGTCCGCGCTCGATCAAGGGACGCGGGCCGCGCGACACCTACGGATAGTGGGCCGGCCGCGCTCGCTTCGCTTCGCGCTCACTCCCGGCTCCGCAGAGCTCCGCCGGGCCGGCCCCTCGTCGCTTCGCTCCTCGCCATGGCGGGGTCACACCCGGGAGGCGTCCGGGCAGATCCAGGACATCAGCCAGATCGCGCACGCCGAGGCCAGGGCCACGGCGCCCAGCACCAGGGACGCCTGCAGGAACCCCTCGAGGCCCGACACCGGGCGCACGCCGATCAGGACGATCCCGATCAGTGACGCGACCGCTCCGCTGAGCGCCGCGAGGAACACCGCGGAGTCCCGCGATCGGCGGCCTCCGTGCACGAGAACGCCGACGGCGCACCACCCGAGGGTCACGAGCAGCGCGGCGACGACGTCGGCCGGCCGGTGCCAGCCCGCGACGATCGTCGACAGGCCGGTCAGGCCGGTGGCGAAGGTGCCCAGCCCGGCGACAGAGGCTCGCGCAGCGGGCGGGACGACGATCAACAGCGCGGCCACCGCGGCCGCGACGACCGTGACGTGGCCGCTCGGCAGGGAGTTGTGCACGCCGTAGCCCAGGTCCGCGCGGTCGAGCACGCCGTGCTTGAGCACCTGCGTGGTCACGTTCGCTCCGACGATGACGGTGAGGGCGGCCAGCGCGGCGCGGCCGTGCCGGCGCAGCGCGGCCAGCAGCAGGCACCCGACGGCGAGGACCGCCACCGTGCCGATCGAGACGCGACCCAGGATCGACAGCACGGTCAGCCGGGCCTCGCGACCCGCGGTGACCGCGAGCATCGCGTCCTCGTCCGCGGCCTGACCCGTCGTCGACCACAGCGCCACGCTCACCACGGCGAAGAACAGCGCGGCGGCACCGGCACCGACCACGAGGGCCGGTCCCACGACGGAGGATCTCGATCGGGTCATCGAACTCACCCCTCCAGCCTTTCAGACGGCGCAACGGCAACGGCCGCGTGCCGTCCGAGGGACGGACACGCGGCCGTGTGCGAGGTGCTGCGGAGCAGCTAGGCCCTGCCGTGACTGACGCGCGATCGCCGTGCGACCGAGTCCAGGATCACGGCCAGCAGCAGCACGCCACCGGTGACCATGAAGCGCCACGACGAGTCGAGGTTGACCAGGGTCAGGCCGCTGGAGATCGAGGAGATCACCAAGATGCCCAACAGCGCCGCGAAGGCCGACCCGCGACCGCCGAAGAGGCTGGTGCCACCGATCACGGCCGCCGCGATCGCGTTCAGGTTCACGTCACCCGTGCCGCTGCTCTGAGCGGCGGCGGCGAGACGGCCCGCGGCCAGGACTCCACCCAGCGCCGCCAAGGTCGAGGCCAGCATGAAGACGGTCATGTAGACCCGGTTCACGTTGACGCCGGCGCGGCGGGCGGCCTCCTCGTTGCCACCGACGGCGAAGACCGAACGGCCCCAGCGCGTGCGGGTGAGTGCGTAGTGCATCGCCAGGACGAGGCCGACGAACAGCACGAACATCCAGCCGATGCCGCGGGCCTGGTTCATGTACCAGGCGGCCGCGAGCAGGACGACGGCCATCGCACCGGCCTGCAGCGCGAGGTGCGACACCGGGACCGAGGACAGGCCGGCCGCAGCGCGAGCACGCGACCGTCCGAACCGGGCCAGGAAGAAGCCCGCCGCGGCCAGCACGACCAGGACGTACGACAGCGTCGCCGGCACGAACCACAGCTGGCCGAGCTTCACGATCGGGGAGTCGAACGGCAGGTTGATCGTGCCGCTGGGGCCGAGCACCTTCAGCTGCAGGCCCAGGAAGCCCAGCAGGCCGGCCAACGAGATGACGAACGACGGCACACCGAAACGCGTGTAGACGACCGAGTAGACGAAGCCGATCGTGGCGCCCGCGGCGAGCGAGGCGAGGACGGCCAGCCACACCGGCCAGTCGTGCTGGACGAAGGAGACGCCCAGGATCGCGGCCGACAAGCCGCTCACGGAGCCGACGGACAGGTCGATCTCGCCGACCAGCAGCACGCAGACGATGCCCAGCGAGATGACGCCGACCGCGGCCGACTCCATCAGCAGGTTGCCCAGGTTCGCACTGGACAGGAACGACGAGTTCAGCGACTGGAACACGGTCCAGATCACGACGAGGCCGACGATCACGGGCAGGACCCCGAGGTCACCGCCGCGGATCCGCTCGCCCAGCGAACGCACGAAGCCGCCGAGTCCCTCACTCGTGCGCAGGCGCTCGTCCTGCAGGTCGGCGGCGACAGGGCTCAGGCCCTCGGGGGTGGTCATCGGATCTCCTCATGGGTCGAGGCGGAACGGTCGGCACGGCGCGTCACGGCGTTGTCGGTGGCGCCGGTGATCGCCGCGACCAGCTCCTCGGTCGTGACGTTGCGGGCGTCGAAGACACCGTTGTTGCGGCCCAGACGCAGCACGGCGACGCGATCGGCGACGGCGCGGACGTCCTCCATGTTGTGGCTGATCATGATCACGGCGAGGCCGTTCTCACGCAGGCGCTCGACGAGGTTGAGGACCTCCGCGGTCTGGGCCACGCCCAGGGCGGCGGTCGGCTCGTCGAGGATGATGAGCTTCGGGTCCAGCAGCAGCGATCGGGCGATCGCCACCGTCTGGCGCTGACCGCCCGACAGTGAGGCGATCGGGATCCGCACGGACGGGATCTTGGCCGCGAGCTGGCGCAGCAGCTCCCAGGAGCGGACCTCCATCTGCACCTCGTCGAGGCGCAGCGGCGAGATCTCGCTGTTGAGGAAGAGGTTGCTGACGACGTCGAGGTTGTCGCACAGCGCGAGGTCCTGGAAGACCGTCGCGATGCCGAGGTCGATCGCGTTCTGCGGGCTCGTGATGCTGACCTCGCGGCCGTCGAACTCGAGCGTGCCGGACGAGGCCGCGTGGACGCCGGACAGCACCTTCACGAGTGTGGACTTGCCGGCGCCGTTGTCGCCGACGACGGCCACGACCTCACCGGCGTGGACGTCGAGGTCGACGTCGGTCAGTGCGGCGACGGCGCCGAAGTTCTTGCTGATCGCCCGAAGGCTCAGGATGGGGCGCCCGGACGCGGGGGTCGCCTCGGTGGGTTGGTTCATGTCTCTCCCTGTGGATCGACGACGGCCGGTCCCCACACGCGTGCGGGGACCGGCCGAGCGTGATCAGTTGATGCCGAGCTTCTTGCAGCCGGCGGCGTAGGCGCCGGTGCACACCTGGTCGGCGGTGTAGATGCCGCTGTCGAACATGACCTTCTTCACGTTCTCGGTCGTGACGACCTCGGGCGTGAAGAGCTGCGACGGAGTGTCGAACAGCTCGGTGTCGGCCTTCGGCTCCTCACCCTTCAGGAACGCGACGGCGGCCTCGGCGGCGGCGCTGGCGACGATGCTGATCGGCTTGGAGATCGTGTTGTACTGCTCACCGGCGATGATCCGCTGGATCGCGGCGACCTCGGCGTCGTTGCCGGTGACCGGCGGGACCGGGTCGATGCCCGCGGCCTTGAGCGCCGCGACGGTGCCGCCGCCGGTGCCGTCGTTGGCCGCGACCGCGCCCGCGATGTCGTCGCGGTACTTGGTGATCTGGCCCGAGACCCAGTCCTGGGCCTTCTGCGGGTTCCAGTCCGGCGTGTCGTACTCGGCCAGCACGTCGTACTTGCTGCCCTCGACGCCGGCCTTCATGCCCTTCTTGATGAGCTGGGCGGCGTCGTCCGTGGGCGACCCGTAGACCATCAGCAGGCCGCCGTCGGCCTGGTCGGCGTCGAGCTTCTTCACGAGCGACTCGGCGATCATCTTGCCGATCCCCTCGTTGTCGAACGACACGTAGAAGTCGGCCGGCTTGGTCGTGATCGGGCGGTCGTAGGTGATGACCGGGATGTCCTGCGCCTGGGCGTTGGCGACGATCGTGGCCGCGGCCTTCGTGTCGACCGCGTCGAGCACGAGGACGTCGACGCCCTGGGCGATGGCCGAGTTGGCCTGCTGCTGCTGCTTGTTCGGGTCGCCGTCGCCGTTCTGGTAGAGGACCTTGCAGTCCTCGCACAGTTCCTTGACCTTCTTCTCGAACAGCGGGCGGTCCTGCTCCTCGTAGCGCGTGGACGCGCGGTCCGGCATGAGGAACGCGATCGTGCCCGAGGCCTTGTCGCCGTCCTTGCCCTCGGAGTCGTCGCCCGAGCCGCAAGCGGCCAGCGTTCCCAGGGCCATGACCGCCGCGGCGACTGCCGCCATGCGGAAGCTCGTTGTCTTCATGTGTCTCTCTCTTCTGAACCGGGCGTCCGACCGAAGCCGTGCCTATACCATCGCTTGTGACAGCTGTCACACGCTGAATGCGGGGACCGTAACATTTAACACGTTAAGTCTGTCAAGTGGGCTGTTACCCCGACACACCGCGTGTTGACCCGAGGAAGGACACACATGACCGAGCAGGCTCCAGCCCGGCCATCGCGTGCTCAACGCCAGCGACGGATCATCGATCGCGTCGTCGAGCAGGGCTTCGCCAGCGTCGCGGAACTGGTCGAGGACGCGGGCGTCAGCGTCATGACGATCCACCGCGATCTCGACGATCTCGCGGGGCGCGGACTGCTCCGGCGCGTGCACGGCGGGGTCTCGGCGCTGCCCACCGGCGTCTTCGAGTCCAGCTCGGAGTTCCGGATGCAACGCCAGGTCGAGGCGAAGGACGCGCTGGCGCGCACGGCCCTGGGCTTCGTCGAGCCGGGGATGTCGGTGTTGCTCGACGACTCGACCACCGCCCTCGCCCTCGCACGGCTGCTCCCGACGGTGGGCGCGGTCACCGTGATCACCAACTACCGGCAGGTGCTGGAGGTGTTGATGGACCAGGACGACGTGTCGGTCATCATGCTCGGCGGGGCGTACTCGCGGACCCACGACTCCTTCATCGGCGCGCCCGACGCGTCGGGTCTGGCCACCTACGCCGTCGACGTCTCGTTCCAGTCGACCTCGACGATCGACGACGTCCGCGCCTACCACCAGGAGCAGGAGCTGGTGCTGATGAAGCGCGCCATGATCGGGGCCGGCGAGCGCAGCGTGCTGATGATCGACGGCTCGAAGGTGGGACGGCGCTCGCTGCACCGGTTCGCCGAGCTGTCGGAGTTCAGCGACCTGGTGGTGACGCCGGACGTTCCCGTGGCGATGCGCGAGACGATGGCCGAGCACGTGCGGCTCCACGTCACGGACGGCACGTGACACCGTCACAGTCCCGGTGATATAGATAACAACAATCTTGTTATCTCGGCGGGGCGTGCGCGCCGCCCTCGGAAAAGGTGAACCCATTGACCACGATCCTCTCGGCCGGCGACCGCTTCGTTCGCCCGGAACTGTTCTCCGACGCCATCCGTGCCGCGGTCGGTGACGCAGTCCCGCTGGACTTCCGGTCGACGTGCTCGGAGTGGCCGCACGAGCCCTTCGGTCCCGTCGAGAACGTCGACGAGGCGTCCGGCACGGTCGACGGCATGATCGAGGCGCTCCGCGGGGTCGAGATCGCCGTCACCCAGCTCGCGCCGTTCTCGCGCTCGATCATCGAGGCGTCGCCCGAGCTCAAGCTCATCGGTGTCAGCCGGGGCGGACCCGTGAACGTCGATCTCGAGGCTGCGACCCGTGCCGGCGTGATCGTCGTCAACGCGCCGGGCCGCAACGCTCAGGCAGCCGCCGAGTTCACCATCGGGCTGATCCTGGCTGCCAGTCGTCGCATCCCGGCCGCCCACGGCGAGCTGGCCCGCGGCACGTGGCGCGGCGACTACTACTCCTGGGAGGAGGCCGGCGGCGAGCTCGCCGGTGAGACCGTCGGCCTGATCGGCCTGGGTGCCATCAGCTCGATCGTCGCGCGCATCCTGCAGGCCTTCGGCGCCACCGTCATCGCGTACGACCCGTACGCCGCGCCCACCGGCGGTGTCGAGCTGGTCGAGCTCGACGAGCTGATCGCCCGCAGCGGGATCGTCAGCCTGCACGCCCGCCTGACCGACGAGACGCGGCACATCCTCGACGAGACGCGCCTGCGCGCGATGCGTCCCGGTGCGGTCCTGATCAACACCGCCCGCGGTGGTCTGCTCGATTACGCGCCGCTGCCCGAGCTGCTCGAGTCCGGTCATCTGCGCGCCCTCGGGCTGGACGTCTACGACATCGAGCCGCCGCCGGCCGACTGGCCGCTGCTGTCCGCGCCGAACGTCGTGCTCTCGCCGCACCTCGCCGGTGCCACGCGCGAGACGGCGGAGCGCGCCGCGTCGATCATCGCCGGCGAGGTCGCCGCGTACCTGGGCGGCGGCGAGCTGCGCCACGTGTGCAACCCGGAGGTGCTCCGGGGATGATCCTCGGCGTCGACATCGGCACGTCGGTCACGAAGGCCGCGCTGATCGGCCGCGACGGTCGCAGCGTGCGATCGGCGAGCCGCCCGTCGGAGCTCCTGCGCGGGCCCGGCGGCGTGGTGGAACAGGACCTCGACGACGTCGTGGCCTCGGTGGTCACCGTCGTCCGGACCGTCATGGACGGCACGGACGAGCCGATCGACGCGATCGCGCTGACCGGTCAGGGCGACGGCCTGTGGCTCCGCGACGAGCACGGTCGCCCCACGCGGCGCGCCATCTCCTGGATGGACGGCCGCGCGGCGGACCGCGTGGCGCGCTGGCGCAGTGAGGGCGTGCTCGACCGCGTGCACGCCCTCACCGGGTCGGGCGTCTTCCCCGGATCGCATGCGGCGCTGCTGGCCCACCTCGCCGAGCACGAGCCCGAGGTGCTGGAGCGCTCCGCCGTCGCCGGCTACTGCATCGATGCCGTGCTGCAGCGGTTGACGGGGGTCGTCTCCGTCGACGCGTCGGACGCGTCGCTGCCCTTCCTCGACGTCCGCACCCGCCGGTACGTCGAGGAGGCCCTCGTGGCGTGCGGCGTGGAGTCGTGGCGTCGCCTGCTGCCCGAGCCCGCCGCGCCCCGCGCGGTCTTCGCCCTGGATGCCACGGGCGCGCAGTTGCTCGGGCTGCCCGAGGGCCTGCCCGTGACGGCCGGTCCGTACGACGTCATGACGTGCGGCATCGGCGCCGGCGCGCGGCGGCCCGGGCAGGGCACCGTCGTGGTGGGCACGACGCTCAGCTGCGAGGCGCTGACCCGCGACGCGACGATCGATCCCGACAGCGAGCCGGCCGGGATGTGGCTGTGCACGCCCGACCCCGACCTGTTCCTGCGGACGATGCCGTCGATGGCGGGCACCGCGGCGATCGCGCACGCCCTCTCGCTGGTGGGTGCCGGCACGGCCGACCTGCAAGGGCTGCTCGAGCAGTCGGCACCGGGTGCGTCGGGGATCCGCGCCCTGCCGTTCGTCTCGGGCGCCGGTGAGCGCGCCCCCTTCGTGGAGCCGCGGGCCACGGGACAGATCCTCGGCATGACGCTGACGCACGGCCCGGCCGACCTGGTGCGAGCCATGTGCGAGTCCGTGGCCTACGCCGCGCGGCACTGCCTCGAGGCCGCCGGCCTCGACGGCGAGCTCTCGGGATGCGGCGGCGGGCTCGGGACACCGGCCTTCGCCCAACTGATCGCCGACGCCACCGGGCAGGCGCTGCACGTCCCGTACGAGCCGTTCGTCGGCGCGCGCGGAGCGGCGGCCGTGGCCTGGGCGGCCCTGGGCACACCCGTCGACGAGGACGCCTGGGCGGAAGACCGACAGGTGATCACCCCGCAGGACGACCTGCGCGACCGGTTCGAAGCCGGATACGCCGCCTACCTGGCGGACGTCCGTGAAGCACGACAGAGATGGACGGCATGAGCAACGTGAACCCCGTGAGCATCGGCGTGGACCTCGGCACCCAGAGCGTCAAAGTCCTCGCCGTCGGCCTCGACGGAACGGTCCTGGCCGAGGCGGCGCGTCCGCTGACCAGCACCCGGGACGGAGTCCGCCACGAGCAGGACCCGCACGAGTGGCTCGCGGCGACGGCCGCCGCGACCGCCGAGGCTGTCGGCCGGCTCGACCCCGACCAACGCGCCGCCATCGCGGCGGTCTCGCTGTGCGGCACGTCCGGCACGGTGATCGAGGTCGACGCGGCGGGTCGTCCCGCAGGTCCGGCGATCATGTACGACGACGCCCGCGCCGCGGCCGAGGCGGCCGAGGTCGCCGCCGCCGATCCCGCTCGCTGGGACCGGCTCGGCTACCGCATCCAGCCCAGCTGGGGCGTCGCGACGATCGTGCACGCGGCGCGTGGCGGGCTGCCTGCGGGACATCGCTTCGCCCACCAGCCCGACGTCGTCGCGGCCGCGATGTGCGGCGGCCCGGTCGCCACGGACTGGAGCAGCGCGCTCAAGAGCGGGTATGACCTGCTCGAGCTGGCGTGGCCCACCGACGTCCTGGGCGGTCTCGGGGTCGACCCGGGCACGCTGCCCGACGTGGTGGCTCCCGGTGCCCCGCTGGGAACGGTCGCGGCGGACTGGGCCGAGCGGACCGGCATCCCGGCCGGCACCCCGGTGGTCGGCGGCATGACCGACGGCTGCGCCTCACAGTTGGGCGCCGGCGCGATCGGCGACGGCGACTGGCACTGCGTCATCGGCACGACACTCGTGCTCAAGGGCGTCACCTCGACACCGTTGAAGGACGACGGCGGCGCCGTGTACTCCCACCGCTCGCCCGTGCCGGGTCGGTGGTTGCCCGGCGGTGCGTCGAGCGTCGGCGCGGGCGCGTTGGGCGCGCTGCTCCCGGGCGCCGATCTGCCGGGCCTGACGATCCAGGCCCAACGCCTGTGGGACGACGGCGCCTCCGTCGTGCCGGCCTACCCGCTGACCGGCACCGGCGAGCGGTTCCCGTTCGTGCGCCCGGACGCCGGCGGGTTCGCGCTGGTCGACGGTGTCGAGCGCGACCTCTCCGTCCTCGGCTTCGGGGCCGACGCGTACCTGTCGGTCATCGTCGGCGTGGCCGCGCTCGAGCGCACCTGCATCGACGTGCTGGCCGCCGCCGGCGGCTCGGTCGACGGCCGCTACAGCACCTCGGGCGGGGGCACGCGCAGCGACCTGTGGAACCAGCTCCGCGCCGACATGCTCCAGCGCCCCGTGACGATCCCCCGCTCGGCCGAGCCCGCGGTCGGTGCCGCGATCTTGGCGGCATCGTCGATCGTGGGCGCCGAGACCGAGGCCGACTGGACCGCCCTCGTGCGCGGTATGTCCGGTGTCGCGTCGGTCGTCGAGCCGCGTCGGGAGTCGTCCGAGCGGCTGTTGCAGGTGCACGGCCGCCTGGCCGATGCGTGGCGTGCCCGAGGATGGCTGGCATGACCTCCGTGATCCACCTGGCCCGGCACGGCGAGACGGTCTGGCACGCCGAGAACCGGTACGCCGGCTCCTCCGACGTGGGACTGACCGAGCGCGGGATGGAGCAGGCGCGCGATCTCGGCGCCTGGGCCGCGGCGCACGGGCCGCTCACGGTGCACAGCTCGGACCTGAGCCGCGCGGTCGTGACGGCGACGCCCGCGGCCGAGGCCCTGGGCCTCGAGCTGCAGGTCCGCCCGGCGCTGCGCGAGGTCGACTTCGGTCGCGGCGAAGGGCTGACCCGCGCCGAGATGGCCGAGCGGTTCCCCGACGACCTGGCTCGGTTCCTCGAGCGACCCGCCGAGTCGCCGCTACCGGAGGGTGAGCCCGGCCGGGCCGCCGTCGAGCGGGCGCTGCCCGAGCTGCGTGCGCTGGCTTCGCAGTCCGAGGCGCCGGCCCTCGTCGTCATGCACTCGACCCTGTTGCGGCTCGTGCTCTGCACGCTCCTGAGCATCGATCCGAACCGGTATCGCAGCGTCATGCCGAAGGTGCGCAATGTCGCGGTGACGACGCTGGAGCTCTCCGCCGACGGCCGGTCCGCGGCCCTGCTGGGGTTCAACGTCCCGGTCTGAGCCCGGCCGGAACGGCCAGCGGTCCGTGAGGCCCGCGCGGAGGGGTCCGGACGATGGGTGCCTTGGTCGGCCCCCTGGTCGTGACTCCCAGAGGCCGTTATGAGCCGTTCAGCGGCATCTGTGGATGAACATCGGAGCCTCCACAAAAGGTGTCGTGTCGTGAGACGAACAGAATGGCCCCGTATACTGGATAGGTGACCCAGGCGCCCGAGACACCCAGCACGTACGACGCGAGCAACATCCAGGTCCTGGAGGGGCTCGAGGCGGTCCGCAAGCGACCGGGCATGTACATCGGCTCCACGGGTGAGCGCGGTCTGCACCACCTCGTGTACGAGGTCGTCGACAACTCCGTCGACGAGGCCCTCGCCGGTTACGCCACCGAGATCCTGGTGGTCCTGCAGGCCGACGGCGGCGTCAAGGTCGTCGATGACGGCCGTGGCATCCCCGTCGACGAGCACCCCGAGGAGAAGATCCCCGCGGTCACCCTGGTGCTCACCTCGCTGCACGCCGGCGGCAAGTTCGGCGGCGGCGGCTACAAGGTCTCCGGTGGTCTGCACGGCGTCGGCGTCTCGGTCGTGAACGCCCTGTCGTCCAAGCTGTACGTCGAGGTCAAGCGCGACGGCCACCGCTGGACGCAGTCCTTCACGTACGGCGTCCCGGACGGGCCGCTCGTGCGCGAGGAGGAGACCGACGAGACGGGCACCACCACCACCTTCTACGCCTCGGACACCATCTTCGAGACCACGACCTACGACTACGAGACCCTCAAGACGCGCTTCCGCGAGATGGCGTTCTTGAACAAGGGCCTGCAGTTGACGCTGCGCGACGAGCGCCACCTCGAGGACGATGCCGAGACGGGCGTCATCGACGACGTCGAGCGCGAGGTCACCTTCCGCTACGACGGCGGCCTGGTCGACTACGTGAACTACATCAACGTCGGCAGCAAGGCCCCGATCCACCGCGACGTCATCAGCCTCGAGCGCGATGACGAGGCCAACGGCCTGTCGCTCGAGCTGGCGATGCAGTGGAACGACAGCTTCAGCGAGTCGGTGCACACGTTCGCCAACACGATCAACACCCACGAGGGCGGCACGCACGAGGAGGGCTTCCGCGCGGCGCTGACCACCACGGTCAACCGCTTCGCCGAGACCAACAACCTCATCAAGCGCAAGGAAGACCGCCTCACCGGCGACGACATCCGCGAGGGCCTGACCGCGATCATCTCGATCAAGCTGGCCGAGCCGCAGTTCGAGGGCCAGACGAAGACCAAGCTCGGCAACACCGAGGCCAAGGGCTTCGTCCAGCAGGTCCTCAACGACGAGCTGGGTGCCTGGTTCGAGCGCAACCCCGCCGAGGGCAAGACGATCGTCCGCAAGTCGATCGACGCCGCCGCGGCGCGCGTCGCCGCCCGCAAGGCCCGCGACCTGGCCCGCAACCGCAAGGGCTTCGGCTCCGGCGGCGGCCTGCCCGGCAAGCTGATCGACTGCTCCAGCCGCAACCCGGAGGAGTGCGAGATCTTCGTGGTCGAGGGCAACTCGGCCGGCGGCTCGGCGCGCAACGGACGCAACCCCGCGACGCAGGCGATCCTGCCGTTGCGCGGCAAGATCCTCAACGTCGAGAAGGCCCGGATCGACAAGATCCTGCAGAACGCCGAGGTCCAGGCGATCATCAGCGCGCTCGGCACCGGCGTCCACGAGGACTTCGACATCGCCAAGCTGCGCTATCACAAGATCGTGCTGATGGCCGACGCCGACGTCGACGGCCAGCACATCACCACCTTGCTGCTGACGCTGCTGTTCCGGTTCATGAAGCCGCTCATCGACGCCGGTCACGTGTACCTGGCGCAGCCGCCGCTGTACAAGATCAAGTGGACCAACCACCATCACGAGCTGGCCTACTCCGACTCCGAGCGCGACGCCGTCATGGCGGCCGGCCTCGACGCCGGCTACCGGCTGCCCAACACGGCCCCGGTCCAGCGCTACAAGGGCCTCGGCGAGATGAACGCCAGCGAGCTGTGGGAGACCACGATGGACCCCGACGGCCGACTGCTGCGCCAGGTCACGCTGGCCGACGCGGCCGCCGCCGACGAGATCTTCACCATCCTCATGGGCGAGGACGTCGATCAGCGGCGCTCGTTCATCCAGCGGAACGCCAAGGACGTCCGCTTCCTCGACATCTGACCCCATGGACCACCGGTGGTCCGGCAGCACGGTGAGCACAGCGAGCCGCAGTAGCCAGGCCACGGAACGAAGGACACAGAAGTGACCGACTCCCCGATCGAAACCGACCGCACCGAACCGGTCGAGCTGCAGGACGAGATGCAGCGGTCGTACATCGACTACGCGATGAGCGTCATCGTCTCTCGCGCGCTGCCCGACGTGCGCGACGGCCTCAAGCCGGTGCACCGCCGCGTCCTGTACGCGATGTACGACGGTGGCTACCGCCCCGACCGCGGTTTCAACAAGTGCAGCCGCATCGTCGGTGACGTCATGGGTCAGTACCACCCGCACGGCGACTCGGCGATCTACGACACCCTCGTGCGTCTCGCGCAGCCGTGGGTGATGCGGGCGCCGATGATCAGCGGCCAGGGCAACTTCGGCTCGCCGGGCGACGATCCCGCGGCCGCCATGCGGTACACCGAGTGCAAGCTCGCGCCGATCGCCATGGAGATGGTCAAGGACATCGACGAGGAGACCGTCGACTTCAAGGCCAACTACGACGGCCGCTCGCAGGAGCCGACCGTCCTGCCGGCGCGCATCCCGAACCTGCTGGTCAACGGCTCGGCCGGCATCGCGGTCGGCATGGCCACGAACATCCCGCCGCACAACCTGCGCGAGGTCGCCGAGGGCGTCCAGTGGGCGCTCGAGCACCCCGAGGCCTCCCGCGAGGAGCTCCTCGAGGCCCTGCTGGAGCGCATCAAGGGCCCCGACTTCCCGACTGACGGCCTGATCGTCGGCACCAGCGGCATCGAGGACATGTACCGCACGGGCCGCGGCTCGGTCCCGATGCGCGCCGTGGTCAGCATCGAGGAGGACACCAAGGGACGGATGCAGCTCGTCGTCACCGAGCTGCCCTACCAGGTGAACCCGGACGGCCTGATGCGCAAGATCGCCGACCTCGCCCAGAGCGGCCGGGTCCAGGGCATCAGCGACCTGCGCGACGAGTCCAGCGATCGCGCCGGCCGCCGCATCGTCATCGAGATCCGCCGCGACGCCGTGGCGCGGGTCGTGCTGAACAACCTCTACAAGCACACCGACCTGCAGACGAACTTCAGCGCGAACATGCTGGCGATCGTCGACGACGTGCCGCGCACGTTGACCCTCGACGGGTTCATCTCGCACTGGATCACTCACCAGATCAGCGTCATCCGGCGCCGCACCGAGTACCGCCTGCGCAAGGCCGAGGAGCGCGCCCACATCCTGCGCGGCCTGGTCAAGGCCCTCGACCTGCTCGATGACGTCATCGCGCTGATCCGGCGCAGCCCCACCGTCGACGAGGCGCGCCAGGGTCTGATGGAGCTGCTCGACATCGACGAGCTCCAGGCCACCGCCATCCTCGACATGCAGCTGCGTCGTCTGGCCGCCCTCGAGCGCCAGAAGATCATCGACGACCTCGCCGCCATCGAGCAGGAGATCGCCGCCTACAAGCTGATCCTGGCCAGCGAGGCCCGCCAGCGCGAGATCGTCGGCGAGGAGCTGGCCGTCATCGTCGACAAGTACGGCGACGACCGACGCACCAAGATCATCGCCGCCGACGGCGACCTGTCCGACGAGGACCTCATCCCCGACGAGGACCTGGTCGTCACGATCACCAAGGGCGGCTACGCCAAGCGCACCAAGACCGATCTGTACCGGGTCCAGAACCGTGGCGGCAAGGGCGTGCGCGGTGCCTCGCTGCGCGGCGAGGACGTCGTCGAGCACGTGTTCTCCACGACGGCCCACCACTGGATCCTGTTCTTCACCACGGCCGGCCGGGTCTACCGTGCCAAGGCGTACCACCTGCCCGAGGGCGGCCGTGACGCCCGCGGCGGCCACGTCGCCGGCCTGCTGGCGTTCCAGCCGGACGAGGAGATCGCCCAGGTCCTGGCCATCCGCGACTACGAGCAGGCGCCGTACCTGGTGCTCGCCACCAAGCGCGGTCTGGTCAAGAAGACCCGCCTCACGGACTACAACAGCCCGCGCCAGGCCGGCGTCATCGCGATCAACTTCCGCGACGAGGACGACGAGCTGGTCGGTGCCGAGCTGGTCTCGCCCGAGGACGACATCCTGCTGATCAGCCGCAAGGCGCAGTCGATCCGCTTCCGGGCCGACGACGAGCAGTTGCGTCCGATGGGCCGCGCGACGTCCGGCGTCACGGGCATGAAGTTCCGCGACGACGACTCGCTGCTGTCGATGACCGTCATCAAGGCGGGTGCCGACGAGGAGGGCAAGGACGACGAGAGCCAGCAGCTCTACGTCTTCACCGTCACCGACGGCGGCTTCGCCAAGAAGACGCGCATCGACGAGTACCGCGTCCAGGGACGTGGCGGTCTGGGCATCAAGGCCATGCAGATCACCGAGTCCCGTGGGGAGCTGGTGGGTGGATTGGTCCTGCGTGACGACGATGACGTCATCAGCGTGACCGAGCACGGCCAGATCACGCGAAGCCTCGTGTCCGGTGTTCCTGTGAAGGGACGTGGCACGATGGGAGTGAGTTTCGTGAAGTTCAAGGGGAACGATCGGGTCGTGACCATCGCGCGCAACACCGATCTGACCGTCGAGGACGCCGCGGAGCCGGCCGAGGAGTCGAACACGAGTGGGGACGACAGTGACTGACCAGAAGCCCGGCGACGGCCAGCAGAACGGCACGCCACAGAACGGCACTCAGCCGAACGGTGCGAAGTCCAACGGTGTGCAGCCCAAGGCCAAGTCGAACGGCACGGGTCCGACGGTCTCGGCACGCCGTCCACTGAGCAAGGCCGAGTACGCCCGCACGACGAAGGCGGCCCCCGACGCCACGGCGGTGATCCCGGCGGTCCGTGACGACCAGCCGGCCCCCGGTGACGCCAAGGCGCCGCCGACCGGAGACGACCGTCCCACGCAGACGTTCAAGGCCGTCCCGCGTGAGGCGCCGGAGAAGAAGCCGGCGCCCAAGCCGCAGCAGAAGGCGGACCAGTCCGCCCCGAAGCAGCAGCCGAAGGCCCAGCCGACCGAGTCCAAGAAGCCGGCCGGCCCCGTCGCGGCCGCCGCGGCCGCCGGTGCCGCAGCTGCGGCCGCGAGCGCGCCCACCGCGCCCGCGCCGAAGGCCCCGGCTCCCGTGGTCCCCCGCCCGGGCGAGCCGAAGCCCGCTCCGGTGACGAAGACGGCGCCGGCCGCGCCGAGCAAGCCTGCTGCCAAGAGCGCTCCGAGCAAGTCCTCGACCACGTCGACGGCCCCGGCCGCGGAGTCGGCCACGACCCGCTCGGCCCAGCTCAAGGTCAAGCACGTCGACCCCTGGAGCGTCACCAAGATGGCGTTCGTCGTCTCGGTGTCCCTGATGGTCGTCAGCGTCGTCGCGGTGACGGTGTTCTGGCTCGTCATGCAGATCACCGGCGTGTGGGGCTCGCTGAACGACAGCGTCTCCAACGTGCTCGCCGACGACGCCTCGGGCTTCGACGTCACCGACTACCTCGGCTTCGGCCGGGTCGTGGGCCTGACGCTGCTGGTCTCGAGCCTCAACGTGATCTTCATGTCCGCCCTGGCCACGATCGCTGCTCACCTGTACAACCTCGCCGCCGGGATTCTCGGCGGAATCGAGGTCACGTTCGGCGAACGCCGCTGACCACGGCGACCGATCGGGTCCGCGAGCGCAGCACGCGCGGACCCGATTGGAAGTCCCCCAGGGGCTTGCGGTAATCTCTTCTATTGCTGCCCGGGGCCTATAGCTCAGCTCGGTTAGAGCGCTTCCCTGATAAGGAAGAGGTCGATGGTTCAAGTCCATCTAGGCCCACCCGAAGGAGGATCGACATGAAGAAGCTTCTCACCCTCGCGGCCGCGGTCGCCGGGGCCGTCTGGTTCTCCCGCCGCCGCAAGTCCGCCGCACAGCCCGATCCGTGGGCCGCGCACAGCGATACGGTCTGATCACTCCCACCGGGGGCCTTGGCGCAATTGGTAGCGCACCTGCTTTGCAAGCAGGGGGTTAGGGGTTCGAGTCCCCTAGGCTCCACCATTAGATCGCAGGCGAGCGTGCGGTCCGGTGGATGTCCGGGTCAGGATCCGACGGCGTCATCCGTAAGAGGTTGACCGGTCCTATCGCGGTCCTACTTGGCCTGGTCTCGGATCCACAGGTCACGAGGGGCAATCCACTGGTGAGCCGTCCGCGAGATCTCCTTTCTCCCTAGGCTAGGGCGGTCCGGGAATCCCTCAGGCCTTCAACTTCCTTACCGCCTCGAGGATGGCCCGCAACCCCTCGAGTGTCACAGTCGAGCCACCCTTTGATGGGGTGAGCCGACTGTCGAAAAGTCGGGCGTTGTAGGGCAGGTCCGCCGCCGTGACGATTCGCTGAGCCAACTGGGGCATGGTGCCGTTGGGGTCGATCCCGAACTTGAGGCATAGGCCCACGAATAACGACTTGTACACGGATGATCCCACGCCAGCACCTGGGTCAGGAATTCCTGCGACTTCTGCGATCGAGCTGATCAAATCTTCTTTACGCACGCGTTGATGCTAGGCCTTCAACCATTTCACTCGTTGCGAAATGAACTGATCGACGGCCCCCGCATCGTGGGTTTGAGCTTGCGTGGCGGCATCTAGTCTCTCGCTGAGTTGGCATGGGCCAAACCGCGGTAGACGGCGTGGTGGACGTGTTCGAGCACAGCGGAGCAACCACGACTACTCGTGCTCGACGTCTCACGGCGCCTTGGAGTAAGCAGCCGAACGAAAGGACGTGCGGCGCCACGTTCGCTCTGCCACGCGCAGATCAGACCGTGCGCGCCCGAGGTCCATGTGGAACTTGTCAGCCCGAGCAGCGCCGGATCCACCCGACTCCTTCGGCGCCTGGCGGCCCTGAGGCTTCACCGCGAGATGTCCAGCCGAGATCGCGGCGTTGAGAGCTGGGAGGTCGGCAATCCAGAAGGCTTCTATCGCGAGGGGGATGAAGGCGCTCTTCCGAGGGCGCGACTTGCCTGAATTCGATGGTGCGACCTTCCCGCCCTGAACCGCCTTGAACGCGCGATGCCACGAGACGAAGGAGCCGTCGTCGTCCATCACGCCTTGGCCAGACAGGACCAGGAAACCGAGCCCTTGGTCAGCGACACACTCCCGGATAGCCGCCGCGTCGTTGAGGATGACCTGATCGCGACGCCGCTTGAGTGACCCATCCATTGGATGCCTCTGCTCGCTGGTGTGAGCCTTCAGGTCCCACACGTGGTTGAGCCTGTAGTCGAAGGTCGTGTTCCCGTAACGGGACCTCGGTGGCACGGCCGCAGGTGTGAAAGCAGCGTTGAGGATCTCCCGTCCTCGTGCCTCGAAGTACCAGCCCTGCCACTCGTTCTCGTTGTATCCGCGGACGTTCGAATCACGCATCCACTCGATGCACTTGACGCCGTCCCAGGGTTCCGAGCGCCAGCCATCGTTGAGTGCCGCCGCGAGAGCGGCGCCCTCACTCTCGGGTGAGATCAAGACATCGCCTGTATTGCTCCCCAGGCGCCCGAGTCGGCGTTCCGCTCCGGCGAGAATCGTATTGAGGCCCTTGAGTGAGATCGTCTCGCCAGTGGAGTAGCAGTCGTCCGTCCAGCGAGCGCCGAAGGCGTGTGCGAGGTCGCGACCCAGGCGGGTCTTGCTCGTCCGGTCAAGGGCGGCGTCCGGAAGCACACGATCTGCAAGGTTCACCAGTACGGACTTGTGCTCCTTGCTGCCCGGACCAAGCCACTCCGAGGGTGCACCGGTCAGAGCCGCGATCCGGGTTACGGCCTCGATCTTGGAGACGGCCGGTTGGAAAGACTCCCATCCGGGCCCGTCGAGTGTCTCTGGAATCATGTCTCGTAGACGACTGAGCGATCCGCGGTCGTAGGCGCGGTAGGCGCCATCCAAAAGCGCATTCAGACCGGCGAGATTGACCTTGTTCCGCTCGGTGAACTCGCCGCGATCCCACATCAGGTCGAGGGCGCCAGCGAGCCTCTCGCCCAGGACTGCATTCGTGCGAACAACGTCGACGTCGAGGTGGAGCGCATCTCGGAGAGCCACGAGCGCGCGCTTCTCGCCTCTGGACTGCACTGGAGCGCCGGTCAGAGCATAGATGCGAGCGATGGCCTCGGCCGTTGTTTCGGCAGGGATGAACGGCAGCGGATCTTGGATGCTTCTGTTCACGCGAGAACTAAATCACCCGCGTCGATGCGCCGTCCGGCAGACCGTCCGATCAGTGCAAGGCGGCTGGTGCTGGGCCAGGATCTCGCTGGATCGGCTGGGCGCGCCAGCCACTGCCTCGACGATACGGGCCCCAGCCACTCCGTTGCCACTCAGGAGGGCGCGATCCCGCTCGACGTGACGTCGGAAGACGTGCCAGACGGCACCGACGTTTACACCGTTGCCCATCTGCCTGTACGTCGCCGAGTCGGGCTGGTCGGGGAAGATGAACGTGTCGGGCAATCCCTGCAGGCGCGCGGTCTCTCGCGGCGAGATACGACGTTCTCGACTTCCGATGATCGACGTCTGCGTGATGGCGACCAGTGCGGGCAGGTAGTTGGGCTTCTTCGCTCGCAGTCCTGAGGGACGCATATGCATCACGGTGTCCCACAGAGACTTGGAGTCCTGCGCCTGCCATTCAAGCTTGCGCCGTGATGGCGGAAAGACCTCGCTGTAGAGCCTCCACTGATGGGCCCAGGGGATGATGTCGGCGAAGTGGCGGGCGAAGAGGTCGTAGTTTTTCCGAAGGTGGCTCTGCTTCCACGCCGGCAGGGACGAGTCGACGGTCGGCATCGTCACCGCAGCCGGAATCGTGATGGACTTCGCCGACCAGCTGATCCGGCTCATCTCCGGGAAATCGAGCCAGGCGTCCGCCCAGATAGGGAAGCCCGGCAGGGGACGTCCTCCCATGAGCGGCCGCATGATCTGGACGAACTCGTCCCATGCACTGATCCAGTGCGTCTCGGCATCCGTTAGTTCACAGCCCGGGACGTTGTGCGTGTCGTCGAGGAGATCCTCGATGTGCCAGTCGCGCTTGGGGTCGAAGTCACCGAACTTGTCAGCCATCGTCGCCGCGGGAAGAGGGCCGCCGAACTCGACGTCCTTCGCCACCTGGTCGGGGGCGTAGGTCGCGGTGATGAAGACCCGCTCTCGGACCTGCGGCGCTCCTCCGAGCTCTGGCGGCAGAAGGTGAGGAGAGAACACAGTGGGCACGTCGGAGACGTGGTAGCCGAGCTCACGCAACGTCTCGATGATGACGGCGTACTCGTGCTCGTGACGCGGGCCGATGAGGTTGCGGACGTTCTCGAGCATCACCACGCTGGGGCGGTGGGCCTTGATGATCGAGGCGATGTTGAAGAACAGGGTCCCGCGCGTCTCGTCCATGCCGCGCTGCGCGCCGGACTTCGAGAACGGCTGGCACGGAAATCCCGCGCACAACACATCATGCGGGGGCACGTTCATGACTCCCAGATCGTCGTCAGCGTCCTCCGTGATGTCCCCGAGGGCGGGGTGGCCCCAATTCGCCTCGTAGACGCGCGCAGCCTGCTTGTCGATCTCCACGGCGTAGACGCACTCGCCGCCAAGAGCCTTCATGGCGGCGTGGAAGCCACCGATGCCCGCGAAAAGGTCGATGAAAGTGAAGGCAGGAGAGCTCGAACGCACGTTCGTCAGCTTAGCACCAGGACACCCACAAGAACGCGAGGCCAGAGGCATGTCTGAGGATGTGCGCGTCACTCGCGAAGCCTGCGCACGGCGCCGGTGATCTGTGACGCGACTGCGGCGGGATCCTCATGCTCCCAGAATCTGAGGACAGTCCATCCGAGCGATTGAAGTTGTTCGTTCGTGTCCCTGTCGCGAGCGACATTTCCCGCGAGCTTTGTCGACCAGTAGTCGGCGTTGGTGCGGGCCTGGGTCCCGTGCTCGGGGCACGCGTGCCAGTAGCAGCCGTCGATGAAGACAGCGACGCGCTGCGTGGGAAAGACGATGTCGGCCGTCCGCCGCAGCGTCGACTCGGGACGCCGGTTGACGCGGTAGCGCAGGCCATGGGCGTGCAGGATCCGCCGCACGGCCAGTTCGGGCGAGGTGTCACGGCCCTTGTTGGCTCGCATGACCTTGCGTGATGCCGGACTGGACGCCCAACTCTCGTACGCCGGCATGGTTCCATCCTTGATCAGTCCGGACGCCCACGCCAGTGCGCTGACGTCTTGGGATCCCTTGGACCCATCCTCGAGGAGTCTTCCCGGGTCTGGACACCGCGTCCGCCCGTGCACTACATATGAGCCACTCGCCGTGATGCCTCGCGGGGAGACACGCGCCCCGTACGACGGCGACGCGTGGTCGTGGGTGACGACGCAGGAGATCGAGATGACACCACGCCGTAAAGCGCTCCTGCCCGTCCTGTTGGTGTTGGTGGCCGCCCCGTTCCTCGGAGGCATCGGGATAGCCGAGTTGACACTCTGGCTGGTGCTCTTGGCCGGGTGGCTGTGGGCGTTCATCGCGTGGGGACGCGCGGGCTCACAGGAACCTAAGGGCGACGTGTCCCGCTCACGTCACTGAGTCCCCTCGCGAATCTCCCAACGAGCGCCCCCGGTTCTCCTGCGGTACCAAGGGTGGAGGGCTCGGCGCTCCAGTGTCGACCGACGCAGCCGCGCCCGTGGAGGAGAAAACCCATGGACAACATCGACACCTGGGTCTGGGTACTGATCGCCGTCGTGGCGGTGTTGCTGGTCGCCGCCCTCGTCTGGGCCCTCACCAAGGGCCGTCAGGCGAAGGAGCAGCGCCGGCTCGAGAAGGAGCGCGAGAACCGCGAGGAGGCCGCACGCCTGCGCGACGAGGCCCATGAAGCCACGGTCACCGCTCGCCAGACGGAGGCCGAGGCCGCCGCTGCCCGCGCGGACGCCGAGCAGGCCCGGCTGGACGCCGAGCGGCTCGAGCAGCGAGCCGGCAAGCTCGAGGGCGAGGCCACCGAGGTCAAGCAGCACGCCGAGCACCACTCGACGCAGGCCGACAAGATCGACCCGGACGTCACGACCGACAAGCACGGCAACGTGACCGAGACGTACGAGACGCGCGAGACGACGACGGCCGCCGACCCCGCGGTCGCCGGTGGCGAGTACCGCGAGACGCGCACGGACGTCACGCGCGACGAGGTCCTGCCGCCCGATCCGGGCCAGGGCCCCGACGCGACGCGTCGCTGACCGACCGATCCACGACCTCTCGGGTGATCCGCCAGCCAGGCGGGTCACCCGATGTCGTCGTGCCGGCTTCAGCAGGCCCATTGCGCGGGTGTCACCTCGAGACCGTCGTAGCGCGGCGCGGTGATCATCAGCGACGTCCCCTCGTCGAGTCCGGGCGGGAGGGCGACCTCGACCACACGCGCGGCGCCGAAGCGACGCTCCGATCGCGAGCCCGGTCGTCCGGGGTCACCCACGACACGGTGACCTCCCCCGGTTCCTTCACGGCTGGGGACGAACCTGTGGACAGACGACGGCGTTGTCCCCAGGTGTGCACAGAGGTGTGGACAAACTACACGCATGTAGTTTCCTGTCATTTCACCGCAGAACGGCCGCCGCGCCCGGCCCGTGCACGACCGGCTCAGTAGGATGGCCGAATGCCGTTGACCGCCCCCGATGTCCTGCGCGCGGCAGGTGTCATCAGCCTCGTCGCGGCGACGATCGAGGGCGGGTGGCTCGGCTTCGCCCTGTTCTTCCTCGTCCTCGGAGCGCTGTTCGTTCCGCGGGCGATCGGCTCGTCACCGTGGCTCGACCTGGCGTACTGCGGCACCCTGCTGCTCGGCGGCTGGGCGGCCCAGCTCGACTGGTACGTGGCCATCCCGGCCCTGGACCTCGTGGTCCATGCGACCGCCACCGGGCTCATCGCCGTCATCACCTGGCAGGTGCTCGTGCGCGCCGACGCGCTGCCCCGGCACCGCGATCCCCGGATCGGCCGTCCCGCGCTCGGCGCCTTCGTCACGACCGCCACGGCCGCCGTCACCCTGGCCGTGCTCTGGGAGTTCGGCGAGTGGCTGGGTCACACGTACCTCGACGAGCGCATCCAGGTCGGCTACGACGACACGATCGGCGACCTGGCCGCCGGAGCCCTCGGAGCGGTGGTCGCCGCGCTCATCGTCAGCTGCACCGACATGGCGGAGCCGCAGTGACCCGTCCTCGCATCTCCGTCGTGATCCCGGTCCACGACGACGCCGTCGAGCTCGGCGCCTGCCTGCGCCTGCTGGCCCGCCAGACCGTGGCGCCCGACGAGGTCGTCGTGGTCGACAACGCCAGCACCGACGCCTCGGCCGAGGTGGCGCGCACGTACGGAGCACGTGTCGTGACCGAGCCCCGGCTCGGCATCCCCGTCGCCGCGGCGTGCGGCTACGATGCCGCGACCGGCGACGTCATCGCCCGCCTCGACGCCGACTCGCGCCCCGAACCCGACTGGGTCGCCCAGATCGCGCGAGCCATGTCCGACCCCAGGGTCGACGCCGTCACGGGCCCCGGCCGGTTCCACGACCTGCCCGCCGTCCTGCGACCTCCCGCCGCACTCGTCTACCTGGGTGCCTACTTCGTGCTGACCTACCTCGCGCTGGCGCACGTGCCCCTGTGGGGCTCGAGCATGGCGGTGCGACGCACCAGCTGGCAGCGGGTCCGCGACGAGGTGCACCGGCTCGACGACGTCCACGACGACATGGACCTGTCCTTCGTCCTCGGACCGGAGTCGGTGATCCGCTACGACCGCGGCCTGCGCGTCGGGGTGTCGGCCCGGTCCCTGCGCGGCTGGCCGCAGTTGCGGCGCCGGATGGGGCGGGCCGTCACGACGCTGCGGCTGAACTGGGCCGTCCGTCCCCCGTGGACGCGTTGGCAGGACCGGATCCGGCGGATCAGCGCAGGCTGATCCAGATCAGCAGCTGGGTCACCAGGAAGCCGGTGAGGAAGTTGAGCCACAGGAACCTGCGCCAGCCCGCATTCGCCTGCTCGCACGTCTCGTCGGTGACCGACAGGAACGGAGCGATGTTCGCGGCGTACGGCAGCACCAGCAGCGCGGCCAGGGTCGCGGGCCACGGCAGCGCCAGCAGGCACACCCCCGCCAGCAGGTAGGCCGCCAGCGCGAACCACGTGGTGTTGCGGGCGCCCAGCACCGTGCCGATCGAGCCGATGTCCGCCGCGCGATCGGCCGTGACGTCCTGCACGGCGCCGAAGGCGTGGGATCCGACGCCCCAGAGGAAGAAGCCGGCGAGCGCGGCCACGACCGTGACACCGAGTTCGACCTCGTGACCGCGGGCATCGGCCAGGGCCAGCCCGAACACCGCCGGGCTGACGAAGTGGGTGCTGGAGGTGATCGAGTCCAGGAAGGGCCGCTCCTTGAAGCGCAGGACCGGCGCCGAGTACGCCACCACGGCGAAGATGCTGATCGCGAGGACGAGATTGGACGCGACCGATCCGACGGCGGCGAACAGCACGACGAACGGCACGTTCGAGACCACCGCGGCCCAGATGGTCAGCCGGTGGACGCGGCGGTCCAGGACGACACCTTCGACGCCGCCCTTGCGCGGGTTGCGCAGGTCGGACTCGTAGTCGAAGACGTCGTTGATCCCGTACATGAGCAGGTTGTAGGGGATCAGGAACCACAGGCAGCCCAGCCAGAACAGGGCGTCGGGCCCGCCCCCGGCCAGCAGGTAGGCCGCACCGAACGGGAACGCCGTGTTGACCCAGGACAGCGGACGGGACGAGGCCAGCACCTGTCCCAGAGGGCTCACGCCCGTGCCTCGTCGCGGTCGAGCAGCAGTGTCAGCGCCGACACGAGGACGGTCGCCGCGATCGGCCACGCGAAGTCCTCGATCGGGGCGAGTCCCACGTGGATGCCGATGAGGGACGACTCGTCGAAACGGAACAGGTCCGCAGCGATCATGATGCTGTCGAAGACGGCGGTCAGCACGCACAGGGCCAGGGCGGTCAGGCCGGTCGCGGCCCACCAGCGCCGATCCGGACGACGGACGAACACCGCGACGGCCAGGACAGGCAGGGTCACCGCGACGAAGACGGTCGCCAGTTGCAGGTAGGTCATCGGCGCACCGACTCGCGCTGGCGCAGCAGGAGACCGAACAGTCCGTGGAGGACTCCGGTGACGTAACAGAGGAAGACGATGAAGAACAGCTCCTCCAGCGGGAGGTGCGGGGCGAGCTCGATGCCGGTCATCGCGGGCGACTCGCCCCTGCCGTAGACGCCGATCTCGAGGGCCACGAGGTCCCAGAGGAGGAAGAAGACGAAGCCGGAGGCCAGGACGGCGAGCGCGACGCGCGGGATGCGGAACGCGAAGAGCCGCCACCGGTGGTCGACCAGACCCATGCAGAAGCCCGCACCGATCACCGAGGCGAGGTAGAGCCAGCTCACGCGACCACCGTAGTGCCGATTCCGGGTTCGGGTGAGGGTCCGGCGGACCGGTCGCCGCGCAGGCGCTTGAGCACCAGCTCGGCACTGATCAGGCACATCGGCAGACCGATGCCCGGGATCGTGCTGGATCCGGCGTACAGCAGCCCGTCGACTCGACGCGAGGCGTTGTTCGCGCGCAGGAAGGCGCTCTGGCGCAGCACGTGGGCCGGGCCGAGCGCGCCGCCGGACCAGGCGTTGAGATCGTCGGCGAAGTCCCGGGGCCCGACCGTGCGGCGGACGACGACACGCTCGGCGAGGTCCGGCACGCCGGCCCACTGGGCGATCTGGCCGATCGCCGCGTCCGCGACCTTCTCGACCGCGGGGTCGCCGGCGCCGTCGATCCCACCGCGCCCGAGCCGGACGTCGGCGGGCACGGGCACCAGGACGAACACGTTCTCATCGCCCGCGGGAGCCACGGAGGGGTCGGTGGCCGAGGGCCGGCAGACGTAGGAGGACGCCGGGTCGGGGACGCGGCCGGGACGGCCGAGCACGTCGTCGAAGTTCCGGTCCCAGTCGCTGGTGAAGAACATCGAGTGGTGCGCCAGTTCGGGCAGGCGACCCTGCACTCCGAGGTAGGCCAGGACGGCACCCGGTCCGGGATCGCGACGTTGCCACCACGACTCGGGGTACGTGCGCAGGTGCTCGGGCAGCAGCCGGGTCTCGAGGTGGTGCAGGTCGTTGGCGCCGACGACGACGTCGGCGGGTACCTGCTCGATGCCGTCGGACGTCCGTACGGTGACGCCGGTGACGCGGGCCCGCCGCCGCGACGGACGCCGCCGGTCGCCGCGCTCGGTGTCGATGCCGACGACCGTCGCGCCGGTGTGGATGCGGACCCCGTGCGAGGCGGCCAGGGCCGCGATCGCGTCGATGACGGTCGAGAAGCCGCCCTGGGGATAGCGGACCCCGTCGGCGAGGTCCATCCAACTCATGAGGTGGTACATGCTCGGCGTCCGCGAGGGCGAGGAGCCAAGGAAGACGGCCGGGTACCCCAGCACCTGCCGCAGGCGCGGATCGGCGAACCGCGACCCGACGAACGACTCCAGGGAGCGGCCCAGCAGCTCGGCGAGGCGCGGCAGGCGTCGCACCACGTCCGGGTGCGCGAGGTTCGTCGGCCGGTCGAAGCTCGTGTAGAGGAAGTGGTCGATCGCCATCTGGTGCGTGTCGCTGCCCGAGTCGAGGTACTCCTCGAGCCGGGCGCCCGCCCCGGGCTCGAGCGACTCGAACAGGGCGACGTTCTCGGCGCGGGTGGCGCGCACGTCGACGGGCTGGTCACTGCCCTCGAAGAAGACCCGGTAGCCGGGGTCGAGCCGGACGAGGTCGAGCTGCTCGGCCGACGTCGTGCCCAGCAGGCGGAAGAAGTGGTCGAAGACCTCGGGCATCAGGTACCAGGACGGCCCGGTGTCGAACCGGAAGCCGCCACTGCTCCAACTGCCGGCGCGGCCCCCGAGCTCGGTCCGCTGCTCGAACAGGTCCACGGACCACCCGTCGGCGGCCAGCAGTGCGGCGGTGGCCAGGCCCGAGATGCCGCCGCCGATGACCGAGACGCGGCTCATCCGGCGCCCACCATCACCGCTCGCGCCACGATGCGCGCCTTCACCGGTCCGGGGACGCGGATGCGCTCGGTCCGGATGCGCTCGGGCGATGCGGCTCGCAGCCGGTGGGACAGCTCGGCGAAGAGCGCGTGGGCCGCCGAGACGGCACGACGACTGCCGACGGGAAGAGCCGGGATGACCGCGGCCGCCGCCCCCAGGTCGGCGTCGATGTCGTCGAGGAACCGGTCGCGCGCGGCCTCGTCGAAGCGGTCGGGGTCCAGGCCCGGGAAGTAGCTGCGTCCCAGCTGGTCGCGGTCGGCGGCGAGGTCGCGCAGGAAGTTGACCTTCTGGAACGCGGCGCCCAGCCGCCGGGCGCCCGGAGCGAGGGCGGCGTACTCGCGGTCGGCCTCGGGGCGCCCGGCGAGGAAGGCTCGCAGGCACATCAGGCCGACGACCTCGGCCGACCCGTAGACGTACGCCGCGAAGCTGGCCTCGTCGTGCTCCACGCGGAAGAGGTCGGTGCGCATCGAGGCGAAGAAGGGATCGACCAGATCGGTACCGATGCCGCACGACCGCGCGGTGCGGGCGAAGGCGTGCACCACGAGGTTCGCGCTGTGCCCCGTGCGCAGCGACTCGTGGACCTCGGCCTGCAGCGCGTCGATCAGCCGCAGCTGGTCGGCCGGCTCGCCGAGGGGGCGCGGCGCGTCGACGATCTCGTCGGCGACCCGGACCAGCGCGTAGATGTTGCGCACGCGGGTGCGCACGGGCCCGTTCAGCAGGCGCGAGGCCATGCCGAACGAGGTCGAGTACCGCTTGATGACCAGCGCGGCGCTCTTCTCGGCGACCTCGTCGTACAGCTCGTACCCGGTCGTGGGCTGCTGGTCGCGGTCGTGGGTCCAGGGTGCGTTCATGCGGCACCGGCACGCGGGGACGGGACGTCGCTCCACGCATGGGTCAGGAGCGGCTCGAACAGGGCCGCGTCGAGTCCGAGCGAGCGGGACTGCTCGCGGGCGATCTCGATGTGTTGGTCGGCCAGCTCCTCGATGTGTCCGCGCGAACCGCAGGACTCCAGCAGCTCGCGCACGGTGGCCGCGGTGGTCTCGGTCAGGTGTGGGTCGCCCAGGTGCGGGGCGATCCGCGGCCACGAGGAGGTCTGCGAGGCGTGCACCATCAACGGGGTGCGCTTGCCCTCGCGCAGGTCCCCCAGCCGGTCTTTTCCGGTCTCGACCGGGTCGCCGAAGATCGCGCGGACGTCGTCGCGCAGTTGGAAGGCGATGCCGAGGCTGCGACCGATCTCGCCGAGTGCCGCGACGTCGTCGTCGGTGGCTCCGGCCAGCACGGCCCCGGCCTGCATCGGCAGCACGAACGAGTAGGCGGCCGTCTTGTGCTCGGCGACGGCGAGGGCCTCCTGGGCATCGGGCATCCGCGGACTGAGCGCCAGCCGGACGTCGGCCAGCTCGCCGGCCGCCGACGCGTGCAGCGTGTCGTCCAGCAGGTCGAGGAGTCGGCCGGTCGTGAGCGCGTCGGCACCGCACGTCGCGACCGCGCGGATCGCCGCCGCCAGGGCGAGGTCGCCGGCCAGGATCGCGCCGGCGCGGGTGTAGGTGTCCTGGTCGTCGGGCGCGGTGTCGAGCGCGATCGCGTCGGCGCGGAACCAACCCGGGACGCTGGGCCGCCCACGGCGGGTGTCGTCGTTGTCGATCACGTCGTCGTGGACCACGAAGGCGGTGTGCAACAGCTCGGTGGCGGCGGCGGCCCGGTCGACCACGGACTCGGGCTGGGTGCCCGCGAACGCGGTGTGCACGCTCGTCACGAGCCAGGGCCGGAAGCGCTTGCCTCCCGAGGTACCGACCTCGACGGCGGCCATCAGGGCGCCGTGGTCGCGGCTCAGGTCGGGGACCTGGGCCGGACTCACCAGGTCGTCGAGCTCGTCCTGCAGGCTCATGGTGCGGTCTCCGTCCCGACCGGGCGCAGCAGGTGCCACGCGTCGGACTCGTCGAGCGCGCGGGTCTGGGCGACGAGCCACGGGCTGACCGCCCACGGGGCGACGCGGATCGTGTCGCGCAGGTCATCGACGGTGATCCACGCCAGCTCGGCGACCTCGTCGGGATGCGGCGTGACGGCGCCGTCGGCGCGGGCGACGAAGACGGGGCAGAACTCGTTCTCGACCACTCCGGCCGCATCGACGGCACGGTAGGAGAACTCCGGCAGGACCGGGCGGATGTCGTGGGTGTCCACACCGAGCTCGCTGCGTCCATGGCGGCGCACAGCGTCCAGGAGCGACTCCTGTGGGCGCGGGTGGCCGCAGAAGGAGTTGGTCCACACGCCCGGCCAGGACCGCTTGGTCAAGGACCGGCGGGTCACCAGCAACCGGTCGTCGGCGTCGAAGAGGTAGCAGGAGAAGGCCAGGTGCAACGGCGTGTAGTGGCTGTGGACGGCCGATCGGGAGGCCGTGCCGCGGGGCTGGTGGTCGTCATCGAGGAGCACGACGAGGTCCCGCGGGTCGCCCGGGGGCAACCGGTCGGGCTCGCGGCTCGCCGAGTTCTGGTGCAGCACGGTCTCCATGGGCGCCTCCTCGACGACCCTTGCAGATTATTGCTAAGCAATCTAGATATCAAGTTCTAAAAGAAAGTGTAGTCTGTGCAGGTGTCGTCGCACCACCCCCAGAACCCTCCGATGACGCACGAGTACACCGACGACGAGCGCGCCTTGCTGCGTGCGGTACGCCACCTCGTGCGGGCCGACCGTGACATGCGGGCGCGGCTGAGCGCCGCCATGCACGTCAATCCGACCGACCTGCGGTCGATCAGGCACGTCATGCGCGCCGTGGAGCCGGACACTCCGGACACTCCGGACGCGCCCCGGGCGTCGCCCGGTGGCGTGACGCCGCGGAAGCTGGCCGATCACCTCGGCATCTCGACCGCGGCCGTCACGACCCTGGTCGACCGGCTCGTCGCCTCGGGTCATCTGACGCGGGCCCCGCACCCGACGGACCGGCGGTCGGTGATCCTCCTGCCGACCGACCTGGCCCGCAGCCAGATGGACGCCCACCTGGCCGACATGCACGACCGGATGAAGAAGATCGCCGCCGCCGTGCCCGAGAGCGCGCGACCCGCGTTGATCGAGTTCCTCGAGGCGCTGACCCGCGAGATGGAGCGGGACCGGCTCGACGTCACCCGGCCGTGACCCTCGCGGCTCAGACGTGGGGCAGGATCTCCTCGGCCACGAGCCGCAGGTGGTCCAGGTCGGACAGGTCCAGGACCTGCAGGTAGATCCGCTCGGTCCCGGCGTCGGCGAACTGCCCGATCCGCTCGAGGATCTCGGCCGGGGTCCCGGCCAGACCGTTCTCGCGCAGCTCATCGACCTCACGGCCGATGGCGGCGGCCCGGCGCGCGATCTGCGCCTCGTCCGCGCCGGCGCACAGCACGAGCGCGTTGGAGTACACGAGCGAGTCGGGATCGCGCTCGGCCGTCTCGCACGCCGAGCGCACCCGCCCGAACAGGGTGCGGGTCTCGTCGACCGAGACGAACGGGACGTTGAACTCGTCGGCGAACCGCGCCGCCAGGGCGGGCGTGCGGCGCTTGCCCTTGCCTCCGATGATCACCGGCACGCGGTCCTGGACCGGCTTGGGCAGGGCCGGCGAGGCCTGCACCTGGAAGTGCGTTCCCTCGAACGAGAACGCACCCGAGGTGTCGGCCCACAGGCCCGTGATGATCTCGAGCTGCTCCTCGAGACGGTCGAAGCGCTCGGGCGTGGCGGGGAACGGGATCCCGTATGCCCGGTGCTCGTCGTCGAACCAGCCCGCACCGAGCCCCAACTCGACGCGTCCACCGCTCATCTGGTCGACGCCGGCCACGCTGACGGCCAGCGGCCCGGGCAGCCGGAACGTCGAGCTGGTGACGAGGGTCCCGAGCCGGATCGTCGAGGTCTCGCGGGCCAGACCGGCCAGCGTGATCCAGGCGTCGGTCGGACCGGGCAGCCCGTCACCACCCATGGCGAGGTAGTGGTCGGAGCGGAAGAAGGCGTCGAAGCCGAGCCGCTCACTCTCCTGCGCCACGGCGAGCAGGTCGTCGTAGGACGCGCCCTGTTGGGGCTCGGTGAAGATCCGCAGGTGCATCAGGGGCGAGAACCGTCGACGGTGTCGTCGGCGCCCAACGGGTACGGCTGCGAGGCGAGGTCGTCCGAGCCCGCCTCGTCGATGTCGAAGGCGGCGGCGGCGTCGGCCTCGGCGGCGTCGGCGCGCAGGCCTTCGCTGCTGGTGCTGTACGCGGGAGCGGCCGCATCGGCATCGGCCGCGGCGGCCGACTGGCTGGACGAGGTCGAGGACGCGTCGTCCTTCGAGAAGTCGGCGGCGGTCTTGACCTTCTCGGTCACGGTGCTGGTGACGTCCTTGGCGGTCTCGGCGGCGCGGTGGCCCACGTCGCTGGCGGTGGTCTTCGCCGTGTCCTGCGCCTTCTGGGCGGTCGCCTGGACCGGTTCGGTGTTCCAGACCTTCTCGGCCTGCTGCTTGATCTGTTCGTAGCGGCCGCGGCCGGCACGGGTTCCGAGGACGTATCCGACGCCGACAGCGGTCAACAGCGCGAGCTTCTTCACGGGGGCACTCCTTGGATCGAGGTGGGTTCGCCCCCCATTGTTGCCCGATTCGGCGGGAACCTCATGTGGAGCGCTCGGGGGGCGACATCGCCCAGCCGATCGCGCGGGTGACCACGGTGCCGCCCGCCCGGACGGCGGTCGCCTCCGTGATCGGCAGCCATGGCAGGCGCAACGGGACGCGTGCCCACCGCGGCAACAGGCCCACGGCAGCGGCGGCGAGCAGGCCGTACGGCGGACGGATCGCCCACGGAACTGGCGGGCGCAACAGCATGAAGCGGGCCGCCTCGCGGGCGGCGGGCGTGCTGTGGAGTTCGGGACGGTACGCGCGCAGGGCCTCCTCGAGTGCGGCGACGTCCTCGGGCAGATCGGTGGCACCCAGCAGTCGAGCGGTCACCGCGGACTGGGCCACGTAGCGATCACGCTCGGTCGGTGAGAGGCGGCGGGACCCGTACCGGTCGTGGGCGCGCAGGAAGGAGTCGGCCTCGGCCACGTGCACCCATCGCAGCAGGTGCGGGTCGGACGCGGCGTACGGACGACCGTCGTCGGCGGTCCCCCGGACCCGTTCGTGAATCCGTCGGACCGCGCCGATCGAGCGGTCGGCGTGCTCGATGGTGCCGAACGTCGTCTCGGCGAGGAAGCCGCTGGTCCGCTGCAGGCGTCCCCACGGGTCGCCGCGGAAGCCCGAGTGCTGGTCCACGCCGGCCATCGCCAGCGGGTGCAGGGACTGCAGCAGCAGCGCGCGGATGCCGCCGACGAACATCGAGGCGTCGCTGTGCACCCGCCAGATCGGGTCGTCCGGGGCGAACCGCCTCGGGCCCTCGGTGGCGTGGATGCGCTCGCGGCGACGTGGGCCCTCAGGTCCCGCGACTCGGGCGAAGATCACCGATCCGGCGTGCTCACGGACCCTCTCGATCATGGAACCAACGTAGTCCCGGCGGCACAGTGCCGCCGGGACTGCGGGAGATGGGGCCTCCGAGGGGGGAATGAGGCCCCGTGCGAGGGCCGACGCCGGGGGGACGCGTCGACCACGACGGTGGAGCGGCCGGGACCTGGGTCCCGGCGCGCCTCAGTGGTCGACCAGCTCGTCGGCCGACTCCACGTCCAGCACGTCGCCCGTCGAGACGGTCGGAACCGCCACGACCACGCACTGGGCGTGCGTCAGGCAGTAGTGGCTGACCGAACCGAACAGGACCCGGCTGATACCGGTGTGGACGCGAGTCCCCACCACCAGCATGTCGGCCTCGCGGGAGGCCTCGACGAGGGTCGGGCCGGGGGCGCCCTGGACCACGTCGATGCGGCGGGGACGACCGCTCGGATCCTGGGCGCCGATGGTCTCGGTCACCCAGCGGGCGGCGTTCGAACGGGCGTCGGACTCGTAGGCCATCCACGGCACTTCTGCACCGGCCATGGCGACCGCGGCGTCGATCTGCCAGACGTGAACGATCTTCAGTTCGGCGTCACGCAACTCCGCCTCACGGGCTGCCCACTTCAGGGCGGAGGCTCCGGCGGGGGTCTCGTCGACGCCGACGACGATGGTGTTGTTGCTGCTCATCGAATCGTTCCTTTCGTACCTCTCCATTGTGCGTCGGCAGGTGAGGAGTCGGCAGGGTCGAATGTCACGAGTTGCTGGGACCTTGGGCCCGACCGGGTCGGTACGGTGGGCGGGTGGACGAACTGGACCGGATTCGGTGGGAGAACATCGTCGATGCCGCGGTCGCGGTGACGTCGGACCTGGACCTCGACAGCCTGTTGCGGCGCATCATCGACCAGGCCCGTGAGCTGACCGGTGCGCGGTATGCCGCCCTGGGCGTGCTGGGCCGCGACTCCGACGACGAGCTGGTCGAGTTCCTGGTCGAGGGCATCGATCCCGACACCGCGGAGTCGATCGGCCGGCTGCCCCGCGGCCACGGAGTGCTGGGGGTCGTCCTGCGCGACGGGTGTCCGCTGCGTCTCGAGGACGTCGCCTCGCACCCGGACTCGGTGGGATTCCCCCCGAACCATCCTCCGATGGGCGCGTTCCTCGGTGTCCCGGTCCGGGTCAACGGCGTGGTCTTCGGCGACCTGTACCTCACCGAGAAGACCGGTGGCTTCACCGCCGACGACGAGCGTCTGGTCACCGGCCTGGCCGCCGTGGCCGGCACGGCGATCAGCAACGCCCGGCTCTTCGACGAGCTCGCCAGCACCCGCGCCGAGCTGACGCGCCTGGCCGTCGTCGAGGACCGCAACCGGATCGCCCGCGACCTGCACGACCTCGTGATCGGTCGGTTGTTCGCGGTCGGGTTGGCGGTCGACCGGGTCGCGCGCCACGTGCCCGAGCCCTGGGCCGAACGCGCCTCCCAAGCGGTCGATGACGTCGACCGGGCCATCGCCGACCTGCGCGGGGCGATCTTCGCCCTCGGTTCCGATCCGGCCACCGACGGCGCGCGTCTGGTCCGCATGCTGAAGGCCACGGCGGCGCCTCTGGGATTCGCCCCGACGATCGAGGTCCAAGGTGACCTGGCGGTGCTGGACATCGGTCTGCGCAGCGACGTGCACGCGGTCATGAACGAGGCCCTCGCCAACGTGATCCGCCACGCGCACGCCTCGAAGGTCGACCTGTGCCTGGACGTCGAGCCGGACCGTGTCGTCGCGAGCGTGACCGACGACGGGATCGGCATGGGTGACCACGTGCCGGCCAGCGGCCTGGCGAATCTGCAGGAGCGCGCCCGTCGCGCGGGTGGCACGCTGACGATCGAGCCGGGTCCGGAAGGGGTCGGCACCCGCCTGGTCTGGAGCGTTCCGGTCGGGAACGGAGTTCAAACCGGAGCGGCTTCCGTAGGCTGACCCCCGTGACCGAAGCGACTGATCTGATCCGCGTCTTCCTGCTCGACGATCACGAGGTGGTCCGCCGCGGGGTCGGCGACCTGCTCGAGGACTCCGGGACCATCACCGTCGTGGGCCAGGCCGGCACGGTCGCCGAGGCGGCCGAGGCCATCGAGCGGCTCCAGCCGGACGTGGCCGTGCTCGACGCACGGCTGCCCGACGGCTCGGGCATCGAGCTGTGCCGGCGGGTTCGCCTGTCCGCCGAGAACACCGCCGTGCTCATCCTCACGTCCTACGAGGACGACGAGGCCCTGTTCGACGCCATCATGTCCGGCGCCTCGGGGTTCCTGCTCAAGCAGGTGCGTGGCAACGACCTGGTCGACGCCGTCCAGCGCGTCGCCGCGGGCCAGTCCCTGCTCGACCCGGCCGTGACCCGCTCAGTCCTCGAGCGGCTGCGCCACCAGGCCGCCCCCGATCCCCTCGCCGACCTCACCGCCCAGGAGCGCAAGGTCTTCGACCAACTGCGCCTGGGTCACTCGAACCGCGAGATCGCCGCGCATCTGTTCCTGTCCGAGAAGACTGTCAAGAACTACGTGTCGACGGTGCTCGCGAAGCTCGGGCTGGAGCGGCGCGGCCAGGTCGCCGCCTGGAAGGATTGACAACTGCCTGGCCGAGATACGGCCGCGAGCGGTCACGACTTGCACACCCCTTGCCGCGGACAAAGTCGCCACCCCGGTCCTGGACCACTGCCTTCATCCGCCCACGCTGTGGATCGTCGGTACCAGCGGCGGTCGCCCGCGTGGTAGGAGTGGTTGATGACCGACGACGTCATCCTCGGTATCGCGATCGACTGCACCGACCCCCGACTGCTGGCGCGCTTCTGGATGACGGCGCTGCCCTACGTCGAGGCGTCGCCCCCGGCCGGGTGGGCGTCCTGGGAGGACTTCCTCACCGCATGGGATGTACCCGAGTCCGAGTGGAACGACGGTGCCGCCATCGAGCCCGAGAACGGCTCCGGACCCACGATCAGCTTCCTGAAGGTGCCCGAGCCCAAGCAGACGAAGAACCGCGTCCACCTTGATGTGAAGGTCTCCGGCGGGCGCCACGTGGATCCGCAGACGCGCGAGAGCCGCATCCGTGCCAAGCAGGCTGAACTGCTCGCCGCCGGAGCCGTGAACCTCACCGAGCACCGGGCCGGCGACCACCTCGACCATTTCGTGATGGCCGATCCCGAGGGCAACGAGTTCTGCATCGCCTGACGGACGCGCCGGTCAGGCCGACGGTCCGCCCTGCCTGACCGCGAACGCCGCGAACCGCTCGCGCATGAGCCCGTGGGTGGCCGCGTCCGGACGAAGGGCGTCGGCCAGGGGTGGTCTGGGTGTCGATCGCCGGGAACTCGCCTACGCGCCGGTCAGCAGGTCACCGCGCGCAGCACGGCGGCGGCGCTGCTCGGCCGGATCGGGCACGGGCACCGCGGCGATCAGGCTGCGCGTGTACTCCTGGGTGGGACGGCGCAGGACCTGGTCTCGGTCTCCCAGCTCGACCAGCTTGCCGCGTTGCATCACGGCCACCCGGTTGGCCAGGGTGTCCACGACGGCGAGGTCGTGGGTGATGAACAGGCAGGCGAACTGCAGCCGCTGCTGCAACTCCAGGAACAGCTCCAGCACCCGCGACTGCACGGAGACGTCCAGCGCCGAGGTCGGCTCGTCGGCGATCAGCAGATCGGGATCCAGTGCCAGGGCGCGTGCCAGGCTGATGCGCTGACGCTGCCCGCCGGACAGCTCGTGCGGGAAGCGCTCGGCGAAGTCGCGCGGCAGCTCGACCGAGTCGAGCAGGCTCTGGACCTTCTCGGTCACCTGCGCGCTCGTCAGGTCGGTGTGCACCCGCAGCGGCTCGGCGATGCAGTCCAGGATCGACATCCGCGGGTTGAGCGACGCGGCGGGATCTTGGAAGACGAAGCCGAACCGGCGGCGGAACGGCCTCAGGTCGGCGTCGCTCAGGCCCGAGACCAGCTCGCCGCCCACGCGGACCGTGCCCGAGGTCGGCTGCTGGAGACCGACGGCGACCCGGCCGAGGGTCGACTTGCCCGAGCCGGACTCGCCCACGAGTCCGAGGACCTCGCCGCGGTGCACCTGCAGGCTGACGTGGTCGACGGCGCGGAAGACCGGCTCGCCCCAGCCGCCGGCGAACTCGACGACGACGTCGTCGAGGTCGAGCACGACCGGTGCGTTCTGCAGCGGTGCCGGTCCGGTCGCCGTGGTCCCCTCCGCAGCGCGCGTGCGACCGAGGTGGGGCACCGAGTCCAGCAGGGCGCGCGTGTAGGGATGCGCCGGAGCCGAGAACAGCTGGTCGACCGGAGCCGTCTCGACGATCTTGCCGCGGTACATGACCACGACGCGATCGGCCATGTCGGCGACGACGCCCATGTTGTGCGTGATCAGCACGATCGCGGTGCCGAGCCGGTCGCGCAGGTCCAGCAGGAGCTCGAGGATCGCGGCCTGGACCGTCACGTCCAGGGCCGTGGTGGGCTCGTCCGCCACGATCACGTCGGGGTCGCAGGCGATCGCGATGGCGATCATGACGCGCTGCTTCTGGCCGCCCGAGAGCTGGTGCGGGTAGTAGTCGACGCGCTGGTCCGGATCGGGCAGGCCGACCAGGTCCAGCAGCTCGACGGCACGGGCGCGGGCCTGCGACTTGCTGACGTCGCGGTGCGCGCGGATCGCCTCGATGATCTGCCAGCCCACGGTGCGCACGGGATCGAGCGCGGTCGAGGGCTCCTGGAAGATCATCGAGATCTCGTCGCCGCGGACGGGTCGCAGGTCGCGCGAGCTCATCCCGATGAGCTCGCGCTCGGCGGCGTCGGACGTGCGCAGGACCGCCGATCCGTCGACGTTCGCCGTGCCGGGCAGCAGGCCCATGACGGCGCGGGACGTGACGGACTTGCCCGAGCCGGACTCGCCGACGACGGCCACGACCTCACCGGGCGCGACGTCGAAGCCGACGTTGTCCACCGCGACGATCCGGCCGGCGTCGGTGCCGAAGCTGACGCGCAGGTTCGACAGCGACAGGACCGCGGTGCGTCGTGGCGGCTGGCCGTTCGTTCCGACCGGGGCCTCGGTGCCCGATGCCACCTCGGGGGCGGGGGCCAGGTCCTCGGCGAGCTCGATCTCGAGCTCGCTCTCGGCCTTGTCGCCACCGCGGGTGCGCAGCAGCGGGTTCATGATGTCGTTGAGGCTCTCGCCGAGCAGTGTCACGCCGAGCACGACCAGCACGATGGCCAAGCCCGGGAAGAGACCCGTCCACCAGATGTCGTTCGTCGCGTCGGGCATCGCCTTGTTGAGGTCGTAGCCCCATTCGGCGGCGGCCGACGGCTCGATGCCGAAGCCCAGGAAGCCCAGGGCCGCCAGGGTCAGGATCGCCTCGGAGGCGTTCAGGGTGGCGATGACCGGCAGGGTCTGCGCCACGTTCGACAGGACGTGTCGGCGCAGGATGCGGGGCGTGCGGACGCCCACGACCTTCGCGGCGTCGACGTACGGCTCGGTCTTGACCGAGACGGTCGCGTTGCGGATGACGCGGAAGTACTGCGGGATGAAGATGACGGTGATCGAGATCGCCGCCGACGCGATGCCGCCCAGGGCACCGCTCGAGCCGCCCGAGACCACGATCGACACGACGATCGCCAGCAGCAGCGAGGGGAACGAGTACAGCGCGTCCATCACCAGGACGAGGGTCTTGTCGAGCCAGCCGCCGAGGTAGCCCGAGACCAGGCCCAGCGGGACGCCGATGAGGCTCGACACGGCCACGGCGAGCACGATGACCTCGACCGCGGTGCGGGCACCGTAGATCACGCGGGACAGCACGTCGGTGCCGCCGACGGTCGTGCCGAACCAGTGGTCGGCGCTGGGCGGCTGCTGGGTGCCGAACAGCACTCCGTCGTCGCCGCGGACCTGGTTGAAGTCGTAGGGGGCCAGCCACGGCGCGAAGACCGCGAGCACGAGGAAGAACGCGATGAGGAACGCGCCGAGCAGCAGCATGAACCGCTGCAACCCGTGGGACTGCTCGATGACGCTCTTGCCGGGGTACCGCATCAGAACCTCACTCGGGGGTCGACGAGCGCCACGATGGCGTCGATGAGGAAACTCGCGATGCACACGACGAACGCGATCGCGGTGACGATGCCCTGCACGGCGAGGAAGTCGCGCCGGATCAGGTACTGCGCCAGCTCGTAGCCGATGCCCTTCCACTCGAAGGTGGTCTCGGTCAGCACGGCGCCGGCCAGCAGCATGGCGATCTGCATGCCCATGACCGTGACGACGGGGACGAGCGCGTTGCGGAAGGCGTGCTTGCGCTCGACCTGGCGCTCGGAGACGCCGCGGGCGCGGGCGGCCGTGACGTAGTCGGCGCGCAGCGTCTGCAGCAGGTTGACGCGCACGAGGCGCAGGAAGACGCCGCCGGTGAGCAGGCCCAGGGCGAGGGCGGGCAGCACCGCGTGCTGAAGGACGTCCCAGACGTACTTGGGCTCTCCCCACAGCAGGGCGTCGATGATCATGATGTTGGTCTGGGGCTCGACCTTGGCCAGCGTCAGCTCGGTGGCGGTCGAGGCGCGGCCCGAGGTCGGCCAGCCGAACGGCGCGGTGGCCAGCTTCAGCAGCAGGCCGACGAAGAAGACGGGCGCGGCGTACGCGACGATCGCGAACAGCCGCAGCAGCACGTCGGGCCAGCGGTCGCGGTACCGCGCGGCGATCCGGCCGAGCGGGATGCCGACGGAGAAGGCGACCAGGAGTGCCCAGAAGGACAGCTCGAGAGTGGCCGCGCCGTTGACGATGAGGATGTCGGTGACCTCGCGGTTGTCGGTCAGCGTCGTGCCGAAGTCCCCGCGCAGGATGTTGCCCAGGTACTCCACGTACTGGGTCAGGATCGGCCGGTCGAGGCCGGCCTCGGCCTTGCGCTCGGCGATCTGATCCGGCGTCAGTCGACCACCCTGCGCCGCGGTGATCGGGTCGCCGATCACCCGCATGAGGAAGAAGACCAGGGTGACCAGCACCCACAGCATGGGCACGATGAGGGCCAGCCGGACCAGCAGGTAGCGCGCCAGCGGGCTCAGCCCGCCGCGGCGGGCCGGCGGCTCGGCCGACGGTGTGTCGGCGGCGACGAGGACGTCAGTGGTCACAATGCACTCCTGGCAGCGTGGAAGCGGGGTCCCGGCGCGCCGACCTGGCGCGCCGGGACCCCGTTCCTGGGTTGATCGGTTACTTCGACAGCGACGAGAACCGGAACTTGAACGACGCGTCGAGCGTGTCGTCCACGCCCTTGACGTCGGTGCCCGAGACCGCGACCTGCGCGCCGGTCAGCAGCGGGAGGATCGGGATCTGGGCGGCCACCATGTCCTGTGCCTTGGCCAGGGTCGCCTCGCGGGACGCCTGGTCGGAGTCGACGCGCTGGGCGTCGAGCAGCTTCGTCATCGCGTCGTCCTCGTAGTGCGACTGCAGGAAGTTGTTCGGCGCGAAGAACGGCGTCAGGTAGTTGTCGGCGTCCGGGAAGTCCGGGAACCAGCCCAGCTGGAAGGCCGGGTAGGCGTCGGCGACGCGCTCCTCGGAGTAGGTGTTCCACTCCGTCGACTGCAGGTTGACCTTGAACAGGCCGTCGGCCTCGAGCTGGCGCTTGACCGCCTGGTACTCCTGGTCCGAGCTGCTGCCGTAGTGGTCGGGGCTCCACTGCAGGTTGAGCGTGACGGGGGTCTTGACGCCCGCGTCCTCGAGGTACTTCTTCGCGGCCGCGGGGTCGGGCTTGTCGCCGTAGGCGTCCTTGAACGCCTCGGTGGCACCGGTCTGGCCCTCCGGGACGGCCGAGTACGCGGGCGTGAACGTGCCCTTGTAGACCTCGGAGGAGATCTCGTCGCGGTTGACCAACGAGGCCGCAGCCTTGCGGACGGCCAGCTTCTGGTCGGCGCCGTCGCCGGGCATCGTCTTGAGGTTGAAGACGATGTAACGCAGCTCGCCACCGGGGCCCGTGTGGACCGTGACGTCGTCCTTCTTCTTCTCGAGGCTCTCGATGTCGGTCGGCGTGAGCGAACGGTAGGCGACGTCGATGTCACCCTTCTCGACGTCGAGCTTGAGGTTGTTCGAGTCGGCGTAGTACCGCATCGTCACGTCGGACTTCGGCTCGCCGTAGGTGCCGTCGTAGTCCGGGTTGATCGTGAACTCGGCCAGCTCGTTCTTCTTGTACTCGCCGATCGTGTACGGGCCGGCGAAGCCGTTGGCCTCGACCGCCTCCTCGTCGGAGAGCAGCTTGTCGGCGGGGTAGGTCTCCTCGTCGACGATCGGACCGGCGGAGGTGACGAGCACCTGGGCGAAGGTCTGGTCGTTGGGGGCCGCGAGCGTGAACGCCACGGTGGAGTCGTCGCGCGCCTCGACCTTCTTCATGGCACCGAGCAGCGAGGCCGGGCCGTTGGGGTCGTTGATGTCGACGATGCGCTGGAACGAGAAGGCGACGTCGGAGGCCGTGAGCTCGTTGCCGTTGGCGAACTTCAGGCCCGACTTCAGGGTGCACACGTACACGGTGGGCTTCTCGAAGTCGCACTTCTCCGCGGCGTCGGGCGTGAGCTCGGTGCTGCCGGCCGGGAAGTTGAGCAGGTACTGGTACACCTGCGTCTGCACGGCCATGGAGCCGTTGTCGTACGAGCCGGCCGGGTCGATGGAGACCACCTTGTCGGTGGTGCCCACGATCAGGCCCGCGTCGCTGTCGTCGCTCCGGCCGGAGCCGCACGCCGCCAGCACGGAGCCGGCGAGGGTGGCAGCAGCCAGCACGGTGGCGCGTCGCCGCATGGAATTCATCCGATCCTCCTGTCGGGTGTCCACCATCTGGACACTCGGTCCAGACGGTACTCCCGACCGGCGGAGCGTGCCACGTCCTGAAGGTTGCGTTTCTATTAACCGCTCGCCGGACGGGCGAATCGGGGTGTCACCCCAGGGCGATACCCTTGGACTCATGAGCCATGACCAGCATCTCGCCGAGTTCGATCCCGACGTCGCGGCGCTCCTCGACGCCGAGTTGGCTCGCCAGCAGACGACGCTCGAGATGATCGCCTCCGAGAACTTCGCTCCGGTCGCCGCCCTCGAGGCGCAGGGCAGCGTGCTGACGAACAAGTACGCCGAGGGCTACCCCGGCAAGCGCTACTACGGCGGCTGCGAGTTCGTCGACCAGGTCGAGCAGCTGGCCATCGACCGGCTCAAGCAGCTCTTCGACGCCGAGTACGCGAACGTGCAGCCCCACTCGGGCGCCTCGGCCAACGCCGCGGCCCTGCACGCGATCGCCACGGCCGGCGACACGATCCTGGGCCTCGACCTGGCCAACGGCGGCCACCTGACGCACGGCATGAAGCTCAACTTCTCGGGCCGGCTCTACAACCCGATCGCCTACCACGTCGTCCCCGAGACCGGCCTGGTCGACATGGACGAGGTCCGCGCCCTCGCGATCGAGCACCGTCCCCGCGTGATCATCGCCGGCTGGTCTGCCTACCCGCGCCAGCTCGACTTCGCCGCGTTCCGCGCGATCGCCGACGAGGTCGACGCCGTCCTGTGGGTCGACATGGCTCACTTCGCCGGCCTCGTCGCCGCGGGCCTGCACCCCAGCCCGCTGCCGCACGCGCACATCGTCACCACCACGACGCACAAGACCCTCGGCGGCCCGCGCGGCGGCGCGATCCTCACCAACGACGAGGCGATCGCCAAGAAGATGCGCTCGGCCGTGTTCCCCGGTCAGCAGGGCGGCCCGCTCGAGCACGTGATCGCCGCCAAGGCCGTCGCGTTCAAGATGGCGCTCCAGCCCGAGTTCGCCGAGCGCCAGCAGCGCACGATCGAGGGCGCCCAGATCCTTGCCGACCGGCTCCTGGCCGATGACGCGGTCGCCGCCGGTATCCAGGTCCTCAGCGGTGGCACCGACGTGCACCTGGTCCTGGTCGACCTGCGCAACTCCGAGCTCGACGGTCAGCAGGCCGAGGACCGTCTCGACCAGGTCGGCATCACCGTCAACCGCAACGCGGTCCCGAACGACCCGCGTCCGCCGATGGTCACGTCCGGTCTGCGGATCGGCACGCCCGCGCTGGCCACCCGTGGCTTCGGCGCCGAGGAGTTCCGTGAGGTCGCCGACGTCATCGCCGCGGCGCTGCAGCCCGGCGAGGTCGACATCGACGGCCTGCGCAAGCGCACGGCCGTCCTGGCCGAGCGCTTCCCGCTCTACCCCGGCCTCAAGCCGTTCACGTCATGATCGATCGGCCGGGACCCGGTGCGTGGTTCGCTCCGCGCCTGCTCGGCCTGCACCTGTTCGCGATCGTCGCGATCGGGTGCTGCATCTTCATGGGCACGTGGCAGCTGGGCGTGTACGACCAGCGCCAGGCCGACGAACAGGTCCAGGCCGCGGGCTCCGGTCCCGCCGACATCGAGTCGGTGTGGGGTCCGGGCGAGGTCTTCACGACCGACCAGGACCAGCGCGCCGTCACGGTGACGGGTCGGTTCCGGCCCGCCGCCGAGCAGCTGTGGGTCACCGATCGCACCGATGACGGTCGGTCGGGCGTGTGGCTGCTGGCCCCGGTCACGGTCGACGAGGCGCAGTTGATGGTCGTGCGGGGTTGGGCGCCCAAGCCCACCGCCACGTTCCCCGATGTGCCGGTCGGCGACGTCTCCTTCGAGGCGGTGCTGCAGCCGGGCCAGGAGTCCGGGGCGGGCTGGGATCCCCAGACCCGCACGATCGGCTCGGTGCGGATCCCGACCCTGCTGAACGAGCTCGGCTACGACAACCTGTGGTCCGGCTTCGCGATCGCGACCGATCAGAAGGTGGCCGGCGGCCTGGACGTCGCTGAGGTCCCGTCGCCCGACGTGTCGTGGACGGCCGGCGGCCGCAACCTCGGATACGGACTGCAATGGTGGGTGTTCGCGGTCTTCGCGCTCTTCATGTGGTGGCGCATGTCCCGCGAGATGGTGCTTGGCCGAGATCGGTAATCTGGGGCCGTGAACGATCGACTCCTGCGCGCTTACCAGGTCATGGCGACCATCGTCGGACTCAACCTCCTGATCGTGATGGCGGGCTTCATCGGCAAGATCGCCACCGACGCGGGCTCGTGGTGGAACCTCAACCAGGACATGTTCCTGGTCATCGACCAGGTGCACGGCTTCCTGTTCATGATCCTGATCGTCATCGTCGCCCGCCTGACCCTGCGCGAGAAGTGGTCCTGGGGCTTCATGCTCAGCGTCATCGTGCTGGCGTGCATCCCGTTCGTGTCCTTCTGGTCCGAGCGCCGCACCACCCTGCGCGTCCACGCCGGCCGCCAGCCCGCCGCTGCGGTCTGACGCTCTAGCCCTCGTCGTGCCCGGGGACGAACAGGTCCTCGATCCGGCACTCGAACACCTCGGCCAGCCGGAACGCCAACGGGAGTGAGGGGTCGTACCGGCCCTTCTCGATGGAGATCACGGTCTGGCGCGAGACGCCGAGCTCGTCGGCGAGGCGCTTCTGCGACCATCCGCGCTCCTCGCGCGTGCGCAGGACGTGGTTGAGCATCAGCCCTCCCGGCGCCTGATCCACACCAGTCGAACGCCGACGTCGGCCATCGCGAAGGTGGTCAGAGCGATGAGCGCGACCCGGAGCGAGACGGCCAGGTCGACGATCACCCCGGCGACCAGGACCACGCCCAGGACCAGCAGCAGGTCGGTGAAGGCGCCGCTCTGGGCGCGCTGCAGCCAGTGGGACTCGATCGTGTCGTCAGGGCGCTGCACCGCGTCGCGGATCGAGCCCGGGTCGACCAGGGCGACCCATGCCATCGCGAAGACCGACGGCAGCGAGACGAACGCCACCAGGAGGATCTCGCCGCGGCGCGACCCGTCGAGCCCCGTCAGCGCCCACAGCGCGAGTGCCCCCGACACCGCGAGCGCCGCCCCGGTGCATCCTGCCAGCAGTACCGCGGTCCCACCCCCGAACCGTGACCGTCCCCACAAGCTTTGGTCCCGCACCTGCGACGTCATGCCTCGACCGTAGTGTCAAGGACGTTTGACAGTCAAGGGACCTTGACCTCTCCGCCCCGAGATCTGCTCCTCATCTCACCTTTGATTGCCCCTCAAAGGTCGAAATAGGAGCAAATCTGGGAAGGGCGGAGGTCAGCGGCCGGCGAAGGTGGCGTTGCCGGGGCCGTCGGCGAGGAAGGAGGCCATGCCGTGCTGGAGGTCCTCGGTGTCGAAGAGCTCGGCGGCGATGGCGGTGGTGCGGGCGATCGAGCCGGGCACGCCCCCGGTCTCGAACTCGCGCAGGATCTCCTTGGCGGCGCCGAAGGCGCGGGTGGGGCCCACCGCGAGGTCCGCGGCGAAGGCGTCGACGCCGGCGTCCAGCTCGTCGGGGGCGAAGACGCGGTTCACGACGTTCCAGCGCTCGAGGGTGGCCGCGTCGTACGGGGTCCCGGTGAACACGAACTCCTTGGCCCGCGCGACGCCGGCACGTCCCGCGAACCGCTGCGTGCCGCCCATCGTGGGGGTGAGACCGATGACCCGCTCGACCAGGCCGAACTTCGCCTTCTCGGAGGCCAGCAGCACGTCACAGGCGAGCGCGACCTCGAGGGCCCACGTCAGCGTGAGGGCGTGCGCGACGAACACGGTCGGCACCGGCAGCGCGGCGAAGCGCTCGGGCAGCTCCAGCATGCGGTCGTAGAGCGCCTGGGTGTCGGCCTTCGTCTTCCGGGCGTGGAACTGGGCCACGTCCACACCGCCCGAGACGATCTTGCCCTCGGCGCGCACCACGAGGACGCGGGGCAGGTCGGCCTCGACCTGGTCGAGGGCCGCGTCGAACTCGTCGTGCAGCTCCAGCGAGTAGAGGTTCACCGGTCCGGACGAGAACGTCAGCGTCGTGACACCCGCGTCGTGGCGGAGGTCGACGGTCACCGGTCCGTCCTGGGATCGTAGGAGCCACCGCGGTCGGCGGTCGCCTTGCGGAGCACCACGACAGCGGTCGCCGAGGCGACCAGGAGCAACACCAGTCTCGACATGCCCCCACGCTAGCGGTCCTCGTTCGTCGGGTCGTGCAAGGATGGACTCAACCCCTGAAAGGACGTGAAGTGCCCATCAACGCAACGCTCCACACCAACCGTGGAGACATCAAGATCGAGCTGTTCGACCACCAAGCACCCAAAACGGTGGCGAACTTCGTCGGCTTGGCCGAGGGCACGAAGGAATGGGTCGATCCCGCCACTGGTTCGGTGTCGACGAAGCCCTTCTACGACGGGCTCACGTTCCACCGCGTGATCTCCAACTTCATGCTCCAGGGCGGCGACCCGCTCGGTGACGGCCGCGGTGGACCCGGTTACGAGTTCGACGACGAGTTCCACCCGGAGCTGCAGTTCGATCGCCCGTACCTGCTCGCCATGGCCAACGCCGGCACCAAGCCCAACGGCTCCGGAACGAACGGCTCGCAGTTCTTCATCACGGTCGCCAAGACCGAGTGGCTGAACCGCAAGCACTCCATCTTCGGCGAGGTCAAGGATCCCGAGAGCCGCGCCGTGGTCGACGCGATCGCCGCGATCGAGACCGACCGGTTCGACCGTCCGGCCGAGCCCGTCGTGATCGAATCCGTGACCATCGAGCGGTGACTCCCGAGGGCGCCGGTCAGCAGACCTGCTACCGGCATCCCGACCGGCCTGCGTACATCCAGTGCCAGCGGTGCTCGCGGTACATCTGTCCTCAGGACATGCGTGAGGCCAGCGTCGGCTTCCAGTGCCCCGAGTGCGTGAGCCGGGGCCAGGCGGCCGTGCGCCAGCCGCGCACGATCGCGGGCGGGGCCGTCACCGGCAGCGCCGGAGCCATCACCTACGCGATCATCGCGATCAACATCGCGGCCCAGGTCGTGGTGATGGCCACCGGCGGTGCCGGCAACCCCAATCAGAGCGAGTTCTTCCGCTGGGGCTGGATGAGCGGCATCGAGGTCGCCCAGGGCGACTACTGGCGCCTGATCACCGCCGCGTTCCTGCACGGCGGCCTGACCCACATCGCGCTGAACATGTTCGCGCTCTATCTGTTCGGGCCCTACGTCGAGGAGACCCTCGGCCGCGTGCGGTACGTCATCACGTACCTGACGCTCGCCATCGGGTCGTCGGTGCTGGTCTATCTGCTCGAGGACCCGTTCACGCCCACGATCGGTGCGTCCGGCGCGGTGTTCGGGCTCTTCGGCCTGGCGTTGATCTTCTTGATCCGCACGCGTCAGAACATCACCGGGATGGTCGTCATCCTGGCGATCAACGCCTTCTTCAGTCTGCGCTCGGGGATCAGCTGGGAGGGCCACCTCGGCGGCTTCCTCACCGGTGTCGCCCTCGGCCTGGTGTTCGCCTACGCGCCCCGGGATCGCCGGACGCTGGTGCAGGTCGTGGCCTTCGTGGTGCTGTGGGCGCTGTTCGTCGCCGCGATCGCCTGGCGCACCGACCACCTCGTCGGATCGCTCGTTCCGGGCTTCGCCTGAGCGTCGCGGCACCGAATCACACGGGTGTAGTTATCCACATGTGTGTGCACACCTGTGGGTAATCACATCGGTGTGATTCACTCCCACTTCATCGCGAAGCCGAAGGCCGCGAGGATGAATCCCATGCCGATCACGAGGTTCCAGCCACCGAGGTCGCTGTAGCCGGGGATGGTGACGTCGGTGTTGCTGATCGTGTAGAACACGACGATCCAGGCCAGGCCGATGACCGCGCACGCGACCATCAGAGGAGCGGCCCACCGGTTGCCGATGCGCACCGGCTTGGGGCCGTTGTCGTCGACGGACTTGCGCTTGAACCTGTTGAACACGAGCTTCTCCCGGTCGGGCGGCGGCGAGGCCGCGGTGTGACGTACTCCGCTAGCGTAGTCGCCGTGCGGGACACGCCACGTCATGAGGGGAACAACGCGACCGTCAGCAGGTGGAGCCTGCTGGCGCTGGCGCTGGCCTGCGTGTGCGGAATCGTGGTGGTCGCCGCCGCCGTGACGTCCAACGGATCGGACCTGCGCCCGGCCGGTGGAGACCTGAACTCGGTCCTGCGCGACCGGGCTCGTGAGGTCGAGACCCGTCGCGAGGAGGCGTCCCGGCTGCAACGCGAGGTCGACGCGATGAGCCGCAAGGTCGACGATGCGGACCTGCGTCGCGACCTGCGCCGCGTGGAGGCCCTCTCCGGCCCGGCCGGTCTGACGCCCGTCCAGGGACCCGGCCTGCGCATCGCGCTGGAGGACGCCCCCCGCTCCGTCGAGTTCCCGGGACTGGACCCGAACCTGCTGGTGGTCCACCAGCAGGACATCCAGGCGTTCGTGAACGCCCTGTGGGCCGGCGGCGCCGAGGCGGTGACGCTCCAGGGCCAGCGGCTGATCAGCTCGATCGGGATCAAGTGCGTCGGCAACACCGTCGTGCTCGACGGCGTGCCGTACGCCCCGCCCTACGTCATCGAGGCGATCGGGGACCAGGCCGCTCTGCGCCAGGCGCTGGCCGCCTCGCCCGAGGTGGCGACCTACACGCAGTACGCCGAGCGCTACAGCCTCGGGCTCGACGAGCGCGCCGTGGACCGGATCAAGGCTCCGGCCTACGACGGCAGCGTCTCCATGCGGTACGCGACCGCCCTGGACTGACCTCCCTCAGGGGAGGAGGTCGTCGTCCGTGGGCTCCGTGGTCGGGGTGGGCGTGGGCGTGGTGGGAGCCGGCGGTCGCGACACCGTGATGGTGATCGTCGTGCCCGGCGAGACCATGCTGCCGGGCTCGCGGCTCTGCGCCGTGACGGTGCCGTTCGGCGCGGTGCCGGACGTGTCGTTCTGCACCGAGACCTTCAGGCCGGCGTCCTCGAGCGCCTGGCGCGCGTCGTCCGCGCTCTGCCCGACGACGTTGGGCACGTCGACCTGACCACGCGAGACGATGAGCGTCACGGTGCTGCCGCGCTCGACGGAGGACCCCGGCGGCGGGTTGCTGTTGAGGACGCGGTCCTTCGGCTGGTCGCTGTCGGTGTTCTGACGCTTGACCTTGAGGCCGTACTGGTCGCCCTCGAGCAGGTCCTTGGCCTCGTCGTACGAGTAGCTCGTGAGGTTCGGCAGATCGACCAGCTCCGGACCGGAGCTGACGACGAGGTCGACCGCGGTGCCCTCGTCGACCGTGGTGCCGGCCTCGGGATCGGTCGCCATGACCTGGCCCTCGGGGATGTCGGCGCTGGTCTGCTCGCGCGTGTCTCCCACGGTGAGGTTCTTCGACTCCAGCCGGTTCGTCGCGGTCTCGACGTCGAGGCCCTCGACCCGCGGCACGGCGACCTGCGGAGGCGCGTTCTCCTCGTCGCCGCCGTTGAGCATCAGGGCCACGCCGATCGCCGCCGCGATCGCCAGCAGGACGAGCGCCAGGGCCCACCACTTGGCGTGGCCCTTCTTCTCCTCCTCCTCGCCGGGCGGGGGCAGGACGGGGGCCGTGACGGCCGGTGCGACCTGCGTGGCGCCGGCGGTGACCGGAACGGCCTGCGTCGGGGCGTCGACCGAGCCCCCGGCCAGCACCCGCTCGATGTCCTTGCGCATCTCGCCGGCGCTGGAGTAACGGTCGTCGACGCGCTTGGCCAGGGCCTTCGCGACCACGTGGTCCACCGCGACCGAGACGTCGGGATTGAGCTGCGACGGCGGCCGGGCCTCCTCGCGCACGTGCTGGTACGCCACGGAGACGGGACTGTCGCCGACGAACGGCGGCCGTCCCGTGAGCAGTTCGTAGAGCACGCAGCCCGTGGAGTAGATGTCGCTGCGGGCGTCGACGGTCTCGCCGCGGGCCTGCTCGGGCGACAGGTACTGCGCCGTGCCGATGACGGCTGCGGTCTGGGTCATCGCGCTCGAGGTGTCGGCGATCGCCCGGGCGATGCCGAAGTCCATCACCTTGACCTTGCCCTCGGGCGTCAGCATGACGTTCGCGGGCTTGATGTCGCGGTGGATGATGCCGGCGCGGTGGCTGTAGTCCAACGCCGCCAGGATGTCGGCGGTGATCGACAGTGCGCGCTCGGGCAGGATCTTGCGGCCGTCGCGCAGCACGTCCCGCAGGGTGCGGCCCTCGACCAGCTCCATCACGATGTAGGGCACCGTGGCGCCGGAGGCGTCGGTGGCCTCGCCGGTGTCGTAGACCGCGACGATCGACGGGTGGTTCAGGGACGCCGCGGACTGCGCCTCGCGGCGGAACCGCTCCTGGAACGTCTCGTCGGCGGCCAGGTCGGCACGGAGCAGCTTGATCGCCACGGGACGGCCGAGCCGCAGGTCGTAGCCGGCGCGGACATCGGCCATCCCGCCGCGTCCGACCAGCTCGCCGACCTCGTAGCGGCCGCCGAGCGGCTCCATCTTCGCGTCACTCTCGGTCATGGTTTCCAGTCTCCCAAAGGGTGGATGAGGTTCATCGGAGCACTGCCTCCATCACGGCACGGGCGATCGGCCCGCCCAGGCGGCCTCCGGCGATGTCACTGGTGTTCTGCGCGGACTCGACCAACACGGCGACGGCGACCTGGGGATCGTCGGCCGGTGCGAAGCCGATGAACCACGCGTACGGGGGTCGGTCGGGTGCGGACTCGGCGGTTCCGGTCTTGCCGCCGACGTCGATGCCGGGGATCGCGGCGGGGCTGCCGGTGCCCTGGTCGACGACGGAGACCATCATGTCGCTGAGCTCGCGGGCGTCGCCCGCCGACATCGGGCGCCCGAGCTCCTGCGGCTCGGGCTGCTCGAGGATCGAGAGGTTGGGCGCCCGCACGGTGCGGACCAGGTGCGGCTTCATCAGGACGCCGTCGTTGGCGACCGCGGCCGACACCATGGCCATCTGCAGCGGCGTGGCCGCGACCTCGAACTGGCCGATGCCGGACTGCGCGAGCTGCGGCGGCTCGAGCTTGGTGTCGGGATCGGCGGTGAAGCGGCTGGCGGCCGAGGGGAGGTCCTCGATGGGCCGCTCGCCGAAGCCGAACTTCGCGGCCTGGTCGGCCATCTTCTCCTGGCCGACCTTGCCGGCGAGCCAGCCGAAGGACACGTTGCACGACACCTGGAGCGCACGCTCGAAGCTGATCGGGTTGCCGCCACAGCTGCTGCCGCCCTGGTTGGTGAGCTTGTAGCCGATGCCGGGGAAGCCCAACGTCGCTCCGCCGCGCACGTCGTCGTCCGCGGAGAGGCCGAGGTCCTCGATCGCGGCCGCCGACGTGACGATCTTGAACGTCGATCCCGGCGGCAGGGTGGTCTGGGTGGAGCGGTTGGTCAGCGGCTGCGTCTTGTCCTTCTCCAGCCGCTGCATCGTCCGCATCACCTTGTCGGCGTCGTGGCTGGCCAGCTGGTTGGGGTTGTAGGTCGGCTGGCTCACCATCGCCAGGACCGCACCGGTCTGCGGGTTGAGCGCCACGACCGCGCCGCGGGTCTCCTCGCCGAGGTCGGCCAGCCCTTCGAACGCGGCCTTCTGGGCGGCCGCGTCCAGGGTCAGCTCGACGCTGCCGCCCTGCGGCTGGTCGTTGCCGATGAGGTCGATGACCCGGTTGACGAACAGGCGGTCGTCGCTGCCGGACAGGATCGAGTTGTACGAGCGCTCGATGCCCGCCTGGCCGTACTGGTACGAGAAGTAGCCCGTCACCGGCGCGTAGAGCTTCGGGTCGGTGTACTTGCGCTGGAACTGCCACCGGTCCTTGACCGGGACCGACTGGGCGATCGGCTCGCCGTCGACGATGATGGCGCCGCGCTCGCGGCTGAACTCCTCGTCGATGACCCGACGGTTGCCGGGCTTCTCGTTGAGGTCGTCGGCCTGCACGAACTGGACGTAGTTCGCGTTGAGGAGCAGTCCCATGAACATCAGCAGGCAGACGACGGCCATGGCGCGGATGGGCTTGTTCACGACAGCTTCACCACCTGGGTGGCCTCGTCGCCGCTGATGGGGGTCGCCTCGGGCGCGGGCCGACGGGTCTGGTCGCTGATGCGCAGCAGCAACGCGACGATGATCCAGTTCATGATGATCGACGAGCCGCCGGCGGCCAGGAACGGCGCCGTGAGGCCGGTCAGCGGGATCAGCCGGGTGACGCCGCCGGCGACGACGAACACCTGCAGCGCGAACGAGACCGACAGGCCGACCGCCAGCAGTTTGCCGAAGGCGTCGCGGCAGGTCAGCGCGATGCGCAGGCCTCGCTCGACGATGAGCCCGTAGATCATGATCACGGCCATGAGCCCGGCCAGGCCGAGCTCCTCGCCGATCGACGACAAGATGAAGTCGGAGAACCCGAACGGCGTCAGCTCGGGGCTGCCCTGACCCCAACCGCGGCCGAGCAGGCCGCCGTGGCCGAGCCCGTAGAGCGCGGTGATGATCTGGTAGTTCTGGTCAGGGTCGCTCCACGGATCGAGCCAGGCGTCGAAGCGGGCGCGGACGTGCCCGAACGCGAGGTAGCCGAACCAGGCGCCCACGGCGAACAGGCCGGTGCCGACGACGAGCCACCCCGGACGCTCGGTGGCGACGTAGAGCATCACGACGAACAGGCCGAAGAACAACAGCGACGAGCCGAGGTCGCGCTGGAAGACCAGGATGCCGACGCTGATCAGCCAGCCGAGCAGGATCGGGCCGAGGTCGCGTCCGCGCGGCAGGTCGACGCCGAGGATCCGGCGGCCGGCCAGGGCGAGCGCATCTCGCTTGGCGACCAGGTAGCCGGCGAAGAAGATCGCGAGGGCGATCTTGGCCGCCTCGGCGGGCTGGAAGCTGAAGGGGCCCAGCTGGATCCAGATCTGGGCGCCGCGCTTGGCGCTGCCGATGACCGGCAGGATCGGCAGGATCAGCAGGGCGATCGCGGCGAGCCCGAAGGTGTAGGTGTACTGCTGCAGCCAGCGATGGTCACGGATCAGCACCAGGACCGCGACGAACATGAGCACGCCCAGGATCGTCCAGCGCAGCTGGCCCTGCGCGAACGGACCGAACGGCGAGCCGATCGAGTCCAGGCCCAGGTCGATGCGGTAGATCATGACCAGGCCGATGCCGTTGAGACACACGACCAGGGGGAGCAGCACGGGGTCGGCGTACCCGGCGAACCGGCGGACCGCCAGGTGGGCGCCGAGCGCAACGAGGGCGTAGACGCCTCCGACCGTGTAGATGCCCGAGGGGACCGTGCCGTCGATGCCCAGACCCACCGCCGCGTAGGAGCCGATGCCGATCGCGATCGCGAGCAGCAGCAGTCCCAGTTCGGCGGTGCGGCGCTTGCGGGGGATCCAGGCCGGGGTCGCGCCCGCGGCACTCACGGGGTCTCCGTCGGCTCGGGCGTCGCGCGGGTGCGGCGCGGCGCGGGTGAGGGCGTGGGCGTCGGGGTCGGCGTCGGCTCGACGGCCTGGATGCTCAGGTTGGTGACGATGCGCTTGGCCTCGTCGTGGTCGGCGGCGGTGATGCCCGCCGCGACCCGGTCGCGCTGATAGGCCGGCAGGGTGTCGATCTCGATCTGCGTGACCTCGTCGAGGTGCGCCAGGGTGACTCCGGGAACCGAGAGGTCCACGCCTCGGAAGATCGCCACCTGACCGTCCTGGGAGGCGACGAAGTACTGACGCTGGGACCAGTCGTAGGCGTACGCGCCCGCACCGCCGAGCAGGCCGACGATGACGACGGCGACCAGGGCCCAGCGCACCCAGCGTCGCCGCGGGACGGGACGGGGCGCGTAGCGCAGCTCCTCGGGGTCGGCTTCGACCGCGCCGGTGTTGGCCGTGAGGCTCGAGGTCGGCGAGGTGGCGGCCCGGACCGAACCGGTGCGACCGCGTGCCTGGTTCGTCGCCGCGCCCACGATCTGGGGCTGACCGTCGGCGCAGACGAGGTCCTCGTCCTCGGGCTCGTCGGCCGACACGAACTCGGCGATGACGACGGTGACGTTGTCGTACCCCCCGGACTCGAGCGCGAGCCGGATCAGCTCGGTGGCGGCGACGTCGATCGTCTCGAGCTTCATCGTCCGCTCGATCGTCTCGTCGTCGACCATGTCGGTCAGGCCGTCGCTGCACAGCAGGTACCGGTCACCGGCCGAGGGCTGCAACCACGTGAAGTCCGGCTCGAAGTCGTCGCGGCCCAGGATCGCCTTGAGCAACAGTGAGCGGTGCGGGTGGACGCGCGCCTCCTCGGCGGTGATGCGCCCTTCGTCGACGAGGCTCTGCACGAAGGTGTGGTCGATGCTGAGCTGGCTCAGGCGGCCCTGTCGCAGGCGGTAGGCCCGCGAGTCGCCGATGTGGGCCACGGCCAGCTTCTCGCCGTCCCAGAGCATCGCCTCGAGGGTCGTGCCCATCCCCTCGACGGCGGGGTCGTCACGGATCAGCTCGGCGAGGCGGTGGTTGGCGTGGGCGACGGCGGTGCGCATCGCCTCGAGCGCGTCGCCGTCCTCCTCGGGATCGAGGTCGCGGTCGATCTGGCGGATCTCGGCCAGGGCGGCCGAGGAGGCCAGGTCACCGGCGGCGGCGCCGCCCATGCCGTCGGCGATCACCAGCAGCCGAGGGCTGGCGTAACCGGAATCCTGATTGTTCGAACGGCGCAGACCGACGTCGGTGAGCGCCACGTAGCGGTAGGTCAGGGACGCCATCTACTTGCGCAACTCCACGATCGTCTTCCCCAACCGGACCGCGGTGCCGATGGCGACAGGCTCCGGAGTGGTCACGCGCTGGCTGCCGATGTACGTGCCGTTGGTCGACCCGAGGTCCTCGACGAACCACTGCTCGCCGTTGGTGGCGAACCGGGCGTGGCGGGTGGAGACGTAGTCGTCGTCGAGCCGGATCGCCGCGTCGGTGCCGCGGCCGAGCAGTACCGGCTCGGTGCCGACCGGCACGCTCTGGCCCGCATTGGGACCGTCGACGATCACCAGTTGGCTGGGGGCGCCCCGCGCGCGGCGGTTGCGCGTTCCGCCCTTGGCCGGCTTGACCGGCTTCTGTTTCTGCTTCTGCCCCTTGGGCGGCTTGGGGGTCTGGACCTTGGTGCCGAAGATGTCGGTGCGGATCACGGACACGGCCGAGAGCACGAAGAGCCACAGCACGGCCAGGAAGCCGAGCTTGATCAAGGTGAGGGTCAGTTCGCTCATCGGCCCCCCGCGTCCCCGGTCACCCGATCTCCTCGCTGATCTGCACCGCGATCGTCGTGTTGCCCAACCGGACGGTGGACCCGTTGCGCAGGAATGCTGCGTCCACGCGGCGTCCGTCGACGATGACCCCGTTGGTCGACCCGAGGTCGCGGATCTCGACGCCCGAGCCGAGGAACGAGATCTCGGCGTGGTTCCGGCTGATGCCCGGGTCGTCGATCTTGAGGTCGGCGCTGGAGCCCCGCCCGATCGTGATGCCGGGCGGATTCACCGGGTGACGCAGGCCCCCGATGTCGAGGACGACCTTGGCGCGGCGCACCGCGGTGTCGGTGATCGGCTCGCCGCGCACCGGGGTGACGGACGCGTTGGAGGCGCTGACGATCGTGAACCGGCCGGTGTGCAGATCCTCGTCGAGGGCGAACTCGATGTGGAGCGGCCCGGCGGCGGTGTAGTGCTGCTCGGCGATGTGCTCCTTGAGCAGCGTCGCCAGCTCGCTCGAGAGCGTCGCCCCGTACGGCGCGAGGCGCTCGTGGTCGGCCGGCGAGAGCTCGACGGTGAAGTCGTTGGGCACGAGCCTGCGCTCGCGGCTGATGATCGTGGCGTTCTGGTCGACCTCGCGCTGCAGGGCCGCGGCGATCTCGACCGGCTGGACGGCGCTGCGGAAGGCGCGCGCGAAGGCCCCGGTGACCGCACCTTCGAGGCGCTTCTCGAAGCGCTGCAGTACTCCGGCCACGGGTGCTCACCTCCTGGGCATGCGAACGACGGCGACGTCTGGTCCTGTTGATCGTATCGACACCCGACCACATCGGGGTCGTTCGCGCCTGCGACCCGCCGCACAGTGGGTCCACGGATCGCTGGGTGACCCACCGCGTTCGTGGTGCGGTGAGTGCCTGTTAGACTCTGACGTCGGTTCGGTTATCCGGACCATGCGCGAGTGGCGGAATGGTAGACGCGCTGGCTTCAGGTGCCAGTGTCCGCAAGGGCGTGGGGGTTCAAATCCCCCCTCGCGCACAGTGACAAGGGCCGGATCCCACGGGATCCGGCCCTTTCTCGTTCCCCGGTGACGACCGCGTGCGCCCGTAGCATCGTCAGATGCTCCTGTTGTCCGATCCATCCGTCGCGGCCGTCCCGGTGCACGACCTCGGCGAGCCGCTGGTCGACGTCCGTGAGCTCGGACTGGCCCTCGATCACCGCAAGGCGGACCCGCAGGGGTCGTGGGCGCGGGTGCGTGAGGGAGTGGGCCGGCGCCTGGTCCGCGCCCAGCAACTCCTGCCCGAGGGCTTCTCGCTGCTGGTTGTCGAGTGCCATCGACCGGCCGCCCTGCAGCAGCGGTACTTCGACGAGCACTGCGCGGAGCTCGCGGCGGCGCGTCCTGGCCGCAATGCCGAGCAGGTGGCGATCGAGGCGAGCCAGCACATCTCGCCCCCGGGCGTGGCGCCGCACCCGTGCGGCGCGGCGGTGGACCTCACGCTGGCGGTGGACGGACGCGAGCTCGATCTGGGCACGCGGGTGAACGCCACGCCCGACGAGAGCGACGAGGCCTGCTTCACGGCGGCGACGAACATCCCCGCCGAGGCGCACCGGCTGCGCGACGTCTTGGGCGCGGCGATGTCGGGCGCGGGTTTGGTGAACTATCCGCCCGAGTGGTGGCACTGGTCTTTCGGCGACCGCTACTGGGCCACCGTCACGGGCGCACCGGCGGCGCTGTACGCCCCGATCTGAGCTGGGAACGCCGATGGCCCCGAGGAATCCCCCGGGGCCATCGGCGATGCAGTTCTTCGACGTCGTCCTGCGACGAGCCGACGTTCCGAGCGCGCGAAGCGCTCAGTCGCCGGGCCACTCGCCGGTCGCCTTGGCGAACGCCTTGGCTCCCTGACGCTGGACGATCGCCCGGATGCCGGAGAAGATCGCGCCCTGGACGACCGCGGCCAGCACGATCTCCTTGAGCGGGAACTCCGACTGGGTCGGCCCGGGGGCGTCCCCGGTGCTGTTCGGACTGGCCCGTTTCCAGATCTGCTTGAAGATCGCGGTGGCGATGACCCCCGCGACGATCGAGGAGATCAGTCCGATCGGCTGGTACAGGATCTTGGCCGACGTACTGGCCTTGCCCTGCTTCGAGCCGGCCATCAGACCGCGGCCGACACGCGGCCGGCCAGGATCTCGGCGCGTTCGGACTCGGTGAGTCCGCCCCAGACGCCGTACGGCTCCTGGACGGCGAGCGCGTGCTCGCGGCACCGGTCGATGACCGGACACGTGGCACAGACCGCCTTGGCGGACTCTTCGCGACGGTGACGCTTCATGCCGCGTTCGGCTTCGGGTGAGAAGAAGACCGAGGAATCGACGCCCATGCAGGCGCCATCCCACTGCCATTCGTAGGACTCGATGATCGGCGACGGAAGTCGCTTGATGTTAACCATGAAACCTGCCCCTTCCCCAAGGGTGAGGATTTGACCCGGGCTGGGTGCACAACCCGGTCAAGTAGTCCGACCGTACTAGTCAATCTATTCACTTGGCAAGTAGCTTGAATAAGTTTTAGGATCTGACCCATGCACCGCCGGTGGACCGTGGGCGCGCTCTCCGAAATGCTGGGAATCGCCGCCCCGACGCTTCGCACGTGGGAGCGTCGATACGGCGTGGGGCCCACGTTCCGTACGACGGGCGGCCACCGGCGCTACACGATCATCGATGCCGACCGGGTGGCCACGATGGCCCGGTTCATCGAGGACGGACTCTCGGCCCACGACGCGGCCGACCGGGTCAAGCGACTGGCGCCGCACGAGCTCGCGGCCATCGTCGGGTCCGGCCCGGAAGGACTACGTGCCTCCGGCCACGAACAGGCGGTCTTCGAGATTCTCGCCGGCACGAAGGAGTTCGACGCGGCCAAGGTCCAGTCGGTCGCTGAGAACGCCATCGCGCGCTTCGGCATCGAGGAGGCCTGGGACGAGGTGATCGCCCCGGCGATGATCGAGGTCGGCGTGCAGTGGGCGGACGGCCGGCTGGGCGTCGCGTCCGAGCATCTGGTGACCGCCGGCATCCTGAGCGCGCTGAGGGCCGCGGCGCACGAGCACCCCACCCGGGGCCCGTCCCGCGTCGTCCTGGCGTGCATCGAGGAGGAGCAGCACAAGCTGCCCATCGTCGCCCTCGGCGCGGCGCTGGCCAAGCGTGGTCATCCCTGGACCGAGCTGGGCGCACGCCTGCCGATCGAGTCGCTCGAGGCGTTCGTCACGAGCAGCAGTCCCGCGGCCGTGTTCCTGTGGGCCTCCTACGTCGGGCCGTCCGAGGAGGACCTGGTCCGGCTGGAGTCCCTGGGCCGGAGCACGCGCCTGCTCCTGGGCGGCACCGGATGGCCCGACGGCATGGCCACCTCGCACTCGTTGTCCCAGGCCGCGGCGCAGTTGCATGAGGCGCTGAGCCAGCCCCCTACCCTGATGCCATGGCCGAACCCCATGTCGTCACCGAGATCGAAGGGCCCATCGCCCACGTCTGGTTGAACCGCCCCGACAAGTTGAACGGGATCACGTTCGACGTGCTCGACGGACTGATGGAGGCGGCGGACCGGATCGAGGCCGATCCCAACGTTCGCGTGGTCCTGCTCGAGGGTCGCGGACCGTCGTTCTGCGCCGGTCTGGACTTCGGCTCGGTGATGGGCGACAAGAAGCGCGTCACGCGTTACTTCCTGCCGAACCCGTTCAAGGGGACGAACCGGTTCCAGGAGCCCCTGTGGGCCTGGCGCCGGCTCTCGGTCCCGGTCATCGCGGTCACCCGCGGTCACGTGTTCGGCGGCGGCATCCAGCTCGCGCTGGCCGCGGACTTCCGGTTCACGTCGCCGGACTGCCAGTGGTCGATCCTCGAGGCGAAGTGGGGCCTGGTTCCGGACATGAGCGGCACCGTCGCCCTGTCCGAGCTGGTCGGCGCCGACCTGGCCAAGCGCCTCGTGATGACCGGCGAGATCTTCTCCGGCGAGAAGGCCGTCGAGTACGGCATCGCCTCGGGAGTCGCCGAGGACCCGCTCAAGCCGGCTCTCGAGCTGGTCGACCAGCTCCTGGCACGCTCGCCGGACTCGGTCGCGGCGTCCAAGCGATTGCTCAACGAGACGCGCCGCGCGCAGCCCCGCCGGGCGTTCTCGCTGGAGCGCAAGTTGCAGCGTGCGATGTTCAAGTCGCCCAACACCGCCATCGCCCGCAAGGCCGGCATGGCCAAGACCGAGCCGGAGTTCGGCCCGCGCACCTTCAGCTGAGCCCGTGCGTCGGTGCTCTCGTCAGCCCGTGATTGTTAGGGTTGCCCGGTGAACGAGGACAAGCCGAGCAAGAAGGTCGCCGACCAGTACGACCGGGGTTACGACTACACCCAGTACTGGAACAACCGCGACTACGAGAACGCCGCCGAGCAGGTGGCGATTCGCCGTCTGTTGCGGGGCCGCCACTTCGCCAAGGCCGCCGACGTCGGCGGTGGCTTCGGCCGCCTCGCGCTGTTGCTGCGCGAGTACGCCGACCGGGTCACGCTCGCCGAGCCCAGCCAGACGCAGCTCGATGCCGCCGAGAAGTTCCTCGCCGGCACCGATGTCATCCGCGAGCGTCAGCAGGCCGACGCCCTGAAGTTCGACGACGGCGAGCTGGACCTCATCACGATGGTCCGCGTCATGCACCACATCCCCGAGCCCACCGACGAGTTCGCCGAGATCGCCCGCGTGCTCGCGCCCGGCGGCACCGCGATCATCGAGGTCGCCAACTACGGCCACTTCAAGAACCGTCGCGCCTTCAAGAAGGCCGGCAAGGCGCTGCCGAAGGAGCCCGTCAGCATCCGCACCGTCGCGGCCGACGAGCCCGACGCGATCGCGTTCGTCAACCACAACATCGACACGGTCGTGAGCCAGTTGGCCGCTGCGGGCCTGACCCTGCAGCGCAAGCTCTCGGTCTCGAACCTGCGCAGCCAGAAGCTCAAGCGGATCGTGCCGACGAAGGTCCTCGTGGCCGTCGAGCGCGTCCTGCAGAAGCCGCTGGCCGCCAGCGACTTTGGTCCCTCGATCTTCTTGGAACTGCGCAAGAACTGAGGTGGCGGCCTACCGCACGATCGATCGACCGCTCGGCGGCACCGCCGAGGCCGAGATCGTCGTGCTCCGGTCGCGTTTCCTGGCGCGGGCCGGCCGGGTCGAGGACGAGGCCTCCGCGCGCTCGCTGATCGCGGAGGTCCGTGCCACCCACCACGACGCCCGTCACCACTGCACCGCGTTCGTCATCGGCCCGGACGGGTCCCTGCGCCGGAGCAATGACGACGGCGAGCCCTCGGGCACCGCGGGCCGGCCCATCCTCGAGGTCGTCTCGGGCCGCGAGGTCAGCGACGTGGTGGTCGTGGTGACGCGCTGGTTCGGTGGCACGCTGCTGGGGGCCGGCGGTCTCGTGCGCGCCTACGGCGACGCCACCGCCGCGGTCCTCGATGTCGCCGGAACCCGCGAGCGGGTGCTGTGGCGCCGCGCCCGGATCGTGGCGTCGGTCGCCGAGGTCGGAGCGCTCGAGAACCGGTTGCGGCGCGGCACCGACGTCATCGAGGTGTCGTACGGCGCCGAGCAGGTCACCTACGAGGTGGCGGCGCCGGATCTGGGGGTGCTCGATCGACTCGAGTACGAGGAGCTGGACCCGGTCTGGCGCGACGCCTGATCCGTCGCGTCACGGCAGGCGCTTGAGCACCTCGCGCACGTGGGTCAGGGCGTCCGGGTGGGCCAGGCCGGTGGTGTCGTCGAAGTAGAGGCCGTCGCCGATCAACTGGATCGTGCGGGCGAGCGCGACGTCGCCGAGGTGCTCGTTCAGCACGTCGAACCAGGCCTCGCGGATCTCGGCCAGGGCCGTGCGGGCACCGGCGTCGTTCTCCTGCGCGATGCGTGAGGCGGCGATCAGGGCACGATCGAAGTCGCTGCCGGAGTCGACCGAGGTCTCGAGGTAGAACTCGACGGGCCCCTGGGGTGCGGACAGCATCTTCGCCACGTCCGCGCGCGCCTGTTCGCGCAGCCGCTCGACCATCCCGTCGACCAGCGCCTCGCGGCTGTGGAAGTGGTAGAGCAGTCCGCCCTTGGACACGCCGGCTTCGGCGGCCACCGCGTCGAGGGTGGCCGCGCGGCTGCCGGTGCTGACCAGGAGTCGCTCGAAGGCGTCGAGGACGCGGTCGCGGGTGCTGCGTTCCTCGGCCATGCACCCAGCCTAGTGAGTGTGGCTCGCGGCGGGGGCGACACGCCCGAAGCCGTGACCCCGGTCACGAAAACGACTGTGACACCAGTCCTTTTGGAACTGTACCGTCTGGACGGTATAGTTCTTCTGATGTCGTCGTTCACCTCCTCCACCACGCGCGCCGGCCGCCGCGAATGGACCGCGCTGGCCGTGCTGATGATCCCTGTCCTGCTCGTGTCGGTGGACAACACGGTGCTGTCCTTCGCCCTGCCGGAGATCAGTCAGTCCCTGCGCCCGGGCGGCAACCAGCTGATGTGGATCGTCGACATCTACGCCCTGATGCTGGCGGGTCTGCTCATCGCGATGGGCAGCCTCGGCGACCGGATCGGGCGCCGTCGCCTGCTCGTGGTCGGCGCGGTCGGATTCGGTGGCGCGTCGGCCCTCGCCGCCTTCAGCTCGTCCCCCGAGATGCTGATCGCCGGCCGGGCGTTGCTCGGGTTCTTCGGCGCGACGCTGATGCCCTCGACGCTGTCGCTGATCCGCAACATCTTCGAGGACGCGCGCGACCGCCGGACGGCCATCGCCGCCTGGGCCTCGATGTTCTCCGGCGGCGCCGTGCTCGGCCCGGTCGTGGGCGGCTACCTGCTGGAGCACTTCTGGTGGGGCTCGGTCTTCCTGCTGAACGTCCCGATGATCATCGTCTTCGTGCCGCTCGCCCTGGCGACGATCCCGGAGTCCCGCGATCCCCAGCCGGGCCCGTTCGATCCGATCTCGGTGGTCCTGTCGCTGCTCGCGATGGTGCCGCTGGTCTTCGCGATCAAGCACGGCGCCGGCCACGGTCTGGACGACACGACCCTCGCGTCGCTGGCGCTGGGCATCGTGGCCGGGTGGCTGTTCGTCCGCCGCCAGCAGCGCAGCTCCTCGCCGATGCTGGACCTGACGCTGTTCCGCAACCCCGTGTTCAGCGGGGCGCTCGCGGCCAACGCGCTCAGCCTCATGGCGCTCGCCGGCTTCCTGTTCTTCGGTGCCCAGTTGCTGCAGCTGGTGCTGGGCCTGTCCCCGATGGAGTCGGCGTTGGTGCTCGTCCCGGGCTCGGTCGCCACCATGGTGGCCGGCTTCGCGGCCGTGCGCGTGGTCGAGCACATCCCGCCGCGCACCCTCGTGCCGCTGAGCTTCGTCCTGTCCGCCGGCGGTTACGCGCTCGCGGCGTTCACCGGGCACCCGACGGTGATCTCGGTGATGGTGGCCTTCACCATCTTGGGCATCGGGATCGGACTGGCGGAGACGATCACGAACGACCTGATCCTGTCCAGCGTGCCGCCGCAGAAAGCCGGTGCCGCCTCGGCGATCTCCGAGACGGCGTACGAGATCGGCGCGGTCCTCGGCACGGCCGTGCTCGGCAGCGTGCTGACCGCGACCTTCCGGTCGAACCTGACCATTCCGTCGGTCGCGCAGTACGGCGAGAACGAGAACGCCTTCGAGACGCTCGGCAGCACGATGCAGTTCGCCGAGAAGTTCGGAGACCCGGTGCAGGGCTGGATCGAGGCGTCGGCCGCGTCCGCGTTCGACCTGGGCGTCCAGTTCACGGCCGGTGCCGCGATCTTCGTCGCGCTGGGTGCGGCCCTCGTCTCGCGACGGACCCTGCGACGCGGCTGATCGGGCTTACACTCGGCCCATGCGGGGGCGCATCGCACTGGCCGGGGTGATGCTGCTGGCTGCCGGTTGCTCGACGGAGCCCGAGCGCACCGACCCGCCGGACGGGCTGACGGCCGAGGTCATGCAGTACCGCGGCAAGCGGTTGACGCGCGAGATCGCCGTGGCCGTCTCGAACGACACCGACCGACGGATCGAGCTGACGTCGATGCGACTCACCTCCAACCGGTGGTCCGAGCCCGTCCGGTGGAGCGGCAGCGACGAGGTCGGTGCGGGGTCGGGCACCGGACTCGACGTGGACCCGCCGACCGGCACGTGTCCCGGGGGGGAGGGACTGACGGCCTCGGCCGACCTCACGTACCGGTTCGGGGACGAGGAACGGCGATCGGTGCTGCCGGTCGAGGACCCCTACGGCGTGCTGCGTGACCTCGTCGACGGCGACTGCGGTGAGCAGGCGTTCGACGAGGCGGTCACGATGACCGTCGGCGCACCGCAGGTCCGGGGCGGGACGTGGTCGAGCCGGATCACCCTCACTCCTCGGCGCCCGAACGACACCGTGCTGCTGGGCTTCGCGCCCACGCTGCGGTTCGCCTTCGGCCCTCGGACGCCGGCGGAGGTGGAGCTCCCCCTCGATCGCCCGCAGCGACTCACGCTCGACGTCGTGATGGGCCGGTGCGATCCGCACATCGTGGCGGAGGACAAGGTCGGATCGCGTTTCGGCGCCTGGGTGCGGACGCCGGGGCTCGAGTACGGCTACTTCACGCTGCCGCTCGACGACGAGATCCACCAGTCGCTCGAGCAGTTCTACGCGCAGCGGTGTCGCCCGTGAGCGTCGGCGCTGGAACACTGGGCGCGTGACCGAGCACTACCCCAGCGACGACCACGCCGGAGAGCGCAGCCTGCTCGTCGCGGCCGCCTACGTGATCCTGCGGCGCGGCGACGAGGTCCTCCTGCAGTTGCGGGAGGGCACGGGCTACCGCGACGGCCACTGGGCGCTCCTGGCCGGCCACGTGGATCCGGGCGAGTCGGTCCACGAGGCGGCCGTGCGCGAGGCGTACGAGGAAGCCGGTGTCACGATCGATCCCGCCGATCTGCGCCCGCTGACCGCCCTCCACCGGTTCGAGCGCGGCGGGCCCCAGGTGGAGCAGCGGCTGGACGCGATCTTCGAGGTCACCCGCTGGAGCGGCGAGGCAGGGCTGCAGGAGGCGGACAAGGCCGCCGAGATGGGCTGGTTCCCGCTCGACGACCTGCCCGAGCCGACCGTCCCCCACGAGCGCGACGTGCTCGATCTGCTCGCGGCCGGCCGGCCCGTCCCCCCGGTGATCTCGCTGCCGCTGTGACCCCGCCGCTGCTGGCGCGATCATGACGAAGGTTGGCGGGCCGGGCCCGGGCCGGACGCGGTCGTGGCGTGCGAGCATGGGTCGGTGACCCGCCGCGACAGCCTGCTCGCCGTCCTCGTCGCGGTGATCTGGGGCTGCAACTTCGTCGCCATCCACGTCGGTCTGGCCGACGTCCCGCCGTTCCTGTTCCTCGCCATCCGGTTCGCGCTCGTGGCGCTCCCGCTGGTCTTCTTCGTGCCACGGCCGCAGGCGCCGTTCGGCGTCGTCTTCAGCATCGGTCTGTTCATGAGCTTCGGTCAGTTCGGGTTGCTGTACCTGGCCATGGCGATCGGGATGCCGGCCGGACTCGCCGCCCTGGTCCTGCAGGCCCAGGTGATCTTCACGATCGTGATCGCCGCGGTGGCGTTGGGCGAGCGGGCCTCCGTGCGCCAGGGTCTCGGCGCGGTCATCGGGACGGCCGGACTCGTCGTCGTGGCGTGGGGCTTCCACCAGGACGCGCCGCTGGTCCCGTTGCTCGTGACGGTGGGCGCGGCCCTGTCATGGGCGATCGGCAACGTCATCGCCCGCGCCGCGAAGGTGTCCTCGGGGCTGTCGCTCGTGGTCTGGTCGGCGCTGGTGGTGCCGGTGCCCTGTCTGGCGGTGTCCCTGGTGGTCGACGGTCCGGCCGAGATGGCCGATGCGATCGGCCGGTTCGGCCTCGGGGCGTGGGTCAGCACCCTCTACACGGTCGTGCTGGCGTCGCTGGTCGGGTACACGATCTTCAACCGGCTGATGGCGACCTATCCGGCGGCCAGTGTGGTGCCGTTCATCCTGCTCGTGCCGCCGGTGGGCGTGCTGTCGGCCTGGGTCGCCCTCGACGAGGTGCCCAGCACGCTGGAGTGGGTCGGCGGCGTCGTGATGATGGTCGGTGTGGCGGTCGCGACCGTCACACTCCGGTCGCGAGCACGCCCGCTCGGGCCATCGACACCAGCAGCTCTGACATCGCCTCCGGGCTGATGCGCGCCGAGTGCGGGGTCGAGTTGATCAGTCCGAACACCGCCTGGGTCGCGGCGCGTGCGGTGGCGCGGTCCAGGTTCGGACGCAGCTCGCGCAGGGTGTCGACCCAGGCGTCGATGTAGGACAGCTGCAGCTCGCGGACCGTCTGCTGGGCGTCGATCGAGAGGTTGGCCCACTCGCGGTCCTGGACGACGATCAGCGCCGGGTGGGTGAGGGCGAACTCGACGTGCCACGCGATCAGCGCGTCCAGTGCCGCCTCGGGCCCGGTGGCCTCGGACCGCCGCTGGCGGCCGCCTGCCAGCAGCTGCTCGCTGATCGAGGTGAGCGACTGGGCGAGGAGGTCCTCCTTGCCGGTGAAGTGCTTGTAGATCGCGGGTCCGGAGATGCCGCACGCCTCGCCGATGTCGTGGACCGAGACGCCGTGGTAACCGCGCGCGGCGAACAGGCCCGCGGCCGTGTCCAGGATCTGGTCTCGACGGCTCACCACAGGAGCATAGCAAGGACAGGTTAATGAGTGTTAACCTTCGAGCCGTGGACATGCGAGAGCTCGTCGCCGAGCTGAGGGAACGTACGGCGACCGCGCGGCGAGGCGGTTCGGAGAAGGCACGCGACCGGCACGTCGCGCGCGGCAAGCTGCTGCCCCGGGAGCGGGTCGACCGGTTGCTCGATCCCGGCTCGCCGTTCCTGGAGATCGGCGCGCTGGCCGCGTACGACATGTACGGGGAGGATCCGTTCGCCGTGCCCAGCGCCGGCATCATCACGGGCATCGGCCGGGTGTCCGGACGCGACTGCGTGATCGTCGCCAACGACGCGACAGTCAAGGGCGGCACGTACTACCCGCTCACGGTCAAGAAGCACCTGCGCGCGCAGACGATCGCGGCCGACAACCACCTGCCGTGCCTGTACCTGGTCGACTCCGGCGGCGCCTTCCTGCCGATGCAGGACGAGGTCTTCCCCGACCGCGACGACTTCGGCCGGATCTTCTTCCACCAGGCCCAGATGTCGGCCCGCGGGATCCCGCAGATCGCCGCCGTCATGGGCTCGTGCACAGCCGGAGGCGCCTACGTGCCGGCGATGAGCGACGAGTCCGTGATCGTGCGGGACCAGGGCACGATCTTCCTCGGCGGCCCGCCGTTGGTGAAGGCGGCCACGGGCGAGGTCGTCACCGCCGAGGACCTCGGCGGCGGCGAGGTCCACGCCAAGATCTCGGGCGTCGTCGACCACCTGGCCGACGACGACGACCACGCCCTGCAGCTGGTCCGTTCGATCGTCGACACGTTCGCGCGACCGGCGGAGCCGACGATCACCCGCCGCGAGGCCCTGCCGCCGCGCGAGGACCCCGAGGGTCTCTACGACGTCGTGCCGGTCGACTCGCGGACGCCGTACGACGTGCGCGAGGTCATCAGCCGGATCGTCGACGACTCGCGACTGCACGAGTTCAAACCGCTCTACGGCGACACGCTCGTGTGCGGGTTCGCGCACATCGACGGCTGGCCCGTCGCGATCCTGGCGAACAACGGGATCCTGTTCAGCGAGTCGGCGCTCAAGGGCGCGCACTTCATCGAGCTGGCCAACCAGCGCGGCATCCCGCTGGTCTTCCTGCAGAACATCACGGGGTTCATGGTCGGCAAGGAGTACGAGAACGGCGGCATCGCCAAGGACGGCGCCAAGCTCGTCACGGCGGTCGCGTCCAGCGTCGTCCCGAAGTTCACCGTCGTCATCGGCGGCTCGTTCGGCGCCGGCAACTACGGCATGTGCGGCCGCGCCTACGACCCGCGATTCCTGTGGATGTGGCCCAATGCCCGGATCTCGGTGATGGGCGGCGAGCAGGCGGCCTCGGTGCTGGCGACCGTGCGCGGCGACTTCGAGTCCCCGGAGGCCGAGGAGCGGTTCAAGGCGCCGATCCGTGACCAGTACGAGACCCAGGGCTCGCCGTACTACTCGACCGCCCGGTTGTGGGACGACGGGATCATCGATCCGGTCGACACCCGCCGTGTCCTGGCACTCGGCCTCGCGGCCGCGTCGCACGCCCCCCTTCCCACGCCGAACTTCGGCATCTTCCGGATGTGAGTGACATGGCTCTGCACTCTGTGCTCGTCGCCAACCGCGGCGAGATCGCCGCCCGTGTCCTGCGGGCCTGCCGCGAGCTGGGCATCCGCTCGGTGGCGGTCCACGTCCCCGGTGACACCGCGCACATCGCACTGGCCGATGCCGTCGTCGAGGTGCCCTCGTACCTCGACGGGGCCGCCATCATCGAGGCCGCGCGGTCCACGGGGGCCGAGGCGATCCACCCGGGGTACGGGTTCCTGTCCGAGAACGCCGGATTCGCGCGCGCCGTGACCGACGCCGGCCTGGTGTTCGTCGGGCCCAGCGCCGACGTCATCGAGGTGATGGGCCGCAAGGACCGCGCGCGCGAGGTCGCCGAGCGGGCCGGCGTCCCGGTCATGCCTCGGTACGAGCCGCAGGCCGTCCCGGCGGACGCCTACCCGGTCCTGGTCAAGGCGGCGGCCGGCGGCGGAGGCAAGGGCATGCACGTCGTGCGACACCCCGAGCAGCTGGCCGAGGCGCTCGCGACTGCGGCGCGCGAGGCCCGTGCGGCCTTCGGCGACGACACCCTCCTGGTCGAGCGGTACGTCGAGGGCGGCCGTCACGTCGAGGTCCAGGTCTTCGGCGACGAGCAGGGGAACGTCGTCCACCTGCTCGATCGCGACTGCTCGGTGCAGCGTCGTCACCAGAAGGTCGTCGAGGAGGCCCCCGCGCCCGACCTCGACCCCGGGGTGCGCGACCGGATCCGCTCGGCGGCCGTGGCCCTGTGCCGCGAGGTCGGATACGTCAACGCCGGCACCGTCGAGTACCTCGTGATGGGCCAGGAGGCGTTCTTCCTCGAGATGAACACCCGGCTCCAGGTCGAGCACCCCGTGACCGAGGAGGTCACCGCCACGGACCTCGTGCACTGGCAGCTCGCGGTCGCGGCCGGCGAGTCCCTGCCGCTGACCCAGGACGAGATCACGGCGGTCGGTCACGCGATCGAGGTGCGCGTCTACGCCGAGGATCCGGCAGCGGGATTCCTGCCGCAGGCCGGCCGGATCCGCGAGGTCTGGTGGCCGGGCGCCCGCGTCGAGTCCGTCATCGGCGACGCCGAGGGCGCGGACGTCACGTCGTCGTTCGACCCGATGATCGCCAAGATCGTCGTGGCGGGCGACGATCGCGCCGAGGCGGTCGACGCGATGGTCGAGGCGCTCGAGATGACGGCCGTGTTCGGCATCCGCAGCAACGTCGGCTTCCTGCGCCGGGTCGTGGACTCCGCGACCTTCCGCGACGCGGTGATGGACACGGGCTGGCTGGACACGGCTCCCGAGGAGCTGTTGACCACTCCCGCGGTGCCTGCCCACGCGGCGGCGGTCGCGGCCCGGCTGCTGTGGCCCGAGCCCGACGACGGCTGGCGCTCGGCGGGCCCCGCGGCACCGCTGAGAATGCCCGTCGTCGACGAGGAGGGCATCCGGCACGAGGTGACCGTCTGGTCCGACCACGTGCTGCCGGCGACCACGGACGGCGCACGGGCCTGGGTCGCCGTCGAGGGCGAGACCTACGTGTTCGAGCGGCCCGACGGCACGCGGCGGCCACGCGTCCTGCACGCCGGCGACGCCGAGGTCACGGCCCCGATGCCCGGCACCGTCATCGCGGTCGACGTCGCGCAGGGCGATCGGGTCGAGGCCGGCCAGCGACTCGGTGCCGTCGAGGCGATGAAGATGGAGCTCGCCCTGACCGCCGCCCATGCCGGTGTCGTCACCGAGGTCGCCACGCTGGGTCGTCAGGTCAAGATGGGTGAGTTGCTGTTCCACGTCGAGCCGTTGGAGGAGTCGTGACCGCACTGCCGATGGTCGAGCGTGACCCGTCCCTTCCGGACCGCGTCACGATCTACGAGGTCGGTCCGCGTGACGGCCTGCAGAACGAGTCCGCGATCGTCCCCGTCGACGTCAAGGTCGCGTTCATCCAGGAGTTGGTCGCGGCGGGCCTGCCGATCGTGGAGGCGACCAGCTTCGTTCATCCGAAGTGGGTGCCCCAGCTCGCCGACGCCGCCGAGGTCGTGGACCGGCTGCCCGTCTCGGGCCGCGTCCCCCTCCCGGTGCTGGTGCCGAACGAGCGAGGACTCGACCGTGCCCTCGAAGCGGGCGTGCGCCACATCGCGATCTTCGCCAGCGCCACCGAGACGTTCGCCGAGCGAAACCTCAACAGCTCGGTCGAGGGCCAGTTCGCGATGTTCGAGCCCGTCGTCCGGCGCGCGCTCGCCGAGGGCGTGGACGTCCGGGCGTACGTCTCGATGTGTTTCGGTGACCCGTGGGAGGGACCCGTCGACCCGGCCCAGGTCGTCCGCGTGGGCCGGCGCCTGCTCGATCTCGGCGCGTCCCAGCTGTCCCTCGGCGACACCATCGGCGTCGGCACCCCCGGCCATGTCGCCCGGCTGGTCCGGGAGTTCGGCGATGCGGGCGTGCCGGTCGACCGGTTGGCGATGCACTTCCACGACACCTACGGGCAGGCGCTCTCCAACGCCCTGGCCGCGCTGCGGTGCGGGATCACGACGTTCGACGCGTCCGCCGGGGGCCTGGGCGGCTGCCCCTACGCCGAGAGCGCGACCGGCAACCTCGCGACCGAGGACCTCGTCTGGATGCTCGACGGACTGGGGATCGAGCACGGGGTCGACCTCGCCGCGCTGGTCCGCGCCAGCGTGACGATGGCGAAGGCGCTCGGCCGCGAGAGCCCGTCCGCGGTCGTGCGCGCCCTGGCCTGACCGCCCTCTCCCGAGATTTGCTCCCTTTTCCACCTTTCAAAGACTCTGAAAGGTGGAAAAGGGAGCAAATCTCGTGCTTGGGGAGAGGCGCTCAGCGCTTGCGCTTGAGGCGGCGGTCCCTGAGCTCGCTCTGGGCGTAGCGGCCGACCTGCCAGGTGCCGAAGCCGTCGGCGCCGGCGCCGACCGCCCCGCCGAGCAGCGGGATGCGCTTGCCGGCGAGCATCAGGGCCCGGCGGCCGATGGTGCGGCCGACCAACTCCCCGGTGACCTCCTTGGCGATCCGGTCGTCCAGCAGCGGATCGTGCACGGGCGACGTGGCCAGGGCCATCGGCGAGGAGGGCAGCCGCTTCTTCTTGACCATCTCGGCCACGGTGTCCTCGCCGAGCATCACCGCGAGGACGGCGTTGCGCACGCGCGGATCCTCGAGGTCGTAGCCGCGCAGGTGGGCGATGCTCGCGACGAGGTGGCACTGCACGATCGTGACTCCGACGACGTTCGCGGGCACGGTGGCCGGGGCGAGGGCGATGCCGCCGATGTTGGTGACGAAGCCCTGCACGCCCGCCAGGCTGGTGTGCGACCGCACGAGGGAGGCGACCGCCTTCTCGACGTCACCGCCGTGCGAGGCGAGCTTGGCCCCGGCGGTCTCGATCACGGGGCGCAGCGGCCCGACTCCGTCGATCGCCATGTCCAGAACCGCGCGGACGTATCCCGATGCCACGCTGGGCACGACGCGCGTGCCGGCCTCCTTGGCGATGCGGTCCTTCATCATTCCCATGCCGCAAGCATAGGAAGGATGCGCGAATGCGCCCCTCGGTCGCGTCGCCGCCGGCGTTGCGGGGCGTGCCGCCCCTAGGGTTGGCCCATGGTGCACGAGCCGTTCTCCACGCGGGTGGCGACACCGCAGTGGCGCACGGAGGCGCAGGGGTGGATCCGGGCGGCGTTGGCCGACCACGCGATCGCCGTCACCGGCACCATCGAGCAGCCCCGGATCCGTCCGTGGTCGACCCAGCTGACGGTGCCGACCGACCGGGGCGTGGTGTGGTTCAAGGCGGCCTGCCCGTCGATGGCGTTCGAGCCGGCGCTGCAGCAGGCGCTCGCGCGTCTGGTCCCCGGCTCGGTGCAGCACCCGCTGGCGGTCGAGCGCGACCGTGGATGGATGCTCACCCTCGACCACGGCCCGACGTTGGCGGACCAGCGCACCGCGACGTTGGAGGACTGGCGGCTCGCGCTGGCCGAGGCGGCGCGGGTGCAGCGCGCCCTGGTGCCGCACCGTGCGGAGCTGCTGGCCACGGGGCTTCCCGACGCCGGCCCTGAGACGGTCGTGGGCCGGTTCGACCGGCTGTTGCAGCTCCACGAGCACGCGACGGCCGGGCACGGTGCCCTGGTGGCGCCGGAGCGGATCGTCGAGCTCCGCGGACGCCGTTCCGAGCTGGTCGACGCCTGCGCGGAGCTGGCCGAGTCGTCGGTGCCGTCGACGTGGCAGCACGGCGACCTGCACCCGGGCAACCTGCACGAGGACGAGCGGATCGCCTTCTTCGACCTCGGCGACGGGATGTGGGCGCACGCGATCGAGATCCTGTCGGTCCCGTACGGCGTGGTCACCGGCGAGGGCTCGGTCCCGTGGCCGGAGGTCGTGACGGCGTGGACCGAGGCGTGGGAGATCGAGCCCGCCGAGTTCGACCGGCTGTGGCGGGCCTCGGCGCTCACGCATGCGGTGAACCGTGCGGTAACGTGGCACCGCGCCCTGGTGACGGCCACCGGCGCCGAGATCGACGAGTGGGGCGATGCGGTCGAGCATCACTTGGCGTCCATGCTGGACGCATGAAGCCGGTCCCCCTGCCACCCTCGCCGTGGACGTTCGATCCACGCGACTGGCCCCAGGACGACTGCATCGCGTACGGCGCCGACCTGGAGCCCGCCACCATCGTCGAGGCGTACCGCCACGGCGCCTTCCCGATGCCCGACCGCGACCTCCTGCTGTGGTGGTCTCCCCTGGAACGCGGGGTGCTGCGGCCGGGTGACCTGCGGATCTCGCGGTCGTTGCGGCGCTCTCTGCGGGGCTTCACCTTCACCGTCGACACCGACTTCGAGGCCGTGATCGACGCCTGTGCCGACCCGAGTCGTCCGGGGTCGTGGATCACCGCGTCGATCCGGTCGGCCTACCTGCGCCTGCACGATCTGGGCTACGCGCACAGCGTCGAGACGCGCGACGAGGACGGTCGGCTGGTCGGCGGGCTCTACGGACTCGGCCTGGGATCCCTGTTCGCAGGCGAATCGATGTTCCATCGCCGCACGGACGCCTCCAAGGCGGCGCTGGTCGCCCTGGTCGATCGGATGTCGGTCCTCCCGGAGTGGCTCATCGACACCCAGTGGCAGACGGAGCACCTGGCGACGCTCGGTGTCCAGGTCGTCTCACGGGAGTCCTACCTGGCGACGATCGAGACGCTCGTCGACCGTCCCGCGCCCGTTTGGGACTGAAATCTCGCGACACGCCGAAGGCCCCCGGGGGGAAGCACCCCCGGTGCGCTCCCTAGACTGCTGGACGTACCCATCACATCCATTTCAGGAGCAGAATCGTGGCACTTTCCCGCAACGATCTCGTGGCCGAGCTGGCCGCCAAGACCGGCAGCACCAAGAAGGACGTCGACGAGTTCGTCACCGCCTTCGCCGAGCTCGTCATCGACTCGGTCGCCAAGGGCGAGAAGATCTCCATCCCCGGTGTGCTCTCGGTCGAGCGCGTCGCCCGCGCTGCCCGCACGGGTCGCAACCCCGCCACCGGCGAGACCATCGACATCCCGGCCGGCTTCGGCGTGAAGGTCAGCGCCGGTTCGCGCCTCAAGGCTGCCGCGAAGTAAGTCTTCGCCCCGACGCCCCCGCCCTGTGCACACAGGGTCGGGGGCGTCGTGCGTTGTGTGAGGATGCGGGGGTGACGCCTTATCACCGGCTGGCCCGCGAATCGCCCGATTTCGCCCACTGGCGACTGCCTGTGGCGGCGGTGCTGGGAATCGTGTTCTACGGCTCGATCTCGGTCGGTCTGACCATCGTGTTGATGATCGTCCTGGTGGCGTCGGGCGCCGACACGGACGCGTGGCTCGGCTCGGCCAGCACGGACATCGCGATCGACGACCCGGGGATGCTGCTGTTCCAGCTGGGCACCATCGCCGCCCTGATCCCCTGTGTCCTGGTGCCGGTGGCCCTGGTGTGGCGCCGTCACGTCGGGTACCTGCACTCGGTCGCGGGCCACCTGCGCTGGCGCTGGCTCGGCCGCTGCGTCGCTCTCGGGTTCCTCGTCGTCGGGGTCACCCTGGGGCTCTCCGTGGTCGTCGCGGCCGTGGTCGGGGACGACTCCGTCCAGTTCGCATCGCTCGACGGCCGGGCCGTCGCATCGCTGCTGGTCGTGCTGCTCGTCGTCCCGTTCCAGGCCTCCGCCGAGGAGTACGTGTTCCGTGGGGCGCTGATGCAGCTCATCGGCTCCTGGACCCGCTGGGCCGTCGTGCCGGTCGTGGCCACCAGCCTGCTGTTCGCCGCCGGCCACGTCTACGACTTCTGGGGCCTGGTCTCGGTGTTCCTGTTCGGTGTCATCGCCGCGGTCATGACGATCCGCACCGGCGGCCTGGAGGCCGCGATCGGGCTGCACATCGCGAACAACACCGTCCTGATGGTCCTCGACGTGCTGGGCCTGGTCGACTCCAGCGGCGAGGGCGCGGGGTTCCTCAACGAGGTCGTGCCGTCGACCGTGATGTGCCTGGTCTTCTGGGCGCTCGTCGAGTGGTCCGCCCGCCGGCACGACCTCCAGCGGCTGAGGCCATCGCTGCCCCCGTTGCCGGCTCCTGTCCCGGCGTACCGCGTGGTCCCGCCGCCGCCCTACGTGCCGCCGGGCGTGCCGCCGCAGGCGGTCGCCCCGCCCGCGCCGGTCGTCCCCGTGGCCCCGCCCCGTGCCGAGGTCCCGCCCAACGCGCCGTCCTACCCGGGGGATCCCGGCGTGTGGGACCGCTGAGCCGGTCCTGCCACGACGACGACGACGGGCCGCCCTCGGACGAATCCGAGGGCGGCCCGTGCGCCGTGTCGGCTCAGACCTTGCTGTAGTGGTCGTCCAGGTGCGGACGGTGCAGGTTCTCGCCCTCGATGTCGACGTTGGGGATGATCCGGTCCAGCCACTTCGGCAGGTACCAGGCCTTCTCGCCCATCAGGTACATCAGTGCCGGAATCAGCACGAGACGCACGATGAAGGCATCGAAGATCACCGCGGCGGCCAGCGCGAAGCCCATCGACTGCACGATCGGCTCGTCCATGAAGATGAACCCGCCGAAGACCGCGGTCATGATCAGCGCGGCAGCCGTCACCACGCGGGCGCTGTTGCGGAACCCGTCGACGACGGCCTCGCGGTAGGACGCGCCGTGGACGTGGGCCTCGCGGATCCGGGTCACCAGGAAGACCTGGTAGTCCATCGCCAGCCCGAAGACCACGCCGATCAGGAAGATCGGGATGAAGCTGACGATCGGCTGGCCCGGGAAGAAGCCGAACAGGCCCTCCTGGAAGATCGCGACCGTCGCACCCAGGGTCGCCATGACCGAGAGCAGGAATCCCAAGGTGGCGGTCAGTGGCACCAGCAACGACCGGAACACCATGACGAGCAGCACGAAGGCCAGGCCGATGACGATGGCCAGGTAGAGCGGCAGCGCGTCGGCCAGCATCTGCGAGACGTCCGCCTGGATGGCCGTCAGGCCGGTGACGCCGACGGTGGTGCCCGTCTGCTCCTCGATCGCCTCTTCGCCGTCGCGCAGCGATTCCAGCAGTTCCTCGGTCGCGGTGTCCTCGGCGCCGGTGGACGGCTGGATGAGGATCATCGCGCCCTTGTCGTTGGCTGCGGCCGTCATCGCGTTGGCGACGTCGTCCTGACCGCTCGCCCACGCCGTGACGGCCTGGTAGGCCGCCTGCTGCTCCTGCGGGTCCTCCACGCCACGGGCGTCGACGACCAACAGCATCGGTGACAACCGGCCCGGGCCGAAGGCCTCGGTGACGAGGTCGGACGCCTTGCGCTGGGTGGTGTCCTTCGCCGCCGTGCTGTCGGTGGGCAGTGCCAGGTGCATGTCCTTGACCGGAACGGCGAGCACACCCAGACCCACGACGACGAGCAGCACCCAGGCCAGCGGCGCCTTGCGCAGGAACCGCGCCCAGCGGACGCCGTTGTTGAGGATGTGGCCGTTGGCCTCGCGCGCCGGGCGGTACCGGCGGAACGTGCCGCCGAACGCCTTGGACTTCAGCAGGCCCAGGGTGGCCGGCAGCAGGGTGAGGGCGACGAGCACCGCGACGGTGACGGTCGCCGCGGCGCCCAGGCCCATGGCGGTCAGGAACGAGATCCCGACGACGCTGAGCGCGACGAGCGCGATGATCACCGTCAGGCCGGCGAACACGACGGCGGAGCCGGCGGTTCCGACCGCGACACCGATGGCCTCCTCGCGGTCGTCAGTGTGGTCGAGCTCGTTGCGGTAGCGCGCCAGGATGAACAGCGCGTAGTCGATGCCGACCGCCAGCCCCAGCATGCTGGCCAGGGCGGTCGTGCTGGACGGGACCTCGGTGATGGCGGTCATCGCGGTGATGGCGGTGATGCCGATGCCCACGCCGATGCCGGCCGTGACGATGGGCATGCCGGCCGCCACGAGCGAGCCGAAGGTCAGCGCCAGGATCACCAGCGCCAGCGCGATGCCGATCAACTCGGACGAGGCGCCCGCGGGCTCCATCGCCTGCATGGCCGACCCGGAGACCTCGACGGTCAACCCCGCGTCACGGGCGTCGTCCATCGCGGCCGTGACGGCATCTTGCATCTCGGGCGTGACCTCGAGGACCGTGGGCACGTCGAACGTGAACGCGATCGTGCCGACCCGGCCGTCCTCGGACAGTGGTGTGGCGGCACGGATCTGCGACTGCGCCTGGGCCAGCGCCGCGTCGCGGTCGAACGGCTGGCCGGCGTCCTTCGCCTGGGCCTGTGCCTGATCGATGCCCGAGGTCACCTGCCCCTCGAGGCCGGCCGCCGCCTCGACGGGACCGACGACGCCCTCCTTGACGTCCTCGATCGAGGCGATGTCGGCGACGAGCGATGCCACCGCGGCCGCCTGCGGCTCCTGCGCGAGCTTCTCGCCCGCCGGGGCGGCCACGACGATCGTGGCGCTGGGCGCGTCGACGGCGGCCGCGGCGGGGAAGAGCTCCTGCTGCAGCTCGGCGGCCTCGACCGACTCGATGCCGGGGATCGAGAAGGTGTTGGACATGGGCTTGGACAGGTAACCCGCGACGGCGCCGAGGCCCACGAGGGCCACCAGCCAGCCGGCGAGGAAGATCGGCCAACGCCGGTAGGCGGTCTTGCCGAGTCGATAGAGCAGGGTTGCCATGCGGCGGTCGTCTCCTGGGGTGGGGGGTCGGGGATCGTGGTGGTCAGGTGTGAGCCGGCTCGAACAGCGAGCTCATGGTGTCGAAGGCGAGGTCGAGGCACTCCGCGAACGTCCGGGTCGGTGTCGCGAGAGCCTCGTCGAGGGCGGCATCGCACACGGTGACGACGACGGCGCTCAGCAGACGCAAGGTGAGCGGTTCGATCGCCCGGCCCTCGCGGCGGGTGATCGCCTCGGACAGCAGTCGCGACTTCTCGACGAAGCGCTCGTGCACGGCGGTCATCAGGCGAGGGTCGCTGCACAGCAGGCGCCGGATCGCGTCGATCTCGGCGGGGTCCGGGGAGTCGGCCGCCACGGTCGCGCGCACGATCTCCTTCACGTCCACCAGGAGCCGACCGGTCGGCCCGCCGGCCCGGAAGGTCTCCAGCAGGTCGGGCTCGACCTCGTGCTCGGGACCGAGCACGGCGTCGACCTTGCCCGGCACGTAGTTGAACAGGGTGCGTCGTGAGACGCCCGCCCGTTCGGCCAGCTGGTCCATGGTGAAGCCGTCGAGTCCGCGCTCCTGCGTCAGCTCGCGAGCGCAGCGCGTGATCGTCAGGAGGGTCCGCTCCCGACGCAGTTGCATTGCACTCTTCGACACGGAGTGCAGTCTTGCACTCCGTCAGCCGCGGTGCAATCGGGGGCGTCCGTCAGGTCACGACGGTGCGGCCCGCCGCCTCCCACGCGTCCATCCCGCCCTCGAGGTTGATCGCCTCGTGACCGCGGTGGGTCAGCCACGCGGCGGCGTGCGCCGAGCGCTGGCCGAGGTGGCACACGACCAGGACGGGGCGCTCGGGGTCGAGCTCGTCGACCCGGAACGGCAGGTCGCCGAGGGGGATGTGGAGCGCCCCGGGCAGGTGTCCCGCGGCCCACTCGAACGGCTCGCGCACGTCGAGCACGATCCACTCGGCCGGGACCGGATCGGGCACCTCGGTGGGCTCGAGACGCGTGAGTTCGTGGTCGGTCATGAGACGGTGGACCTCCGTGAGGGCCTTGAAACGGTGGCGGTTGAATGGTTAATTGTTAGTAGCCACGGGTGCGCGCCGGCGAAGGCGCGCCCTCGCATGAGGCTGCAGGTCACCTGCCGGGGGAATCGAAAGGGGGACAGATGGTGCACAGTCGCGATGTGGTGCGACTGCCATTCGAGTCTTCCACCCCGGGCATCGCCCGCACGAAGCTGGCCGCATTCTTGACCATCAACCGGATCGACTCCCCGGTCATCGACAACGCCCTGATCGTGCTGAGCGAGATGATCGCCAACGCCGTCGCCCACGGCACGCCGGACCAGGACGGCACGATGGAGATCTCCTGGAGCATCGACGACGGTCTGCTCAACCTCAGCGTCCGCGACGCCGGCCACTGCACCGAGATGGTGCCCCGCCCGTTCGACGAGGACTCCCTCGGCGGTCGTGGCCTGTCGATCATCAGCCGGGTCGCCGACAAGTGGTCGGTCGACCTGACCGGCGGCACCTGCGTGCGCGCCGAGCTCGCGCTGGCCTGATCACCGGCCCGCTGCGGCGGGCGGATAGCGTGTCGGTCATGGGCAAGAAGTCGAGGCGTACCAAGCCGGCCAAGCAGCGCATGCCATTCGTCGCGCGCACCTTCGAGGGACTGCCGTCGGAGGGCGACTGGGTCGCCCTGCGTGAGTTCGTGCCGTCCGCCACGGCGACGGTCGGCCTGCGCGACGGCGGCACCGTCCGGATCTGCTCGTTGCTGCCCGGCGCCGGTGCCGGACTCGTCCGTCCCGACGGCGAGATCTGGGTGGGTCTGCAGGTCATGCACAACCACGGCGACATCAGCCGCGACCTGGCCCACGTCATCGAGATCGCCCGCGAGACCGAGCCGGGCACCCCGATCCGCATGACGGCGCCGGGCGTCGGCGCGCGCCTGCAGGACCTCATCGACCCCGACAGCGACTTCGAGGTCGAGCTGCACGACGGCTTCGACTGGTGGCTCGTCGAGCAGGACCGTGACTCGTCCGCCGCTGCGGCCGCCCTGGAGGAGGCCAACGCCACGATCGCGCCCACCACCAAGCTGACGGCCACCGACTCCGCGTACGTCACGGACATGGGCGACCACTCCTACCTGCGCTGGATCATGCTCGACGACGAGGGACCGCTGCTGGACGCCTTCGCTCGCCTGCGCGCCGCCGGGACGGACTCGCTGGGCGAGGGCACCGAGCTGATCGGGATCTTCCGGGCGCACGGCCTGCTCGTGCCGGTGTGGGAGCTCGACGGCGTCGGCGCCGCGGAGCTCGACGCGGCGGTGCCCGATTTCGCCGCCGTGCTGGACGAGGCGAAGAGCCGCACCGACGAGCTCAGCAGCGACGAGCGGACGGCACGGCGCGAGCTGATCAGCCGTCAGGTCACCATCCGCTGACTGGAATCCGTGGGGTTCTCGTCGCCCAACGCACGCGGGTGCACCCGCATTCACGCGGTTGTCATGTGGGCAGCCTAGGCTGGAAGACGTGGACTGGAACGACTATGACGCCGCGTTGTTCGATCTCGACGGAGTGATCACTCCGACCGCTCGCGTGCACCAACTGGCCTGGGCCAGGATGTTCACCGACTTCCTGCAGGGCCGGGACGTCGACCCCTACACGGAGGCGGACTACTTCGCCTACGTCGACGGGAAGCCGCGTTACGAGGGTGTCGCCTCGTTCCTCGGGTCCCGAGGAATCGAGCTCCCCCACGGGGACCCCTCCGACGACCCGTCCGTCGAGACGGTCTGCGGCTTGGGCAACCGCAAGAACGACTACTTCTCCGAGGTGCTGCGCACCGAGGGTGTCGAGGCGTACCCCGGCTCGATCGCCCTGCTCGACGCGCTCGAGGAGCGCGGTGTGAAGTCGGCCCTCGTGTCGAGCTCGCGCAACGCGCGGCCCGTGCTGGCGGCGGCCGGGTTGGCCGACCGCTTCGAGGTGGTCGTCGACGGCGAGGTCGCCGCCGCCGAGCACATCGCGGGCAAGCCCAGACCCGACACCTTCCTCATCGCCGCCGAGCGACTCGGCGTCGCCTCGAAGCGCTCGGTCGTCCTCGAGGACGCGGTCTCGGGCGTGCAGGCCGGCGCAGCCGGTGACTTCGGTCTGGTGGTCGGCGTCGATCGAGGCGCCGGGGCCGACGTCCTGCGCGAGAACGGCGCGGACGTCGTCGTGTCCGACCTGGCGGAGTTGCTGTGAGCTGGCACGAGGCGCCGGAGTCCGCCGACTTCCTCGACCGCTCCCGGTGGCCTGTCGATCCGTGGCGACTGGTCGAGACGCACCCCGACCAGACCGATCTGGGCGTGGCCGAGACCTTGTTCTCGGTGGCCAACGGCTACCTGGGCATGCGCGGCAACGTCACCGAGGGCCGTGACTCCCACACCCACGGCACCTTCATCAACGGCTTCCACGAGACATGGCCGATCCACCATGCCGAGGAGGCGTTCGGGTTCGCCCGTGTCGGCCAGACCATCGTCAATGTTCCCGACGCCAAGGTCATCCGGCTGTACGTCGACGACGAGCCGTTGCTGCTCAGCGTCGCCGACCTGCTCGAGTACGAGCGCTCCCTGGACTTCCGCGACGGGGTCCTGCGCCGCGAGATCCTGTGGCGCACCCCGTCGAACAAGCTGGTGAAGGTCGTCGCGACGCGCATGGTCTCGTTCGCCCAGCGGCACCTGGCCGTGCTGGAGTTCGAGGTCACGATGCTCGACGCCAGCGCCCCGATCGCGCTGTCCTCGCAGATCCTCAACCGCCAGGACGGCGAGGACGAGTACCACGTCCGCTCCAAGGCGATGGGTGAAGGACACGATCCCCGCAAGTCCGAGGGCTTCGACCGCCGCGTGCTCGAGCCGAAGTACCGCTGGGGCGACGCCGACGAGGGCCGCGTGGCCCTGGGGTTCCGGTGCTACGACAGCGGCATGACGCTCGCGGTCGCGGCCGACCACGAGTTGGTGACCGACAACCACAGCGACACGACGGTCCAGGTCGAGGACGACCTCGCCAAGGTGACGTACCGGATCGCCGCCGAGCCCGGCGTGCCGATCCGGCTGACCAAGCTGGTCGCCTATCACACCTCCCGCGGCGTTCCGGCGCGTGAGCTGGTCGACCGGTGCCGCCGCACGCTCGACCGCGCCTTCCATGAGGGCGTCCAGAAGCAGTACGACGACCAGCGGGCCTGGCTCGAGGACTTCTGGAAGCGCTCCGACGTCGAGGTCCCCGGCCACGTGGAGGTCCAGCAGGCGATCCGGTGGAACCTGTTCCAGGTCGCCCAGGCCAGCGCCCGCGCCGAGGGTGCGGGCATCCCGGCGAAGGGCCTCACGGGGTCGGGCTACAGCGGCCACTACTTCTGGGACACCGAGGTCTACGTCCTGCCGTTCCTGACCTACACGAACCCCGACCACGCGCGGAACGCCCTGCGTTTCCGGTACAGCCTGCTCGACGCCGGCCGCAAGCGAGCCCACGAGATGTCGCAGTCCGGGGCCCTGTTCCCCTGGCGCACCATCAACGGGGAGGAGGCCTCTGCCTTCTTCGCCGCCGGCACGGCGCAGTACCACATCGACGCCGACATCGCGTATGCCGTGGCGCAGTACTACCTCGCCACCTCCGACGAGGACTTCATGTTCCGTCAGGGGATCGACATCCTCGTCGAGACGGCCCGGATGTGGGTGGACCTGGGCTTCTGGCGTGACGAGGAGGTCGGCACCTTCCACATCCACGGCGTCACCGGCCCCGACGAGTACACGACGGTCGTCAACGACAACCTCTTCACCAACGTCATGGCCCGGTTCAACCTGGCTGCGGCCGCCCAGTCGGTGAAGCTGCTCAGTCAGCGCGACTCGATGGCCTACGACCGCATGGTCGTCCGGCTGGGGTTGAAGGACCACGAGGTCGGCGACTGGGAGCGGGCGGCGCGCAACATGGCGATCCCGTTCGACGAGGCACTCGGGGTGCACCCGCAGGACCAGCACTTCCTCGAGCGCGAGGTGTGGGACCTCGACAACACCCCGCTGGAGAAGCGGCCGCTGCTGCTGAACTACCACCCGCTGGTCATCTACCGGTTCCAGGTGATCAAGCAGGCCGACGTGGTCCTGGCGCTGTACCTGCAGGGCAACCACTTCACCAACGAGCAGAAGCGTGCCAACTTCGCGTACTACGACCCGATCACCACCGGCGACTCCACGTTGTCCGCGGTCGTGCAGTCGATCATCGCCGCCGAGGTCGGGTACCGCGACCTGGCCTACCGCTACTTCCTCGGCGCCCTGTTCGTCGACCTGGCCGACCGGCACAAGAACGCGACCGACGGCGTGCACGTCGCCTCGACCGGCGGCATCTGGAGCGTCCTGGCCTGCGGCTTCGGCGGCTTCCGCGACCACCAGGGCGAGTTCACGCTCGACCCCAGGCTCCCCGAGGCGTGGGACGAGCTGATCTACCGCCTCACGATCCAGGGCACCCGCGTGCGGGTGACGGTCCGTCAGAACGAGCTGGAGCTGTTCATCGAGGAGCAGCAGCCGAACGGGCTGGGTGAGTTGGTCGACCCGGTCTTCAGCGTGCGGGGCCGCACGGTCAAGGTCTCGCCGGGCGATCCGACGCTGGTCCCGCTCGACGGGCAGGGTCCGCACATCGAAGGGACCCCGCAGCCGGTCGCCGGGCGTCGCCGCGCGGACGGCACCGTGATCACGGCGATCGTCCCGGGAAGCTGACGCCGGCTACGGCGCCGGGGCCAGGCTGGCGGGAACCCGCACCAGCACGACGCCGGGGTGGACCTGGGCGGTGATCTCCTGGAACTCACCGACCGGGTCGCCGTCCAACTGCATCGGCACGGGCTTCTCGGCGCGGATGTGCACCTTCTGGGCGCACAGCCGCGCCAACCGCTCGTCGTTGGACTTGCGACGCATCAGCACGCGGGCCACGATCGACAGCCAGCCGATGAAGCGCTTCGGGGCCACGACCACGATGTCGAGCACCCCGTCGTCGATCTGGGCCTCGGGCAGCAGCGGGATGCCCGCCTGCAGGAATCCCACGTTGCCGATCACGACGGTGCGGGCGCGGAAGTGCCGCGGCGGGTCGTTGTCGAGCGTGATGGCGACCTTGGTGCGCGGGAAGGTGACCGCCTTGAGGCCCGACAGGAAGTACGCGAGGTAGCCCACGCGCTTCTTGAGGTCCTCGTTGACGCCGGTCATGATCATCGCGTCCATGCCCAGGCCCGCCATGACCAGGAACGAGGTCTCGGTGCCGCCGTCGGTCGAGAAGCTGGCCAGGTCGATCGCGCGGTCCTGTCCGCCGAAGACCACGTCGAGCGCATCGCGGGTGTTGACGGGGATGTCGAGGTTGCGGGCCAGCAGGTTGCCCGTGCCCAGCGGCAGCACGCCGATCGCCACACCGGAGCGGGTGGCCTCCTCGCACACGGAGCGGACCGTCCCGTCGCCGCCCGCGGCGATGATGAGGTCGACGCCCGCGTCCAGGGCGGCACGGGTCTGCCCGTGGCCCGGGTCCTCGACGGTGGTCTCGAACCACCGCGGCTCGCCCCACCCGTGCAGCGCGCCCACCTGGCGCACCTTGGTCTTGAAGTCCTCGACGTCACCGACCTTGACCGGGTTCAGCACCACGGCGGCGCGGCGCTGGCCGGAGCCGGTCAGGACGGCGGTCTCGGCCGGGGCCCGGCCACTGCCGCTGACCGTCAGCCGCCACAGCAACAGCGGGACGAAACTGCCGAAGCACAGGCCGGCCGTCACGTCGCTGAGGAAGTGCACCCCCAGGAAGACACGGTCGGCCGCGACCAGCAGTGCGAGGACGATCCACAGCGTGAGCAACAGTCGCCGGCGCAGACCGCGCCCGGTCAGGACGATCGTCAGCAGGGCGAGCACCGTGAAGAAGAGGCCGGCGCCGGCGGAGTGACCGCTGGGGAACGAGTGGCCGCCGATCTCGTGCAGGGGCAGGTCCCAGACGGGGCGCTCACGCCGGACGACCAGCTTGATCAGGGCGTTGCCGCCGAGCACCACGACGGCACTGACCACGACCCAGATCGCCAGCAGGCGCTCGTTGCGCCACCACAGCACGCCGGCCAGGATCGCCAGCGCCACGCCGACGCTCCAGTTGCTGGTCACGGTCGCGGCGACGTCCAGCACGTCCACGAGCCACGGGCGTCCGTCCGTGACGTCGTACGCCCACTCGGCCACGTTCTGGTCGAGGTCGATCAGGGGCCGCCACGTGGTGGTGACGAGCACCGTCAGGAGGACGAACAGGACCGCCTCGACCGCCATCAGGAGGGTGGGGATGAACGGCCGGTCACCGTCGGCACGGCGCAGGTCGATCGTCACGGCAGTCCTCTCGTCGGTGTGGCGCCCGCCAAGCGTAACCGCGCCGCGACAGCTCGGCCGGTCGCGCCTCGCTAGGCTGGCGGGGTGATCGATCCCCGACTGTTGCGTGACGAAGCCGACCTGCTGCGAGCCGCCCAGGAGCGTCGCGGCGAGTCGTCCCAGCTCGTCGACGACCTGATCGCGGCCGACGAGGCCCGTCGCGCCGCCATCGTGGCCTTCGAGGCGGTCCGCTCCGAGCAGAAGCAGCTCGGCAAGCAGATCCCGAAGGCCCAAGGTGAGGAGAAGCAGGCTCTGCTGGCCCGCACCAAGGAGCTCAGCGTCGAGGTCAAGGCCGCGGAAGCCGCCCAGGCCGAGACCGCCCGGGCGTTCGAGGACCTGTTGAAGACGCTTCCCAACCCCACCGTGGACGCGCCGCCCGGCGGCGAGGACGACTTCGTCGTGCTGGAGGAGATCGGCACGCCCCGCGACTTCGCCGCCGAGGGCTTCGAGCCGCGCGACCACCTCGAGCTGGGCGAGATGCTCGGTGCGATCGACGTCGAGCGCGGCGCCAAGGTCAGCGGCTCGCGGTTCTACTACCTGACCGGCGTCGGCGCGCAGCTGGAGCTGGCGCTCGTGCAGCTGGCGATGAAGACCGCCGCCGACTGGGGCTTCACGCCGATGATCCCGCCCGCGCTGGTCAAGCCGCAGGCGATGGAGGGCACCGGGTTCCTGGGCCAGGCGGCCGACGACGTCTACCACCTGGAGAAGGACGACCTGTACCTCGTGGGCACCTCCGAGGTGCCGCTCGCGGCCTATCACGGTGGCGAGATCCTCCCCACCGAGTCGCTGCCGCGTCGCTACGCCGCCTTCAGCCCGTGCTTCCGGCGCGAGGCCGGCTCGTACGGCAAGGACACGCGGGGCATCTTCCGCGTGCACTGGTTCGACAAGGTCGAGATGTTCGTCTACACCACGCTCGAGGAGGCGGCCGCCGAGCACGAGCGGCTGCTGGGCTGGGAGAAGGCGTGGCTGGAGAAGCTCGAGCTGCCCTTCCGGGTCATCGACGTGGCGGCGGGCGACCTCGGGCTGTCGGCCGTCCGCAAGTTCGACTGCGAGGCGTGGATCCCGACCCAGGCGAAGTACCGCGAGCTCTCGTCGGCCTCGAACTGCACCGAGTTCCAGGCCCGCCGGCTGGACACCCGCACGCGCGCGACCGGCGAGGACGGCACGTCGCACGTGGCGACGCTGAACGGCACGCTGTGCGCCATGACCCGCACGATCGTCGCCCTGCTCGAGAACGGCCAGCAGGCCGACGGCTCGGTCCGCCTGCCGGCGGCGCTGCACCCGTACCTGGGCGAGGTCCTGCGCCCGGTCGGGGACCGCTGAGCCATGGCGTGGCGTCCCCGGCTCGTCGCACTCGACGTCGACGGCACCATCGTCGACCATGACAACCAGTTGAGCCCTGCGGTCAAGGACGCGATCCTGGCCCTGCGCGAGCAGGGGATCCCCGTGGTCATCGCCACCGGCCGTGCGGTGCCGGGCGTCTACGACGTGCTCGACAAGCTGGGCTTCCGCGAGGGTCTCGGCGTGGCCAGCAACGGCTCGGTGGTGTTCGAGGTCGACCCGTTCGAGGTCGTCCACACCACGACCTTCGACGCCCGTGAGGCCGTGCGCCGCGTCCTGGAGCGCGTGCCCGAGGCGCTCGTGGCGGTCGAGGAGGTCGGCGTGGGGTACCGCGTGAACCGCGCCTTCCCGCACGGAGAGATCAGCGGCGACATCATCCTCGACGAGGTCGAGCGCATGGTGTCCCAGCCGGTGACCCGCGTCGTCGTGCGCGCCCCCGACCACGACCGCGACAAGTTCTCCTCGCTCGTGGAGGACCTCGGCCTCGAGGGCACGAACTACTACATCGGCTACACGGCGTGGCTCGACCTGGCGCCAGAGGGCGTCTCGAAGGCCTCCGGGCTGGACGTCGTGTGCCACCGCATGGGGCTGACCGCCGCCGACGTGCTCGCCGTCGGCGACGGGAACAACGACCTCGAGATGCTCCAGTGGGCCGGCCGTGGCGTCGCCATGGGTCAGGCCCCCGACGAGCTCAAGGCGGCCGCCGACGACGTCACGGGCGCCGTCGAGGAGGACGGCCTCGCGGCCGAGCTCCGTCGCTGGCTGGACTGAGCCGGCACCGTTCACCGCAGCGCAGGAGCCGCTCAGCGGTGTGTGCTGGCGCACACCGGTGGGGATGGGGCACGGTGGAGTCGTCCACAATGGTGACCCGCGACACACCGCATCCCGCCCAGGAGGCCCACCCGTGACTCAGACCGGCATCGACAACCTCGCCACCGAGGACCGCATCTTCGAGCCGCCGGCGGAACTGGCCGCGAACGCCAACGTCAAGGCCGACGCCTACGACCGCGCCGCGGCGGACCGCCTCGGCTTCTGGGGTGAGCAGGCCGGCCGGCTGACCTGGGACACTCCGTTCACCGACGTCCTGGACTGGTCGAACCCGCCGTTCGCGAAGTGGTTCGTCGGCGGCAAGCTCAACGTCGCGTACAACTGCGTCGACCGGCACGTCGAGAACGGACTGGGCGACAAGGTCGCGATCCACTTCGTCGGCGAGCCCGGCGACACGCGCGACATCACCTACGCCCAGCTCAAGGACGAGGTCTGCAAGGCCGCCAACGCGATGGAGGAGCTCGGCATCGAGGCCGGCGACCGCGTGGCGATCTACCTGCCGATGATCCCCGAGGCCGTCGTCGCGATGCTGGCGTGCGCCCGCCTCGGCGCCCCGCACACCGTCGTGTTCGGCGGCTTCAGCTCCGACGCCCTGGCCAGCCGGGTCGAGGACTGCGAGGCGAAGCTGGTCGTCACCGCCGACGGCGGCTACCGTCGCGGCGCCCCGTCGGCGCTCAAGCCGGCGGTGGACGAGGCGATCGCGAAGCTCGGCGACGCCAGCCCGGTCGAGAACGTGCTGGTCGTGCGCCGCACCGGTGAGGACGTCGCCTTCGACGAGAACATCGACGTCTGGTGGCACGAGGTGGTCGACGAGTCCTCGACCGAGCACGAGCCGCAGGCCTTCGACGCCGAGCACCCGCTGTACGTCATGTACACCTCCGGCACGACCGGCAAGCCGAAGGGCATCCTGCACACCAGCGGCGGTTACCTGACCCAGTGCGCGTACACCTTCGACGCGGTGTTCGACCACAAGCGGGACACCGACGTCTTCTGGTGCACCGCCGACGTCGGCTGGGTCACCGGACACTCCTACATCGCCTACGGGCCGACGGCGAACGCGGCGACGCAGGTCCTCTACGAGGGCACGCCCGACACCCCGCACAAGGGCCGCTGGTGGGAGATCATCCAGGAGAAGGGCGTGACGCTCTTCTACACCGCCCCCACCGCGATCCGCACCTTCATGAAGTGGGGCGACGACATCCCCGCGCAGTACGACCTCTCGACGCTGCGCATCCTCGGCTCGGTCGGTGAGTCCATCAACCCCGAGGCGTACGTCTGGTACCGCACGAACATCGGCGGCGACCGCACGCCCGTCGTGGACACGTGGTGGCAGACCGAGACCGGTGCGCACATGCTCAGCCCGCTGCCGGGCGTCACCGCCGCCAAGCCGGGCTCGGCGATGGGCCCGCTGCCGGGCATCAGCGCCGAGGTCGTCGACGACGCGGGCAACCCCGTCGGCAACGGCGAGGGCGGCTACCTCGTGCTCACCGAGCCGTGGCCGGCCATGCTCCGCACGATCTGGGGCGACGACCAGCGCTTCAAGGACACCTACTGGGCGCGCTTCCCGAACATGTACTTCGCCGGTGACGGCGCCAAGAAGGACCAGGACGGCGCCATCTGGTTGCTGGGCCGCGTCGACGACGTCATGAACATCTCGGGCCACCGCCTGTCGACCACCGAGATCGAGTCGGCGCTCGTCTCGCACCCCACCGTCGCCGAGGCCGCGGTCGTGGGCGCCACCGACGACACGACGGGACAGGCCGTCGTGGCCTTCGTCATCCTGCGCGAGTCCGCAGCGGAGTCCACCGATGAGCACATCGCCGCGCTGCGCGACCACGTCGCCAAGGAGATCGGGCCGATCGCCAAGCCGCGCCAGATCATCGTCGTCCCCGAGCTGCCCAAGACGCGCTCGGGCAAGATCATGCGGCGGCTGCTGCGTGACGTCGCCGAGAACCGCGAGGTCGGCGACGCGACCACCCTGGCGGACTCGTCCGTCATGGAGCTGATCACCGCCGGACTGAAGAAGCCCGCGGCCGACCAGGAATGACCCCAGCGGGACCCCCGCGCCCGCCGGGGTGGCCACGAAGGGCTGCCCCGGCGGGATTTGGGTACGCTCACACCATGACGAAGCCCACGGACGACCCCACGATCGGACGACTCGTCGCAGATGTGACCCGCGACCTGTCGTCGATCGTCCAGCACGAGATCGCCTTGGTGAAGTCCGAGCTGCGCGTCAGCGTGAAGGCCGGCGGCATCGGCGCAGCGCTCGTCGCGGCCGCCGCATTCCTGCTGCTGCTCGTGCTGATCCTCGGCTCCGTCACCATCGCCTACTTCCTGACGATGACCGGTCTCCACGCGGCGTGGGCGTTCCTCATCGTCACGGTGTTCTACCTGCTCGTGGCTGTGGTCCTCCTGCTCGTGGCGTGGTCGCGGTTCAAGAAGATCCGGGTGCCCGAGAAGTCCATCGGCACGGCGCGTCAGCTGCCGTCGGCGCTCAAGCCCGGCAACCACGCGGCGGGGAACCGCGTCAAGACCGCCGCGCGCGGCTGACCAGTCCCACCACGACCAGAGCGGCGCCACCCAGCGCCACCCAGATCAACGTCACGTCCAGCGACGCGACGACGTGGTCGGTCAGCTCGTCGCGCAGATGGCGACCCGCCTCGGTGGTGGCGGCGGCCTGCTCGTCGACGAGGCGGGGCAGGGCGAGCCGGCCCAGGACCCACCACGCGGCGGCCGCCAGCACGGCACCGAGGCCCAGGGCGGCCAGTGTGGTGCCCCGTCGCCGCGACACCACGAGCGCCAGCAGGGCGGCGATCACCGCGGTCCCGACCGCGACGGTCGTCGTCGCCCTGGCGCGCGACGTCGCAGCCACGAAGTCGGCCGGGTCCTTCTCGCTCATGGTGACCAGTAGCTCACCGGGCGGCGGCAGGTCGACGGGCAGCTTCGCCGAGACCTCGCCGAGGGCGACCTCCACCAAGGGGGAGACGTCGGCCCGGACGTTCTTCGGGGTCGGCTCGGCGTAGAGCCGCTGGTGCGTGTCGCGTGCCACCTCGGCCCACGCCTTGTCCCAGTCCGGGGAGTCCGTCAGGCGCAGCACCCCGTCGCGGACGACGTCCGCGATCCGGTCGTGCAGGACGCCGGTCAACCCGGTCCGGTCCGCGAACGCCTCGCCGGCAGTGTCGGCGGCCGCCCGCTGGACCTGCCGGTCGTCGCCGACCTGCGAGACCAGGTCGACGAAGCCGCTCTCGCTCTGGATGTGCGTGGCCGTCCAGCCCGCGCCGATGCCGACGAAGGTGGCCGCCGTGGCCACGCACCACAGCAGGGCGGTCGCGACGGTGCGCATCAGGCGCACTGGCCCGTCGACACCGTGGCCTCGGCCCGCGCCGCGGCCCGCGCGATCGGGATCGTCTCGGCCGCGGTCACCGCGTAACCGGTCTCCGGGTCGGAGATGGACGCCGCGAAGATCACTCCGATCACCTCGCCCTTCGTCGAGATCAGTGGCCCGCCGGAGTTGCCCGACCGGACGAGCGAGCGGATGGAGAAGACGTCACGCGACACGCGGCCGTTCCCGTAGATGTCGGGACCCTTCAGGTCCAGTCGGCCACGGATTCGCGCGGAGCGCGCGTCGAACGGACCGTTCTCGGGGAATCCGAGGACGGCGGCGGGGTCACCCTGCTGGGCGCCGGTCTCGAAGCGGAGGGGCTTCGCGTCCAGTCCGGGGACGTCGACGACGGCGAGGTCGAGATCGGGATCGAACCACACCGGCCGTGCGTCGTACCGGCGGTTGCCCACCGTGACGGTGGGCTCGTCCACCCCGGCCAGGACGTGCGCGTTGGTCATGATCCGGTCACGGGCGATGACGAAGCCCGAGCCCTCGATGGTGCGGTTGCACTCCGCCTCACCGAGCACGCGCACCACGCTGGCCCGGGCGGCACGGACCGACTTCAGCGCCAGCGTCTTGTCGTCCGGCGGCTCGGTGGCGGGGATGATCTCGGTCTCGAACGGGTCGAGGTACCGGGGGAAGACGTCGCCGGTGAGCGTGTCGGTGAAGGCCTGGAGGGCCTCGCCGGCGCGCTGCGGCATGAGCTGGTCGACGCGCTGCAGGACCGTCGAGTCGCGAACCGCCGCGCTGACGTACGGCAGCGTCGACGCGCTCACCGCGTAGCCCAGCGCCCAGGACGCGGCCATCACGACACTGGTGCCGAAGGCGGCTCCGAGCACGGCGTCGATCGCGCGCCCCGGGCCTCGGCGGATGCGCAGCGAGCGGCCGATCATGCTGCCGGTGAAGTTGCCCACGGCGGCGACGACGAACACGAACACGATCGACATGACCGCCGACAGGGCGTCACCGGACCCCTGGGTGAAGAACCGCGGCGCCAGGGCGATGCCGAGCAGGAAGCCGAGCAGCAGACCACCGCCGGAGAAGACGTTCGAGACGAACCCGTGGACCCAGCCGGCGTAGGCGTAGACCACGAACGTCGTGATCAGGACGAGATCGAGCCAGTTCATGTCACTCCGGCAGTGGTCGGGTTCGGGTGGCGTCCCACGGGCGTTCCCACCCCAGGCGCTCGAAGAGTCGGGAGATGATGCCGGCGGTGAAGCCCCACAACGGGGTCTCCGCGCCGATGTCGAAGGCGGGTCCGGTCCACCCGGAGGGGTGGACGACGCTGAACCGGCGCTCCGGGTCCAGCAGCAGGTCCAGCGAGGTCGGCAGGACCTGCTCGACCTCGTCGGGGCTGTGGGCGGTCAGCGGGTGCGGGTTCGTCCAGTAGCCCAGGACGGGCGTGACCGCGTGGTTGCTCGGCGGCAGCCACAGTGTGGGCAGCGTGCCGAAGACGACGACCTCGCTCGGGTCCAGTCCGACCTCCTCCTCGGCCTCGCGCAGCGCGGTGTGCACGGGGTCGCGGTCGGTGTCGTCCTGCTTGCCGCCGGGGAACGAGATCTGGCCGGCGTGGTTGCGCAGCGTGGCCGCGCGCTCGGTCAGCAGCAGCTCGCGGCCTCGCTCGCCCTCGGAGAAGAGCATCAGGACCGCGGCGGGCCGGGCGTCGGCCGGCGGGTGGGGGAACCGGGGAGCGAGCTGCTCGGCCTCGACGGAGCCGAGCAGGTCGGCGAGCGGTCGCAGCCAGTCCGGCAGCGACGTGGGGGGAGTCTGGGTCATGCGGGTCCCTGGGTGGTGACCAGCGCCTCGGCGATCTCCGGGTCGGTGGGGCCGATGCCGTACGAGGGGCACCAGTGGGCGACGGGGCACGCGCCGCAGGCTGGCGTACGGGCATGGCAGCGGCGGCGGCCGTGCCAGATCACGCGCTGGCACAGCATCGTCCAGTCGCGCTTGGGGAAGAGCGCCGCCACGGCGTGCTCGGTCTTGACCGGATCCTTCGCGGTCGCCTCGTCGACCCACTCGAAGCGCCGGGCCAGCCGGGCGAAGTGGGTGTCGACGGTGATCCCGGGGATGCCGAACGCGTTGCCCAGGACGACGTTGGCGGTCTTGCGACCCACGCCCGGCAGGGAGACGAGGTCGGACAGGCGGGCCGGCACCTCGCCGTCGAACCGTTCGACCAGGGCCGAGGACAGTCCCATGATGCTCTCGGTCTTGGCGCGGAAGAACCCCGTGGGGCGGATGATCTCCTCGACCGCCGTGCGGTCGGCCCCGGCGAGTGCAGCGGCATCGGGATAGGCGGCGAAGAGCGCCGGGGTGATCGCGTTGACGCGCCGGTCGGTGGTCTGCGCGGAGAGCACCGTGGCCACCAGGAGCTGGAACGGATTGTCGAAATCGAGCTCGCAGTGGGCGTCGGGATAGGTCTCGGCGAGCACCCGGTCGATCTTGCGTGCACGCCGTACCAACGAGGTCGCCGGACGGGGGGTCGCGGGGCTCGGATCGGCGGGCACGCTAACACCGTATCCGGACACGGCACACCCGCATGCAGACATCGTACGTGTGATCTGGGTTGCATGTGGGAAACTAGGAGAGTGACCGATGAAGTTCTGCGCCAAGCCCCTCTGTTCAACGGCCTCGACGACGACGCCTCCGGCGCCCTCGAGTCCTCCATGTCCGCGGTGTCACTGCGCCGCGGCGAGGTCCTGTTCGGCGAGGGCGACGAGGGCGATCAGCTCTACGTCGTCATCGAGGGCAAGGTCAAGCTGGGCCGCCGTTCGGTCGACGGCCGCGAGAACCTGATCGCGATCCTCGGCCCCGGACAGATGTTCGGCGAGCTGTCGTTCTTCGATCCCGGCCCCCGCTCCGCGACGGCCACGGCCGTCACCGACGTCGAGCTGCGCAGCCTCGGTCACAGCGCGCTCAACCCGGTCCTGCAGTCGCACCCCGACGTGGCGTACGCGCTGCTGAACCAGCTGGCCGGCCGCCTGCGCCGCACCAACGAGGTCGTCGGCGACCTGGTCTTCTCCGACGTGCCCGGTCGCGTGTCCAAGGCGCTGCTCGACCTGGCCGCGCGCTTCGGACGCGAGGCCGACGACGGCATCCACGTCAACCACGACCTCACGCAGGAGGAGCTGGCGCAGCTCGTCGGCGCCTCGCGCGAGACGGTCAACAAGGCGCTGGCCGACTTCGCCTCCCGCGGCTGGCTGCGGCTCGAGCCCCGCTCGGTCATCATCCTCGACCTCGAGCGTCTCAAGCGCCGTTCGCGCTGACCCTCGTCGGTTTACCACGGTCCCGTGGTAGTTCACCGCCTCCCCAAGGAAGTTTCCTTGGGGAGGCGCGTGTTTACCACGGTCCCGTGGTAAACCGTCACCCCCGCAGGTACTCCAGCTGGGCGCGCACGGACAGCTCGGCCGCGTCCCACAGGACCGGGTCGACGTCGGCGTAGACCTTCTCGACCACCTCACGTGCGCTGACGGCGCCGGCGGCCATGGCGGACCGCACCTGCTCGAGGCGCTCCTCGCGGTGGGCGAGGTAGAAGTCCAGGACGGCGCCGGGGTCGTCGATCACGGGTCCGTGACCCGGCAGGATCGTCTCGACCTGCCCGTTCGTGACCAGCGCGCGGAACCGCCGCATCGAGTCCAGGTACGGGCCGAGGGCGCCGTCGGGATGGGCCACCACGGTCGTGCCCCGACCCAGGACCATGTCGCCGCTCAGCAACGCCCGGTCCTGCGGCAGCAGGAACGCGACCGAGTCCTTCGTGTGACCGGGCGCGGTCACCACCTCGATCGTGAGCCCGTCGACCTCGAGGGTCTCGCCGTCGCGCAGGGGATCGGCCGAGCGGGTGTAGTCGGGCGAGATCGCCCGGGTCGGCGCGCCGGTGGCCCGGACGATCGATTCGAGGGCGTCGGTGTGGTCCCAGTGGTGGTGGGTGAACAACACGAGCGCGACCTCGCCGGCCGCTTCGACGACGGCGTCGATGTGCTCGGCGATGTCGGGGCCGGGGTCGACCACGACGGACCGGTCGGCGCCCGGCTCGCGAAGGATCCAGGTGTTGGTGCCGTCGAGCGTCATGATCCCGGGGTTGTCGGCCAGGATGAACGACGCGCGGGGCGTCACCGAGGTGGTCACAGCTCTTCCTCACGATCGATGTCGAGCCACCACTGACCGTCCACCCGGACGAAGCGGGGCTCGATGGGCTTGATGGTCCGCTCGGCCGAGGCCGTCAGCACGTCGCCGGCTGCCAGGGGTGCCAGTTCGCGGCAGGTCACGGCGGTGGGCGGCATCATGGCCGCCCGGCCGGCATCGACCAGCGCGAGCACGTCCGCCAGGGGCGCCCACAACGACTTGTCCGCCTCGGTGCTGACCGTGCCGATCCGCTGACCCTCGGGCAGGGCGGCGACGAAGAAGCGGGTGTCGTAACGGCGCGGCTCGAGCGCCGGGGTGATCCAGTGCGCCCACGCGCCCAGCAGGTCGGCGCGCAGCACGAGCTTCTCGTCGGCGAGGAACTGCGCGAACGACATCTTCTTCGCCTCGAGCTCGTCGCGGGCCCCGGCCAGATCGGTGGTGTCCCCCACGATCGAGTGCTCGTCGGGGCCGGCCAGCAACACGCCGGTCTCCTCGAAGGTCTCGCGCACGGCGGCGACGACCAGACGCCGGGCCAGCTCCGGATCGCACGAGAACCGGACGGCCCACTCCTCGGGTTCCGGCCCGACCCACGTCATCGGCTCGCCGTCGTCGTCCTGCACGCCGCCACCGGGGAACACGTACATGCCCGCCGCGAACGCCATCGAGGCCTGGCGGCGCATGAGGAACGCCTCCAGTCCGGCCTCACCGTCGCGGACGACCGCGATCGTGGCGGCGTCCTTGGGCTGGACGGCGTCGGCCGGGTCGAAGGTCTCGAGCCGCTTCAGGGCCTTCGGCGGGACGGGCACCAGCACGTCAGGCCACCTCGACGATCGCATCCACCTCGACGGGCGAGTTCAACGGCAGGACGGCCACGCCGACCGCGCTGCGGGTGTGCGACCCGGCGGCGCCGAAGGCCGCCGCGAGCAGGTCGCTGGCGCCGTTGGCCACGCCGGGCTGCCCCGTGAAGTCGGGGGCGCTGGCCACGAACACGGTGACCTTGACGACGCGTACGACCGTGTCGAGGTCGGCGATCGAGTTGATGGCCGCGATGACGTTGAGGCCGCACAGGCGGGCGTACTCGTGGGCGTCCTCGGGCGACACCTCGGCGCCGACCTTGCCCACGGCCGGCAGGGCCCCGTCGACGAACGGCAGCTGGCCGGACGTGAAGACGTGCGACCCGCTGCGCAACGCGGGCACGTACGACGCCACGGGAGCGGCGACGTCGGGAACGGTCAGCCCCATCGATGCGAGGCGTTCGACGACGGCGCCCATGATCAGGCCACCGGCCGCTTGAAGTAGGCCACGAGGTTCTCCGGGTTCATGCCCGGGACGATCTGCACCAGCTCCCAGCCGTCGCGTCCGAAGTTGTCGAGGATCTGCTTGGTCGCATGGACGAGCACAGGTGCCGTCAGGTATTCCCACTTGGTCATGGCCCGACTGTATCGCCGGAACCACGACGGCTTCTCGACCGACGCGAGGGCCCGACCCTCGGTAGTCTCGACGGCGTGGCGAACTCGACCCCCTTGCACGTCGTGACCGGCAAGGGCGGCACCGGCAAGACGACCGTGGCCGCCGCCCTCGCGCTGTCCCTGGCCGACCAGGGCAAGAAGGTGCTGCTGTGCGAGGTGGAGGGTCGCCAGGGGATCGCCCAGCTCTTCGACGTGCCGCCGCTGCCCTACGAGGAGCGCCGCATCGCCACGAGCGATTCCGGCGGTCACGTCCACGCGCTCGCGATCGATCCCGAGGCTGCGCTGCTGGAGTACCTGCAGATGTACTACCGGCTCGGCCGGGCCGGGCGGGCGCTGGACAAGTTCGGCGTCATCGACTTCGCGACGACGATCGCGCCGGGTGTGCGCGACGTGCTGCTGACCGGAAAGGTCTACGAGGCCGCGCGGCGACGCACGAAGGACAAGTCCTCGGACTTCGTCTACGACGCCGTGGTCGTCGACGCGCCGCCCACGGGCCGGATCACCCGCTTCCTGGGCGTCAACGACGACGTCGCCGGGCTGGCCAAGGTCGGCCCGATCAAGACCCAGTCCGAATCGATCATGACGATGATGCGCAGCCCGCAGACGGCCGTGCACCTGGTCACGGTGCTGGAGGAGATGCCCGTGCAGGAGACCCTCGACGGCATCGCGGAGCTCACCCGGGCGGGGTTGCCGGTCGGCCACGTGGTCGTGAACCTGGTGCGCCCCTCGTTGCTCTCGCCCGACACGGTCGAGGCGCTCGAGGCCGGCCGCCTCGACGCCAAGGCCGTCGCTCCCGTGCTCGAGCGGGTCGGACTCCCGCGCCAGGCCGCGGCGACGCTCGTCGCCGACGGGTTCGGGCACGTCGAGCGGCAACGGCTGCAGAACGAGCAGCGGGCGATCATCGAGAGCTGCGGACGGCCGCACCTGAGCCTGCCGATGCTGACCGGCGGGATCGACCTGGGCGCCCTGCAGGATCTGGCCGACACGCTGGCTCCTCTGGTGGAGGACGCCCGATGAGCGGCCGCGCGACCACGACCCCTCGCGAGCGCCGTCCGCGCACCGAGCGTCGGATCTCCTCGGCCCACGAGCCGGTGCGTATCGACGTGGACGGGCTGATCGGCGACCCGCAGACCCGCATCGTGGTGTGCTGCGGCGCCGGTGGTGTCGGCAAGACCACGACGGCCGCCGCGCTGGCGCTGCGTGCCGCCGAGCAGGGACGCACGGTCTGCGTGCTGACGATCGACCCGGCACGGCGGCTGGCGCAGTCGCTGGGCCTGCTCGAGCTCGACAACACCCCGCGGCCGGTCGCCGGGATCGACACGTCGGCCGGCGGCTCGCTCGACGCGATGATGCTGGACATGAAGACGACCTTCGACGAGGTCGTCGAGGCGCACGCCTCGCCCGAGAAGGCCGCCGAGATCCTGAGCAACCCGTTCTACGTCGCCCTGTCCAGCTCGTTCGCGGGCACGCAGGAGTACATGGCGATGGAGAAGCTGGGCCAGCTGCACGGCGAGAACCGCTGGGACCTGATCGTCGTGGACACGCCGCCGTCGCGGTCGGCCCTGGACTTCCTCGACGCCCCGGAGCGGCTGTCGTCGTTGCTGGACGGACGGTTCATCCGATTGATGCTGGCGCCGGCCCGCGGTCCGGCGCGGATGCTGTCGGCGGGACTCGGCCTCGTCACGGGGGCGCTCAACAAGGTGCTCGGCGCGCAGGTGCTGACCGACATGCAGACGTTCATCGCGGCCTTCGACACGCTGTTCGGCGGATTCCGCCAGCGCGCCGAGGCGACGTTCTCGCTGCTGCAGGCCGAGGGGACGGCGTTCCTGGTCATCGCCGCGCCCGAGTCGGCGGCGATGCGCGAGGCGGCCTACTTCGTCGAGCGGCTCGCGGCCGACGACATGCCGCTGGCGGGCCTGGTGGTGAACCGGGTGCACGACGAGGCGGCCGCCGGTGTCAGCGCGGTGGACGCCGAGTCCGCGGCGCCACGGCTGGCCGGGGGGAAGGCGGCGGAGCGCCGGACGGCCGAGCTGCTCGACGTGCACGCCGAGCGGATGCGACTGGCCGAGCGCGAGAACCGACTGCGCGAGCGGTTCAGTGCCGCGCACGGGAACGTCGAGATCGTCCCGGTGCCGGCGTTGGACACGGACGTCCACGACGTGGCGGGACTACGGACGATCGGTCATCACCTCGGCACCCCGCAGGGCGACTGAGACGGAGAGGGTCAGTTGGCGGGGACGAGCACGTCGCGCCAGCGGCGGACGTTGGGCTTGCGACGCAGCAGCGCGCGGCGCTCCCGCTCGGTCATGCCGCCCCACACGCCCCACTCGATGCGGTTGTCGAGGGCTTCGGCCAGGCACTCGGCGCGGACCTCGCAGCCGTTGCAGACGACCTTGGCGCGATTCTGCTCGGCACCCTTGACGAAGAGATCGTCCGACTTGCCCAAGCAGGCGGCGTCCTGAGACCAGTTTTCGTTCCACATGCGCAGAGACCTTTCCCGAGATCCCCCCGGTCCCCGTGACCGGAAGGAGAATTTGTTTCTGCTGTGCCACCAGCGTAGGGATGATCGGCTGAAGTGGACAGATTCGTCCGGGTAGTTGGTACATAGTTCCAAAGAGTCACTCCGTGGTTCGTCCGAATCGTCCGGCGCCCGCGCCGGACCGGCGGCTCACGGCATCGCAACGGTCCGTGGTCACATTGCGAAACTCCCGTATCCTCATGCCATGGCGTGGCAGGACATGGGCGAATCGATCAAGAAGGTCGCCGAGAGCGAACCGAAGCCGACCTCTGTGTGGGGGGCGATCGGTTCGATCGCGTGGCTGTCCGTCCTGGCAGGCGTGATCATCGCCGTGATCTTCGTGCCCGGGACGGCCTTCGTGGCCTCCACGGGCAACAAGGCCACCAAGGACATCGTCGACCTGCCGCTCGCGCTGCAGGACCTGCCCAACCCGCAGACCACCCGCGTGCTGGCCTCGAACGGCCGTCGGATCGCGTACTTCTACCAGGAGAACCGCCAGGACGTCCCCCTCGAGAAGATCGCCCCCGTCATGCAGGAGGCGATCATCTCGATCGAGGACTACCGGTTCTACGAGCACGGTGCGCTGGACCTCAAGGGCACGTTGCGCGCCCTCATGAACAACGCCTCGGCCGGTGAGACGCAGGGCGGCTCCTCGATCACGCAGCAGCTGGTCAAGCTCACGCTCGTCCAGCAGGCCGCCACCAAGGAGCAGCGCGCCGCCGCCACCGAGGTGTCCACGGCCCGCAAGATCCGCGAGCTGAAGCTGGCGATCAACTATGAGAAGGAGTACTCGAAGGACGAGATCCTCGAGCACTACCTGAACATCGCCTACTTCGGCGACGGCGCCTACGGCGTCAACGCCGCGGCCTATCACTACTTCTCGGTCAGCCCTGACAAGCTGTCGACCTCGCAGGCCGCCACGCTGGCCGGCCTGGTCCAGAACCCCGAGCAGTACAACCCGCGCGTGTACCCCGAGCGCGCGCTGCAGCGCCGCAACACCGTGCTCGGTGTCATGGCCCGCCTCGGCAAGATCCCCACCGCCGAGGCCGAGAAGCTCAGCGCCACCACCATCGGCCTGAAGATCACGTCCTTCCCCAACGGCTGCGTCGACTCGGTCGCGTCCTTCTCGTGCGACTACATCCGCCGCTACCTGCTGCAGGAGCCGGCGTTGGGCGCGACGGTCAAGGAGCGTCAGACGATGCTCGAGCGCGGCGGCCTGACCATCAAGTCCAACATCGACCTGTCGATGCAGGAGTCGGTCAACCAGGCCGTCAAGAAGTACGTCGGCCCCACCGACAAGGCCATCGGCTCGCTCGCGCTGGTCGAGCCGGGCACCGGCAAGGTCCGGGCCCTGGGCCAGTCGCGCTCGATGGGCAAGAAGCAGGGCGAGACCTACATCAACTTCTCCGTGCCGCGGAAGTACGGCGACTCGGCCGGCTTCCAGGCCGGATCGACCTTCAAGATGTTCACGACCGCCGCGGCGCTCGAGGACGGCATCCCGCCGAGCAAGTCGTACAACTCGCCCCAGACGATGACGATCCCCACGGGGACCTACTTCGACTGTGACGGACGAGGCACGGGGCCCTGGGAGGTCAAGAACTCCACGGGCGCCGGCGGGTTCAACATGGTCAGCGGGCTGCGCACGTCCGTCAACACGTACTTCGCCCAGCTCGAGCGTGACGCGGGCCTGTGCAAGACGGTCAAGATGGCCAAGAAGATGGGCATCCCGATCGAGGAGCCCGACCCGAAGAAGGGCGACCCCGGCAGCTACGTCCCGTCGTTCACGCTCGGGCCGATCGACGTGAGCCCGCTGGACATGGCGGCCGCGTACGCCACGCCCGCCGCCGGCGGCGAGTACTGCGAGCCGGCCCCCGTCGCCGAGATCCTCGACCGCAACGGCAAGACGCTCAAGAAGTACAAGCCCGAGTGCAAGCGCGTCATGAGCAAGAAGAACGCCGCGACGATCAACGCGATCCTCGTGGGCCTGCAGCAGCCGGGCGGCTTCGGTTACAGCAACGGCACCGGCCTGAGCATCCCGTCGGCCGCCAAGACCGGTACGACCAACGACTCCAAGGCCGTCTGGTACGTCGGCTACACCCCCGAGATCTCGGCGGCGTCGATGATCGCCGGCATCACCAAGAACGGTCGACCGGCCGGTCTGGTCAACACGAGCCTGCGCGGCGTGCCGGTGTCGTTCAGCCAGGCGGGCGGCTCGTCGCTGGCGGGTCCGCAGTGGAAGGCGGCGATGGGCGAGATCGAGAAGAGCCTCACGCCGGCCAAGTTCGACTCGGCGAGCCTGCCCAGTGCGCAGAAGGCCGCGGCCAAGCCGGACGCCCGCGGCGGCGATCGGCCGGCCCGTGGTGGCGACCGAGGCCGGGGCCGCGGCGGCGACCGCGGCGACGACTGAGTCACGCGATGTGAACGGACGAGCGGGGCCCGTGGTCACCCACGGGCCCCGCTCGTTTCACGCTGCGCTCAGGCGCCGAGCTGGCGCCTGACCTCGGCCGCGACGGCGCCTCCGTCGGCGCGGCCCTTGGTCTTCGCCGTCACGGCGCCCATGACCTTGCCCATGGCCTTCATGCCTTCGCCCGCGGCGCCGGTCTGCTCGATGGTCTCGGCCACGATCGACGAGATCTCCTCGTCGCTCAGCGGCTCGGGCAGGTACTCGGCCAAGATGGCGGCCTCGGCCCGCTCCTTCTCGGCCAGCTCGGGGCGGTTGCCCTCGTCGAAGGCGGTGGCCGACTCGCGGCGCTTCTTGGCCTCCGAGGACAGGACGGTCAGGACGTCGTCGTCCGTCAGCTCGCGCGCCTCCTTGCCGGCGACCTCGGCGTTCGTGATCGCCGCCAGCGCCATCCGGATGACCGAGGTGCGCAGGGCGTCCCGGGCCTTCAGGGCGGTGTTGAGGTCGTCGCGGAGTCGATCCTTGAGAGCTGACATGGCTCCAGTCTCCCACCTGTCGGCGCGGGCCTCCCTCAGTGCCGCGGCTCCCAGCGGAAGAGCCGGCGGGTGAGGTCGACGCCCACCCAGGTCCACAACGCCAGGCCCGCGATGGCGAACCCGGGGTTGCCGGCCAGCTCCAGGTCGTACGCGGCCCGGACGAGGGTCACGAGCGCTCCGCCGGGCGTCAGGTCGAGGTAGGGGCTCTCCACCAACGGCCCGGCGACCAGCGATCCCAGCACGACGGTGATGTAGGGCATCGTCGAGATCTGGGCCGCGCTCGCGTTCGGCGTGATCGCTGCCGTGGCCGTGGCTGCGGTCAGGGTCGACGCCACCAGGCCGACGACGGCGGCCAGGAGCCACCAGGGCCGCGAGGGGGCCGGGATGTCGAGCGCGACCAGGACGCCCGCGACCACGGTCACCTGGGCCAGGAACAGCACCAGCGGCGCCGCCAACACGCCGGCGAGGATCGCACCGTCGCCCGTCTCGCCGGAGCGCAGCCGCTTGAGGAACAGGTCCTGGCGGCGGGTGACCAGCGTCGTCGTGGCCGTGAGGTAGATCGCGAACAGGGCGAAGAACGCCAGGACCATGCAGATCATCCCGACGGCGGCGTTCCGCGCCGTCTCGGCCTGTGCGATGACGAAGGCCGCGAACATCAGCGGGAACGCGGTCGCGCTGACCAGCGTGGCCTTGGACCGGGCGATCAGGCGCAGCTCCGTGCGGGCGATCACCCACGCCCGCGAGGCCGACGGTCGGGTGGTGGTGGTCGCGGTGCTCATGCGTTCTCCTCGATGCGGTCCTGGCTGATGCGGGTGAAGACCTCGGACAGGCTCGCCTCCTGGGCGTGCAGGCGGCCGAGGCGGTGGCCGTGCTGGTCGGCCCAGCCCAACAGGCGACCGAGGGCGGGCTGCAGGTCGGCGACCCCGAGCCGGACGAGGTCGCCCTGGACCTGCACGTCCTGCGGGTCGACGACGGTGCGCAGCTCACGCTCCAGGCGGGCCCCGTCCGCGACCGGCGCGCGGAACGAGATCTGCGCCGGCGCCGCCCCCACGATCTGCTCCAGGGTGCCCTCGCGGACGACGCGGCCACCGTGCATGATCGCGATGCGATCGGCCAGCGACTCGGCCTCCTCGAGGTAGTGCGTCGTCAGGACGACGGTGGTGCCGCCCGCCAGCAGGTCGCGCACGATGCCCCACGTGCGCTCACGCGACTCGGGGTCCAGGCCGGCGGTGGGCTCGTCGAGGAAGAGCACCTCGGGCCGGTTGAGCGTGGCGAGCGCCAGGTCGAGGCGACGGCGCTGGCCGCCGGACAGCTGGACGACCCGGGTGTCGGCGCGATCGGCCAGCTCGACGCGCTTGAGCACGTCGTCGACGGGGTCAGGGCGAGTCGTCAGCGCGGCCCACATCTCGAGCGTCTCGCGGACGGTCAGGTCGCCGGCGAACCCGGTCTCCTGGAGCATCATGCCGATGCGCGGCCGCAGGGCGGCCCGGTCGCGCTGCGGGTCGAGCCCGAGCACGCGCACCTGCCCGCCGTCGGCGCCGCGATGGCCCTCCAGGGTCTCCATGGTCGTGGTCTTGCCGGCGCCGTTCGTGCCCAGGAGGGCGAACAGCTCGCCGCGGTGGACCGTCAGGTCGAGGTCGCGCACGGCGACGAAGTCCCCGTAGGAGCACGACAGCCCGCGGGCCTCGATGACGGTGTCGTCGGTGATGTCCATGGCTCCACCTTGGCGTCACGGCGGCGGGACCGGCCAGAGTGCGGCGTCACCACAACTCATGACATCTGTCATGCGCCCTCTCGGATACGGTCGTCGGCGTGAGTCCGAATCCCGACGGCTTCGTCGCCACCTGGCGCTACACCGCGACGAGCCTGTGGCTCTACGTGGTGATGGGCCTGATCGGGCCGGTGGTTCGCGCCCTGGCGGACCTTGCAGAAGGCATCGCGGTCGTCCGCACCGTCGGGCTGCTCGTCGTCATCGCAGCGGTCGTGTGGTTCTCCTGTCGTCCGCTGATCGCGGCCGCGAAGGCGGGGCTCGGTCAGCAGCAGTTCTCCTGGGGGCAGCGGGTGAGATACCTGGCTCCCGCGTTGCTGGTCTTCCCGCTGGCGTGGCTGCCGCCCACCTTTCCGCCCGGCGTCGTCCTCGTGCCCTGGCTGGTCGTGTCGCTGCTGGCGATCGACCTCGCACCGCGGTGGCGCAACAACGTGGTGCCGCTCGTGCTGGTGCTGCTCGTCGGGTTTTACGCCATCGGGGGGTGGGAGCAGCTGCGCGACCTCGACGACGAGGGCGGCTACGTGCTGGGCTACCTGGCCCTGTTCCTTCCGGTCGTCTGCATCTTCCAGGTCTGGCTGTGGCAGCTCATGCTGCAGGTCCGGTCGAAGGGCGAGGCCGAGGCCGACCTGGCCGCGGTGCGCGAGCGGTTGCGGCTCGCGGCCGACCTGCACGACGTCCAGGGCCACCACCTGCAGGTGATCGCGCTCAAGGCCGAGCTGGCCGAGCGCCAGCTCGACCGGGACCCCGAGGCCGCCCGCGCCTCGATGCACGAGGTCCAGCAGATCGCCCGGGAGGCCATCGCCGAGACGAAGGAGATCGTGCGGGGTTACCGCCGCACCAGCCTGCGCGAGGAGATGGCGAACGCCGCCGCCGTGCTCGAGGCCGCCGGCGCCGCCGTCGAGGTCGACTGCGCCGAGGAGCTCGAGCAGCCGCTCTTCGCCCTGGCGCTGCGGGAGGCGACGACGAACATCCTGCGCCACAGCGACGCGACCTCGGTGCGGATCGCCGCGTCGCCGCACCGGTTCACGATCACCAACGACGGGGCAGGCCCGTCGGCGTCGTCCCACGGGACGGGCCTCGCCTCGCTGACCGAGCGCGCCGCCGCCGCCGGTGGCCGACTCGCGGTGCGGCGCGATGACGGTCTCTTCACGCTGGAGGTGACGGTGTGATCCGCGTGGTGGTCGTCGACGACGAGGAGATGATCCGCAGCGCGATCGTGGCCCTCCTCGCGCTGGAGGAGGACCTCGACATCGTGGGCGAGGCCGCGAACGGCGCGGACGGCCTGGACCTGGTCCGGTTGCACGAGCCGGACGTGGTCCTGCTCGACCTCGAGATGCCACCGACCGACGGGATTGAGGTGTCGACCCAGATCGCACCCCCGGCGCGCTCGGTGCTCATGACCCGCCATGCTCGTCCCGGCGTGCTCCGGCGGGCCATGGCCGCCGGGATCTCGGGTTTCGTGCCGAAGTCGAGCCCGGTGTCCACGCTGGCACAGGTGATCCGCGAGGTCGCGGCGGGACGCCGCTACGTCGACTCCGAGGTCGCCGCGGCGGCGCTCGAGGCCGAGACGTGCCCCTTGTCGGACCGCGAGCTCGACGCCCTGCGCCTGACCCGACGGCACGCGTCGATCGCCGAGATCGCCGGGACGCTGCACCTGGCCGAGGGCACGGTGCGCAACTACCTGTCGAGCGCGATGGCCAAGACCGACACGTCCTCGCGGTACGAGGCCGCCGAGCACGCCTACGAGCACGGCTGGATCTGAGTCCGCTGGCACCGCAGGACTAGGCTGCCCGCATGGCACTGGGACGGCTGCTGGCCGCGACGACCGCGCTCGGGCTCGGCACGCTGGGCTACTCGTACATCGAGGCGAGCCGCCGGTTCGTGGTCCGCGAGTTCACCGCTCCCGTCCTGCCCGCCGGGCACGAGCCGCTGCGGGTGCTCCACCTCTCCGACATCCACCTGCTGCCCGGCCAGCTGCCGAAGCGCGAGTGGCTCGAGTCGCTCGCCGCGCTGGAGCCGGACCTGGTCGTGAACACGGGCGACAACCTCGCGCGCGCGGACTCCGTGGCGCCCTTGGTCGCCTCGCTCGCCGGACTGCTCGACGTCCCCGGCGTGTTCGTCTTCGGCTCGAACGACTACTTCTCGCCGAAGCTGAAGAGCCCCACGTCCTACCTGAGCGGCGGCACGGGAGTCGACGTCGGCGGCGACTGGAGCCGGCCTCGGGACCTGCCCTTCGAGGACCTGCGCGCCGCCTTCACGCAGCAGGGGTGGCTGGACCTCAACAACGACCGGGGCGAGCTGACGGTCAAGGGCACGCACATCGCCTTCACGGGTGTCGACGACCCGCACCTGCGGTTCGACCGGCTCGACCACCTGCCCGCCGACGCCACGGCGGACCTGCGCATCGGGGTGGCCCACGCCCCCTACCTGCGCGTGCTCGACTCGTTCAACGCCGCCGGGAACGAGCTGATCCTCGCCGGCCACACGCACGGAGGCCAGCTGCAGGTACCCGGCTTCGGCGCCCTGGTCACCAATTGCGACATCGACCGGGCCCGCGCGAACGGCCTGCACACCCACCGCACGCCCGGTCACGACGCCTCCTGGTTGCACGTCTCAGCGGGCTGCGGCACCTCGCCATTCACCCCGTTCCGGTTCTCCTGCCGACCCGAGGCGACAGTTCTCACCTTGACCGGGTAGAATCTCCAAGGTTGCACACGGGGTGTGGCGCAGCTTGGTAGCGCGCGTCGTTCGGGACGACGAGGCCGCAGGTTCAAATCCTGTCACCCCGACCAGTGCCTCAGCACGATCAGATCCTCGGAACCCTCGGGTTCCGGGGATCTTTTCGTTGTCGGTCCGCGACGCGCGGCAGGCTTCGATCGGCACGCAGCCTCACTGGTGTCGACTGCATCACAATTCCCATCCTTTTCTCCAGAAACGGCCCTTGGTCACTGGGAGAGTTGGGCAAGATGTGGTCTGTTCACCGGAGGGGGACCGGGAACCCGGCAGGCCCAGGAGCGTTGGTGTGACGCGATCGGAGCAGGGAGAACTGCCGTGAAGCCGTTGCGTCACCCGACCTGGTCGGAACGTGCCGGTGTGGGCGGGGGCACGCCGACGTCGAGACGATCGTCGACCTGCTGGGGAAGGCAGGGTCGCCGATCGTCTCGACGCATCGGTCCTGGGGCCGTCCTTCCGCGCCGCGCCGACACAGCGCCATCGCCGTCCTAGACTGCGGGCATGTCCGCCGACGTCCTCTGGAAACCGCCTCACCGGGGCACCACGCCGATCGAGCAGTTCGCGGCGTGGATCGCGCAGAGCCGGGGCGTGGACGTCCCCGACTACGACTCCCTGTGGCAGTGGTCGGTCGACGACGTCGCCGGGTTCTGGGGCGCGTGGCTGGAGTACCTGGAGCTGCCGTACGACGGCGACGCCACCGAGGTCCTGCCGGACGCCTCGATGCCCGGGGCCCGCTGGTTCCCCGACGTCCGGTTGAACTACGCCGAGGCGATGCTGCGGCTGCCCGGCCGCGCCGACGACGACGTCGTGGTGGTCGGCCGCTCGCAGAGCCGTGACGAGGTCAGCCTGACGGCCGCCGGTCTGCGCGACCAGGTGGCGCGGGCACGGCAAGGCCTGATCGATGCCGGCGTCGGCCCCGGCGACCGGGTCGCCGCGTACTCGCCGAACATCCCCGAGACGCTCGTCCTGCTGCTGGCCGCGGCCAGCCTTGGCGCGATCTTCTCCTCCTGCGCCCCCGAGTTCGGCACGCAGAGCGTCATCGACCGCTGGCAGCAGATCGAGCCGGTCGTGCTGCTGGCGGTCGACGGCTACCGCTACGGCGACAAGGGCATCGACCGCCGCGAGCAGGTCGAGACCATCACCGCCGCCCTGCCCAGCCTGCGCACCGTGGTGTGGCTGCCGTACCTCGACCCCGCCGCGCCCGCGCCGGACCGGGCGATCACGTGGCAACAGTTCACGGCGACCGGCGGCCCGCTGGAGTTCGCCCGGGTCGCCTTCGACGCGCCGTTGTACGTCCTGTTCTCGTCGGGCACCACGGGCCTGCCCAAGCCGATCGTGCACGGGCACGGGGGCATCACGATCGAGCACCTCAAGGCGCTCGCCCTGCAGAGCGACCTGGGGCCTGCCGACCGCTTCTTCTGGTTCTCCACCACCGGCTGGATGATGTGGAACTACCTCGTCTCGGGGATCGGCGTCGGAGCCACCGTGGTGATGTTCGACGGCAACCCGGCCCACCCCGACCTGGGCGAGCTGTGGCGCATGGCGGCCGAGGTCGGCGTCACGTACTTCGGCACCAGTGCGCCGTATCTGCTGCAGTGCCGCAAGGAGGACCTGCATCCCGCGCAGATCGCGGATCTGTCGTCCCTGCGTGCGATCGGCTCCACGGGCGCCCCGCTGCCCGAGGCCGGGTTCCGGTGGGTCTACGAGGAGTTCGAGCCGCACGTGCAGCTGTGCTCCGTCTCGGGCGGCACCGACACGTGCGCCGCCTTCGTGGGAGCCGCACCCACCGTGCCGGTCTACGCCGGCGAGATCTCCTGCCGCTGCCTGGGCTGCGACGTCGACGCCTTCGACGAGTCCGGGCAGCCGGTGCGCGACCAGCTCGGCGAGCTGGTCATCAAGCAGCCGATGCCCTCGATGCCGGTCGGCTTCTGGGGCGACGATGACGGCTCGCGCTACCGCGCCGCGTACTTCGAGGACTTCCCCGGCGTCTGGCGCCACGGCGACTGGATCAACCTGACGTCGTACGGCTCGTGCACGATCACCGGGCGCAGCGACGCCACCCTCAACCGCGGCGGCGTGCGGCTGGGGACCTCGGAGTTCTACTCGGTGGTCGAGTCGCTGCCCGAGGTGGCCGACAGCATCGTCGTGCACCTCGAGGACACCGAGGGCGGCGCCGGACGGCTGCTGCTGTTCGTGGCGCTGGTCGAGGGCGCACGGCTGGACGACGCCCTGACGAAGCAGATCACCACCGAGCTGCGGTCCAAGCTCTCGCCGCGCCACGTGCCCGACGAGATCCACCAGGTGCGCGGCATGCCGCGCACGCTCTCGGGCAAGAAGCTCGAGGTGCCCGTCAAGAAGATCCTGCGCGGCACCCCGGTCGACGAGGCCGCCGCGAAGGGCGCCCTGCAGAACCCCGAGGTCCTGGACGACTTCGAGGCCTTCCGCGCATAACGAGATTTGCTCCGATTTCTACCTTTCAAACCCTCTGAAAGGTGGAAATCGGAGCAAATCTCGGGACGTCCGGGGTGGATCAGACGAGCAGCTCGGCGATCTGGATCGTGTTGAGCGCGGCGCCCTTGCGCAGGTTGTCGCCGGTGACGAACAGGACCAGGCCCTTGTTGCCCTCGACCGACTGGTCCTGACGGATCCGGCCGACGAAGCTGGGGTCCTGGCCGGCCGCGTCGAGCGGGTTCGGCACGTCGGCCAACTGCACGCCGGGGGCGGACGACAGGATCTGCGTCGCCTGCTCGGGCGTGATGTCGTCGGCGAACTCGGCATGGATCGACAGCGAGTGGCCCGTGAAGACCGGCACGCGCACGCACGTGCCCGCGACCCGCAGGTCGGGCAGGCCGAGGATCTTGCGCGACTCGTGGCGCAGCTTCTGCTCCTCGTCGGTCTCGTGCGAGCCGTCGTCGACGATCGAGCCCGCCAGCGCGACCACGTTGAACGCGATCGGCTTGACGTACTTGACCGGCTCGGGGAAAGACACGGCGTGACCGTCGTGGGTCAGCGCGTCGGCCTTCTCGACCGTGGCGAGGGCCTGCGAGTGCAGCTCCTCGACGCCGGCCAGGCCCGATCCGGAGACGGCCTGGTAGCTGCTGACGGTCAGCCGGACGAGGCCCGCGGCGTCGTGCAGCGGCTTGAGGACCGGCATCGCGGCCATCGTGGTGCAGTTCGGGTTGGCGATGATGCCGCGATCACGCGGGCCGTCCGCGGCCGGGATGTCGTGCGGGTTCACCTCGCTGACGACCAGCGGGATGCTGGGGTCCTTGCGCCAGGCGGACGAGTTGTCGATGACGGTGACCCCGGCCTCGGCGAAGCGGGGCGCCTCGACCTTGCTCATCGTGGCGCCGGCGCTGAACAGCGCGATGTCGAGGTCGGAGACGTCCGCGGTGGCGGTGTCCTCGACGACGATCTCCTGGCCGCGGAACGGCAGCGTCTTGCCGGCCGAGCGTGCCGAGGCGAAGAAGCGGACGGACTCGGCGGGGAAGTCGCGGTCCTCCAGCAGCTGGCGCATGACGGCGCCGACCTGGCCGGTCGCGCCGACGACTCCGATGCGTGCGCTCATCGTCCGGTCCCTCCGTACACGACGGCCTCGGTGTCGGCCGCGCCCAGGTTGAACGCCTCGTGGGCGGCGTTGACGGCCGCGTCGACCTCGTTCTCGCCGACGACGACCGAGATGCGGATCTCGGAGGTCGAGATCATGCCGATGTTGACGCCGGCGGACGCCAGCGCCTCGAAGAACGTGGCGGTGATGCCGGGCTGCGAGCGCATGCCCGCACCGACGATCGAGACCTTGCCGACGGAGTCGTCGTACTGCAGGCGCTCGAAGCCGATCTGGTCCTTGAGGCGGGCCAGGGCGGTCATGGCGGTCTGGCCGTCGTCGCGCGGCAGCGTGAACGAGATGTCGGTCAGGTTCGTGGCGGCGGCCGACACGTTCTGGACGATCATGTCGATGTTGATCTGGGCCTCGGCCAGGGCGCGCAGCACGGGGGCGGCGTAGCCCACCTTGTCGGGGACGCCGACGACGGTGATCTTGGCCTCGCTGCGGTCGTGGGCGACCCCGGAGATGATGGCGTGCTCCATCGCCTGTCCTTCTTCCGTGTACTTGCTGACGTCTTCACTGGCCACGACCCACGTGCCGGTCCTGTCGCTGAACGACGACCGCACGTGGATGGGCATGGAGTTGCGGCGGGCGTACTCGACGCACCGCAGGTGCAGGATCTTGGCGCCGTTGGCGGCCATCTCGAGCGTCTCCTCGTAGGAGATCGCCGGGATGCGGCTGGCCGTGGGCACGATCCGGGGATCGGCGGTGAAGATGCCGTCGACGTCGGTGTAGATCTCGCAGACGTCGGCGTTCAGCGCCGCGGCGAGCGCGACGGCCGTGGTGTCCGAGCCGCCGCGACCGAGCGTCGTGATGTCCTTCGTGGTCTGCGAGACACCCTGGAAGCCCGCGACGATGACGATCGCACCGTCGTCGATGGCCGACTGCAGCCGGCCGGGCGTGACGTCGATGATCTTGGCCTTGCCGTGGACGTCGTCGGTGAGGACGCCCGCCTGCGAGCCGGTGAAGCTGCGCGCCTCCTGGCCGAGCGTCTCGATCGCCATGGCCAGCAGCGCCATGGAGATCCGCTCGCCGGCGGTCAGCAGCATGTCGAGCTCGCGGCCCGGGGGCAGCGGCGACACCTGGTTCGCGAGGTCGATCAGCTCGTCGGTCGTGTCGCCCATCGCGGACACGACGACGACCACGTCGTGACCGGCCTTCTTGGTCGCCACGATGCGGTTGGCGACTCGCTTGATGCTGGTGGCGTCCGCCACCGACGAGCCGCCGTACTTCTGCACGACGATGCCCATGGACATTTCCTTGCTTCAGAGGGTTTGCAGGCGCAGTGGGTCGGCGCCACGCTGCGCCGGCGTCAGTCTAGCCCGTGGTCGCTGGGATCCTCGGCTCCTGTCCCGGGGGTGGACGGGGTGCGCGTCAGCCGACGGCGGTGCGGCCCTCGAAGGCGCGCCCGAGGGTGACCTCGTCGGCATACTCGAGGTCGCCGCCGACGGGCAGGCCGCTGGCGAGCTTGGTGACGCGCAGGCCGATCGGCACCAGCATCCGCATCAGGTACGTCGCGGTGGCCTCACCCTCGAGGTTGGGGTCCGTCGCGATGATGACCTCGGTGACGGTGCCGTCCTGCAGGCGCAGCAGCAGTTCCTTGATGCGCAGCTGGTCGGGGCCGATGCCGGCGATGGGGCTGATCGCGCCGCCGAGCACGTGGTACCGGCCGCGGAACTCGCGCGTGCGCTCGATCGCGATGACGTCCTTGCTCTCCTCGACCACGCACAAGACCGTCGCGTCGCGGCGCGGATCGGCGCAGATGCGGCAGGTCGTGTCGACGGTGACGTTGCCGCACACCGAGCAGAACAGGACCTTGGTCTTGGCGTCGACGAGGGTCTGGGCGAAGCGCTTCACGTCGTCGGGATCGGCATCGAGCAGGTGGAAGGCGATCCGCTGGGCACTCTTCGGGCCGATGCCCGGCAGACGTCCGAGCTCGTCGATGAGGTCCTGGATCACACTTTCGTACACGTCGTCAGCCTAGTCAGTGGTCCAGCATCTTCAGCCCGACGACGCACCCGACGAGGCCCAGCAACAACGCGATCTTGGCCACGGACGCGGGCTCGGAGCCCGTGAGCATCGCGTAGGTGACGGTTCCGGCGGCGCCGATCGCGACCCACACCGCGTAAGCGGTGCCGGTCGGCAGGTCGCGCATGGCCCAGGCGAGACCACCCATGCTCACGACGACGGCACCGGCGAAGACGAGGGACGGACCGAGCTTCGTGAAGCCCTCGCTACGGCCCAGGGCGGTGGCCCACACGGCCTCGAACAGACCCGATACGACCAGGACGATCCACGACATGACGCACTCCTTCGTGGCCGTCTTGTCGCGCTCCGGGTACGACTCCACTCGTCCGGCGGCCGTGAAGGGCCGTGGTCCCATCCTCTCAAACGACGCCAGGGGCGGGGTGCCGACGCAGGAAGGTCGCCAGCAGGTCGTGGCCGTGCGAGGTCAGGATCGACTCGGGGTGGATCTGGACGCCTTCGACGGGCAGGTCGCGATGACGCACGCCCATGACGATCCCGGAGCCGGTGCGGGCGGTGACCGTCAGCGGCTCGCGGACGTCCTGCACCACCAGGGAGTGGTAGCGAGCGCAGGTCAGCGGCGACGGCAGGTCGGCGAAGACCCCCAGTCCGTCGTGGTGGACCAGGGAGGACTTGCCGTGGACGACCTGCTCGGCGCGGACGACGGTGGCTCCGTGGACCTCGGCGATGACCTGGTGGCCCAGGCAGACGCCGAGGACGGGCGTGTGGGGCCCGAACCGGCGCACCACCTCGGCGCTGATGCCGGCGTCCGCCGGGGTTCCCGGCCCCGGGGAGACGACCACGTGGGTGAAGTCGCCGGCCAGCAGGTCGTCGACACCGACCTCGTCGTTGCGCACCACCTCGGTACGGCCGCCCAGCTCGCCGACGTACTGCACGAGGTTGAACACGAACGAGTCGTAGTTGTCGATGAACAGGACCCGAGCGGTCGCGGACGGGTCGGTCGACCTCGCGGGGGCGCGCGGTGCGGTCTCGCGATGCTCGAGGGCGCTCGCGAGGCGTGCCGTGACGGGACCGGGCGTCCAGCGGCCCACCCCCTCGCACGAGGTGACCGGCACGATGCCGCGCAGGGCGTTGGTGGCGAACACCTCGGTGGCGGTCGCGAGGTCGGCCGTGGTCATCCGGTGCTGGAAGACGGGCAGGCCCAGTGCGGACGCCAGCTCGATGACGCGTGCCCGAGCCGTGCCCGGCAGCAGCCGTCCGTCCAGCGCCGGGGTGTGCAGGCCGTCGTCCAGCACCGCGAAGAGGTTGGCGCGTGCCGTCTCGAGCACCGAGCCGTCGGTGTCCGTGACGAGCGGCTCGTGCCCCGGCACGACGGGGATGCGAGCGCGGTCGGCCCACTTGTGCGGGCCCAGACCGCCGGGGACCACACGCGCCACGAGCGACCAGGCCGGCTCGGTGGGCGTGAGCGGTGCGGTCGCCATCGAGATCCCGACGTCCCCGCCCTGCGGTGCGGCGTCGATGCGCAGGCGGTGCGGACCGATCAGTCCGGCCACGCGGGCGTGCACCGCCTCCTCCAGGCCGGCGCGCACGGTGGTGCCGTGGACGGCGCGGACGCTGGCGTCGAGTCGGGCGAGGTGGGCGTCGAGGTCGACGGCGCGCCCGTCGAGGACCAGGACGGTCTCGAAGACCCCGAGATGGACGTCGACGGGCCCGCTCGGACTCGGCTCGGGCTCCGTGGCCGTGGCGGCGGGTGCCGGTGGCGCGACCAGATCGAGCCGGCCGCCGATCGCGTCGATCAGGGGTCGGGCCTTGTCGAGGCACTCGGCGTACTCGCCGGCCGGGTCGGAGTCGGCCACGATCCCGCCCCCGACGCCCAGCCACACCCGGGTGGTGCCGTCGGGCGCCGTCGCGAACTCGAAGGTGCGGATCACGACGTTCATCTCGAGACCGGCGGCGGCGCTGACGTGGCCGATCGCGCCGGTGTAGGCCTCGCGCCCCGTCGCCTCGAGCTCGGCGATGAGCTCCATCGCGCGCACCTTGGGGGCGCCCGTGACCGATCCGGGCGGGAACGTCGCGCGCAGCAGGTCACGGTCGGTTGTTCCGGCGGGCAGGTGGGCCACGACGTCGGAGACCAGGTGCCAGACGCTGTGCCGCTCGACCCGGTTCAGCGCGGGCACCCGGACCGAGCCCGGCACGGCGACTCGGCCGAGGTCGTTGCGCATGAGGTCGACGATCATGACGTTCTCGGCCCGGTTCTTGGCCGAGGCCTCGAGTTCGCGCGGATCGGTCGACAGGGCAGCGGTGCCCTTGATCGGGGAGGTGAGGACCTCGTCGCCGGTCCGGCGCAGGAACAGCTCGGGCGAGAAGCTGGCCAGCGCGCCCTCGGGCGACGAGACGTAGGCGGCGTAGGCGGGCTTCAGTCGCTCGACGCCCGCGCAGAACGCGTCGAGGGGGTCGCCCTCGAAGGTGGCCTCGAGTCGCGCACAGAGGTTGACCTGGAAGATGTCGCCGGCTGCGATGTGTCCGAGCGCCCGGCTGATCGCGTCGCGGTGGGCCTGCGGGCTGGGGGTCATGTCGAACCTGCCGACGTTGAACGGAGCGGCCACCGTCGGCGCGCTGACGGTCGCGATGAGCTCCTCGATCCGCGCGGGATCGGGGTCGCCGATCGACTCCAGCCACCAGGTGCCGCGCACCCGGCGCAGGACGAGGTCGTAGAACCCCGCGCGGTGGTCGGGCTGCGGCATCGGCCGGGGCGGCCCTTCGGGCAGGTGCTCGACCTGGCTGCCGAGGCGATAGCCCCAGGCGCCGATCCAACCGCCGCCGAAGCCGTCGGCGTCCAGTCGGGGCAGGTCGACGTCGTCCCACGTCTCGAGCAGCCGGACGGGCTCGCAGGCGATCAGCGCCTCGCCTTGGTGCCACGCGCCCAGCAGGGCGACGAGGCGGTCGCGGCCGCGGAGCCGACGCAGGACCTCGGGGGGCGTGGCGGTCAGGTCGAGCCGGCGCCGGACCGGCACGTGCGAGGGGTCAGCGGTAGGGGGTCTCGTCAATGACCTCGGCCCCCAGGTGCTCGGCGAGGAGCGCCTCCGCATCCTGCGAGCCGTCGTCGACGACGGGGTCGTTCGGGTCGACGCCGGCGTCGGGATCGACCCGCGTGATCGGGACGGGACCCTGACGCAGTGCCTCGCGGACCGACTCGGGCACCCGCGACTCGGTGGGTGCGGACGGTGCCGCAGCCGGCGTCGCGGCCGGTGCCGAGCCGCCGGCCGGCGCGCTGCCGGTGGGCGAGGCGGAGGGATCGACGATCGCCTCGATGCGCCACTGGACGGCCATGACGTCGGACAGCGCCTGCTGGACGATCTGGTCCGAGCCACTCTTGACGAACGAGTCACGCGCGCCGGTGTTGACCAGGGCGAGCGTCAGCGTGGAGCCGTCGAGCGCCGCGACCTGCGCGTTCTGGCTGAGCATGACCCACGTGAATCGGCGCAGGTGCTGGACGCGCTCGAGGACCTGGGGCCACATCCGCCGCACGTCGGCGGTCGTGAGTTGCCCGGGAGCGGCGGGTGCGGGAGCGGCGGGAGCGGGAGCCGCGGTCTCGACCGGTGTCGTCTCGGCGACGGGCGCCGGGGCGGGCTCGGCAGGACGTGTGACCTCGGCTGCCGGGGCGGTGGGCACTGCGCTGGTGCTGGGCGTGGCGGGCGCTGCGACCGGTGCCTCGGGACGCGGCTCGTCGCGCTCGGCCGGTGTCTCGTCGGCAGCCGGGGCGGCCGGGGCGGGAGCGGGTTGAGCGGGAGCGGGCGTCGCGGCGGCAGGGGGAGCGGCCGCGGGCGCGGGCGCCGGAGCAGCCGGCGGCGCGACGACGGTCTCGGGCGCCGGGGCAGCCCCGGAGAGGCGTCGCTCGAGGCGGTCGAGGCGGGCGTGGAAGCCCTCGACGGAGTTGTCGGCACCGGGCACGAGGATCCGCGCGCACATCAGCTCGAGCATCAGCCGGGGGGCGGTGGCCCCGCGGAACTCGGTGATGGCGGTGCTGACGAGGTCGGCCGCCCGCGTCAGCTCGGTGGGCTCGAAGCCCGCGACCTGACGCTGCAGGACGGCCGTGCGATCGGCCGGGGTCTCGAGCAGGCCCGACTCGGCGGCGGTGGGAACGGCCTTGAGGATCACCAGGTCGCGGAAGCGCTGGAGCAGGTCCTCGGCGAAGCGGCGCGGGTCCTGACCGGACTCGATGACCTTGTCGACGACACCGAACACGGTGGCCGCGTCGCTGACGGCGAAGGCCTCGATCGCCTCGTCGAGCAGCGAGTCGGGCGTGTACCCGAGCAGCTGGACGGCCAGGTCGTACGTGATGCCGTCGGGGCCCGAGCCGGCGAGCAGCTGGTCGAGCACGCTGAGCGAGTCACGCACGGACCCGCCGCCGGCGCGCACGACGAGGGGCAGCGCGGTGGGCTCGAGGCGCACATTCTCGCTCTGGCACAGCTGGAGCATGTAGTCGCCGAGCAGCTTCGGTGGGACGAGCCGGAACGGGTAGTGGTGGGTCCGCGAGCGGATCGTGCCGATGACCTTGTCGGGCTCGGTCGTGGCGAAGATGAACTTCAGGTGCGGCGGCGGCTCCTCGACGAGCTTGAGCAGCGCGTTGAAGCCCTGCGGGGAGACCATGTGGGCCTCGTCGATGATGTAGACCTTGTACCGGCTGCTGACCGGGGCGAAGAACGCCCGCTCGCGCAGGTCGCGCGCGTCGTCGACGCCACCGTGGCTGGCCGCGTCGATCTCGATGACATCGATGCTGCCCGGGCCGCCGCGCGCGAGGTCGCGGCAGCTCTGGCACTCGCCGCACGGATCGGAGATCGGCGCCTTCTCGCAGTTGAGCGCGCGCGCCAGGATCCGGGCGCTGGTGGTCTTGCCGCAACCGCGCGGGCCGCTGAACAGGTAGGCGTGGTTCACCCGGTTGTTGGCCAGGGCGTGACGCAGTGGTGCGGTCACGTGATCCTGACCGATGACCTCGGCGAACGTCTCGGGCCGGTATCGCCGGTACAGAGCCAAGGGGGGTGCGTCCACGGAGACCAGCCTAGACGCCCGCGCCGACAGTGGTCATCGGCGCCGCGCACGTCTCGTCGTGCCGACACCGGCGAGCAGGAGCGCCAGACCGCACGCGAACCACCAGGCGGTCGCCGTGCTGCCGGTTTCGGCCAGAGCCGCGTCGTCCTGAGCCTGCTTTGCGGTTGCCTCGGGGTCGTCCGCATGGTCCGTGGGCTCGTCGACGGCGACGGGCAGCGGCTCGACCTCGATCAGCAGGGTCGAGGTCGCTCCGTCGGTGTGTGTCGCGGTGATGGTGTGCGGTGACGCGTGCGGGAACGTGATCCGGTTGCCGGCGATGACGTCGGTCGGGACGGAGCTGGTGAAGGTCACGTCGTCGGTGACGTCGCCGAGGTCGTTGCCGAACCGGTCGGTGCCGGTCACCGTCAGGACGATGGTGTCGCCCTGGCGAGCTGCGCCGGTGAAGCCCACTTCCATGCCGTCGACCTCGCCGAGGACGACCGCGACGTCCACCAGGAGGGTGGCGACGGTGCCGTTCGTGTGCGTCGCGGTGATGGTCCGCTTGCCGGCCTTGGTGAAGGAGATCTCGTCTCCGTCGATGACGTCGGTGGGGTCGGAGCTGGTGAACGTCACGTCGCCGGTGACGTCACCGAGGTCGTTGTTGAAGCGATCGGTGCCGGTGGCCGTCAAGGTGATCGTCTCGCCCTGGGCAGGAGTGCCGGTGGAGGCGAGATCCAAGGTGACGACCTCGTCCAGGACGACGGCGACGTTGATCGCGAGCGTGGCGGTGGTGCCGTTGGAGTGGGTTGCGGTGACGATTCGGGTCCCTGCCTCGGTGAAGGAGACCTGGTCGCCGTCGATCACGTCGGAGGCGATGGAGCTGGTGAAGGTCACGTCGCCGGTGACGTCGCCCAGGTCGTTGCCGAACCGGTCGGTGCCGTCTGTCGCCAGGGTGACGGATTCGCCCTGAGCGGCCGTGCCGGTGAAGGTCGGCACCAGCTGGGACAGCACCGCCGCCTGGACCGTCAACTCGAGCTCGGCGGTATAGGTGCGCCCACGGACCTCGGTCGAGGCCACGATCGTCGCCGTGCCGGCACGCGTGCCGAGGAGCTCCCAGCCGCCGCCCTCCGGGATGAGCGAGGCGCCGGTCGGAAGGGTGAGGTCCCAGTCGGCGGGGTCGACGGTGACGGTGTCGCCGCTGCCGTCGGTCAGGGTGAGGTCAACCGCGACCGGGTCCCCGGCCGTCACGGTGGTGGCCGAGCGGTCGAACGCCGCGATGCCCTCGTCCCACGTGGCGGTCAGTGCCACGGGAACGGCTGCACCGTTGGTGCTCGGGCCGAGCAAGGGCGTGGTGGCGGTGAACGGGTCGCCCGCGTGGGTCCAACCAGTGAACACGTCGATGCCGCGGGTCGGGTCTGCGGGAAGGGACCGATGGCCAGCCGTCATGGTCGGGCCGTAGATCTTGACGGTGTCGCTGCCCGCGGTGACGGCGTAGTGGTGACCAGTGACCGACGCGGTGACGTCGCTCAGCGCGATGATGCCCTGGTTGTCGAGCGCGACGCGGCTGCCGGCGATGGCGCCACCGGCGGTGGGGTCGGCGACCGTGCCCAGGACCTTGCCCGTGGAACCGATGCTCGCCGAGGCGAACCGGTCGACGTTCAACGCGCTGCTGGGCAGCCGCAGCGTGCCGTCCACCTGCAGGTGACCCCGCGGGAAGCTCGGGGTGCCGGATGCGGATGCCGCGTACGCCGGGCCGTCGATCGACGTGACCGTCGCGCCGGCGCCGATCGTGACGTCGGGCCACGAGTTCGTGAAGGACCCTCCGAGACCGGAGTTCTCGTCCGTGCCGGACGCGGTGAGCGTGCCGCCGGTGATGTCGATGTGGGCGAGCCGGGAGAGGTGCCCGCCTGTTCCGCCGGACGAGTGGCCGGCCCCGGTGGCGGTGACGGCACCGCCCGAGACGGTCAGCGACCCCTCGCTCGAGCCGGGTGCGTGGCCGGCGAAGGAGCCGGGACCGATCGCGGAGGCGTTGGAGCCGCTGGTGGCGTCAACCGTGCCGCCGGAGATGGTGATGTCGCCCGCAGGGCTGCGGCCGCCACCACCGATGCCGCTGGCGGCGGCGCCACCGGTGGACGTGACGGTGCCGCCGGTGATCGTGATGTCCACGGGAGTGCCGAGCTCGCCGCTGCCGATGCCGGAGCCTGACTCACCGCCGGTCGCGGTGACCACGCCACCGTTGATCGTGATCGTGCCCGGGGCGCCGCCCTCGGCACCCCCGATGCCGGCGCTTCGTCGGCCGCCGGTGGCCTCGATGGTGCCGCCGTCGACGACGAGGGCGGCCCCGCTGGTGCCGATCCCGGCCTCGCTGGTCGAGGTGCTGGTGAGGGTCCCGTCGCCCTGCGAATCATCGACGGTCAGCGTCTTGTCGCTGGCGATCGTGACGCCCGCGGCGGTGAGGCCATGGCCGTTCAGGTCGAGGGTCAGCGTGCACGCGACGGGCACCGAGGCGGCCGAGGTGATGTCCTCGGGCAGACGCACGATCGAGCCGGGAGTGCATCCCGAACCGAGGTTCGCGGTCAGGTAGTTGCTCACCGTGAGCCACTGGGCGCGCAGGCCGATCGCCACGGCGGAGCCGTTGGTCGAGCCGGTACCGAGGTCCGTCGTCTCGGAGATTCGCGTCGCGGAGCGATGCCACCCGTCGAAGACGTGGCCGCTGCGCGTGGGTCGCGCCGGCAGGGTGACGCCGGCGGCGCGCAGAGTCGGCGCATAGATCTTCGCCCTCGGCGCGCCGCCGGGCCCGGCGGTGCCCGAGGCGAGGTCGTAGGAGACGGTGAAGTGATGGTTGTTGACCTTGGCGGTCGATGCCACCGAGGTCGGTCGGATCGCGCCGTTGTTGACGATCGTGCCGCTGCCGGTGATGACCGGGCCGGCCTGGGGATCGCTCTCGAGGCCGAGGACCTGGCCAGTACTGCCGATCGTGTAGACGCCGTTGTACGTGTTGAGGATGCCGTTCGTGCGGACCGTGCCGTTGATCGTGACCCGCACCTTGGCGTCGGCGTCGGCACTGTAGTCGAAGGCGTCGCCCCCGTAGCCGATCGCGGAGGCGAGGGGCCCTCCGGTCGCGGTGACGGCGGCGTGCTCACCGATGAGGATCGGACCGCGGGAATATCCGTCGTCCCCGGTCCCGATGCCGGCGCCGCCCTCGTCCGTCGTGCTGTACTGGCCGCCGCGTCCGATGGCGGTGACGGTTCCTCCGGTGATCGAGATCGGGCCTTGGCTGCGGTTGTAGCCGCCGCCGATGCCGGCGCCTTGGTAGCCGCCGGTCGCGTGCACGGTCCCGCCGCTGATGGTGGTCGTCCCCGAGTCGGCCCAGCCGTTGCCGCCGATGCCGGCGGACATCGCTCCTCCCGTGGCAGTCACGGTGCCGCCGGTGATGTTGAGGGTGGCGTTCGCGGGAACCGTGAGGCCGGCGATGGAGTGCGCTCCGGTGGTGGTGATGGTGCCGCCGGCGATCGTGAGCTCGGAGCCGGCTGTGGGAGACATCGCCGCGATGCGGTAGTGGCGGCTCGAGGAGGTCAGCCGCCCGCCGCCGACGGAGTCGTCGATGGTCGCCCGAGATCCGCCGTCGACGAGCAGTCCCTCGAGATTCAGGTCGAACCCGGCGAGGTCGAGCGTGGCGTCGCACGAGACGACAAGGACCTGACCGCTGACCGAGACGTCCGCCGCCAGTCGGGTCACGTCACCCGCGGCGCAGGTCGACACGGCCTGCTGGAGCTGCCAGTAGGTCCTGACCTCCGTGATGGCGCCGGCAGCGGCGAGGCGGGTCTCGGCCTGTCGCTGCGTCGGCCTCGACCTCGGTGTCGCGGAGGCGCTGGGCTCGGTCGTCGGTGCCGCGGTGGGCTGCTGGGATGCCTCGGCCGCCGGCTTCTCCGTGGGAGCGGAGGCGGTGGGCTGGGTCGGGTCGCTCGGCAGTTCCTCGGTCGGCTCCTCCGACGGCGCGAGGGCGGCCGGGGGGGTCTGACCGGGGTCGTCGATCGCGTCGTCGGCGACCGCTGGGACGGATACCCCGACGACGAGCGCGACGACGGCAGGGACGAGAAGGTGCGAACGCGACGACATGGGGGATCTCCGAGATGGATCAGCTCCCCCGAGCGTCGGCGATCTTACTACCGCGGTCGGAAGAGCTGTCACCTGCGTCACATGCGGCTCACGCACCCCGCAGGAGCGAGACCACGGCTGCCAGGTCGCTCACGACGTGGTCGGCTCCGGCGTCGCGCAGCTCCTCGGCCGAGCACGGCCCCGACGGGACGGCGATGCCGGTGACTCCGGCGATGCGCGCGGCGTCCATGTCGTGCACGTGGTCGCCGATGTAGGTGTCGGCGGACTCGCGCACCAGCACCTCGGCCTTCTGCTCGCGCCAGGCGTCGCCGATGACCGCGTCGTACGGCAGGCCGAGGTGGTCGAGGTGCAGCGCGGCGTTGTCGCCGGCCTTGGCGGTGATGACGATCGCGCGTCCGAGCTCGCGGGCGGCCGTGAGCACCTCGGCGGCGCCGGGCATCGCGAGGACCCGGGGGATCGCGATCTCGGGGTACATGGCGCGGTACCGGGTGAACATCTCGGGCACGGCCTCGGCCGGGAACCAGTGCTCCAGCTCCCAGGTCAGCGGAGGACCGAGTCGCGACACCGCCAGCTCGGCGTCGATGAACACGCCCGTCTGACGCGAGAGCTCCTCGTACACGGCGCGGATCCCCGGACGCGAGTCGATCAGCGTCATGTCCAGGTCGAACCCGATGGTGCGGCTCATGGCGCCACCCCACCTCCCACTTTTGGAAACGGATTCACGTGCATCGGCCGAATCGAGGTGAATCCGTTTCCAAAAGTGGGCAGGGGTGGGGCCAGCCGGGCCGCCGCGGCCCAGGGAGTGCTCACGGGATCCAGCGGTCGAGCCACTCCGCGGTCAGGCGATACGCCTCGGCCCGCGGCTCGTCGTTCGAGAGGTAGACGTCGTGGCGCGCGCCGTGAACCGGCAGGGACGTGACCGCGTCGCCGAGACACCCGGACCAGCGCACGATCTGCCGCACGTCGAGCACGGCGTCGGAGGTGTCGGTCTTGGCGTGGTGGTTGCGGCTGAACCACGTGCGGTGCGACCGCAGCACGAGCGACGGCACGCCGATGTCCAGGCCGCGGTGCAGCTGGGCGTGACCGCGCCGCACGGCTCCCATCCAGCCGTACGTCACCGGGAAGCCCTCCAGCGGCTTCCACGCGATGTCGTAGTCCCACTGGCCGCCGCGGGACGAGTGCAGGCTCGCTCCGTAAGAGTCGGTGAAGGGCAGCTTCATCCGGTCGAGAGGCCGAGCCTTCGCCACGCTGCGGACGACCGTCGTGCCCACCGTGCGCATCCACGCCGGCCCTTGCAGGTCGAACCACGGGCTGTTGAGCACTATCCCGGCGATGCCGCGGGCGCGCGTGCCACCGGGCAGGAGGTTCATCCGATCGAGCCACAGGGGCAGGACCAGGCCGCCGGTCGAGTGCGCCGAGAGCACGATCGGCACGTCCGGCACCTCGGAGCGGACGATGCGCAGCGCCTCGTCGAGCTCGGCGTCGTAGAGGGACAGGTCCGAGACGAAGTGAGGCGTCTGCCCCTCGTCCAGCGAGCGGCCGCACTTGCGCAGGTCGAGCGAGTAGAAGGCGTAACCGCGATCGGCGTAGAACTCGGCCAGCTCGGTCTGGAAGAAGTAGTCGGAGAAGCCGTGGACGTAGATGACGGCGGCCCGCGGCTCGCCCTCGAACCGGCGTCGGACGAGCGTCGCGCGGATGGCGCCCTCGCCGTCGGGGTCGGTGCCCAGGTCCAGCGTCAGCTGCTCGTACGGGTCCTGGAGGATGTCCTCGATCCAGCCGGTCATGGTGCTCCTTGCGACGTCCGTTGGCGCCCCCAGCGTAGGCGGCGAACGGCGCGAGCACCGCTCGTCCTCATAATCGCCCGTCCGGGACCGAGCCGTGATTAGACTCCGAATCGACCGGCCCGCCGGTCCCTTCATCCGGGAGAGAACCATGAATCGTCCGTACCGACGTCTCGTCCTGGCAGCGGTCTCCGCCGTCGCCGTTCTCGGTGCCGGAGCGCTCACGGCGCCCGCCGCCCAGGCGGCCGGCCCGGACGCCCCGATCCTGAAGAAGTGGGCCAATCCGGGTGTGGCCAAGCTGCCGTCGGGCGGGTACGTCATGACCCACACGACCTCGTGGAACAAGCCGGGTGCCTTCGCCACGGCTCCGCAGCCGAACGGTCCGTGGAAGCGCACCGGCACGACGCTGCTGACCGGCACGCCGGCATGGGCCAAGTCCGCCAAGCAGAAGCGCTCGGTGTGGGCCCCGTCGATCATCCGGGGCACCAACGGCCGGTGGGTGCTGTTCTACTCGGCGCTGGTCCCCGGTCGCGGCTCGCAACGCTGCATCGGCACGGGCACGTCGACTCGTCCCACGGGCCCCTTCGTCCCGGACGCGCGCCCGCTGTCGTGCTTCAAGGGCAGCGGCACCAAGCCCAAGGACCTGATCCCCAACGAGGGCACCACGAGCCTGATCGACGCCACCCCCGCCGTGGTGAACGGCCAGACCGTGCTGACCTACAAGACGTCGCACGGGTACACCAGGAACGGCAAGAAGTACTGGCACACGACGATCCGGATGGTGGCGCTGAACCCGGCCCGGCCGAACCAGCTCATCGCCAATCCGGTGAACCGGAACGGACGCAGCGTCCAGCTGACCAGCAAGCGCCACCGGTACATCGAGGAGAACCCCTCCTTGATCCACCGCGGTGGCAAGTACGTGCTGTTCACGTCCTGGGGCTGGTACGGCACGCATGACCGGTACTGGACGCAGTCGCGCACCAACCGGAGCCTGTGGACCGGCTGGCCCACGACGGCGCGCCGGGTGACCTTCCCGGCGGGCACGAACACGTGGGGTCAGGGCAACGCCCAGGCGATCGCCACCTCGCCGGGCACGTGGGTGCTGTTCTGGAACGGGCAGGAGCCCGGGTTCAAGCGCGGGCAGGGGCCCAAGCACCTCTACGTCGGCAAGCTGGGCTGGAAGAACGGGCATCCGGTCGTCAGCAAGGTGCTCAAGCGGCGGTGATCCCGGCGCGCTGAGGCGCGTACGGAAGGAGACCGGACCGAGGCCCTGTCCACCGTTCCGTGTCGTCCGACATGGTGGACCCATGAGTAGTTCGGCACCTCAGACGTTGAGGATCATGGACTTCGCCCTCCGGGTCGGGGAGATGTTGCTGTCCAACGGTGCCGGAACGGCCGACGTCTCGGCCACGATGTCGTCGATCTGCCACCATCTGGGACTGCGCGGCACCTACGTCGACGTCACCCACATCATGCTGACGATGGTCCACGACCAGGAGCTCGACGAGCCGCCGCTGCTGCTGCGTCGCAACGTCGTGCGTCGCGAGACCGACTTCGAGGACGTCACCGCCGTCGACCGGCTGGTGGCCGAGCTGCTCGCGAACGAGATCGATCTCGACGAGGCGCGCTCGCGTCTCTCGGCGATCGCCACGAGCGGTCACGCGCGACCTCGCGCGATCGTGATCGGGTCCTCGGGCCTGGTCGGCGCCGGTGTGGCCCTGATGCTGGGCGGCGGGTTCTTCGTCAGCCTCACCGCCTTCGTCGCGGCCGTCGCCATCGAGCTGCTCCGGCGACTGCTCGAGGTGCGCCGGCTGCCCGACTTCTACATCCAGGTCGTCGGCGGGCTCTGTGCCTCGCTGATCGCCGTGTCCGTGGCGGCGCTCTCGCTGCCCGCGCCGCCGTCGCTGGTCATCGCGGCCAACATCGTCGTGCTGCTGGCCGGACTGGGCCTCATGGGCGCGATCCAGGACGCCCTGACGGGCTACCACCTCACGGCCGTGGCGCGGCTGCTCGAGGTCCTGCTGGCCACCGCCGGCATCGTGGCGGGCGTCAGCGGTGGCCTGATGGTGGGCCGGATGCTCGGTGTCGACCTCGGCTCGGGCACCGTCTGGCCGGATATGTCGTACCTGCCGTACGTGACGATCGGCGCGGGCGTCGCCGCCGCCGGCTTCGCGGTCCAGTCGTACGCGCCGTGGTCCTCCGTGCCGGCGATCGCCGTGATCGGAGCGGCCGCCGGCGCCCTGGCGTCGGCCCTCGTGCAGAACGGGCTCGACCGGCCGTGGGGCGCGGCGATCGCGGCGTTCGTCATCGGTGTGGTCAGCTATCCCGCATCGCGCTGGCTGCGGGTACCGGCTCTGGTGATGGTCGTCCCGGCCATCGTGCCGTTGCTGCCGGGTCTGACGATCTACCGCTCGCTGGCCCAGCTGGCAGAGGAGAACCTCTCGGGCATCTCCTCGGGCATCACCGCGTCGGCCGTGGCCGTGGCTCTGGCCGCTGGCGTGATCCTGGGCGAGTACGCCGCCCAGCCACTCGGACGCGAGACCCGACGGCTCGAGCGCAGGCTGTCCGGCCCCCGCCTCGTGGGCCCGTTCCGCGCCAAGTCGAAACGGAAGTGACTCGCTGGTGTCAACGGGAGTTGCACAGTATTCTCACCGGTAAGCAAGCGCTTAGTGCGAAGGGGCACTCATGAGACTTCAGTTGTCAGCCGAGGACCAGGCATTCCGCGAGGAGATGCGTGAGTTCTTCACCACCCAGGTTCCGCAGGACATCCGCGACACGATGATCAACCACGGTGAGATCACCCGTGACCAGATCGTCCGGTCGCAGCAGGCCCTCAACGCCGCAGGGCTCGCCGTTCCGGGCTGGCCGGTCGAGTGGGGCGGCAAGGACTGGACCCAGCTCCAGCGCCACATCTGGCACGAGGAGATGCAGCTGGCCGGCGTCATCCCGCCGTTGGCGTTCAACGCCTCCATGGTCGGCCCCGTCATCGCGACCTTCGGCTCGCAGGAGATCAAGGAGCGGTTCCTCCCGGCGACCGCCAACCTCGACATCTGGTGGAGCCAGGGCTTCTCCGAGCCTGACGCCGGCTCCGACCTCGCCGGCCTGCGCACCACCGCCGTGCGCGACGGCGACCACTACGTCGTCAACGGCCAGAAGACGTGGACCACGCTCGGCCAGTACGGCGACTGGATCTTCTGCCTCGTCCGCACCGATCCTGATGCGCCCAAGAAGCAGATGGGCATCAGCTTCCTGCTGATCGACATGAAGACCGAAGGCCTCACGGTCCGTCCGATCGAGCTGATCGACGGCGGCCACGAGGTCAACGAGGTCTTCTTCGACAACGTGCGCGTCCCGGTCGAGAACCTCGTCGGCGAGGAGAACAAGGGCTGGACGTACGCCAAGTTCCTGCTCGGCAACGAGCGCGTCGGCATCGCCCAGGTCGGCGCCAGCCAGCGCAACCTGGCCACCGCCAAGGACAAGGCCAAGGAGATGGGCGTCTTCGACCAGTACGCGTCGCGCATCGTCGACCTCGAGAACCAACTCAACGCGCTCGAGCTCACCGCCCTGCGCGTGGCCGCCGGCTCGGCCGGCGACAAGCCGCACCCGGCGTCGAGCGTCCTGAAGATCAAGGGCTCGCAGCTGACGCAGGCCGTCTCGGATCTCTTCGTCGACCTCGAGGGCCCGGCGGCCATCACGAGTCGTGAGACCCGCATCTTCCTCAACAACCGCAAGGTGTCGATCTACGGCGGATCCAATGAGATCCAGCGCCAGATCATCGCCGGCACGATCCTGGGACTGTGACATGGACTTCACCATCGATTCGGAGCAGAAGGCTCTCGTCAAGGCCGTCCGCGGTCTGATCACCAACGTCTACGACTCGTCCGAGACGCGTCGTGAGGCCACCGCGACGGACCCGGGCTTCACCGCCTGGGAGAAGCTCGCCGAGATGGGCGTGCTGAGCCTGCCGTTCGAGGCCAGCCCTGTCGAGGTCTCGCTGGCCGCCGAGGAGCTGGGCAAGGTCATCGCGCCCGACCCGTTCGTCGAGGCGATCGTCCTGGCCGGCGGCCTGATCGACGCGCTGGGCACCGACGAGCAGAAGAAGCAGTACGTCGACGCCGTCGCCGGTGGCGAGATCCTGCCGATCCTGGCGTGGATGGAGCCCGGTCGGCGCTGGTCGGCCGACGCGTCCTCCGTGACGTTCGCCGACGGTGTGCTCAACGGGGTCAAGGCGCCGGTCGTCCAGGCCGAGCGCGCCGATCTGCTGCTCGTGACGGCCGCGCTGCCCGAGGGCGGCACGGGCGTGTTCCTGGTCGAGGGCGCCACGGCGGTCGAGACCACGATCACCAACGACGGCGGCCGCGCGGCGACCGTCACGTTCGGCGACACCCCCGCGGTGCAGCTGGGCGAGGGTGGCGACCAGACCGCCGCGATCGAGAGCGCCCTGGACCGAGCCCGGATCGCCTACGCGCACGAGGCGCTGGGCGCGATGGAGACGGCCCTGACCACCACGGTCGGCTACCTCAAGACGCGCAAGCAGTTCGGCGTCACGCTGAACACGTTCCAGGCGCTCAACCACCGCGCCGCGGACATGTACGTGACCCTCGAGCTGGCTCGCAGCACCATCATGTGGGCCACGATCGTGGCGGCCGACGAGGACACCACGCCTGAGCAGTTGGCCACGGCGGCCTCGCACGCGGCACTGCAGACCAGCGTCGCCGGCAAGCACATCGGCCTGGACGCGATCCAGCTGCACGGTGGCATCGGCATGACCGCCGAGTACTCGGTCGGCCACTACGCGAGCCGTCTCATCGCGATCGAGCACCTCATCGGCGACGCGGACTTCCACCGCGCCCGCCTGGCCGCCACCGTCGGCGACCACGACGTGTTCGACCCGATCGGCTGAGTTCGGCACGGTCGGTTTACCACGGTCCCGTGGTACTTCAGCGCCTCCCAAGGGAAACTTCCCTTGGGAGGCGCTTGTTTACCACGGTCCCGTGGTAAACCGTCACGTCACGGAACCCGGTGGGTCCACTCCCGCTTCGAGAACTTCGCGTCGACGAGCTCGCGCGCCTCGGCCAGCTCGGCCTCGGTGTAGTCCGACTCGTGGGTGGCGTACCGGCGCCGGAAGGTCTGCAGGAACGCGTCGATGATGGCGTCGCGCGACAGGCCGGTCTGCGAGCGCATCGGGTCGACGCGCTTGTTGGCCGACCGGGTGCCCTTGTCGCTCATCTTCTCGCGGCCGATCCGCAGGACCTCGGTCATCTTGTCGGCGTCGATGTCGTAGGCCATCGTCACGTGGTGCAGGACCGCGCCGGCCGCGAGGCGCTTCTGCGCCGCTCCACCGATCTTGCCCGCGTCGCTGGCGATGTCGTTGAGGGGCACGAAGTGCGCCTTCACGCCCACCTCGGCCAGCGCCTCGATCACCCAGTCGTCCAGGAACGAGTACGAGCGCTCGAAGCTCAGGCCCTCGACGAGCGACTTCGGGACCACGAGCGAGTAGGTGATGGTGTTGCCCGGCTCCATGAACATCGCCCCGCCGCCGGACACGCGCCGCACGACGTTGATGCCGTGCTTGGCCGCGCCCTCGGGATCGATCTCGTTGGCGTAGCTCTGGAACGAGCCGATGACGACCAACGGGCTGTCCCAGTCCCAGAACCGGAACGTCGGGGGCCGGGTGCCCTCGGCGACCTCGCGGCCGATGACCTCGTCCAGCGCGACGTGCATCGCCGGGTCCAGCGTGACCGGGCCGATGACGTCGAAGGTGTGGTCGTGCCAGCCGGTGGCCTTGCCCAGGGCCCGCCGCACGGCGATGCCGACGGCCTCGGGGGTGAAGCCGATGAAGGCGGTCTGGGAGTCCACCGCGCCCTCGATGGCCGACGTGAGCTGTTCGACGGAGGCGTCCACGGACAACCCCGTCAGGGCCGCGTTGATGTCGAGGAGCGCCTCTTCGGGCTCGAGGAAGAAGTCCCCCGAGACGCTGACGTCGCTCAACCGGTCGTTGTGTACCTTGAGGTCGACCGCGACGAGCTTGCCGCCGGGGACCTTGTATTCACCACGCATGTACGCGTCAACGCCCGCCGGTCGCAGATGCTTCCGGCGGGCGTCGAGGCGAGGTGGTGGCGGGTCAGCGTGCAGGCGGGAGGTCGTCGCGCCCGCCGTCGCGGACGCCGCGGTCGCGCTGCGAGTTGACGATGAGCGTGAGCACGATGCCCAACACGCCAGCGGCCATCAGGATGTAGCCGATCATGGTGAGGTCGATGCCGGAGATGGTGTCCTGCACCGCGAACGCGAGGATCGCGCCGATGGCGATGAGAGCAATGGAGCCACCGAAGTACATGTCAGGGTCCCTTCCCTTGGGGACGGTCCACGCGAGTGCGTAAGCCGTTTTGTCTCGGATGACGGTCGCACGGATCGGGGCAGTCCGCATCTGCAGGAGCCCGGGGCGGCGGGAAAAAAAGAACCAGCGGGCGGCACGCTGGTGCGTACCGCCCGCTGGCTTCTGTCCTTGCTGGCGGAGGCAAGCCCCCGCCGCGGTGCCGCCGGACACACCAGCGGGCGGCACGCTGGTGCGTACCGCCCGCTGGCTTCTGTCCTTGCTGGCGGAGGATAGGGGATTCGAACCCCTGAGAGCTTTCACTCAACCCGCTTTCCAAGCGAGCGCACTAGGCCACTATGCGAATCCTCCGCCGGAGAGTCTACGTGGACCGCGTCGCGCCCGGCGAATCGGCCCCGTCCCGGTCAGTCGGCGGTCTGTCCCGGGCAGGGATCGTCGTACACCGCGTTGACACTCGTGGTGACGCCCAGGTGCTCGGCGCGGCTGCGACCGAGGTTCCACTCGAGCCAGCTCCCCGGGTCGGGCCGGACCGCCGTCAGCACGCAGTCGCGGTCGGCGCCGAGGCGCGACTCGAGGGTCGGCACCGCGTCGTCGGACAGCTGGGCCAGGAAGTACCAGTCGACCTTGCCGGTGGACTCGTAGCGGTCGAGGTTGTGATCGGCGATCCAGGCGTCCGGGTTGATCGCGGCGATCCCCAGCAGCAGCACCACGCCGCTGAGCAGACCGAACCGCGGCAGCCAGGCCCCCCGCAGCCGCCAGCCGGCCGCGAGCGTCGCCAGCACCAGCAGGCCCAGCCAGCCCTCGAAGACGTCCACCAGCAGTCGCAGCTGGGTGAAGCCGTACGCCTCCTGGTAGAGCGACATCCGGTGGAGTGCCGACGCCACCACCAGCAGCGTCATCACGCACAGCAGGCCGAGGGCACCGCGCAGCCAGGCTCGGTCGGCCGCCGTCTCGCGAGGAGCCTTGCGCGAGGCGGCCCAGACCACCAGCAGCGTCAACGCCGTGGCGACCGTCAGCTGGCCGAAGCCCTGGTGCACGTACTCGGCGTAGGTCAGCCCCGTGGTCCGCTCGAAGTAGGCGCGACCGCCGAAGATCGCCGCGGCCTGCGCCACCAGGAAGGCGATGAACACCGCGTCGATCACGAGCACCGGCACGAGCCACTCAAACCGCTTCGCCACGGGCCGGTTGTCCCACCGCACGGTCTCGACCTGCGGCGGATTCAGCGCGAGGTAGGCACCGGCCAGCGCGATCCCCGCGATCGCGACGGCCACGAACAGTCGCACGGCGAAGTCCGCCGAGCCGAGGTCGGGGACCAGCGCGCCGAACCACTCGGCGAACAGGGCGTCGGCGGACATGAACAGGGCGGCGAACACCACGACACCGAGGAGCGACCACAGGGCCGTGCGCAGGACGGCGATCCCGTTGCCGGTCCCGGTCAACGTGCGCAGCGTGCGACTGAGCCACGGCAGGCCGCGCAGTCCGGCGAGGGGCCAGGACATCGCGGAGAGGATGAACGTCGGGAGTCGGCGGGCGCCGGTGAGAGCCACGGTGGCGAGGCCGCCGCCGGCCATCAGGCACAGGATGACGATCCACTCGGCGTCGCGGATCACCGCGACCGAGGCCAGGGCCGTGCACAGCAGCGCGCAGGTGATCGTGAACGGCTCCCGTCGCCGCGGGCTCGCGAACAGCATCAGCAGTCCGGCCGCCATCAGCACGAGGAACGTGCCCAGGCCCAGGTCGTTGAAGGGCAGGGCGATGCCGGCCAGGACGCCCACCCCGAGCGCCCAGCCGAGCAGGCGCGGTCGTCCGGGCGTGCCGGGATCGGGCCAGAACCCGCCGAAGAGCGAGTCGGTCATGGACGGCAACGGTGTCAGGGGTGGCTGCGGCGGCGGTGAGGCGGGCGTACGGGTCGGGGCCATGGGGATCTCCTTCGACGTGCCCGTCGGGACGGGGGACGGATGACGGGGGGCGGTGACCAGGACGCGGGCGCCGGTGCGTCCGGGCTCGGGATCGACGAAGCCGATCGACCCGCCGTGCAGGTCGGTCACCCAGCGGGCGATCGCGAGGCCCAGCCCGGTCCCACCGCCGCCCTCGGTCTCGGCGAGCGTGCCGAAGCGCTCGAAGGCGCGGTCACGCGACTCGGCCGGCACCCCCGGCCCCTCGTCGGCGACCTCGAGCCGCCAGTCGTCACCCGCCGCGGTGGCCTTCACCGTGACGGTTCCGCCGGCCGGGGAGTGCCGCAGGGCGTTGTCGACCAGGTTGGCCACGAGCTGGCGCAAGCGCGCCGCGTCGGCCTCGACCACGAGGTCGGCCGGCTCGACGGTCACGGCGATCGTGACGTCGCGGTCGTCGTAGCGGAACTCGTCGGCCGCCGATTCGAGCAGCGCCGCGACCGCGACCGGTTCGGGCTCCATGGGTGCCGCGCCGGCGTCCAGCCGCGAGAGGTCGAGCAGATCGGACACCAGTGCCGAGAGCCGCTCGGCCTGGGCCAGGGCGCTGCGCAGGGCCGCGGGATCGGGCTCGCTCACCCCGTCGGCCAGGTTCTCCAGCAGGGCGCACATCGCGGTCAACGGCGTGCGCAGCTCGTGGCTGACGTTCGCGATGAGGTCGCGACGCTGCCGCTCGACCTGCTCCAGCTCGGCCGCCATCGCGTTGAACGCGCGGGCCAGGTCGCCGATCTCGTCGCGGGACGTGTCGGTGATCCGGGTGCGGTGCTCGCCGCGCGCCATCCGCGACGCGGCCACGGTCATCTGCCGCAACGGTGACGTCATCCCCGACGCGAGCAGCTGCGTGACGGCCAGGGCGAGCGTCACCGTCACCGGGCTGATGAGCCACATCGGAACGTCGTTGGCCGCGCCGAACGTGGCCACGACGACCGCCACCGAGACGCTCGCGGCGACGAGCAGCCCCAGCTTGAACTTGACCGACCGGATCGGGTCCAGTGGGCCGCTCATCGTGGGGTCCCTACCTCGAGCGCGTACCCGACGCCGTGCACGGTGCGGATCCGGTCGGCGCCGATCTTGGCCCGCAGGCCCTTGACGTGGCTGTCGACGGTGCGGGTCCCGGACGCCTCGGCCCAACCCCACACCTCGGCGAGCAGCCGCTCGCGGGACAGGACGTCCCCGGGCGAACTGGCCAGGCACACCAGCAGATCGAACTCGGTGGGCGTCAGGTGGATCTCGTCCTGCGCGAGCCACACGCGCCGCGCCCCCACGTCGAGCCGCAGGTCGCCCCACGTGCGCACGGGCTCAGCAGGCGAGGACGCCAGCTCCGCGGCGCGGTCGACCCGGCGCAGCAGGGCGGCCACACGTGCCACCAGTTCCCTCATCCGGAACGGCTTGGTCAGGTAGTCGTCGGCACCGACCGCCAGCCCCACCAGCACGTCCGCCTCGTCGTCGCGGGCGGTGAGCATCAATACCGGGACCGGCCGGACGGCCTGGATCCGGCGGCACACCTCGTGCCCGTCGAAGCCGGGCAGCATCACGTCGAGCACGACCAGATCGGGCTCGTGCTCCTCGAACGCCGCGACGGCGCCGGGGCCGTCCCACGCCCGCACGACCTCGTGTCCGTGGGCGGTCAGCCGGTCGGTCACGGCGGCCCCGATGGTCGGCTCGTCCTCGACGAGCAGGATGCGGCGTGCGGTCATGCCCCCAACCTAGGAGGCCCGATCGGCAGGATGCGGGGACGAATCGTGAAGATCCTGTGCAGGTCTGCGGGGCGCGGGTCCGCGGGGTCCGTCACGCGGCTGGAGCCTGACCCGTATATTGGTGTGCAGCCCCTCGCGTGGCGGCACATCACCCAACTCCCCCAGGGCAGGAATGCAGCAAGGGTCAGTGGTCCCTGCCGGGTACGCGAGGGGTCCTTGCGTTCCTAGGGGTGCACGCGTGCCGCGCGCATCAGGCCGCGGCTCGCGCCCTTCACGTACGCCGCACTGGGCTTGCGCCCGTACTCGACGGTGATCGCCGTCCCGTGCTTGGCGTAGTGGCGGTTGTACCAGCCGGTCAGCGTCGGCGAGGTGCCCTTGCCCTGCGAGACCCCGAAGTACTTGCGCTTGAGCTTGAGCTCCTTGGCCAGACGCTTCTCGAAGGCGACGTCCTTGCCGGCCTTGCCGATGCCCTTCAGCGGCTGGTGCAACGAGGTGATGTAGTCCGGCTTGTACTTCTTCAGGAACGCCATCATGGCGCGCGTCTCGCGCTCGCTGGCCTTCTTCGCGCCGCCGTACGTGCGTCCCTTCTTGCCCTTGATCCAGCCGCTCGTGGGCCAGTTCCGGTTGAGATCGACGCCGCGGGCGTTCGTGCGGGTCTTCCTCGCGGCGCCGTCGGGGTTCATCGTCGGGACGATCCACAACCCGGTGCCCGCCTTGGGCTTGACCCGCTTGATCGCGTGCAGCGCGGTCTTGCGGCCGGCCGGCTCGTCACCGTGCATCTGACCGAGGATCACCAGGACGCGCTTGGCGTTCGGGTGGCCCCGGTAGTAGCCGACGATGTTGCGCCCCTGGTGGCTCTTGCCGATCACGATCTTCTTCGTCACGTAGGTCGGCTCGGCCGCCTCGGCCGGGACGCTCACCAGTGCCGGTGCGAGCAGACCCACCGACAGGACGAGTCCCGTCGCGATCCGCGAAACCCCCGTGTACATCTGATCACCGCTTCTTCCTGGAGATGGACCTCCCGAGTCTCTCAGGTTCCCGCGCCGACTGCCTGCGCTCCACCGCCCGGTGGCAGGACGCACCGGGGTTCGGACGGTGGCCCCGATTTGCGGTGAGCCCCTTAGACTGACGAGGTGACCTTTCGCCGCGTGGGGGACGGGCGACCGTACCCGGACCATGGACTGACCCAGCAGGACTGGGCTGCCATCGCGCCCACGCAGGTCCGTCTGGACGACCTCACCACCACGAAGAAGACGCTCGACCTCGAGACCCTGCTCGACAGCGACTCGACCTACTTCGGTGACCTGTTCGCGCACGTCGTCGGGTGGAAGGGCGAGCTGTTCCTCGAGGACGGACTGCACCGGGCCCTGCGTGCCGCGCTGCAGCAGCGCACCATGGTCCACGCCCGCGTCCACACGATCGGGAAGAACCAGTGAACAAGGCCGCACAGCGGTTGGTCGTCCTGGCCGCCGCGGGGATCTTCGTGATGGGCACGCTGCTGGGCATCAGGCTGTCGTTCGCCAGCCCCGAGCCGGTGTCGGAAGAGGCCGCCTGCGAGATCAAGAAGGTCGCGCGGGGCGAGGTCCTCAGCAGCAACCTCGTCATGGTCCACGTCTACAACTCGAGCCGGCGAACCGGTGCGGCGAACCGCGTCAAGATCAACCTGGAGCGGCGGGGCTTCCTCGGCGGTGTCGCGAAGAACAACCCCGGCAAGGTCCGGACCAAGAACGTCGCGATCCTCACCAACGAGCCCGACGACCCGCGTGTCCGCCTCGTGGCCGCGCAGTTCAAGGGCAAGGTCGAGCGGGTCCCGGCCGACTTCGAGACCGAGGACGGGATCTCGATCCTCATCGGCCCGAAGTACGCCGGCCTGAACAAGGACGCGAGCACCAAGATCGAGGCGGGTCGTGACGTGTCCGTCTGCGTCCCGGCCATCACGCTGCCGTAGCTCAGTCGCTGCGACGGGTGCGCGGATCCTGGTCCCACCCGGCCAGGCGGCCGTGGCGGGCGACGGAGCGCAGTCGCCGCTCGACCTCCTCGCGCAGATCGCGCGTGGTGACGATGAGCAGGTCGTCGCCGACCAGGATCCGCGTGGTGCGATGCGGCACGAACGTCGAGTCGTCGCGGACCACCATCGTGACCGAGGCGCCGCGGGGCAGGCGCAGCTCGCCCACCTCGACCCCCGCCAGTCGTGACGTCGGTGGCACGCGGATCTGCAGCAGGTCGGCCGAGACCCGCTCGAGCGGTGCGGCGTCGATCTCGACCTCGCGTCCCCGATCCGTCTCGACCCCGCACCAGCGCGCCAACCGGCCCAGTGGACCGGCCTGGATGATCGTGTAGACGACGACCGCGACGAACGTCGTGTTGAACAGGTCGATCGAGTGCGAGACGCCGTTGGCCAGCGGGATCGTGGCCAGCACGATCGGCACCGCGCCGCGCAGCCCGGCCCAGCTGATGAAGAGCTGCTCACGCCAGCCGACCCGGAACCAGGCGGTGCACGCGGCGACCGACGCCGGCCGGGCGACGAAGGTCAGCAGCGCGCCGATGCCGACGCCCGCGCCGATGTGCCAGGCCTGGATGTCGCTGGGGTGCACCAGCAGACCGAGCATGACGAACAGCCCGATCTGCGCCAGCCAGCCGATCCCCTCGACGAACGACCGCGTGGCCGAGCGGTGGGGGAGCTCGGTGTTGCCCAGCACGACGGCGGCGACGTAGACGGCCGCGAAGCCGCTGGCGTGGATCGTCGCGGCCAGCGCGTAGGCCAGCACCGTCATGGCGAACACGACCAGCGGATACAGACCCGCGGCCGGCAGCGCGGCCCGCCGCAGCAGCTTGGCTCCACCGGCTCCGACCAGCAGGCCCAGCAGGGCGCCGATCACGAGCTCGTAGACGACGAGGGCGAAGAACCCGGTCGCGCCGTAGTGGCCGATCTCGCCCACGCTGATCGCGGTGACGAGGACGACGATCGGGGCGTCGTTGAGTCCCGACTCGGCCTCGAGCACGCCCGAGACCCGCGACTTCAAGGGAACCGAGCGCAGCACCGAGAAGACAGCCGCGGCGTCCGTGGGGGACAGGACCGCGGCGATCAGGACGGCCAGTTCCCACTCGAGGCCGAAGATCCAGTGCGCTCCGGCGGCCACGATGATGACGCTGAGCGAGGTGCCCACCGTGGCCAGCAGGACGCCCAGGCCCAGCGACGGTCGCATCTGGGACCAGTTCGTGGTCAGGCCGCCCTCGGCCAGGATCAGGATCAGCGCCGACAGGCCGAGCATGAGCGCCAGGTTCGCGTCGGCGAACTGCACGCCGGCCCCGTCGTACCCGATCAGGACGCCCAGGCCCAGGTACATCAGCAACGACGGCAGGCCCACGCCGACCGAGAGCCGCACGGCGAGCACCGCGAGGATCAGGACCCCGGATCCCACCAGCAGGATGACGTCGAGATCGTGCGCGCTCACGGCGTCGCCCTCCCTCGCATCAGCGGGTGATCCTAACGGCCGTCGATGTGGTCGATGATTCGCTCGGTGGCCACGCGGTAGCCCGGCACGCCCTGGCCCACGACGTGCACGACGGCGACGTCGGCCACGTACGAGTGGTGCCGGAAGGGCTCGCGGGCCATCACGTCGGAGATGTGGATCTCGGCCACCGGCAGGGCCACGCCGGACAGCGCGTCGCGCAGGACGACCGAGGTGTGGGTCAGCCCGCCGGGGTTGATGACGATGCCGGCGCAGTCGTGGCGCGCCTCGTGGATGGCGTCGATCAGCACACCCTCGTGGTTGCTCTGGATCGCCCGGATCTCGTACCCGCGCGCCGTGGCGACCTCGGTGACGAGGGCTTCGACGTCGTCGAGCGTCTCGGCGCCGTAGATGTCGGGCTCGCGCGTGCCCAGCAGGTTGAGGTTGGGCCCGTTGACGAGCAGCAGCCGGCGCGTGGTCACGCGATCAACCTACCGTCGTGCCGATGTCGGGCCGGCGGGGTGGCGCGCGCCACGCCGTCGAGGAGCAGGTCGAGGGCTCGGCGCATCGCGGGGGAACCCCCTCGAGGCCTAACCTCGAGGTGTGGACATCCTGGTGGTGCATGCCTCCAAGTACGGATCCGCGAGGCGCTACGCCGAGTGGATCGCCGAAGCGCTGGACGCGCGCGTCGTGGCCTCCGACGAGGTCTCGCCCGACCACCTGGCCGAGCAGGACCTCGTGGTCTTCTGCGCCGCGATCTACGGGCCGCTGCTGCGCGACAGCGGCGTCCTCAAGGACGCGATGCAGATCGGCAGCTCGACCCGCTGGGTGCTCGTGACGGTGGGTCTGAGCGACCCGGACCTCTCCACGAAGCGCGACGAGCTGGTCGCCGCGAAGTTCGATCCCGCGTTGCGGGACCGGCTCGAGGTCTTCCATCTGCGCGGTGCGATGGACCGCGACCGGCTCAACGTCGTGGAACGCTCGATGATGGCCGGGGTGCGCAAGGCGCTGGCGGGGAAGCGCGCTCTCACGCCCGACGACCAGGCGATGCTGGAGGTCCTGAGCGACCCCGCCGTCGACCTGACGGATCGCGCAGCGATCGCGCCGATCGTGGAGTCGTGCCTACGCTGACGTCGTGCGATTCAGCGTTCACGTCTACAACTTCACCCTGCCCGGCGAGCCGGACACGCTCGGCCCGACCCTGGCCGAGACCGCTCGGACGGCCGAGCAGATCGGTGCCGACTCGGTCACCCTGATGGACCACTGGTTCCAGATGGAGAACGTCGGCCGGTCCGAGGACCCGATGCTCGAGGGCTACACGTCCCTGGGCTTCCTGGCAGGCGTCACCGAGCGGGTCAAGCTCGGCCTGCTCGTCACCGGCGTCACCTACCGCCACCCCGGACTCCTGGCCAAGACGGTCACCACGCTCGACGTCCTGTCGGGCGGTCGGGCGGTCCTGGGCCTCGGCGCCGCGTGGTACGAGCGCGAGCACCTGGCCCTGGGCGTGCCGTACCCGCCGCTCGGCGAGCGCTTCGAGCGACTCGAGGAGACGCTGCAGATCGTCCACCAGATGTGGAGCGACGACGACGGTCCGTACGAGGGGAGGCACTACCAGCTGGCCGAGACGATCTGCCAGCCCCAGCCGATCCAGCGGCCCCACCCGCCGATCGTGATCGGCGGCCAGGGCGAGAAGAAGACACTGCGCCTGGTCGCCCAGTACGGCGACGCGTGCAACCTCTTCCCGATCGGCGTCGACGGCATCAAGCACAAGCTCGAGGTCCTCGAACGCCACTGCGAGGACGTCGGTCGTGACCCCGCCGAGATCCACCGCACGATGCTGCCGCCGGGCGACGCGGTCGCCGATCCCGACGCCTTCCTGGCGAAGGTCGAGCAGTACGCCGCGCTGGGCATCGAGACGGTCTCCGTGCAGCCCGAGGGCCCCGACCCGGTCCGCTGGGTCACCGAGTTCGGCGAGAAGGTCGCCCCGCGCCTGGCCGAGATCGGCTGACCCGACGCGCCGCACGCCGGATGCGGGTGCGCGCGGTGCCGCTCGTCGCGCTGATGCCGGGCTTCAGTGGACAGGCACCAGCGGCTGTCCGCGGAGCCGGTGCGGGTCGGGCAGGCGCCGCCGGCGATACATGTGCAGCAGCACCATCACCGACAGGAGGGCCGCGAGGACGCACCAGAGCGAGGCGAAGGCGTCGCGGTAGATGAGGGCGACCAGCGAGAGCCCCACCAGGTTGAGCGCACCGAAGGCCACGATCGACGGGTAGCCCGACAACAGCGCCGGCCCCACCGTGGCAGCGATGTAGAGCACCGCCCAGAACATGCCGTGCTGGAGATCGATCCGATACACGATGGCGTGGTCATGGCCCTCGACGACGAGCGGCCCGTTGAGCACGACATACGCCAGGTGGGCCGAGACCACCAGGCCGAGAGCGACGAACGGCGCCACCCGCAGCCGTGCGCCCTTCGGCTCGAGCAGGAGGACGGCGAGGGGTACCAAGGTCGGTAACACGGGGAAGGCGAAGAGCACGTAGACCGTCGCCGCGGCTTGCATGACGCCTGCCGAGACGTGACCCTCCAGCCCCGCCCAGACGAGCGCCTCGGTGAGCTGATGGAGGGCGAACAGGAGCGGAAGTGCAGCGAACGGCACCTCCCGCACGTGCCGGACCTCGCGAAGGGACAGGGCGGCCACGGGGAGGAGTGCGACGCCTGCGACCACGTCGGCCTCGATCGAGAAACACATGCGAGACCCCCCTCCCGTGGATTGTCAGCCTACGTTCTGTCGGCTCCAGCGGCGAGCGGGCCGAGTTCTCAGAGGAACGGGACGCGGGGCTCCTCGTACCGGTAGGCCCACGCGCTTCCCGTCCAGAGCTCGAGCTGGCCCGGGCGGTTCGGGGAGGGATAGTGGCCGGGCGGCAGCACCGACCAGTCGGGCTCGACGACCACGGAGCCGTCGTCCGCGAGTCGCCACAGGCCTCGCAGGTCCCAGGGCGCGCCGCGCATGCGGCTCGCCGGGAACCGGTACTCGGGGTCGCGGCTGAACAGAGCGACCATGTAGTCGACCCGGCAGTATCCCGCGCTGATCTCGTCCCACATGACGCGCCGGAGCCGAACGAACATCCTCACGATGATGGCGAGCGTCAACGCGGTGACGAGGCCGAGGAGCCACGGTGGCGCGGGGGTGGCGTTGGCGAGAAGCAAGACCACGAGCAACAGGCTGAAGGTCGTCGCGACGATGGCCAGCAGTAGGCGACGGGAGTTCGTCGTCACCGTCGGCGGCGGGTCGGCCGGGGTTCGGGGGGTCAGGCCGAGCTCGACGGCGCGGTCGAATCCCGGCACGGTCCGCGGGTCACGGGTGACCGTTTCGGAGAGCCAGGTCTCGCGCAATCGTCTACTCCTCGTACGGTGTCAGCAACGTATCCCGTCGACGGTGACCCACGGGGCCGAATCCAGCCGGATGCGTCGTCGCGGGCGACGGGGGACATGACAGAACCCCCGCCGGGCTCGCGCTCGACGGGGGTCCTGGTGATGCTGGCGGTGGCGGTGGGATTTGAACCCACGGTGGGCGTGAACCCACACACGCTTTCGAGGCGTGCTCCTTAGGCCGCTCGGACACGCCACCGCCGAGGAGTTTACGGCAGTCACCCCGGTCCGACCCAATCGGGGCGGAACGGGCCGCTCGCCCCTAGGGTCGGGGCGTGGTCTGGACGCTCGTGGCGCTGCTCGCGGTGGCCTCCGCGGCGGTCGCGTGGCGCGAGCCGCGGAGCCTCTCGGTCGGGGTCCTCGCGCTCCTCGCCGCGGGCGCGACGGTGCTGGCGGTCGCCGGACCGGGCGGCGTGCTGGCCGCGCTGCTTCTCGCGCTGGCGTCCCTGGCGACGTTCAGCGTCCTGTGCGGGCTGACGATGCGTCGCCAGCCGGGCCGGGCCCGCGTCGGGCGGGTCGCGGTGGCGCTGGGAGTGGTCGCGCTCGGTTACTGCGCGGCCGTCCTGGGGGCCTGGGTTGGGGCGGCGGACGACCTGGTCGGCTGGCTCTTCGTGCTGGGCACGCCGGCGTTCTACGTCGCCTTCCTCTTCGTGGCGTTCGTCGGCTACGGCGCCGTCTACGGCCGCATCGTGCGCCGCTGGGCCCGTCCCGTGGACGTCGTGATCGTGCTCGGCGCCGGGCTCCACGGCGACCGGGTCAGCCAGGTGCTGGCGTCCCGGCTCGACCGCGCCCGCGTCGCGCTGGAGCGCTCGCGGTCCCGCGGTCGCGACACGCACGTCATCTGCGCCGGGGGACAGGGCCCCGACGAGACGGTGCCCGAGGCCGTCGCGATGGCTCGGTACCTCGTGGACCGCGGCGTCGACGAGGCGCTCGTCCGCCGCGAGGACCGGTCGACGTCGACGGACGAGAACCTGCGGTTCAGTGCCGAGATCGCCGCGCACCACGGGCTCGAGCAGGGCCGGTTCGCCGTCGTGACCAACGACTTCCACGCCTTCCGCGCGGCGATGCTGATGCGGGACGCCGGGCTGGCCGGCCACGGCCTCGGCGCCTCGACCGGGCCGCGACTGTGGGCGGCCGCGGTGCTGCGCGAGTTCACCGCCGTGCTGTGGGAGCAGCGGTTCGTCCACGGAGCCGTCGCCGCGGTGCTCACGGGTGTCGCGGCCGTCGTGGCCGCGACACCCTGAGCGGTCGATCAGTCGGGCTGGCTGATCGAGAGCATCGTCTCGCTGAACAGATCGATCTCGTCGTTCTTCGACCGGCCGGACCCCTGACCTCCGAGCAGGCTGGTCAACTCGCCGGCGGCGCGCTCGATCCGGCTCTGCAGCGTGCCCTCGCCCGAGGATCCCCAGTCGTGCGGGCTCGCGAAGACCCCGGTCGGCACGACCACCGCCTGCAGGTAGGCGAACAGCGGCCGCAGCGCGAAGTCGATCACCATCGAGTGCCGCGCCGTGCCACCCGTCGCCCCCAGCAGGACGACCTTGCCGATCAGCGCGTCGTTGTCGAGCGCGTCGACGAACGACTTGAACAAGCCGGGGTACGACGCCTTGAACGTCGGGACGACGACGATCAGCGCGTCGGCCTCACCGACCTGGTCGTACACGTGCTGCAGTCGTGGCGCGGCGAACCCGGTGAGGGCCGCATCGGTGATCTCGTGCGCCAGCTCACGCAGGTTGACGACCTCGATGCTGGCGCCGCCGAGGGCGGTGCCTGCCGCCGCGGCGAGCCGGTCGGCCAGCAGGCGCGTGGTCGACGGCTCGCCGACGCCCGACGACAGGGCGACGATGCGGGTCATGCGGACACCTCCTCGGCGAGCGCGGCGTCACGCGCGGCGACGCGCGCGGCGTGGGTGGGAGCGTCCGGCACGTTCGCCGGTCGCCGCGCGTCGAACTCGGCGCGCATGGTGGGCAGGATCTCGCCGAGCAGGTCGAGCTGCTCGAGGACCGTCTTGAGCGGCAGTCCGGCATGGTCGACGAGGAACATCTGGCGCTGGTAGTCGCCGAAGTAGTCGGCGAACGCCAGGGTGCGCTCCAGGACCTGCTGCGGGCTGCCGACCGTGAGGGGCGTCTGCTCGGTGAAGTCCTCCATGCTCGGGCCGTGACCGTAGACCGGCGCGTTGTCGAAGTACGGCCGGAACTCGTTGACCGCGTCCTGGCTGTTCTTGCGCATGAAGAACTGACCGCCGAGGCCGACGATCGCCTGCTCCGCCGTGCCGTGCCCGTAGTGGGCGTAGCGCTGGCGGTAGAAGTTGATCAGCCGGATGTAGTGCTCCTTCGGCCAGAAGATGTTGTTGGCGAAGTATCCGTCGCCGTAGAACGCGGCCAGCTCGGCGACCTCGGGGGTGCGGATCGAGCCGTGCCAGACGAACGGCGCCACCCCGTCGAGCGGAGCGGGCGTCGCCGTGAAGCCCTGCAGCGGCGTGCGGAACTTGCCCTCCCAGTTGACGACCGGCTCGGACCAGAGCCGGCGCAGCAGCTGGTAGTTCTCGATCGTCAGCTCGACGGCCTTGCTGATGTCCTTGCCGAACCACGGGTAGACCGGGGGCGTGTTGCCGCGGCCGAGCATGAGGTCCATGCGGCCGTCCACGAGGTGCTGCAGCGTGGCGTAGTCCTCCGCGATCTTCACCGGGTCGTTCGTGGTGATGAGCGTGGTCGAGGTCGACAAGATGATGCGCTCGGTCTGCGCGCCGATGTACGCCAGCGTCGTCGTCGGGCTCGAGGGAACGAAGGGCGGGTTGTGGTGCTCGCCCGTGGCGAACACGTCCAGGCCCACCTCCTCGGCCTTCTTCGCGATCGCGACGGTGTTCTTGACGCGCTCGTGCTCGCTCGGCGTCGTGCCGTTCGTGGGGTCCGTCGTGACGTCGCCGACGGTGAAGATGCCGATCTGCATGCTGCTCATGGGGCCAGTCTCCCAGAAGATAGTTAAAGATTCAACTAGTAGAACGCGCACGGGCCCGGGGTATTCCCCGATGGGGTGCGTGGGGGAACCGTCAGCGCCCGAAGAACGAGCGCAGCAGCACGGAGGACTCGGGAGCGAGCACCTCGGGAACGACCTCCGGCCGGTGGTTCAAGCGGCGGTCCCGCACGACGTCCCACAGCGAGCCGACGGCCCCGGCCTTGTCGTCCCAGGCCCCGAAGACGAGGCGGTCGACGCGCGCGGCCACGAGCGCGCCGGCGCACATCGTGCACGGCTCGAGGGAGACGACCAGCGTGCAGCCGTCGAGGCGCCAGCGACCCAGGCGACGGGCCGCCTCGCGCAGTGCCACGACCTCCGCATGACCCGTGGGGTCGGCGTCACGCTCGCGGACGTTGCGGCCCTCGCCGATGATCGAGCCGTCGTGCACCACCACCGCGCCCACGGGAACGTCGCCACCGGCCGCCGCTTCGCGGGCCAGCTCGAGCGCCCGCTGCATGAACGGGACCCAGGTCACCCGACGATCGCCTCGAACTGGTCGCCGAAGCCGAGCTTGTCGGCCACGTACGCGAGCGCCTCGTCGGGGAACAGGTCGTCGTCGTCGCACAGCAGCCCCAGCTCGACCGACGCGAGGCCCAGGTCGCTGACGATCTCGAGATCGCCGACCGGCACGGGCTCCTCGTCGCCGTCGGGCGCGTCGACCGCCTCGGCCAGGTCCACCGCGAGCGACCAGTCCCACGCCGCGGTGGCGTCCGAGAGCAGGGCGCGCACGTGGTCGCCGCTGCGGCGCACGATGACGAAGAAGTCGTCGTTGACCGACGCCAGGCCGAGCACGCCGACGTCGGAGGGGAACCGCGCGAGGGCGCCGGTGAACGCCTCGAAGTCCTCGCCCAGGCGCGCCGGGAGTTCGACCACGGTCCACGCACCGTCGTCGCGGTACGCGGCGATCACGAAGTCCACATCGTCCTCGGCCACCCTGCGATGGTGACAGACGTCCACGTGCGGCCGCTACCCTCGACCCATGCGTGTCCACGTCGCCGACCACCCCCTCATCTCCCACAAGCTCTCGGTCCTGCGAGACGCGGGAACCGACTCCCCGACCTTCCGTCGGCTCACCGAGGAGCTCGTCACGCTGCTGGCGTACGAGGCCACGCGCGAGGTCAGCGTCGAGCCGATCGAGGTGACCACGCCGCTCACCACGACCCACGGTGTCCGCCTCACCAGCCCCGGTCCGCTGGTCGTCCCGATCCTGCGCGCGGGCCTGGGCATGCTCGAGGGGATGCAGCGCCTGCTGCCCACGGCCGAGGTCGGCTTCCTGGGCATGATCCGCAACGAGGAGACCCTCGAGGCCGAGACCTACACCGAGCGCCTCCCGGACCGGCTCGACGGCCGCCAGTGCTACGTCCTGGACCCGATGCTGGCCACGGGCGGCACGCTGGCGATGGCGATCGACTTCCTCGTCCGGCGCGGCGCCAAGGAGATCACGGCGATCACCCTGCTGTCGGCCCCCGAGGGCATCGAGCGGCTCGAGCGGGACACGGCCCACATCGACGTGCCGATCCAGCTCTTCAGCGCCGGTCTGGACGAGCGCCTCGACGAGAACGGCTACATCGTGCCGGGCCTGGGCGATGCCGGGGATCGGCTGTACGGCGTCGTCGACTGATGCAGGACTTCGTCGCGGCGCTGCCGAAGGCGGAGTTGCACGTCCACCACGTGGGCTCGGCCGCGCCGGACACGGTGGCGCGGTTGGCGGCCCGGCACCCGGACTCGCCCGTGCCGTCCGACCCCGAGGCGCTGGCCGAGTACTTCACCTTCACCGACTTCGCGCACTTCATCGAGGTCTACCTCTCGGTCGTCGACCTGCTGCGCACGCCCGAGGACATCTGGATCCTGACGCACGAGGTCGGTCGCGACCTGGCGGCCCAGAACGTCCGGTACGCCGAGCTGACGATGACGCCGTACACGTCGATCGCGCGGGGGATCGCCGCCGAGGCGTACGTCGAGGCGATCGAGGACGCGCGGCGGGCCGTCGAGCGCGACTTCGGCACGGCGCTGCAGTGGATCTTCGACATCCCGGGTGAGTCCGGACTGCCGGCGGCGGACGTCACCCTCGACACGGCGCTGCGCCTGCAGCCCGATGCCCTGGTGGGCTTCGGACTGGGCGGGCCCGAGATCGGCGTGCCCCGGCCGCAGTTCGCCCCCCACTTCGCGGCGGCACGTGCCGCCGGCCTGCACAGCGTGCCGCATGCCGGGGAGTCGACCGGCCCGCAGTCGATCTGGGACAGCATCGACGAGCTCGGCGCCGAGCGCATCGGGCACGGCATCGCGGCCGCGCAGGACCCGGCCCTCCTGGAGCGCCTCGCCGCCGACGGGATCGTGCTGGAGGTGTGCCCGACGTCGAACGTGTGCACGCGCTCGGTGCCCTCCCTGGAGGAGCACCCGCTGCCGTCCCTCGTCGAGGCCGGGGTGACCGTCACGATCAACTCCGACGATCCGCCGATGTTCGGCACGACGCTCAACGCCGAGTACGAGATCGCCGCGGAGTTGCTGGGCCTGGACGAGGCCGGACTCCGGGCGCTGGCGACCGCTGCGGTCGACGCGAGCTTCGCGCCCGAGGACCTCAAGTCCTGGCTGCGCTCCGAGATCGAGGCCGCAAGCGCCTGAAATGAAGCGATGCGTACCTTTTCCGGGCGGAAAGGGTACGCATCGCCACACATCTGGCCCGCCGGAGGCGGGACGTGCGTCAGAGGGCCTTGATGATGTCCTCGACGCGGTCCTTGGCGTCGCCGAACAGCATCTGGCTGTTCTCGCGGAAGAACAGCGGGTTCTGGACGCCCGCGTAGCCGGCGGCCATCGAGCGCTTGAACACGATGACGTTCTTGGCCTCCCACACGTGCAGGACCGGCATGCCCGCGATGGGCGAGGTCGGGTCCTCGGAGGCGGCCGGGTTGACCGTGTCGTTCGCGCCGATGACCAGCACGACGTCGGTCTCGGCGAGGTCGTCGTTGATCTCGTCCATCTCCAGGACGATGTCGTACGGGACCTTGGCCTCGGCGAGCAACACGTTCATGTGACCGGGCAGGCGACCGGCGACGGGGTGGATGCCGAAGCGGACGTCGACGCCCTTCTCGCGCAGGATGCTGGTCAGACCGGCGACCGGGTACTGGGCCTGGGCGACGGCCATGCCGTAGCCGGGGGTGATGACGACGGACTTGGCGTCCGACAGCATCTCGGCCACGGCCTCGGCGGTGATCTCGCGGTATTCGCCGTAGTCGGTGTCGTCGGACGGTCCGGCCTCGATGCCGAATCCGCCGGCGATCACGGAGATGAACGAGCGGTTCATCGCCTTGCACATGATGAAGGACAGGTAGGCACCCGAGGAGCCCACGAGGGCGCCGGTGATGATCAGCAGGTCGTTGCCGAGCAGGAAGCCCGACGCGGCCGCGGCCCAACCGGAGTAGCTGTTGAGCATCGACACGACGACGGGCATGTCGCCGCCGCCGATCGAGGCCACGAGGTGCCAGCCCAGGGCGAGCGCGACGATCGTGACGGCGATCAGCAGCACCAGGGACGGGTTGATGACGAACGCGATCGTCAAGATGAGGAACAGCGCGAGCGCACCGAGGTTGATCCAGTTCTTGCCCGGGAGCACGAGCGGGGCGCTCTTCATCCGGGCGCTCAGCTTGAGGAACGCCACGATCGAGCCGGTGAGGGTGACCGCACCGATGAACACGCCGATGAAGATCTCGGCGTTGTGGATGTCCTCGAGCGACTGGGTCGCGAAGTCGCCGTGCGCGAGGTAGCCGTTCCAGCCCACCAGCACGGCGGCCAGGCCGACGAACGAGTGCAGCAGGGCGATCAGCTCGGGCATGCCCGTCATCTCGACGAGCTTGGCGCGCCACAGGCCGATCGCGGCACCGATCACCATGGCGACGATCAGCAGCGCCAGGCCGATGCCGGGCTCGGAGTCGACGACGAGGATGAACGTCGCGACGAGCGCGATGGCCATGCCCGAGATGCCGAAGGCGACACCGCGGCGGGCCGTCTCGTGCTTGCTCAGGCCGGCGAGGCTGAGGATGAACAACAGTGCCGCGACGAGGTACGCGGCATTGGCCAAGGAGGAGGCAGTCACGGATCAGCCCTTCACTTCGAGAACATGCTGAGCATGCGTCGGGTCACGGCGAAACCGCCGAAGACGTTGATGCTGGCGACGAGAACGGCGACGAAGGCCAGGGCGCGGATCACCGCGTCGGAATCGCCGATCTGGAGCATGGCGCCGACCACGATGATGCCGCTGATGGCGTTGGTGACGCTCATCAACGGGGTGTGCAGCGCGTGGTGGACGTTGCCGATCACGTAGTAGCCGATCACGATCGACAGCGCCAGCACGGTGAAGTGCTGGGGCAGCTGTCCGGGCGCGTTCGCCAGGACCCACAAGAACGCGAGCACGCCGACGGCGATCGCGCCGATCTTGATCGCGGGGTTGACGGGCTTCTTGGGCTCGGGAGCCGGGGCCGGCTCGGCGGCCGCCACGGGCGCGGGAGCAGCCGAGACCTGGACCGGCGGCGGGGGCCACGTCTTCTCGCCGTCGCGCACGACGGTGACGCCACGCTGGACGACGTCGTCGAAGTCCAGGACGATCTGGCCGTCCTTGCCCGGCGTCAGCAGCTTCATCAGGTTGACCAGGTTGGTGCCGTACAGCTGCGAGGCCTGGGTGGGCAGCCGGCCCGCGAGGTCGGTGTAGCCCAGGATCGTGACGCCGTTTTCGGTGACGACCTTCTGGCCGGCGACCGAGCCCTCGACGTTGCCACCCTGCGCCGCGGCCATGTCGACGATGACGCTGCCGGGCTTCATGGTGGCCACGTCGGCGGCGGTGATCAGGCGGGGCGCGGGGCGGCCCGGGATCAGGGCGGTCGTCACGATGATGTCGACGTCGGCGGCCTGCTCGGAGTAGAGCTCGGCGGCCCGCTTGTCGTAGGCCTCGCTGGTGGCCTTGGCGTAGCCGTCGGTGGAGACCTCCTTGTCCTCGTCGGGCACGACGACCTCGAGGTACTCGCCACCGATCGACTTGACCTGGTCGGCGACCTCGGGACGGGGGTCGGTGGCACGGACGATCGCGCCGAGGCTGGAGGCGGCGCCGATCGCGGCGAGGCCGGCCACGCCGGCGCCGGCGACCAGGACCTTGGCCGGCGGGACCTTGCCCGCGGCGGTGACCTGGCCGGTGAAGAAGCGGCCGAACTCGTTGGCGGCCTCGATCACCGCGCGGTAGCCGGCGATGTTGGCCATCGACGACAGCACGTCCATCGACTGCGCGCGCGAGATGCGCGGCACCGCGTCCATCGCCAGGACCGTGATGGGACGCGACGCCAGCGTCTCGACCAGCTTCGGGTTGAGGCCGGGGCTGATCATGCTGATCAGCGTGGCGCCGTCGAGCATGAGGGCGATCTCGATCTCGGTGGGGGCGTTGACCTTGAAGATCACGTCGCTGGCCCACGTGTCCGGCTTGTCGCTGATGGTCGCGCCGGCGGCTTCGTAGGCTGCATCGGTGAAGCTCGAGGCCTCGCCGGCGCCGTGCTCGACGGTGACGAGGTAACCGAGGTCGATCAGCTGCTTCACGGTCGCCGGCGTCGCGGCGACACGAGTCTCACCGGGGGCGGATTCCTTGACGACGCCGATCCGCATCGAGCCGAGCTCGGGTGGAGGGGTGCTCATCCCGCAGAGGATAGCCCGCCTGGATTCCCCCTCGGCCATGAGGTGGGTCACATGGACACCGTGCGCCACGATCCACCCGGTGGCGGACCGGATGTGACATTGCGGGTGACACATTCCACATACCGGCGGTATCTTGACGGGCATGTCCTCTCTGAAGCCCCAGCACTTCGCCGGCAAGGTCGCCCTGATCACCGGAGCGGCCCGCGGTATCGGTGCCGCCGTCGCCCGCGCCTACGTCGCCCACGGCGGGCGGGTCGCGCTCGTCGGCCTCGAACCGGACCTGCTGGCGTCGCTCAGCGACGAGCTGGGCGAGTCGGCCGCCTGGTGGGAGGCCGACGTCCGCAACAGCGAGGACGTCCGGGACGCGATCGACGCCGCGGCCGCCTACTTCGGCCGTCTCGACCACGTCGTCGCCAACGCGGGCATCGCCTCGTACGGCACCGTGCGCCAGATCGAGGACCAGGCCTTCGAGCGCGTCATCGAGGTGAACCTCAACGGGGTCTTCCGCACGGCCAAGTACGCCATTCCGCACCTGGAGCGCACGAAGGGCTATCTCCTGGTCGTCTCGTCGCTGGCGGCCTTCTCCAACATCGCCGGCCTGAGCGCGTACGCCGCCAGCAAGGCCGGCAACGAGGCCCTCGGGATCGCGCTGCGCCAGGAGGTCGCCCACCTGGGCATCAAGGTCGGCCTGTGCCACCCCTCGTGGATCGACACCGACATCGTCCGCAACGCCGAGGCCGACCTGCCGTCCTTCAAGGCGATCCGGACCAAGCTGCCCTACCCGGCCAACACGACCACGGACGTCGAGACCTGCGCCGAGAAGATCCTCATCGGCCTGGCGAAACGCAAGAGCCGCGTCTACGTGCCGAAGGCCGTCCTGCTGGCGAACTGGACCAAGGCGTTCGTGAACTCGCCGGCCACCACGCCCTACGTGCGGCTGCTGACCCGCAAGACGGTGCCGGCCATGGAGGCCGAGGTGGAGGCCCTGGGCCGCTTCCACCACGCCCACACGCCGGTCACCGACCAGAAGTAGCAGTCAGTCGTCGTCGGTCTGGACCGACGCGGCCAGCGACACCATGTGGCCGATCCGGGCGATCTCCGAGGCCAGGAACTCGGGTCCGCCGTGGCGCCCGACGGCGACGAAGAACCGGGTGCCCGCACGCGTCACGGCGGGCGACCCCGCGAGGACCGTGGAGTCCCAGGCGGACACCTCGGGCAGCGGGCTCGCGTGCTCGACCGACAGCCACTCGTCGCACTCGGGGACGATCTTCGGGGCGGCGGACGACCCGTGCAGCAACTGCGCACCGTCCGGGCCGGGGCCGATCGCGAGCGCCCAGTCGGTGCGGAACGTCGACGGGATGACCTCGATGAGCCGGGCGATGGCCAGGTCGGGCTCGTTGGTGAACGCCTCGACGGCCTCGAGGTCCATGCTGAGGTTGGCCCCTGCGTTGTAGCGGCTGATCCAGTGGACATGGACGCCCTCGAGGCCCTGACACGCCGTGATCAGCGCATCGGGCATGACCGTGTGGGGCAGCTCGAGGAGCACGTCGTCGACCGCGACGCCGTCGGGCCGGTGCTCGACGATCTCGATCGCCTCGATGTCGGCTCCGGCGCTACCGAGAGCCGTCGCGAGTGCGCCGAGGGAGCCCGGGACGTCGGGAAGCTCGACGCGCAGCAGAAACGCCATGACGGTCATTGTTCCGTGTCCGGGTTGCGGGGAGGTAACACGGGCACTGGCGCGTCCCCGGTCCGTCGAAGCCCTAGGCTGGCGATCGTGGTCGAGCACGCGCGCGGAACCGAGGGATTGCGAGTCGTCGGGTCGTCCCAGTTGCTGGCCGAGCCACCCATCCGCATGTTGGGCGATCTGCTGGTCCGCGGCGGCGTGACCCGGGTCGGTGCGTTCACGAGTCTGGCCCACGGCATCGAGTCGCAGTCGGCCACGATCGGTCGCTACTGCGAGTTCGCGCCCGACGTCCTGATCGGCGCGACCGGGCATCCGCTGACCTGGCTGGGGGTCAACTCCTTCCAGTACAAGAAGGCGACCTGGGGCTGGCACCCGTCGGCCGACCGATCCGAGGTGATCGACCCCGAGGCCGGGGGACGCCCCTCGTTCCGCGGTGAGCCGTCCGTCGTCGGCAACGACGTGTGGATCGGCGCCAAGGTCGTGATCCTGCGCGGAGTGACCATCGGCGACGGGGCCGTCGTGGCGGCCGGCGCGGTGGTGGCCGACGACGTCGCCCCGTACTCGATCGTGGGGGGAGTGCCTGCCCGACCGATCCGCGACCGGGTCGATCCGCAGACCCGCGAGCGGCTGCAGGAGCTGGCGTGGTGGCGGTTCTCGCCCAATCAGCTGGCCGGGGTGACGTTCGACGACCTGCCCCGCGCGCTCGACCAGTTGGACGAGCGCGTTTCGGGCCTCGAACCGTACGAGCCGGGCTTCGTCCCGATCGAGCGGCCCGTGGCCACCGGGTCCAAGCGCTCGCGCTGGCGGCGCTGAGGGCCGATACTGGCCAGATGCGAGCCATCTGGAAGGGCGCGATCAGTTTCGGGCTGGTCCACGTGCCGGTGAAGGTCTACTCCGCCACCGAGAGCCACGACGTGTCGCTGCACCAGGTCCACGACGAGGACGGCGGCCGCATCCGCTACGAGCGCCGGTGCGAGATCTGCAAGGAGATCGTCGCCTACAAGCACATCGACAAGGCCTTCGACGACGGCGAGAAGACGATCGTCCTGACCGACGAGGACCTCAAGTCGCTGCCCGCCGAGCGCAGCCACGAGATCGACGTCGTCGAGTTCGTCCCCGACGACCAGATCGACGTGCTGCGGCTGGGCAACCCGTACTTCCTGGAGCCGGAGGAGAAGGCGCTCAAGCCCTACTCGTTGCTGCGCCAGGCGCTCGAGGAGACCGAGCGCACGGCCGTCGTCACCTTCGCCCTGCGCCAGCGCACCCGGCTGGGCGCATTGCGCGTGCGCGACAACGTGCTCGTGCTGCAGACGCTGCTGTGGGACGACGAGGTCCGCACCGCCGACTTCCCGGTCCTGGAGAACACGGCGAAGGTGACGCAGAAGGAGCTGGCGATGGCCGGGCAGCTGATCGAGTCGCTCGCCGGCGACTTCGACGCGAGCCAGTTCACCGACGACTACCAGGAACAGCTGAAGACCCTGATCGAAGCCAAGCAGAAGGCCGGCGAGGGCATCGACAGCGAGGCGACCTTCGGTGTCCAGGAGGACGAGGGCGCCGAGGTCGTCGACCTGATGGAGGCGTTGCGCCGCAGCGTCGAGGCGCGCAAGGGCGACGAGAAGCCCAAGAAGAAGCCGGCGAAGAAGAAGTCGTCGGCCTGACGGTCAGGTGGGCTGCGTGTCGCCGCTCGGCTGAGCCGGTATCTCGACCTTGACCGCGTGGGGGAAGTCGGTCACGGGGAGCTTGCGGTTCTCGACGACCCAGGTCGCGACGGCGTGCAGCTTCTGGTTGTGGTTCTGCGAGTAGCGCCGCAATACCTCGAACGCCCGGTCGGACTCGATGTCGAAGCGCTCCATCAAGATGCCCTGCGCCTGGCCGATGATCTTGCGCGCGTCGATCGCGGTCAGCAGACCCTGCTCCTGATGGGCGTTGGCCAGGGCGACCGAGGCGTGACGGGCGAAGATCGTCGCCGTGGCCAAGTCGTTCGAGTCGAACGCGTCCGGGCGGTCGGCGTACAGATTGAGCGAGCCGTAGCGCCGCTCGCGCGTCTCCAGCAGCACGCTCATGGCGCTGTGGATCCCCAGGTCGGCGACCGCAGGGCCCCACGCGGGCCAGCGTGCGTCGGTCTGGACGTCGTTGGACACGAAGCTGCCGCCGGACTCCAGGGCGTCCAGGCACGGACCCTCGTCGAGTTCGTGCTGCAACTGGTGTGACTCGACGACCCGGTCCGAGGTCGAGGCGGCAGTCTCGATCTTGGTGCGGTTGTGCACCAGCATGATGCCGGCGTCGTTGCAGTCGGCTGCGACTTTCGCATACTCGGTGATGAGGTCGACGGTCTTCGCCGTCGTGCGCTGCTGATGGAGGTCAAGAGCGACTTCGGAGAAGAAATCGGGCACGTTCAAGGCCGCTCCTTCACAATGTCTGAAGTATCAAGTCTACGGTGCAGGGGGTTCGCGAGATGCCACGGACCGCGCCCCAGACCGTCTCGGTCGACGGACGCCTGCTGCGACTCACCAACAGCGACAAGGTCATCTATCCCGCCACCGGGACGACGAAGGCCGACGTCATCGCCTACTACGTCGCGGTCGCGCCGTGGCTGCTGCCGCACTTGGCAGGCCGCCCGGTGACGCGCAAGCGCTGGGTCAACGGGACCGGCAGTGAGGAACAGGTCTTCTTCGAGAAGAACCTGCCCGACTCCGCGCCCTCGTGGATCCGGCGGGTCACGATCAAGCACCGGTCGCACACGAACACCTACCCGATCTTCGAGTCGGTCGCCGATCTCGCGTGGGCGGGGCAGGTGGCCGCGCTCGAGCTGCACGTCCCGCAGTGGCGGGTCGACGCCACCGGCGTGGCCCAGAATCCCGATCGCCTCGTGATCGATCTCGACCCCGGCCCGGGAACCGGCCTGCCGGAGTGCGTCGAGATCGCCCATGCGGCCCGCGAGCTGCTCGCCGACGTCGGCCTGGAGTGCGTGCCCGTCACCAGTGGCAGCAAGGGCATCCACCTGTACGCGCCGCTGGACGGCCAGCACGACTCCGACTACGTGAACGCCTTCGCCAAGCAGGTCGCCCAGGCGCTCGAGGGCGTCATGCCCGAGCTCGTCGTCAGTGACATGTCCAAGGCCAAGCGCCAGGGCAAGGTCCTGGTCGACTGGAGCCAGAACAACGGCAACAAGACGACGATCTCGCCGTATTCGCTGCGTGGCCGTGCCGAGCCCACCGTCGCCGTCCCGCGCGACTGGGACGAGCTGGACGAGAACCTGCGTCACCTGACCCTCGACGAGGTGCCCGCCCGGCTGGCCGAGCGCGGCGACCCGATGGCGGCGCTGGCGGCGCCGATGACCGACCGGCTCGCGACCTACCGGTCGATGCGCGATGCCGCGAAGACGCCTGAGCCGGTTCCGGACTCGGTCGTCCGCGGGCGCACCGGCGACCCGATCTTCGTCATCCAGGAGCATCACGCCAGTCGTCTGCACTGGGACTTCCGGCTGGAGCGTGATGGCGTGCTGGTCTCGTGGGCGCTGCCGAAGGGCGTGCCCGAGTCGTCCACGGGCAACCATCTGGCGGTGCAGACCGAGGACCATCCGCTGGAGTACGCCACGTTCGCCGGCGACATCCCGAAGGGTGAGTACGGCGCCGGGCACGTCACGATCTGGGACCACGGGCACTACGACCTCGAGAAGTGGAACGACCATGAGGTCATCGCGACCTTGCACGGCACCCGCGACGGTGGACTCGGCGGATCGAAGCGGCTCGCGCTGATCAAGACCGGCGAGAACTGGCTGATCCACCTGATGAAGGAGCAGAACGAGCCCGCCCCGCAGAAGAAGGCGACGTCGAAGCCGCCCGAGGAGGCCGCGCGCTCGGGGTTCGTTCCGCCGATGCTGGCGGTGCTGGCCGGCGCCAGGGACGCCTCGGGCGACGAGTGGGCCTACGAGCTGAAGTGGGACGGCATCCGGTGCATCGCCGTGGTCGGTGGCGAGAAGGTGCGGCTGTTCTCGCGCAACCACAACGACGTGAGCGCCAGCTATCCCGAGGTCGTCGAGGAGTTGGCGAGCCTGGGTCTGGACGCCGTGCTCGATGGCGAGATCGTGGCCTTCGACGAGTCCGGCGTGCCCAGTTTCGGTCGCCTGCAGCAGCGCATGGGCGTCACCAAGGCCGCCGACGTCGAGCGACTCCGGCGCACGGTGCCCACGCGGCTGCTGGTGTTCGACCTGATCGAGCACGCCGGCACGTCCCTGCGGGACCAGACCTACGACGACCGCCGCGTGGCACTGGAGGACCTGGACCTCACCGGCGACGTGGTCCAGGTGCCGCCGGCCCATGGCGGCTCACTCGACGAGGCGGTCACGCTCAGTCGTCGCCACAAGCTGGAGGGCGTCGTCGCGAAACGGCGCAAGGCCCCGTACGAGCCCGGGGCGCGGTCGACGGACTGGCTGAAGATCAAGAACCAAGAGGCCCAGGAGGTCGTCGTCGGCGGCTGGCGCCCCAGCAAGGGTGGCCGGGGGATCGGCTCGTTGCTGCTCGGTGTGCCCGTCGAGGGAGGCCTGCGGTACCTCGGCAGGGTCGGCACCGGCTTCACGGAGGACGAGCGCCTGCGCCTGCGCCGGCTCCTGGACCCGCTGACCCGCAAGACGTCGCCATTCGTCGACGAGGTCGAGACCGCGGCGTCGCGTGACGCGACGTGGGTGACGCCGAAGGTCGTGGGCGAGGTCGTCTACGGCGACTGGTCGCCCGCCGGGCACCTGCGCCACGCCAGCTGGCGGGGGCTGCGGCCCGACAAGGAGGCCGCCGAGGTCGTGCTCGAAGGTTCTTCCGAGGTGCGTACGACTCCGTCGTGAGCCACGATGGGACTCCGACGACATCTGTGCGAAGGAGCCATTGTGGGCAAGGGCAAGAAGAGCGTGAAGGACACCGTCGTGGAGCAGCTGCCGGACGGCGCCGATCTGCGCGACCTGAAGGACCAGCTGATCGAGCGACTTCCGGACCGGGCCGAATGGCTGGCGCTGCGTGACGACCTCATCGAGAAGCTGCCGGAGAAGTCCGAGTTGCTCGACCTGCGCGACGGCCTGGTCGACAAGCTGCCGGACGACGTCAGCGACCGGCTGCCGATCCAGAAGAAGCCGCGGTTCGCCGGTGTGAAGAAGGTCGCCTTCGTCGGGCTCCTCACCGCCGGGATCGCGGGCATCGCCGCATTCGTCAAGGCCAAGATGGCCGACGAGCCGACCTACACCGCGTCGACGTACACGACGCCGGGTCAGCCGACGGCCGGCACCACGTCCCCGACGGCCGAGCCCGGAGTCACCGGAACGGTGCCGCCGACCGTCTGAGCGCTCCACGAACGAGGGCCCCGGGAATCATCGGATTCCCGGGGCCCTCGTCGTAGGTCTGTGCTCAGTGCTTGAACGCGTCCTTCACGTTCTCGCCGGCCTGCTTGAGGTCGGACTTGGCCTGGTCGCCCTTGCCCTCGGCCTCGAGGCTCTTGTCGTCACTGGCCTTGCCGGTGGCTTCCTTGCCCTTGCCCTTGAGGTCGTCAGCGGTGTTCTTCAACTTGTCATCAAGTCCCATGACTCCAGCCTTCCTCTCGATTCTTCGTCCCCACCATGCGAACACGGATGGGGCCTGATCGCATCTCAGGCAGGGGTCCGCAGGCGACCTCCCGATGTTGCGGGCGCGCGAATCTTGAGGCGATTCGTGGCGCCCGGGACGCGAGTTGGACAGGATGAGCGGACCTCCCCCTCACGAAAGGGTGACGGGCACGAAGTCCGGCTGGGCGCCGGTCACGAAGGTCAGCAAGGCGGTCAAGGCCGCCCCGGGTCGCCTCGGCGACCGGGGCGTTTCCCGTGGGTGGGCCGCTCGGTCGCGGCCCGGACGTGACGAGGCCCCGGCAGCTGATCGCTGCCGGGGCCTCGTCGTGAGGGATCAGCGCACCCGCACCGCCTTGACGGTGGACTTGCTGGACCCGTAGTTGGCGTCACCGGAGTAGACGACCTTGACCCGCAGGCTCTGGCGCTTCTTGGGCGTCTTCACCACGTAGGTCGCCTTGCCCGAGGACGGGACGCGGACCGTCTTGGCCAGCTTGTAGCCGCCCTTGCCCTTCGCGACGTAGACCTTGGCGGTGCCCGTGGGCGCCACACCGGCGACACCGCCGCGGACGGCGATCTTGCCGCGCAGGGCCTTGCCGGCCTTGACCGACTTCGGTGCCGAGACGGACGCCGACGTGCCCTTCTTGGTCACGACCAGCGACGTCGAGATCCTCGCGCTGGCGGCAGTGCGGTCGGTGCCGTCGTACGCGGCCGACACCGTGTAGCGACCGGGCTTCAGGGTGGCCGGCAGCGTCAGGGCGGCGGAGCCGTCCTTGGCGACCGGGACCGTCTTCGTGACCGCGCCGTAGCGGAAGGTGACCGTGCCACCGTCCGCGTCCCCGACGTTCGCCGACAGCTTCGCGGCCTGCCCGAAGACGGTCGAGGCGCTCGAGAGCGACATGACCATCGTGGGCTTGCCCTTCACCAGGGTGAAGGCGACCGGGTTGGAGGCCGAGCCCGCGGTGACGCCGGTCTCGGCGAAGCGCGCCACGAGGGTGTGCGCACCCGCCTTGAAGCCGGGCACCTCCACGGTGGCCGTGCCGTCGACGACCTCGGTGGTGCCGAGGAACGTGTCGCCGTCCAGGAACTCCACGGAGCCCGTGGTGTCCCCGCCGGTGACGGTCGCCGTGAGGGTCACGGCCTCGTTGATCGCCGGGGCCTCGGGCGAGATCGACAGGCTCGTCGAGCTCGCGTCCAGGATCGAGACCGAGGTCTCGCCCGTGCGACCGGTGCCGCTGCCCGTGACCGAGACGGTCGCGGCGCCGCGGGTCGCGGTCTCGGGGATGACGATCGCGGCGGTCACGACGCCGGTCGCATCGGCGGCCGTGACGACCGGGTCGACACCGTCGACCGTGATCGTGACGCCCTCGCCGGAGCGGAACCCGCCGGCGGTCACCGTGAGGCTCTCGCCGGGCTGCGGCTTGCTGTCACCGACCGAGACCTCGACGGCCTCGTCCTGGGCTGCCAGCTCGGCGCAGGCATCGCCCTGGACGCCCGCCGACGGCAGCGCCGTCGCCGAGCCCGTGACGCCGTCGTCCTCGCGGACGATCATCCAGTCGAGGGCGTCGGCCCCCATGACGGCACCCTGGGTGTTGATGACCGAGGTCTTCACCGACGTGGAGTTCGTCGTGCTGGCCGCGGTGTCGCCGAGGATCGGCGCCGTGACGACCTTGCAGGTCTCGCCGGGGGCGAAGGTGACCTTCTCCATGGCGATGCCGGCGCGACCGGTGGCCGACCCGAGGGCCGACACGTAGCCGGTCACCGGGATCGACGCGGCGTCGTCGAGGTAGACCGCGATGTCGGCCGTGCCGGGAGCGTTGCCCTCGTCGACGACGGGGGCCTTCACGTTCAGCGTGGGGACGGTCTTGCTGTCCGCCGTGCCGACCGCCGAGCTCTCGAACGCGAGGTCCGACAGGAACACGCCACCGGCAGCCAGGCCGTCCGGACCTTCGAGGGCGCCGAAGCGGACCTCACGGATGTCCGAGACGTTCAGGCCGGCGTCCTTCAGCGTGGCGACCGGCAGGTCGACCTGCTGCAGGACGATCTTCTTCAACCGTGCATCGGTCGAGGCGGGCAGTCGCGAGACGGCCAGTGCGTTCAGATCCGCCACCGGGACGGTGTGGGTCGCACCCGAGCCGTCGACGACGGTGACCGAGAGCGCCGTGCTGCTGTCGACGGTGTCGTCCGCGGCCACCTTGACCGACAGGCGCTCCATCGACGACGCGTTGCGCGCCTTCGCGGGGACGTTGACGCGCACCTCACTGGCCGTGGCCGCGTTGCCGGTGCCCGAGGACAGGGCCGTCCACGAGAACTTCGTGACCGGCGTGGCCGGGACGTTGCCGCCGTTCGAGGCAGGCGTCCAGTGCGGCTGGGCGCTGGTGCCCAGTGCCGAGGACGTGCAGGCCGCGAGCGACTGCGTCACGGTGCGACCCGCCGCGCTGGCGCAGACGGTGGCCGTGGCAGCACCCTGGACCTTGACCAGCGAGCTGGCCTTCTCGAACGTCGTGATCGTCTGGCGCGCCGAGGCCGGAGCCGTGGAGACACTGCGGATGTCGGCCGAGCCGAGCACCTCCGGAACCGAGGCGGAGCCGTCGAACATCGGCAGGAACTGCTTCTCGTCACCCATCGTGAGGCGGAACCAGCCGGCCATGTAGGCCGTGCCGGCGTCGTACTGCGCGTCGGCGCTCAGCCGGATGTTCGTGCTCGAGCGCGGGCCGCAGACGGCGTCGGTGGAGTTCGCACCCCAGTCGTCGGAGACGGAGTAGTCGTACTTCCCCGGTGTCCAGACGGTGTTGTAGAAGTTGTGGTTCGCGCCCATCATCCACACGCCGCTGCGCAGCACGTCGTCGTCGAACGCGTAGCGCGAGTCGTCGAGCATGTGCTGGCCCTGCTGGTTGGAGACGTCACCGTCGCAGTACGGCAGGATCACGTTCATCGGCACGTTCGGCACCGTCATGCGGGCGAAGTCGACCGGCGCCAGCGGCAGGATCGACGTGATCTTCCACGGCTTCTCCAGGCCCTGGTTCAGGGTCGCCGCGGACGTGACGCCCTCGCCGCCGCGGGAGTGGCCCATCATGCCGATGTTCGAGAAGTCGAAGCGCCCCACGAGGTCGGCGGGGGCCAGCCCCGCGGTGCCCTCGGACAGGCCCGGCAGTGGGCTCTGGTCGGCGAGCGCCTGCGCGAGCGTGACGTTGCCTTCCTGCTGCGCGTCGTAGTGGCTCACCGCGGCGCCCTCGTTGGCCTTCTTCAGCATCGAGAGGGTGTCGAGCAGCAGCTGACCGCGCGCCTGGGCGCCCTGGTCCAGCGCGAGCTGGTTGTCGTTGGAGTTGATCGCGTTGGCCGAGATCGACACGACGGCGTAGCCGTGGCTGGCCAGCGCGCGGCCGGTGCCGTCGTAGCCGGCGAAGCTCGGGACGTTGATCTGGTTCGGTCCGCACGGCCAGCGGTTCGGGTTGGCCGTCCCGGTGGAGCAGGAGGTGTGGCGGCCGTGCAGCAGCAGCACGACGGGGCGGGGTCCGCCGGTCTTCGGCAGGTAGATCTTGCCCTGCAGCTCGCCGCGGATGCCGCCGATGCCGGCCAGCGGGATCGACTGCGCTCCGAAGTTGTAGACGGCCTCGGTGTGCTCGTGGCTGCCGAGCGACGCCGGGTTCGCGTCGAGGGCCTCGGGGTCGGCCTGGGCGATCTCGTCGAGGGTGGCCATCTTCACGCGGGCGCCCGACGGCTTGCTGAACCAACCGGCCTCGACGTCGTCCGCGTCGACCACGGAGGCGTCCGCCGTGAAGACCGACAGGCTCTTGCCGTCGGCGGACTCGGTGGCGATGCCGATCGGCGTGCCGTCGACCTCGATCGTGGGCGCATCCGAGACCATCGGCAGGCGCTTCGGCAGGTCGACCGTGACCAGGTAGCCGCCGGCGGTGCGGGAGACGCTCCAGTCGGAGCCGGACGCCAACTCGCCGTCGGCCGCCTGGGCCGGCACGGCCGCCAGTGGCACCGCCATCAGCGCTGCCACGGTGGCGAGGCGCCATCCTCGTTGCTTGATCATCTGATCCCTCTCAGGTGGGGGGAAGCTCCGCCGGGGACGCGGAGCAGGGGCGGGATCGAGTCTCGACAGCGATGGTTACGCGGTGATGTCGTCCGGCGTTCATCGGATCGCATCGATGTAACAAGTTTCCGGACCAGCGACTCCTCTTCGCCGCCCGTCGGAGCGCTCGTGTGCCGGGATGCGAGGGCTTTCGCCGGATGTCGCCCGTGGGCCTTGTGTTACGGGCACGGTCGGCGCTGGTCGGCCGGGGCCGCCGACGCGCACACTGAAGGCATGACCGCGGTCACCTGGTGGGGCCATGCCTTCGTGACGGTCGAGCTGCTCGGTGCGACCGTCGCGACCGATCCGCTGACGGCGCGTCGGCTGTTCCACCTGCGCCGCACCGGTCCTCCGCCAGGCCCTCGCGCGACGCGAGCCGACCTCGTCCTGATCTCGCACCTGCACCACGACCACCTGCACCTGCCGACGCTGCGCCGGTTCGCCGACGACGTGCCGATCGTCGTGCCGCGCGGGGCGGTGCGCGCCGTTCGCTCCCTGGAGCGGTTGAACGTGATCGAGGTCGTGCCGGGCGACCGCGTCACCGCGGCGGGCGTCGACATCGAGGTGTTGCCCGCGCGGCACGACGGCCGCCGCGACCGGCGACCGCGCAGCGCGAGCGCTCCGGCGCTGGGATTCCGGTTCGCCCGGGCGGACACGACCTGCTGGTACCCGGGCGACACCGGGCCCATGGACTTCACGAGCGTCGCGTCGGTCGACCTCGCGCTCGTGCCGATCGGCGGGTGGGGACCGTCCCTGGGGGACGAGCATCTGGACCCCGTGCAGGCCGCCGCGGCCGTCCGGGACGTGGGGGCGCGCTGGGTGGTCCCCGTGCACCACGGCACCTTCTGGCCCGTGGTGCTGCGCTCGACGGGCCCTACGCACGACCACTGGTTCGCCTCACCCGGCGATCGGTTCCGCACGGCCATGGCCGCGCAGGCGCCGGCGACCCGCATCGTCGGGACCTCGATGGGAGTCCGCACGGAGCTCACTCGTGGAACGATGACCATGTGAGCCACGCCACGGAGCGAGGGTGGGCCTCACCGGCACCCGAGCGCACCGGGGCGAGCTGGGTGCCGGGGGTCGCCGACGTCCTGCAGGCGGTGTGGACCGTCGTGGTGGCGGCGGTCGCGTTGACGCTGGGCCTGGCGGCCGTGGGGGTGAGCGTCACCGATGAGCTGCTCCTCGTCGTCGTGGTGTTCGTCGCGATGTTCGTGCTCGACGCGATCGTGTCGCGACCCCTGCGCCTGCTGGCGTCGGGAGGGAGCGTCCTGACGGCGCTGGTGCTGGGCTTCGCAGCCCAGGTGCTCGTGCTCGGTGCGGCGATCGACCTGGCGGCGCACACGGACCTGGGCATCGGCGACACCCTGGTGGTCCTGCTGGTCGCCGGGGCGGTCATGGCCTGCGGGAGGTGGCTCTCCGGCGCCACGGACAGCCACTACGTCGTCGGGGCCGCCACGGGCGGCGGTCTGCGCCAGAGGTGGGCACGCGCCGGCGTCGGCCGGGAGGATCGACCGCGCGGCCTGCTGGTGGTGCAGCTCGACGGGGTGGCGCTGCCGGTCCTGCGACGGGCCCTGGCCGGCGGCCAGGCACCGAACATCGCTCGCTGGGTGCGCTCCAGCCACACGCTGACCGGCTGGTGGTCGACGATCCCGTGCACGACGCCCGCCAGCATGGCCGGCTTCCTGCACGGGAGCGCGGACATCCCCGCCTACCGCTGGTGGGACCGCCGCGCCGGCCGCCTGCTCGTCGCGGGGAACCCGGCCGACGCCCGCGTGATCGAGGCGCGCTTCCCGGCGGATTCGGGGCTCCTGCGCGACGGCACCGCGATCAGCACGACCTTCACCGGCGGCGCGGCACGCTCGTACCTCACGGTGAGCCGCTCGACCCGCTTGCGCGACCTGGGCTCGGGATCGACCTACCTGTCGTTCTTCATCCGACCGTTCCTGCTCCCCGGCGCGCTCGTCCTGACCGTGGGCGAGGTGATCAAGGAGTTCCGCCAGGGTCACCGCCAGCGCGTGCGCGACGTCCGGCCCCGGATCCCGCGCAAGGTCGACTACGCCGTGCTGCGCGGCCTGACCAACGTGCTGCTGCGCAAGCTCGACCTGTCGCTGATCGCCGACGAGATGACGCGGGGGTCACCCATCATCTTCGTGGACTTCGTCGACTACGACGAGATCGCGCACCATGCCGGTCCGGAGCGGCCCGAGTCGATGGCGGCGATCGAAGGTCTCGACGGCGCACTCGCGGCACTGGAGGACGTCGCCCGGTCGGTCGCGACCCGCTACGACCTCGTGGTGGTGTCGGACCACGGACAGAGCCTGGGCGCACCGTTCTCGCAGCTCGCCGGTTGCTCCTTCGCCGATCGCGTGGTCGAGCTGATGAGGTCGGGAGGCTCGGACGCCACGGTGCTCACGACGACCGAGGAGGGCGAGCAGCGCGGCCCCGTCCATGCCCTGATCTCCGCCGTGGTCGGCGAGAACCGGGCACCCCCCGAGGGCCTCGTCGCCGGCTCCGACGACCCGGAGGTCGCCGTCACGGGCGGCGGCAACCTGGGCATGATCTGGTTCCGGCGCCTGTCCTCGAGGCCGAACCTCGCCGAGATCGACGCCGCGTGGCCCGCCCTCGTGCCAGGGCTGCTGGACAGCCCCGGCGTGGGCCTGGTGATGTCGACGGACGACGCCGGCGATCCCCTCGTGATCGGCCGTCACGGCGTGCGCGGTCTCGGCGGGTCCAGCGCCGCCAGCGGTGATGACCCGTTGCTGGGCTACCCCTCGCGGACGGCGGCCGACCTGGCCCGCCTGCACGCGCTGACCGATGCCGGCGATCTCGTCGTCCTCTCGACCGTCGACGCGCTCGACAGGGTGCACGCCTTCGAGGAGCAGGTCGGCTCGCACGGAGGCATCGGCGGGCCTCAGAACGAGGCGCTCTTCATCCATCCGCGCGACTGGCTTCTGGACCCCGACCTCACCGAGGTCGTCCCGGAGTTGGGTGACACGCCCGTGCTCGTCGGCGCGTGGAACGTCCACCGCCAGCTGATGGCGTGGCGCGCCGCGACCACCCGGTGAGCGCCTCAGCGGAAGGCACAGCCACTGGGCCCCGAGCCGGCGCAGGATGACGGCCGCCGGGAAACGAAGAACGCCCCCCAGTGAGATCACTGAGGGGCGTTCCTGATGTGGTGCGCCCGAAGGGATTCGAACCCCTAACCTTCTGATCCGTAGTCAGATGCTCTATCCGTTGAGCTACGGGCGCGTACCCTTGCGGGCCTCGACGAGTCTACCTTGGACCCTTCCCGGGCGCGAAATCGGGTGCGAGGACCCCTTTTGCTCAGCATCGCGTAAATTGGTGGTGATGTCCGAAAAGCCCCGTGTTCCCATGCGTCGTGACGCTGTGGCGAACCGTGAACGCATCATCGACACCGCCGAGGTCTACTTCGCCGAGAACGGCCTCGACGCACCGATGCACGCGCTGGCAGCCGCCGCGAAGGTCGGCACGGGGACGCTCTATCGCAACTTCGCCTCGCAGGAACATCTGTGGCGCGCCCTGTACGACCGCCACATCGCGCTCTTCGACGACATCGCCGAGCGGGCGCTGCAGATCGAGTCGGGGTGGGAGGCGCTCGAGCTGATCGTCGACGAGTCCACCCAGGTGATGATCGACCGGCGCATCGTGGCCGAGGTGATGCGACGCCTGGCGATCAGCGATCCGGACTACCGCCCGACGAACCGGTGGGTCGGCACCCTGCGGACCGTGGCCGAGCGGGCCGTCGAGGAGGGCATGGCGCGCCCGGACCTGACCGTGGCCGACCTGAGTGCCGCTCCGTTGATGCTGAGCGCGGTCCAGACGGCCGCCCCGGAGAACCGTGCGTGGCTCGCCCGCCGGATGCGCACCCTGCTGCTGGACGGGATGCGCGCGCATCCGCACGAGGCGACACCGCTGGCGGATCTGCCCGAGGACTTCTACGAGCGCGGTGCCTCGATCGTCAAACGACTGCCCTGATTCGGCGGTCGGGGGTGCGGGTGGGTATCCTGATCCGGTTGTCTGGAGATGTCGCATAGTGGCCTAGTGCGCCCGCCTGCTAAGCGGGTTGAGGTTTAAACCTCTCGAGGGTTCAAATCCCTCCATCTCCGCCAATCAGTCACGTGGGAGCCCCCGTCGAGCGAGAGCCCGGCGGGGGTTCTCTCGTTCCCGGCCGCCGAGTTCGGCGAAAGCCGTGGTGGTTGCGCCGTGGGCTGATGTACTGGTCGTCGCCGAGCGGCACCGGTACGGAGGAAGTCGATGACCCAGGACGCCCAGGGTTCACCCGGACCGGGATTCACCGTGGCGGACCTGCTGTCCGTGCTCGGTGGCGTACCCGAGTACTCCGAGGACGGGTCCCGGCTGGTCATCGCGAAGTCCTCCTGGGGCGGCGGACGGGCCTTCGACGTCGAGATCGAGGGCGCTGTCGCCTACCTCAATGACGAGTTCTTCCCCACGACTGCTCATCCCGGCCGGAAGGCCATCGCGGACGGCCTGTCCTACTTCGACCTGGAGATCCAGGAGTTCACCGGTACCACCCCTCCAGCCGGCGATCCGATCATCATCGACCGAGACGGCCCGAGACTGACCCACGACGTCTCGTGGTGGGACATCCTCCCGGAGCTGGCCGACCCCGGCGGCCAGTGGTTCGCGCGTGCCGACGACGTCGAGGAGGAAGACAGGCCCGCTCCTTGAGCCGCTGTGCGTCGGGTGCGGGTCAGCCGGCGTCGGTCGGGTCGAAGCGCCGGTAGCCGTGGGCGGTGTTGAGCCGGTCGTAGACCTCGCGGATCAGCTCGGCCCGGCGGCTGCGGTCGACCAGGCTGAGCGGGAATGCCGTGACGGCGCCCGCGCCGTCGGTGAAGCGCAGCAGGCCGTCGCTGACCTCGACGGACTCGACGCCCTTCCACGTTCCCTCGCCGTGGCGCCCCCGAGCGCGGTACCCGGCGGGGTCGAGCGTGAGGACCACGGGCGGTCGCAGGTTGGCGACGGCAGCCACGAGCAGCGCGACGAGGGCGATGCCCCCCGCCACGATCGCCACGCCGTTGGCGAGGCCGCCGCCTCCTGCGGTCAGGAAGGCGACGAGGACGCTCACGGCGGCCACGATGAAGCACACACCGGCGAGCACCATGAGGTGCGCCCGGTCGAGTCGGTAACGAGTCACGCAGAGGGGGCGGGATTCGAACCCGCGGCTGACATCACTGCCAGCGACCGCTTTCAAGGCGGTTCCGATCGGCCACTCCGGCACCCCTCCAGGGCCGCCACCGGAGCGACGACACCTGCACCGATTCTGGCATTCCTCTGGTCGCGGCGTCGGGAGCGGGCCGTGGGGCTCAGCGCAGGGGCGAGAAACGCTCCGGCTCGGAACGGCGGGACTGCTGGACCGCGCGGGCGGCACGGGACGTCCGCGGCCGCAGGAAGACCGCACGGACGAGGAGCCCCAGGGCGAGCCCCAAGATGGCGCTGTAGAGCGTGGAGAGGGCGAAGTACGAGGGGTAGGCACGCGGGTCGATCAGCGAGTTGGCCACGATCACCGTGCCGACGACGGCGAAGACGCAGACCCACCAGCCCTCGCGATAGCGCGAGCGCATCGACGTGCCCACGACGAGCGCGGGGAAGCCGATGAGGAACTCGTACGGCCGAGGGACACCGCCGATGGTCTGGCGCAGCCACACGATCGCGTCGTCCAGGAGGTTCTTCAGTCCCGGCGATCCGGCGGTGCGCACGAAGCTGCCGTAGTAGAACAGGCCGACAGCCACGACGGCGATCACGATCAGCAGCTTGAGGTGGTTCCGGCCCAGGCCGTGCAGGCCCGAGCCCAGCCGCCAGACGATCGCGATCGCCAGGGTCACGGCGATGGCCATGACGATGAGGCCGAACGGCCGCACGACGACCGTGGCGTTCCAGGCCGCCACGCCGACCGCGCCGCTGAGGGCCAACGAGAGCATGACGAGGTACTCGCGCAGGACCTCGAGGACGGAGTCCGCCGGCCGCGTGAAGACGACGGCAGAGACGGACGAGAGGACGGCGGTGGCGCCCGCTGCGGCCGCCAGCAGGAAGTTCAGGTCGGAGACCAGGGCGGCCACGGACAACAGCAGGGTCAGGCTCACCCAGATGCGCATGTAGCCGCCGACACGGTGGGTCAGAATCACCGAGAAGGCGACCAGCAGCGCCGCCGCGCTGGGGCGCCAGAGCCACTGCGGCGCACCCACGTCCACGATCGCGGTGGTCGCGCCGAGGGTGCTGAGCACCCACAGGACGAAGGTCCCGAGCATCAGGAGGCGGGACCATCGCGCGGACGTGACGCGTGGCTCGCGGGTCGCCACCTCGTACGGCGTGGGGACCGACGTGTCGAGGCGACGTCGGCCGGGCTGGACGGTGGTCACAGGGTCTGCATCCTCCGGTTGGCGAGCGAGGGGTTGACCTCGCGGGACCGCCGCACGGCGTCCACCGCGATGTCTGCGGTGACCAGCTCGTTCCCCCCGGCGGCTTCCTCCACGATAGTTCCCCACGGATCGGCCACCAAGGAATGACCGCTGTAGCGCGATCCGCCCTGTCCGGCGGCGGCCACCCAGACGGTGTTCTCGATCGCCCGGGCCCGCAGCAGCGTGCGCCAGTGGTCGACCTTGTGCTCGCCGGCGACCCACGCGGCCGGGACCACGAACGCCTCGGCGCCCGCGTCGACCAGGGCACGCCCCATCTCGGGGAAGCGCAGGTCGTAACAGGTCATCAGGCCCACGGTCAGGTCGCCGACCGGCAGGACGACGGGGTCGACGTCGCCGGCGCGCAGGCGCTCGGACTCGCGGTAGCCGAAGGAGTCGTAGAGGTGGATCTTGCGATAGGTGGCGGCCAGGTCGCCGTCGGGCCCCATCGCGACGAGGGTGTTGAACGGCAGGTCGTCGGTGCGCTCGAACATGCCGGCCACGATCGTCGCGCCCAACCGGCGGGCCTCACGGCTCAGCAGGTCGACGAACGGTCCGTCCAACGGCTCGGCGACGGCCGCCAGGTCGTGGTCGGAGGGCCCGAAGTCGTGCATCACCGCCTCGGGCAGGACCACCAGATCCTGGCCCTCGAGGGGCCGGAGCTCCTCCTCGATCCGGGCACGGTTCGCCGCCGAGTCGAGGGTCGCGGCCATCTGCACGAGCGTCAACTGCATACGCACCAGTGTGCCGGTCACTACCGTGGTGGGCATGCGAGCCGTCATCGTCGAAGAGCCCGGAGGCCCCGAGAGCCTCGTCGTCGCCGATTTGCCCGACCCCGCACCCGGGCCGGGCGAGGTGGCCGTCACGGTCGCCGCGGCGGGCGTCAACCGCGCGGACCTGCTGCAGCGACAGGGTCACTACCCGCCGCCCCCGGGCATCACGGACGTCCTCGGGCTGGAGTGCTCCGGCATCGTCGAGTCCGTGGGCGAGGGCGTCACCGACCACGCGCCCGGCGACGAGGTCTGCGTCCTGCTGAGCGGCGGGGGCTACGCCGAGCGGGTCGTCGCTCCGGCGGGTCAGGTCGTGCGCGTTCCCACCGGGACGACGCTGATCGAGGCCGCGGCCATCCCCGAGACGTACGCGACCGTGTGGTCCAACGTCTTCATGCTGGCCAGCCTGAGCGAGGGCGAGAAGCTGCTCGTCCACGGCGGTGCCAGTGGCATCGGCACCACCGCGATCCAGCTGGCCAAGGCCTTCGGGGCCACGGTCGTCACGACGGTCGGCAGCGAGGACAAGGCCCGGACCGTCCGCGAGCTCGGCGCCGACGTGGTCGTGAACTACCGCGAGGACGACTTCGTGGAGGCGTGCCAGGACCTCGGGGGCGTCGATGTCGTGCTGGACATCATCGGCGGCAGGTACCTCGCCCAGAACGTGGCCTCCCTGGCGCGCGGTGGCCGGATCGTCGTCATCGGCATGCAGGGCGGACGCAAGGGCGAGCTGAACCTGGGGGCACTGCTGGCGAAGCAGGGCACCATCGCCGCGACGTCCCTGCGGTTCCGCCCGGCCCAGGAGAAGGCCGAGATCATGGCCGACCTCGTCGAGCACGTCTGGCCGCTGATCGAGCAGGGCCGCCTGGGTCCGATCGTCCACGAGACCGTGCCGCTGGCGCGCGTGGCCGACGCCCACCGCATCCTCGAGGAGTCCTCGCACATCGGCAAGGTCGTGCTGGACGTCGGTGTCTGAGGTCGAGCGGCGCTCCTGCAGCGGCATGCCTAGGCTGAGGCCATGACCGACGACCGGATCATCGACCCGCACGGCCAGCCGGTGCCCGCCCCGCAGGACAAGTCCCGCACGGCGCTCACCGACCTCGTCGAGCAGCCCGCCAAGGTCATGCGCATCGGCGGCATGATCCGCCAGTTGCTCGAAGAGGTGAAGGCTGCGCCCCTCGACGACGCCAGCCGAGCCCGCCTGCGCGAGATCCACCACCAGTCCATCGACGAGCTCAAGGACGGCCTCGCTCCCGAGCTCGTCGAGGAGCTCGAGCGCCTCAGCCTGCCGTTCGACGCCGAGTCGCCGAGCGACGCCGAGCTGCGCGTCGGCCAGGCCCAGCTCGTCGGTTGGTTGGAGGGGCTCTTCCACGGGATCCAGGCGGCGCTGTACGCCCAGCAGGTCCAGGCCCAGAGCCAGTTGCACAACATGCGGCTGGCGCTTCCGGGCGGCGCGAACCGGGGCGAGGGTGGCGAAGGTGGCGAGGGCGAGACACCCGTCACCCCGGGTGATGCCGGCGGAATGTACCTCTAGACTGGAAGCACCCGCAACTCCAGGAGATGGGCAATGAGGCCGACCCTCCCGCCGTGCGCCATGGCGCCGGCGATGTACCAGGACGAGATCCTGTTGTCCCCGCCGTCCCGTCGCGACGTCACCGCCGAGCAGTGGCGCGACTACCAGGGCAAGAAGGCCGCGGCGCATCGCCGCTGTGCCGGCTGCTCGGTGCTCGACGACTGCCTCTACCGGGCCGTGGTCGAGGTCGACGTCTCCGGGTTCCTCGCCTGCACCAGTGAGGCCGACCGCCGGGCGATGCGCCGAGAGCTGGGCATCGAGGTCCGGGTCGACTCCGGCGCGTACGGCACCGCTCGCGTCGGTGGCGGGCCCGTCGACCACAACGAGGTCATGGGCGCCCGCCGGGCCCACCCCGACGAGACCTGCCGCGAGTTGGCCGAGCGGCTGGGGTGCTCCACCTCCACCGTCAAGCGCCACCTGCGCCAGGAGCGCGAGGGGCTCGTCGAGTCCTCCGTCGCCACGGTGGCCCAGAAGCCCACGATGGAGCAGGTGCTCGACGCGTTCGACCGTCTCGACACGTCGCGCAGCGTCTGACTCAGAATCGCCGGTCGACCTGCACCCGCTCGGGCGTGTGCAGGCGCACCATCGTGCGTCCGACCGTGGCGGGGACGGTGCCCCGCGTCGCCAGTGAGACGCCCACCATCAGGCCGAACCCCACCGGTACCGACCACAGCGCCGGCTGACTCATCAGCGTGTTCCACCATCCCTCGGTGTCGAGGGCGAGGGACACGAACGGGGCGACGCCCGCACAGACGCCGCCTCCCAGGAGCCCGGCGATCGCGCCGGCCGAGGTCAGCCCGCGCCACCAGATGCCCAGCACGAGGAGCGGGCAGAAGGTCGACGCCGCCAGAGCGAAGGCGAAGATGACCGAGCTGGCCACCGGGATCGGCTCGGTGACGAACGCCAGGGCGAGGGGCACGGTCACGCACAACGCGGCCGCCACCCGCAGCCCGGCGATCGAGGAGAGCCGTCCCCGCCACGGGCCGTGGCTGCTCAGTCCCTGACCCACCACGCCCGCCAGCGCCATCGTCACTCCCGACGAGGTCGACAGGAACGCGGCGAAGGCGCCCGCGGTCACCAGTGCGGTCAGGAACTCGCCGGCCGTCCCCGCGACGAGGCGACTGGGCAGTTCGAGGACGACCGCGTCGGCGCGTCCCGAGGCCACGAGGTCCGAGGCGTAGACCCGACCCAGCACGCCGTAGATCGTCGGCAGCAGGTAGAACGCCGAGACCAGCACCAGGACGACCAGGGTCGTCCGGCGCGCCGCGTGGCCGTCGGGGTTGGTGTAGAAGCGCACGACGACGTGCGGCAGTCCCATCGTGCCCAGGAACGTCGCGACGATGACGGCGTAGGTGGAGTAGATCGCCTCGGGGCCGCCGTCGCCCAGCGGGACCCACCAGTCGACGGGCGCCTGGGTCCCGGGCCGGCCGTCGCGCGACCACGCCAGCAGCAGGAACATCACCGGCACGAGCAGGGCGGTCAGCTTCAGCCAGTACTGGAACGCCTGGACGAAGGTGATGGCGCGCATGCCGCCCAGGGCCACGCTCACGGTCACGATGACGGCCACGAGGACCGTGCCGAACCAGCGGGGAGCGTCCAGGACCGTCTGCAGCGTCAGCCCGGCGCCCTGGAACTGCGGGATCAGGTAGAGCCAGCCCACCGCCACCACGAGTGCCGTCGACACGCGCCGCACGGCCAGCGACTGCAGTCTGACCTGGGCGAAGTCGGGGATCGTGTAGGCGCCCGAGCGGCGCAGTGGCGCGGCGACGAAGACCAGCAGCAACAGGTAGCCGACGGTCCAGCCGATCGGGTACCAGAGCATGTCGGCGCCGTGGGTCAGCACGAGTCCGGCGATGCCGAGGTAGGACGCGGCCGACAGGTACTCCCCGCTGATCGCGGAGCCGTTCAGCGAGGGGGAGACCGAGCGCGAGGCGACGTAGAAGTCGCTGCTCGTGCGGCTGATGCGCAGTCCGAAGCTGCCGATCGCCAAGGTGGCGATCGAGACCAGTGCGACGGCGGCGATGCCCCAGGCCGGGCTCATGGGCTCGTGTCGTTCGGCTCGACGAGCTGCGTGAACAGGCGCTCGGCCCGCTCGACGTGGCGGACGTAGAGCCAGCCCAGGACGATGACGCCGGCGTGGACGCAGCCACCGAGCACGAGCCACGGCAGCGGGACGCCGAGGATGCTCGCGTCACGCAGGCCCGGCACCCACAGGAAGACCAGCGGCAGGCTGACGACGGTCAACAGCAGGGTGATGGTCACCGTGGCCGCGGCCCGCAACTGCGAGCGGATGAGGGACTGCATGTAGACCTCGCCGATGCCCGTCGCCTCGTCGATCTCCTGCCCGACGGTGCTGCGGACGTGGGGCGAGGCGGTCGACAGCGGGTTGGTGACGCGGACCCGCCCGGTGTGCTCCGGCGGGGGAGGGGCGGTGTCCGTCACGGCGTGTGCTCGCCGATCAGCTCGCGCAGGGCGCGGGTGTGCCGGCGGGCCACCTGCAGCTCGGTCGTCGTGCCGCCGGGCGCCGAGACGACGACGCTGGCCCGGCCCGAGCTCATCCGGACCTCGACGATGTGAGCGCGGTTCACGACCATGCTGCGGTGGATGCGCAGGAAGCCGGCCTCGGACCAGTCCTCGGCGAGGGATCCCAGCGGGGTGCGGATGAGGTGGCTCGACCCGTCGAGGGTGTGCAACCGGACGTAGTCGCCCTGCGCCTCGGCGTGGGTGACCTTCGAGCGGGACACGAAGCGGGTCACGCCCGCCAGCTCGACCGCGATCGTGTCGTCGGAGTCCGCCGCGCCCGCATCGGTGTCGGCGACCGCCCGTCGGACGCTCTCGCGCAGGCGCTCCTCGCGGATCGGCTTGAGGAGGTAGTCGACCGCGTTGAGGTCGAACGCCTCGACGGCGTGGGCGTCGTGGGCGGTGACGAAGATGATCTTCGGCGGCGAGGAGAACCGCCCCAGCAGGCGGGCGATGTCGATGCCCGTGAGGCCGGGCATCGCGATGTCCAGGAACAACAGGTCGATGTCGCCGGAGTCCAGGCGGCGCAGCGCCTCGGTGCCCGATCGTGCGGTGGCGATCGTGCCGATGCGGTCGTCGCGGCCGAGCAGCCACACGAGCTCGTCCAGCACCGGCTGCTCGTCGTCGACGACCAGTGTCCGCAGGGGGCGAGCCATGGCAGTGAGCCTAGTCACCCTCGTCCGGGTCATCGAGGATTCCGCGCGCATGGAGCGCATCGCCGGTGGCGTACGCGTGCGCGACGACGCGGATCGCCGCCGGCGTCAGCGTCGCCTTCGGGCTCCGGCCGAGGCCGCGGGCGTTGGCGGCGTCGCGGGTCTCGCCGAAGATCGTGAACAGGGTGGGGATCGAGGTCATCACCAGCGAGAACGCCAGCGCGACCACCTCGGGGTTCACGCCGAAGCGCCGGAACGGCCCGAGCCAGCGCGCGATCGAGTCGAGCATCTCGTCGGTCGGCGTCGTCGCCGTGAGGATCGCCGCGGCGACGACGAGCGCGAGCACGGTGGCGAACACCTCCAGGGCCAGCTGCCAGCCGTTCATCCACCACTGGAAGCCGACGGCGACCACCATGACGATCGCGACCGGACGCAGCGCGGCGGCGAGGGTCCGCGGTGACATCCCGACCCACAGGGCGGTCGCGATCGCGACGACGAAGACGCAGACCGGCAGCCACGGACCTCGGGCGGCGACGACGCCGATGCTCAGGACGAGCAGGCCGAGCAGCTTGGGGCCGGGCGACAGGCGGTGCAGGACGGTGTCGCCCGGCACGTACAGGCCCAGGCCCAGCGAGCGCCTCATGCCGGCACGCTGGCGCGGTAGTGCTCGACGGCCTCCGGAGCCGGTCCATCGAAGGCGATCCGGCCGGACTCGACGACGAGGGCCCGATCGCAGCGCGCGGCCAGCTCGAGGTCGTGCGTGACCAGGACGAGTTGCTGCTCGAGCGCGAAGAGCCGGTCGGCGACGAGGCGCGAGTTGCGCAGGTCGAGCAGGGTGGTGGGCTCGTCGGCCACGACGACCGACGGCTCGCAGGCCAACACCCCGGCCAGGGCGAGCAGCTGTTGCTGACCGCCCGACAGCGCGTGGACGCTCGTGTCGGCGCGATGTGCCAGGCCGAAGTCCTCGAGGATCTCGAGCGCACGCGCGGTGCGCCGGCGGCGGTCCTTGATGGTGCGCCGCAACGACAGGGCGACGTCCTCGGCCACCGTGGGCATGACCAGCTGCGAGGTCGGGTTGGTGAAGACGAAGCCGACCCGGCGGCGCACGGCCGAGGCGTCCTTAGCGACGTCCAGCCCGTCGACGGTCACGCTCCCGGAGCTGGCCTCGACCAAGCCGTTGATCAGCCGGACGAGGGTCGACTTGCCGCCACCGTTGCCGCCGATCACGGCCACCCGTCGCTCGCCGATCTCGGCCGAGACGCGGTCGAGCAGGGTGATGTCGTCCTCGGGGCCCTGGACCCGGACGGTGACGTCGTCGAACCGGATCATCGTCAGCGGCGTCCCAGCAGTTGCGGGAAGGCGCGGTGCACGGCCGTCGCGACGACGGCGACGATCGCGAGCTTGACGAAGTCGGCGGGCAGGAAGACGGCGAGCGACTTGGCGGCCGTGCTGTACGGCAGGTCGAGGACCAGGCTGAAGCTCAGGGCGCCGGCGAGCCAGTTCAGGACGAGGCCGATCGCACCGCCGACGACGATGGCCAGCGGGCGCCGCGGACCGCGGAACCACTGGGCCGCCAGCCCGGTCGCCAGGGCCACGAGCGGGAAGGTCAGCAGGTAGCCGCCGGTCGCCCCGACGAACTGACCCGCACCGCTGCCGCCCTGGGCGAAGACCGGCAGGCCCGCGGCGCCGAGGGCCAGGTAGAGCACGACGGCCAGAAAGCCGCGACGCGCGCCGAGCACCGCTCCGCACAGCAGGACGGCGAGGGGCTGGAGGCTGAACTCGACGAGCCCGTTGACCGAGAAGGGCAGCGTGAACTGCGCGCACACGGCGATGAAGGCCGCGAAGGTGGCGACGAGTGCGACGTCGGTGGCGACGTGGCTGCGACCCGGGCGGGTGGTGGTGCCGGTCATGAGGGCTCCCTGCGTGGCGGACTGAACGGTGTTCACCTGAACGGCGTTCAGGCTAGCCGATACAGTGGTCCCGTGGCCAACTCCCTCGATGACGTCGTCTCCGGGGCGTTGCGCGTGCTCGACCAGTACGGGCTCGAGTTCTGCTCGATGCGCCGGGTCGCCGGCGAGCTCGGCGTCCAGCCCAGCGCGCTCTACCATCACGTCCCGGACAAGCAGACGCTGCTCGCGCTCATGGCCGACCGCATCGTCGCCGACGTCGAGGTGGGCGCGGATGCCCAGAAGGCCGCGCTCGCCCTGCGTGAGGCGATGATGGCCGTGCGCGACGGGGCCGACGTCGTCGCGACGGCGTCCGCGTTCCGGCTGGGCGACTCGCGGATCGAGAACGAGCTGGCCGCGATCACCTCGCCCGACGTGGCGCGCACGCTGCTGCTCTACGTCTTCGGCCACACCCAGGCCACGCAGATGCACCGCCAGGCCGCCCAGGTCGGCATCGTGGCCGAGGATCCCGACCTCGACGCCTCCTTCGCCCGAGGCCTCGCGCTCATCCTGCGCTGAACGGCTCCAGCGGCAGGTGCATCACGTGCAGGCCGACGAGGCCGTGCGCGCGCGAGTCGAACGCCTCCGGCACGGTGCCGATGATCTCGAAGCCCAGCGACTTCCACAGTGCGACGGCGGCCGTGTTGGTCTCGACCACGGCGTTGAACTGGATCGCCCGGTAGCCGGAGTCGCGGTGCCACTGGACCACGTGCTCGCCCAGGCGGCGCCCGACCCCGCGGCCGCGCGCCTGCGGCGACACCATGAACGAGGCGGTGCCCACGTGGCTGCCGCGACCGGGCCGGTTGGGGCCCATCGCGGCGCTGCCCAGGACGATGCCGTCGTCCTCGAGGACCACGGTGCGTCCCGGCGCCGGCTTCGTCCACAGCTCACGTGCCTGCTCGGAGGTGAGGTCCAGCGGATAGGCGTAGGTCTCGCCCGCCCGGACGATCTCCTGGAAGAACGGCCACACCTGCGGCCAGTCGGACTCGGTCATCTCCCGGATCTGCACGGCCTCATCCCATCATGGCCGCCGCCGCCGTCACCAGGAGGCGTGCAGGGGGCGACCCTCGTCGTAGCCCGCGCTGGACTGCAGGCCCACGACGGCGCGCTCGGCGAACTCCGCCAGCGAGCGCGCGCCCGCGTAGGTGAACGACGAGCGCACACCGGCGGTGATCTGGTCGATCAGGTCCTCGACGCCCGGACGCTCCGGATCGAGGAACATCCGCGAGGTCGAGATGCCCTCCTCGAACAGGGCCATGCGCGCCCGCTCGAAGCCGGCGGCGTCGCGGGTGCGGTTGGCCACGGCGCGCGAGGACGCCATGCCGAACGACTCCTTGTAGGCACGTCCGTCGGCACCGTGCATGAGGTCGCCGGGGCTCTCGTGCGTGCCCGCGAACCACGAGCCGATCATCACCGATCCGGCACCGGCGGCCAGGGCGAGCGCCACGTCGCGCGGCCAGCGCACGCCGCCGTCGGCCCACACGTGGGCCCCGAGCTCGCGGGCGGCGTCGGCGCACTCGAGCACGGCCGAGAACTGGGGCCGACCGACGCCGGTCATCATGCGGGTGGTGCACATCGCGCCGGGACCCACGCCGACCTTGACGATGTCGGCACCGGCCGCGACGAGGTCGCGCACGCCCGACGCCGAGACGACGTTGCCGGCCGCGATCGGCACGCGGCGCCCCGTGGCGGCCTCGTGCGCGTCGCGGACCTCGCGGACGATCGGCAGGGCGTCGAACATCTTCGCCTGGTGGCCGTGCGCCGTGTCGACGACGAGGACGTCCACGCCGACTGCGACGAGCTCCTCGGCCTTGCGGCGCACGTCGCCGTTGATGCCGATCGCGGCACCGACGACGAGCCGGCCCTGGGGATCGGTCGCGGGGGTGTAGATCGTCGAGCGCAGCGCGCCCTTGCGGGTCAGCACGCCGGCCAGCGCACCGCCGTCGACGACGGGGGCGAAGGGCACGTGCTGCCCGGACAGCTCGTTGAACATCTCGCGAGGGTCGCCACCGGCCTCGAGCACGAACGGATCGGTCAGCATGACCTCGCGGACCTGGGCGAACCGGTCGATCTCGGCGGCCTGCTGCGGGGTGAAGACGCCGATGACCTTCATCTCGGGGCCCTCGAGCGACTCGACGACGACCGCGCCGCCGTGGGCGCGCTTGGGGACGAGGCTCAGCGCCTCGCCGACCGTCATGGTCGGGGTGAGCACGACGGGGGTGTCGTAGACGAGGTGCGCGGCCTTCACCCGGCTGACCGTCTCGGCGACGATGTCCAGCGGGATGTCCTGCGGCAGGATCGCGATGCCGCCGCGGCGGGCGACGGTCTCGGCCATGCGTCGCCCGGCGACGGCCGTCATGTTGGAGACCACCAGCGGCAGGGTGGCGCCGGTCCCGTCGGCGGTCGACAGGTCGACGTCGAAGCGCGACGCCACCTCGGAACGTCCGGGGACCATGAAGACGTCGTTGTACGTCAGGTCGTGGCTGGGCTGCAGATCGTTGAGAAACCTCACCGCGCAAGTCTACGGATGATCAGTCGACCGTGGTGGGGGTGAACTTCGGGATCCGCAACGTGACCTTCGTGCCCAGGCCCGGCGCCGTCTCCACGACGAGGCCGTGGTCGTTGCCGTAGACGGTGCGCAGCCGCTCGTCGACGTTCGCCAGGCCCACCGACGGCGAGCTGGTGCGGCCGCCGAGCGCCGCCCGCACCGTCTCGGGGTCGGAGCCGACGCCGTCGTCCTCGATCGAGATGACGCACTCCGCGCCCGCGTCCTCAGCGATGACCGTCAAGGTGCCGGGGCCCGGCTTGCGCTCGAGTCCGTGGCGCACCGCGTTCTCGACCAGCGGCTGGATCGTCAGGAACGGCACCGTGAGGCTCAGGACCTCCGGGGCGATGCGGGTCGTCACGCGCAGCCGGTCGCCGAAGCGCGCCTTCTCGAGCACGAGGTAGCGCTCGATCGAGCGGAGCTCCTCGGCCAGGGTCGTGTAGTCGCCGTGCTGACGGAAGGAGTACCGGGTGAAGTCGGCGAACTCCAGGAGCAGCTCGCGGGCCCGCTCGGGATCGGTGCGGACGAACGAGGCGATCGCGCCGAGCGAGTTGTAGATGAAGTGCGGGGAGATCTGGGCGCGCAGCGCGCGCAGCTCGGCCTCCATGAGGGCGGTGCGCGAGGCCGACAGCTCGGCCAGCTCGAGCTGGCTCGACACCCAGCCGGCCACCTCGGTCGCGGTGCGTGCCATGCCGGCCGAGGCGCTGGCGTCGACCACGACGATGCTGCCCACGACCCTGCCCTCGACCGACACCGGGGCGACGATGACCCGGTTCGACGCCTGCGTCCGGCCGTGCTCCAGCGCGACCGCCACCAGCTCGGCGGTCTGCTCGGTCTCGTCCTCGCCGGCCCAGCCCAGCGGACCGTGGGTGTCGGTGAGGCCGACCGTGCGGGCGCCGATCAGCTGACGCAGGTGGGGCAGGGCCCGGGCGGCACTCTCGGCATCGAGGCCGGCGCGCAGCGCGGGCGCGGCGAGCGACGCGGTGTGCAGCGTCTCGTAGGTCGCTCGGTCCTCGGGCGATCCGAGACTGCGACGTCGGCTCAGCAGGATCCACCGGGCCAGCAGCGCCAGCCCGGCGAGCACGGCCGCGACGGCCAGGGCGATCGCGACGTCGACAGGGTCCACGTCAGTCCAGCGAGAGCAGGATCGCGGCCGGCGGGTCCGGCTCCGAGGCCAGCGCCGACTTGTCGACGACCGCCCGGATGCAGCGGGTCTCGTGCCGCAGGCGCAGCTTGGCGGTGCCGGTGGAGTACTCGCGCCACAGGTCGTGGACGGCACCGAGGGCCGACTCGGGCACCGAGGGGCGGCGGGTCTGCTCGGCGAAGCGGATCAGGTGGGGCAGGTCGAGCTCCTCCCACGCGTTGAACACCTCGACCTCGGGCGTGCCGAACAGGCCGGACGCCGAGAAGGTGTCGACCGCGGGCTCGGGGGCGTCGCGATCGCCCGTGATGGTCCGCAATCGGCGCATCCACGGGATGGAGTCGTCGTAGCGGCGGCTCATGCTCGACAGCAGGCCGCCGGGCACCAGCACCCGCGCGTACTCGGCCAGCGCAGCGGGCGACTCCTCGAAGAACGGGGTGATGACCACGTCGAAGGTCGAGGAGCGCAGCGGCAGCCGGTCGCCGCCGGAGCGGATGTACGACAGGTCCGGGTTGCGCACCTGCTCGACCTCGTCACCGAGCACCGTGACGTCGTGGCCCTGCTCGGCCAATTCGTACGCCAGACCGCCGTCTCCCAGGTGCAGCACGGTGGACAACCGGTCGCCCACCATCCACTTGGCGGCGCGCTGTGCAGGGATGACGTCCACGTTCCGAGGCTACCGTCGGGCACGGCTTGGGCCCGGACGCGCGCTGGGTACGCTGCTTTCGTGTCCGATCCCTTCATCGCCGCCGCCTCCCTCGAGGGCGTCCCGTCGGCGTTCCGCGCCGCCCGAGACGGGATGGACGCGATCTTGCGGGACCGCGGACTGCGCCGCAGCACGCCCGACGACACGGCGCGATCGCTGCTGATCGGCGCCTGGGCCACCGCGACCCTCGAGGGCAGCGAGTGCGACCTCGACGAGCTGGCCGCCGGCGGCGGTGACGCCACCGCCCGCGCCGCCGTCCGCCTCTCGACCGAGTTGTTGGGCCTGCTGCCGATCTGGCAGCGCTCGCCCGTCCAGGCGATGGCCCGGCTGCACGCGCTGGCCGCGGCCGGCTCGGTCCCCGACAGCGATCTGGGACGCCCGGTCAATCCCGAGGGAACCGCGCGACTGACGTTGTTGGCCAGCCTCCTGAGCCGCAAGACCGAGGCGCCCGGACTGGTCGTGGCGGCCCTGACGCACGCCGAGATCGCCGCCGCCGGCGCTTTCGTCTCGCACAACGGCGTCGTGGCCCGCGCGGCCGAGCGGCTCGTCCTGGTCGCGCGCGGTGTCGACCCCGCGTCGGTCACGGTGCCCGAGGCCGGGCACGTGGCGGCGGCTCCGGACTACTTCGGGGCGCTGGCCGCCTACGGCGCCGAGGAGACGGGCGTCCACCAGTGGCTGCTGTACGCGGCCGAGGCGTTCACGCGGGGCGCCGAGGCGTCCCCGCTGGCCTCGCGCTGACGCTGCTCGCAGGACGACGGCGCCGGACAGGTCCGACGCCGTCGAGAGCCCGAACCGCTGCTACCAAGCGTGCTACTTCGATCATCGCCCCGGGGCCGCGTGCATCAGGGTGCGGATGTCCCGACCTGCGATTGCCCTGTAGGAAGGGAGGTCGCCGCGTGGGTACTGGGGTGCGGGCTGCTGTGGTGTTCTCCCGTCCCACTGTGCCCCGCGACGGCCCGGATCACAAGGTCTCGGGGCGAGCCCGTCGCCGCAACGCGGCGGTGATGCCCAGCGCCAACAGCGACGCCGAGGCGGCGAGTCCGCCCAGCGCCATCGCCTTGCCGGTCGTGGACTCGGGCATCAGCCGCGAGCGCAGGGCGGTGGGCCGCTCGAAGGTCAGGATCGGCCAGCCCTCCTCCGTGGCGCGGCGACGCAGGCCCTTGTCGGGGTTGACCGCGAAGGGGTGCCCGACCGCCTCGAGCATCGGGATGTCGGTCTGGGAGTCGGAGTAGGCGAAGCTGCGGGAGAGGTCGTAGCCCTCGCGCTCGGCCAGCTCGCGCATCGCGGTGACCTTGTTGGGGCCGTAGCAGTACTGCAGGATGCGACCCGAGTAGCGACCGTCGACCTCTTCGAGGCGGGTCGCGATGGCGTGGGTGGCGCCCAGCATCTGCGCGATCGGCTCGACCATCTCGGACCCGGAGGCCGACACGATGATGACGTCGTTGCCGGCCTCGCGGTGCTGCTCGATCAGCTCGAGCGCCTCGGCGTAGACCAGCGGCTCGATGACCTCGTAGAGCGCCTCGCGGACGATCTGGCGGACGGCCTGGGCCTCCCAGCCCGTGACCATCTTGCTGATCTCCTTGCGCATCTTCTCGAGCATGTCGTGATCGGCGCCGCCGGTGCTGAACACCAACTGGGCGTACGCGCTGCGCAGGACGGAGCGCCGGCTGAGCAGACCCTCGGCGAAGAGCGACTTGCTGAAGGCAAGCGTGCTGGACCTCGCGATGATGGTCTTGTCGAGGTCGAAGAAGGCGGCGGGACGCCCCGCTGCTGTCGACATGCGTCCCACACTAGGCGCTCCCGCCTCGTGGACACCGACATTGGTCCACAACGTGCGTCACACCGGCGCGGCCGTCCACAGCCGGTCGCTGCCCTCTGCCGCCCGTCGCCCGGGGTCGCGAGGGTGGGGCCATGGACGATCGTGAACGCTCCGCCCCGCCCCTGGTCGTCACGCGGGACGAGACCTTCGCCGAGAGTGCCCGCCGGTGGTGCGCCGCAGCCGGGCACGAGCCGGAGACCGTCACCGACCTCGATCGCGTCCGCCGGTCCTGGCGCTCGGCACCGGCGGTCCTGGTCGACGAGCGTGACGTGGACTCGCTCCTGGCCGTCGGCCTGCCGCGCCGTGACGAGGTGCTCGTCGTGGCCGCCGATCCCGGCCTCGCCTGGCGCGAGGCACTCGACCTGGGCGCGCGCGACGTCCTGGCCGGAAGCGAGGATGCGGCGATCGTCGGTGCTCTCGTGCGGGCCCTGGACGGATCGGGCGAGGCCTGCGCGATCACGGTGGTCGGTGCCGTCGGCGGCGTCGGTGCCTCCACCCTCGCCGCCGCGACGGCGGGGCTGGCGGCGACCCGTGATCTCGCGCCGGTGCTCGTCGACGGCGACCCGATGGGCGGCGGCCTCGACCTGGTCGCGGGCGCCGAGCACGCGACCGGATCCCGTTGGGACGACCTCGACGGCGCCATCGGCCACGTCGGCGCGGCCGAGCTCGTGTCGAGCCTGCCGGTGCATCGCGGACTCGCGCTCGTCTCGTTCGCGCGCTCGGGACGGCCCGTGGAGGGTGCCACGCCCGTGATCGCGGCGGCGATGCGCGGATTCGACGTGGTCGTCGCCGACGTCCCGCGGCACCTGGACGGACTCGGCCGCGAGCTGGTCTCCCGCTCGGTTCTCACGGTCGTGGTCGTGCCCCGTCACGTGCGGGGCGTCGTCGCGGCACGTGCCCTCGTCGAGCGGCTCGGCGACTGGTCCGGTGCCCTGGCCGTCGTCACGCGCACGGCGCCCGGCGCCCTGGCCTCCGCGGCCGTGGGGCGTGAGCTGGGGCTGCCCGTGCTGGCCGACCTGGGGACCTCGCGGCGGTTGCCGGCCGACCTCGAGCACGGACTCGGACCGTTGCGCGCCAGGACCGTGCGCTCGGCGGCACGCCGGATCCTCGACACCGTCGGGCTGCGATGAGCCCGGTCGACGGAGCGGTCGTCGAACGGGTGCGGCGCCGGTTGGCCGGCTCCGGTGCCGAGCCCACGCCGCACACGGTGGCTGAGGCGCTCCGGGCCGAGGACCAGCTGTGGGGCAGCACCACGGTGCTCGCGATCGTCGAACAGCTGCGCAGCGAGGTGCTCGGGGCGGGGGTCTTGCAGCCGCTGCTGGCACTGCCGGGGATCACGGACGTGCTGGTGAACGGTTCCTCCGGCGTGTACGTCGACGCGGGTGACGGCCTGGTCCGTCGGCCCGAGGTCACCTTCGCGGACGAGCCGACCGTGCGCCGGCTGGCGCAACGGCTCGCGGCTTCCGCCGGGCGCCGGCTCGACGACGCGTCGCCCTGGGTCGACGGGCGGCTCGCGGACGGGACGCGCCTGCACGCCGTCCTGTCGCCGGTGGCCCGCACGGGCACCGTCATCTCGCTGCGGGTGCCCGCGCGCCGGACGCTCGCGTTGGCCGAGTTGGAGGAGCGGGGCTCGGTGGCGCCGGAGATGGGCCGGTGGCTGCGCGAGCTCATCGCCTCCAGGCGCAGCTTCCTCGTCACCGGCGGCACCGGCTCGGGGAAGACCACCGTCCTGTCCGCCCTGCTCGGCCTGGTCCCCGCGACGGAGCGGATCGTCGTGGTCGAGGACTCCGACGAGCTGCGGCCCGACCATCCCCATGTCGTCGGGTTGGTCGCGCGGCCGCCCAACATCGAGGGCGCCGGGACCGTGGGCCTGCGGGACCTCGTCCGCCAGGCGCTGCGCATGCGGCCCGACCGGATCGTCGTGGGTGAGGTGCGTGGCGCCGAGGTGGTCGACCTGCTCGCCGCCCTCAACACCGGGCACGAGGGTGGGTGCGGCACGGTCCACGCCAATGCGCCCGATGACGTCCCGGCGCGGATGGAGGCGCTGGGCATCGCCGCCGGCCTGAGTCGCGACGCCGTCCACGCCCAGGTCGCAGCCGGACTGGACGCGGTCGTCCACGTCGTTCGTCACGCGGACGGACACCGCGAGGTCGCGGCCGTGGCGGACGTCGACGCGGACGACCGGGGGCGGTTGGTGGTGCGGTCCCGGCTCGTGGTGCGCCGGGGCCGGGTCGTCGACCCGTGAGAGCACTGTGCGCGGCTCTCGTGTTCACCACGGTCCTGGTCTGGCGACCGCCGTGGTCGTGGGTGCGGGTGCGGGTGACGGGCGCTCGCTGGCCACGACCCGGACGGCGCGAGGGCGTGGTGGCGGTCGCCGGGGTGCTCTGTCTCAGCCTGGTGCTGCTTCCCACCGCTCCCACCATCGTGGCGTGGACGTTGGTGGCCGTCGCCGTGAGCGCGGGCACACGCTGGCGCCGCGGCCGGGCCCGCCGGCGCCGCACCGTGGTGCGTGAGGAGTGCCAGGGCGTGATCGACGGACTCGTGGCCGAGCTGCGCACCGGCGCCCCGCCCGTCGTGGCGCTCCAGCGAGCGGCCGCCGACACGGGCGCGCTCGGCTCGGCCGCCGTGGCGGCGGCCGGCGGGGGCGATGTTCCGGCAGCGCTCGTCGCTGAGGGGCGGCGCGACGGCGCACACCCGCTGGCCGAGATCGGTCGGGCCTGGGCGGTCGCCGAATCGTGCGGAGCGCCGCTGTCCCCGACGCTGGAGCAGGTGCGCGAGACGCTCCGCGAGGAGCGAGAGCTCGAGCGTGAGCTCGCGTCCGGTGTGGCGCCGGCACGGGCCACGGCGGCACTGATGGTGGCCATGCCCCCGCTCGGTCTGGGACTGGGTTCCGGCCTGGGCGTCGATCCGCTCCACGTGGTGCTCACCACCGTTCCCGGGGCGCTGTGCGTGGCCGCCGGTGTCGGCTTCGCCCTGGCCGGGGTGCGGTGGATCGAACTCATCGCCGACGGTGTGGAGACCGGGTCGTGACGGGCGCCCTGCCGGCCGCCTTGCTGGTCGTGGCGGCGTTCCTCGTCGCCGTGCCCGGACCGGCCGGGCGTCGGGCCCGGCGGGTGAACGGAGGCACCGCGGGCTTCGTCCGCCCCGGGCCGCCCCTGGTCGTCGCCGTCTCGATCCCGGTGCTGGCGTTGCTCCTGCTCGGCCCGGTCGGGCTGGTCGTCGGCGTCGCGGTGGCGCCCTTCCTGCATCGGCAGGTCTCGGGGTGGGAGACCGAGCGGACGAAGCGGCGCCGGGCCATGCTCGTCCGTCAGGCGCCGCTCGCGCTGGACCTCGTCGCTGCGGTGCTGGCGGCGGGCCGCTCGCCGCAGGAGGCGGTCCGGCTGGTCGCGGTGCACACCCCGCCACCACTCGGCGATGAGCTGCAGGCGCTCGCTCATCGCGTCCGGCTCGCCGCCGATCCCGCCGTCGCGTGGCGTTCGCTGGACGGCAGCGCCCTGGAGCCGGTCGGTCGGGCCTTCGCGCGGGCCGAGACCTCGGGGGCGGCGATCGTGCCGTTGATGCGCGACACCGCCGCGGACCTGCGTCGGCGGGCCTGGGCCGAGCGGCGGGAGACCGTCGGTCGGGTGGGCGTCCGCACCACCCTGCCGATGGGGCTGTGCCTGCTGCCGGCGTTCGTGCTGGTGGGTGTGGCACCGACGGTGCTGGCCGCACTGGGCTCGGTCGGCTTCTGAGTTCTCCCCAACCTGTCCCCGCGCGGCGGCGTTGTCCCCAACCGGCTCGGGCCGCCGCAGATCAGGCGTCCCGATCTCCATCTTCAGGTGTCACATCATCCGTTGAAAGGACATCCCATGAAGATGATCAACGCCCTGCGCCGCGTCGCCGCCCGAGCCGACGAGCGGGGCATGAGCACGTCCGAGTACGCCGTGGGCACGCTCGGCGCCTGCACCATCGGCGGCGTCCTGGTGAAGATCGGGCAGTCCGACTGGTTCGGCGATCTCCTGCAGGACGTCATCGGCAAGATCCCCGACCTGCTGCCGTTCTGACCTCGATCCCACGGCACCCGGGTGCACGGGTGCCGTGGGACCCCACCCCCACCCAGGAGGTAGTGCGATGCATCGAATCGATCCGGACGGCCGCGCCGAGCGGGGCCAGGTCACCGCCGAGTACGCGGTGGCCGCTCTCGGTGCGGCGACGATCGCCGGGGTCCTCGTCGGCCCCGAGCCCATCCTCGCGAACTGGTTGCGCGAGTTCGTCCTCGATCACCTCGCCCGCTCGTTCTCGCTCACCCTGCCCGAGATCCTGAGGTGGCCGTGGTGACGCGTCGTGAACGGGGGATGATCACCGCCGAGACGGCGATGGTGCTGCCGTTCGTCGTCCTCGTGGCCTTCGTGCTGACGTGGGTCGTGTCCTTGGGCCTGACCCAGATGCGCGTCTCCGACGCCGCCCGCGACGGGGCGCGGGTCATGGCACGGGGGCAGGACGCGGGCGATGCCCGCCGGGTGGCCCGCGACAGTGCGCCGGGCTCCGCGGTCGACATCAGGCTGGCCGGGGGACGGGCCGGGGTCACGGTCCGGTTCCGAGCCCGGTTGCCGCTCGTGCCGGGGGTCCACCTCGACCTGGTGGGCCGGTCGGTGGCGGTGGTCGAGTGATCCGCGAACGGGGCTCGGCCACCGTCCAGGCGCTCGGGCTGACCGTCCTGGTGTGCTTCGTGGCCTTCGCCTGTCTGCAGGTCGCGCTCGCCGTCGGGCTGCGTCAGCGCGCTGCTGCAGCCGCCGACCTGGCCGCGCTCGCCGCCTCGCAGGCCAGTGTCGAGGGACGCGATCCGTGCGCCGTGGCTCGCGAGCTGGCGCAGGACAACGGGGCCAGGCTGCGACAGTGCCGGATGGACGCCGACGTCGCCACGGTCACGGTGCGCGCGGCGGGACCACGGTGGGCGATCGGCCGGTGGGCGGCCGAGCAGCGGGCGCGAGCCGCCCCGGCCTGGTACCTCGAGTGAGGCACCGGGCCGGGTCGGGCTCAGTCGTCCCGATCGGACCTCGTGGGGATGTCCTCCTCGGGCCAGCCCGTCGTGCTCTCCTCGACCACGAGGGAGAAGTCCTCACCGTGGCGGTCGACGCCGACGATGACGGCCTCCTCGACGAGGGTCTGTGCCAGGTCCTCGCGCAGAATGATCGGGTCCTCGCGCAGGTCGCGGTAGAGCGACACGCACAGCAGCACCATCACCAGCAGGAACGGCAGCGACGCGACGATCGTCAGCGCCTGCAGGCCCTGCAGGGCGACCGGGTCGCCCGGGTCGGCGATCAGCAGCATGATCGCTGCCACGGCGCCGGTCAGCGCGCCCCAGAAGATGACGTTCCAGGTCGACGGGTGGATCGAGCCGCGCTGCGTCAGGGTGCCCATGACCAGCGAGGCGGCATCGGCGCCGGACACGAAGAAGATGCCGACCAGGACCATGACGAGCACCGTCATGACCGACGCGAGCGGGTACTGCTGCAGCAGGTCGAACAGGGCGTAGTTGGAGTCCACGACCCCGTCGGCGCCCGTGATCGCCTCGGCGTCGTTGATGCCCGCGCCGCCGAAGATCGCGAACCAGACGAGGCTGACCATGCTGGGCACGAGCAGGACGCCGGTGACGAACTGACGGATGGTGCGACCACGGCTGATACGCGCGATGAACATGCCGACGAACGGCGTCCAGGACACCCACCAGGCCCAGTAGAAGATCGTCCAGGCACCCAGCCAGTCCGCGAGGGCGGCGCCGTTGGCGTTCGTGCGCCCGGCCATCTCGGGCAGCATGGCCACGTAGTCGGCGATCGAGGTGGGGATCAGGTTGAGCATCGTCAGCGTCGGGCCGGCGATGAAGACGAACGCCGCCAGCACCAGGGCCAGCACCATGTTGATGTTGGACAGCCACTGGATGCCGCGGGCGACACCCGACACGGCCGAGAGGATGAACAGGATCGTCAGCACGACGATGATCACGACGACCAGGGTCTCGCCCACGCTGTCGACCCAACCGTTGTGCTCGATGCCGGCGCCGATCTGCAGAGCGCCCAGGCCCAGCGAGGCGGCGGAGCCGAACAGTGTCGCGAAGATCGCCATGATGTCGATCGCCTTGCCGAGCGGGCCGCGGGTCTGCTTGCGCCCGAGCAGCTTCGTGAAGGCCGAGGAGATCAGCTGCGGCCGGCCCAGGCGGAAGGTGCCGTAGCCGATCGCCAGACCCACGACCGCGTAGACGGCCCACGGGTGCAACGTCCAGTGGAACAGCGTCTGGGCCATCGCGACCTGGGCGGCGCCGTCGGTGCCGGCCTCGACGGTGCCCGGCGGCGGCGAGAGGTAGAACGTCAACGGCTCGGCCACGCCCCAGAACATGAGGCCGATGCCCATCCCCGCGCTGAACATCATCGCGATCCACGACGTCGTGCGGAACTCGGGCCGCTCGCCGTCGCGGCCCAGCGGGATCTTGCCGTAGCGGCTCGCGGCCACCCAGATGGCGAACACGACGAAGCCGGTGGTCGACAGGACGTAGAGCCAGCCGGTGTACTCGATCACCCAGGACTGGGCCTGTGCCGCACGGCTCCCGAGGGAGGCCTGGTCGACCAGACCCCAGGTGACGACCGCGAGCGCCAGGACCGCGGCGATGCCGAAGACCGCACGGTCCAGCCGGGTCTCCGGCTGTGGCTCGAGTTCCGGTTCGCGGACGTCATCGATCGGTCGGTCGAGGCCGGTGGCCATGCAATCTCTCCTGAACAATGTGACGGGTGGGACGGTGCAAACCTCCCCACCGTTGCACGAGTCGCATGACCCGGCAATTCGTCAGCAGCGCGGCCGACCCGTGGAGAACGGGCGGCGGGAGAGCGCTGCGGTCGCGTGCTCAGTCGACGCAGGAGCCCAGCACGGCGTCCAGCAGAACGACCGCTCCGGCCTTGTCCAGCGGGTGATTGCCGTTGCCGCACTTCGGCGACACCACGCAGGACGGACACCCGTCGCGGCACGTGCAGTCACTGATCGTCTGGCGCGTCATCCGCAGCCACGCGGCCATCTGTTCGTAGCCCCGTTCGGCGAAGCCGGCACCGCCGCGGTGACCGTCGTGGACGAAGACGGTGAGCCGCCCCGTGTCGGGGTGGTGGGCGGTCGAGAGGCCGCCGATGTCCCAGCGGTCGCACGTCGCCAGCAGCGGCAGGATCCCGATGGCGGCGTGCTCGGCGGCGTGGGCCGCGCCCGGCAGCGCCTCGGGGTCCATCAGGCCCAGGGCGACGTCCGTGTCGAGCGTCCACCAGACCGCAGCCGTGGGCAGGGTGCGCTCGGGCAGGTCCAGCGGCTCCTCGCCGATGATCCGGCCCGTGCTGCGGTCGCGGATCTGGTAGCCCACGACCTGACTGACCACCTCGACGTCACCGAATGCGACGGTCGCCGGCCCCCACTGCACCTCGCGGCGCTGCTCGACGATGGTCACGGCGGTCGCGGTCCGGGCGCTCGTGGTGTGGTGCACCTCGGCCCGCCGCACGACGGCGGTGCCCTGCTCGGGGTCGTAGGCCTCGACCAGGTGGTCCTCGCCGCGGTGGACGTAGATCGCTCCCTCATGGACCTCGGCGTCGGCCGAGCCCGCGTCGACCGTGCCGACGAGGCGGCCCGTGCTGCCCTCGACGATCTGGACGGGGTGCCCACCCGCCGAGCGGATGTCGGCCAGGTCGGCCGCGCGCTCGCGGCTGGTCCAGAACCAGCCGGACGCGCGGCGGCGCAGCATCCCGGCGGCCTCGAGCGCCGCCACGCCTTCGCCGGCGCGCGGGCCGAAGCGGTCGAAGTCGGCCTCGGTCAGGGGCAGCTCCTGGGCGGCGGCCGCGAGGTGGGGTCCGAGGACGTAGGGGTTCTCGGGGTCGAAGACGGTCGCCTCGACCGGTGCGCCCAGCACGGCCTCGGGGTGGTTCACCAGGAAGGAGTCGAGCGGGTCGTCGCGCGCGATCATCACGCCGATGCTGTCCACCCCGGCGCGTCCGGCGCGGCCCCACTGTTGCCACAGGGCGGCGCGGGTCCCCGGGAACCCGACCGAGACGACCGCGTCGAGCCCGGCCACGTCGATCCCCAGCTCGAGGGCGTTGGTACTGGCCAGTCCGAGCAGGTCCCCCGAGCGCAGCCGCGACTCCAGCTCGCGCCGCTCCTCGGGCAGGTACCCGCCCCGGTAGGTCGCGACCCGGTCGGCCAGCTCGGGGTGCACCTCGGCCAGCGCCCGTCGTGTCGTCATCGCGAGCTGCTCGGCGCCGCGCCGGGAGCGGACGAACACGAGGGTGCGGGTGCCGTCCACCACCAGGTCGGTCAGCAGATCGGCGGCCTCCGAGCCCGCGGCGCGGCGGAACTCGACCCCCTCGCGACTGGCCCGCAGAGGCGGCTGCCAGAACGCGACGGTGCGCGCCGCGTGCGGCGAGGCGTCCTCGGTGACGGCGGTGACCGGGGCGCCCAGCAGGCGCTCGGCCGAGGCGGCGGGCTCGGCGACCGTGGCCGAGGAGAGCACGAACAGCGGGTCGGCGCCGTAGTGCTGGCAGATCCGGCGCAGGCGTCGCAGGATCAGGGCGACATGGGCGCCGAAGACCCCGCGGTAGTGGTGGCACTCGTCGATGACCACGACGCGCAGCCCGGCCAGCAGACGCGCCCACCGCTCGTGGGTGGGCAGGATCGTGCGATGCAGGATGTCGGGGTTGGCCAGCACCCAGTTGGCGTGGTCGCGCGCCCAGGCGCGCTGCTCGCGGCTGTTGTCACCGTCGACCGTGGCCGGGCGCAGGCCCGCCGCGACCGGCAGGCGGCGCAGCTGGTCGGCCGCCAGCGCCTTGGTGGGCGCCAGGTAGAGCACCGAGGGACGGCGCGCACCGGACAGCGACGAGCCGCCGCGACCGTCGCGCAGCGCCTGCAGGGCCGCTGCTTGGTAGACGAGGGACTTGCCCGACGCGGTGCCGGTGGCCACGACGACGTGGCGTCGGTCGTGCAGCGCGGCCAGCGCCTCGGCCTGGTGTCCCCACAGGACGTCGGCACCCTCGGCGGCGAAGAGCTCACGGACCTCGGGGTCGATCCACTCGGGCCACGGTTCGACGACCGGTTCGACCGCGGGGTGGTGCTGGATGTGCACCAGTCGCTCGCTGTGACGCGCGAGAGCCGGGTGCAACTGCATGCTCGAAGTCTCCCGCACGGACCTGACGGGGGCGCCGCGCGTCGTTCATGTGGGGAGAATCGGTTCCAGATGATTGAATGCGGTCATGGATCTGACGCTCACCGAACGTGAGTCGCCGCCGTTCCACGTGGTCGAGGTCGCGGGGGAGATCGACGTCTACACCGCGCCGCGCCTGCGCGAGGTCGTCGTCGGCGCGATCGACGACGGACACACCCGGCTCGTGATCGACATCGAGAACGTGGCCTTCCTGGACTCCACCGGACTCGGGGTGCTCGTCGGCGCGCTCAAGCGCGTCCGGGCGGACAACGGCTCGCTCGACATCATCTGCACCAGCGAACGACTGCTGCGCATCTTCGCCATCACCGGGTTGGACAAGGTCTTCGGCCTGCACGCCTCGATCGACGAGCTGGTCTCCTGACGGTGACCGACACGCATGTCGCGCGACTGCGTGAGGCCATCGCCGGCTTCACCGTCGACGCCGTCCACGGGGTCCTGGGCGATGAGGCGTGGCGAGCGCTGGCGCGCTCCGAGACCGTCCCGGGCCTGCGTGCCACGGCCGACGGGTCGTCGCTGTCCACCCTGATCCGGCTCTTCCAGCTGCAGGCACCGGTGCCGCGCTCGGCCGCGGAGGCCGCCTTCGGCCCGGCGTGGACCGCCGCCCAGGCGCTCGGCCTCGTTACGGTGGACGGGGACGAGGCGCGGGCGCTGCTCGACCTGCGTCCGTACGGCGACGAGGAGCACGACTGGTGGGTCGTCTGCGACCTCACTCCGGGACTCGACGGTCGCGAGAACCCCCGCGACCCGCTCTACGTCCTCGGCATCAGCGAGGCCTCTTCGTCGCTCGCCCAGCTCACGGTGCGGCCCCAGGTGGGCCGCGCGCTCGATCTGGGCACGGGTTGCGGCGTGCAGGCGCTCCACCTCACCGGACATGCCCGCGACGTCGTCGCGACCGACGTCAACCCGCGCGCCGTCGAGTTGGCCGCGCTGACGGCGGCCCTGAACGGACTGGACGTCGACGTGCGCGCGGGCAGCCTGTTCGAGCCGGTGGCCGACGAGCGCTTCGACCTGATCTGCACCAACCCGCCCTTCGTCGTCTCGCCGCCCGAGGGCGACCGGCTCGTCTACCGCGAGACCGGGTTCCCCGGCGACGAGGTGGTCCGCCGGATCGTCATGGGCGCCGACCGTCACCTGAACGACGGGGGCTGGTGCCAGCTGCTGGCGGCGTGGATCCACGAGGACGGCGTGCCGTGGCAGGAGCGGCTGGCCGCGTGGATCGAGCCGACCGGCCTCGACGCGTGGGTGGTCCAGCGCGAGCGGGTCGACCTGCCCGAGTACGCCGAGATGTGGCTCGCCGACGCCGGCCTGCGGCATGCGCCGGGCCACGTCGAGCGCTACGACCGCTGGCTCTCCTGGTTCGCCGAGCAGGGCACCGAGGCCATGGGCTTCGGCTGGATCACGCTGCGCAAGGCCGGTCGCGACCTCCCGCAGGTGCGGATCGAGGAGTGGACGGCACCGGTCGCCCAGCCGGTCGGCGCGGACTTCCTCGCCTGGGCGGGGCGCGCCGACGCCCTGGCCTCCGGTGACCTGCTGGCGCACCGGTGGCGTCTCGGGACCGACGTCCTGCAGGAGACGGCCGGACCCGTCGGCGCCGAGGACCCCGCCCTCATCCGCGTGCTGCGGACGGGCGGGCTGCGGCCCTCGCGCCAGGTCGACACGATCGAGGCCGGCCTGCTCTCGGCCTGCGACGGCGACCTGACCGCCGGGCAGATCCTCGACGCGCTGGCGCAGATCCTCGACCGCGACCCCCGCGAGTTGCGGCAGGTCTACACGCCCGTGGTGGCGCAGCTCGTGGCCGACGGGTTCCTCGTCGACTAGACGTGGACGCGCGACCCGGGGGTCGAGGAGGCTCGCGGTCCGCGCTGACCACCGATCGCGACCAGCGCGATCAGCGCCGCGATCGCGCCACCGGCGGCGAAGCCCGCGGCTGCACCCCACTGGTCGATCGCGGTCCCGACGAGCGGGGCCCCGAGGGCGCCGCCGGCCGTGAACGCCGACGCCTGCCAGCCCATCGCCTCGCCACGCCGGGCCTCGTCGGTCAGCCGCGCGATGTACTCGCTGCAGGCCGTCATGATCGGCGCGCACAGCAGCCCGGCCGGGATGGCGGCCAGCGCGAGGGTCCACGGCGCGTGCGCGATGCCGACCGGCATGGTCAGCAGCCCCATCACCAGCAGCAGGCGGGTCGGGCGGATCGACGCCGGCCGCATGCCGTAGACCAGCCCGCCGACCAGCGACGAGAGCCCCCAGCCCAGGTACACGACGCCGACCAGTCCGATCGCGTCCAGCTCGCGCAACGAGGCGATGATGCCCAGGTCGGTGGCCATCAGCGCGATCATCGCGCCGGCGGACACCAGGAAGAGGAAGACCAGGTCGCGCGTGACCCAGCCGAACCCGCGGACGCGCGGCGCCAGCGGCTCGTCGGTGCTGCGCGTCGGCGGATCGAGCCACCACAGGATCGCCAGGCCGACGCCGACCGTCGCCCCGACGGCGACCAGCGCCGTCTGCGGGGAGGCCGCGACGACCAGGGCGCCGGCGGCGGCCGGACCGATGATGAAGGACGCCTCGGCCATCACCGAGTCGAGCGCGAAGGCGCTGCGGTGGTGTGAGGTCGGCAGGTTCGCCGCCAACGAGACGCGCACGATCGAGTGGACCGGCGCCAGGAACAGGCCGGCCACGAAGGCCAGGGGGAGCAGCCAGAAGTAGGTCGCCATCGTGGCGAGCGGGTACACGACGAACAGGACGGCGATCGAGGGGAGCAGGGCGCGCCGGACCCCGAGCGCATCGATCAACCGGCCCCGCCACGGAGCACCCAGGCCGGCGCCCACGGTCTCGACCGCGGCGACGATCCCGGCCTCGCCGTAGCTGCCGCCGAGCCCCTCCACGACGAGCAGGGTCAGGACCAGCGGAACGGCCATCATGGGGATTCTCGCGAGGAATGCGGCAAGGTAGAGAGGGACGGTGCCGGGTGCCCGAAGCACCTGTCCGTACGTCACCTTCTCCACTTGGTCGATTCTCCCACGGCCGGGACCGGTGAGGAAAATGCTTGAGCAGAGGCGCTACGGTGGGCCTCCATCGGCCGCACATCCCCCACCTGGCGGCCTCAGAGGAGCCCAACGTGACATCACTGGTGATCGTCGAGTCGCCCAACAAGGTGCGCAGCATCGCTGCCTACCTCGGGGACGGCTATGTCGTTTCGTCGTCGGTCGGGCACATCCGTGACCTGCCGCAGGGGGCCGACCAGATCCCCGCCAAGTACAAGGGGGAGTCGTGGGCGCGGCTCGGCGTCAACATCGACGAGGGCTTCGAGCCGGTCTACGTCGTGCCGGCCGACAAGAAGAAGCAGATCACCGAGCTGAAGCGGCTGCTCAAGGACGCCGACGAGCTCGTCCTGGCCACTGATGAGGACCGCGAGGGCGAGGCGATCGCCTGGCACCTCTTCGACGAGCTGAAGCCCAAGGTCCCGGTCAAGCGCATCGCCTTCAACGAGATCACCAAGGAGGCGATCCAGCGCGCGATCGCCAACCCCCGCGACATCGACCAGGACCTCGTCGACGCGCAGGAGACCCGCCGCATCCTCGACCGTCTCTACGGCTACGAGATCAGCCCGGTCCTGTGGAAGAAGGTCATGAGCGGCCTGTCGGCCGGTCGCGTCCAGTCGGTCGCCACTCGCCTCGTCGTCGAGCGCGAGCGTGAGCGCATGGCGTTCCGCTCGGCCGACTACTGGGACCTCGAGGCCACCTTCGGCTGCGACCTGGAGCCGTCGCGCTTCCCCGCGAAGCTCGCGACGATCGACGGCAAGCGCGTCGCGTCGGGCTCGAACTTCGACAGCACCGGCACGCTCAAGGGCAACGCCGTCCACTTGGACGAGTCCGCAGCCCGCGCCCTGGCCACCGCGCTCGAGGGCCGCGAGTTCGCGGTCCGCTCGGTCGAGTCCAAGCCGTACACCCGCCGTCCGTACGCGCCCTTCCGCACCACGACCCTGCAGCAGGAGGGTTCGCGCAAGTACGGCTTCGGCGCCCAGCGCACGATGTCGATCGCCCAGAAGCTCTACGAGGGCGGCTACATCACCTACATGCGTACCGACTCGGTCACGCTGTCGCAGACCGCGCTCACCGCGGCGCGTGCCCAGGTCAAGGAGCTGTACGGCGCCGACTACCTGCCGGACAAGCCCCGCGTCTACACCTCCAAGGTCAAGAACGCCCAGGAGGCGCACGAGGCGATCCGTCCCGCCGGCGAGAGCTTCCGGACGCCGAAGGAGACCGGCCTGTCCGGTGACGAGCTCAAGCTCTACGAGCTGATCTGGAAGCGCACGATCGCGTCGCAGATGGCCGACGCCAAGGGCAACTCGGTGTCGATCCGCATCGGCGCGGCCACCGAGGACGGCCAGGACGTCGAGTTCAGCGCCACCGGCCGCACGATCACGTTCCACGGCTTCCTCAAGGCGTACGTCGAGACCACCGAGGACCCCGACGCCGAGAACGACGACAAGCAGACCAAGCTGCCCAACCTCTCCGAGGGCGACAGCGTCACGGCCGTCGAGCTGGCTGCGGCCGGCCACCAGACCAAGCCGCCGGCCCGCTACACCGAGGCCAGCCTCATCAAGGAGCTGGAGGACCGCGAGATCGGTCGTCCCTCCACCTACGCCTCGATCGTCAACACGATCCAGAACCGCGGCTACGTCTACAAGAAGGGCACGGCGCTCGTCCCGGCGTGGGTCGCGTTCAGCGTGATCCGGCTGATGGAGCAGCACTTCCCGCGCCTGGTGCAGTACGAGTTCACCGCCGAGCTCGAGGGCGTGCTGGACGAGATCTCGCACGGTCGCGAGAACCGCGTCGCCGTGCTCGAGAGCTTCTGGTCCGGCGAGGACGAGAAGGACACCGGCCTCAAGCGCCTGGTCGACAACCTGCCCGAGATCGACGCGCGTGGCCTGGCCACGTTCGACCTCGGTGAGGACATCGCGGTGCGCGTCGGCCGCTACGGCCCGTACGTCGAGGGCCCGCCGATGGTCGAGGGCAAGGACGGCACGCCCACGCCCACCCGCGCCAACATCCCCGAGGACCTGCCGCCCGACGAGCTCACGCTCGAGAAGGCCAAGGAGCTGCTGGCCGCCCCGGCCGGCATGGAGAAGGTGCTCGGCGACCACCCCGAGACCGGCCTGCAGGTCGTGGCCAAGAACGGCCGCTACGGCCCGTACGTCACCGAGGCCCTGCCCGAGGACGCCAAGAAGGGCGCCAAGCCGCGCACGGCCAGCCTGTTCAAGTCCATGGACCTCGAGACGATCACGCTCGAGGACGCCGTCAAGCTGCTGACGCTGCCGCGCGTCGTCGGCACCGACGAGGAGGGCACCGAGATCACGGCCCAGAACGGCCGCTACGGTCCCTACCTCAAGAAGGGCACCGACTCGCGCTCGCTGGAGTCCGAGGAGCAGCTGCTCACCATCACCGAGGAGCAGGCCCGGGCGATCTACGCGCAGCCCAAGACCTACGGCCGTCGGGCCGCGGCGGCGCCCCTCAAGGAGCTCGGCGAGGACCCGACGAGCGGTCAGCCGATCGTCGCCAAGAACGGCCGGTTCGGCGCGTACGTCACCGATGGTGAGTACAACGCGACGCTGCGCAAGGACGACGACATCGAGACCCTGACGCACGAGCGGGCCGTCGAGCTGCTGGCCGAGCGTCGGGCGAAGGGCCCGGCCAAGAAGGGCGCCAAGAAGACGACGAAGAAGTCGACCGCCAAGAAGACCACGGCCAAGAAGACGGCCACGAAGAAGACGGCGGCCAAGAAGACGGCCACGAAGAAGGCCCCCGCGAAGAAGGCCTGACCGCCGGCGGGACCTCGATTCGAGGTCTCGCCCGGCGGGGTGCGTCTGTCGTACGGTGAGAGGAATCCTCACACCAGGAGCCGCGATGAGCCAGGCACCGGAGTACACGATGAGCCAGCGCCTCGGCGCGGAGGCGCTCGGCACCTTCTGGTTGGTGTTCGGTGGCTGCGGCACCGCGATCTTCGCCGCCACGGCCATTCCGGCCGACGCCCAGATGGCGGTCGGCGTGGGCTGGCTGGGCGTCGCCTTCGCCTTCGGTCTCACGGTCCTGACCGGCGCGTACGCGTTCGGGCCCGTGTCCGGCGGCCACTTCAACCCGGCCGTGACCGTCGGCCTGGCGATGGCCAAGCGGTTCTCCTGGCGTGACCTGCCCGGCTACGTCGTGGCCCAGGTCGTCGGCGCCACGGTCGCGGGCGCCGTGCTGCTGGTGATCGCCGAGGGCATCGCCGGCGGGTTCGATCCCGTCGAGTCGGGCTTCGCCAGCAACGGCTACGGCGACCGCTCGCCGATGGGCTACAACCTCGGCTCCGTGATCGTCGCCGAGGTGGTCCTGACGGCCGTGTTCCTGTTCGTGATCCTGGGCGCGACCGCCAAGCGGGCGGCCGTCGGCTTCGCCGGGCTCTCGATCGGCATGGCGCTCACGCTGATCCACCTGATCAGCATCCCGATCTCGAACACGTCGGTGAACCCGGCGCGCTCGCTGGGCGTCGCGTGGTTCGCCGGCTCCGACGCGCTCCTGCAGGTGTGGGTCTTCATCCTCGCGCCGATCGTGGGCGCGGCCATCGCGGGCTTCTCCCACGACTACCTGCTCGGTCCGGACAACGACCCCGAGCCGGTCGAGCCGCCGGCCGCCCCGAGCTGAGCCTGCGGCCGCTCCCGCGCCGTGTCGGGCGCCCCGACTAGGCTCGCCCCATGCAGCCTTCGCAGGACCCCCTCGTCACCGAGGTCGGCGTTTTCGTCGCATTCGAGGGCGGTGAGGGCTCCGGCAAGTCCACCCAGTCGCGTCTGCTGGCGCAGTGGCTCGAGTCCTCCGGTCACTCCGTCGTCCTCACCCGCGAGCCCGGTGGCACCGCCGTGGGCACGATGCTGCGCTCGATCCTGCTCGACCCGGCCACCGGCGACCTGTCGCCGCGCACCGAGGCGCTGATCTACGCCGCCGACAAGGCCGAGCACGTCGACACGATGATCCTGCCCGCGCTGGCCGACGGCGCGGTGGTCATCACGGACCGCTACGTCGACTCGACCCTGGCCTACCAGGGCGCCGGCCGGGCGCTGCACGTCGCCGAGCTCGAGCCGCTGGCCCGGTGGGCCACCGCCGACCTGCGCCCGCACCTGACGGTCGTCCTCGACATCGACCCGCGCGTCGGCCTGGGCCGCGCCGGCGAGCCCGACCGGATCGAGGGCGAGCCGGTCGAGTTCCACGACCGGGTCCGCCACCACTTCCTCGAGCTGGCTGCCGCCGACCCGGCGCACTACGTCGTGCTCGCGGCCGACGAGGATCCCGAGACGATCCACCACCGGGTGCGCGCCGCCGTGACGCCGTGGCTCGGTCAGGCGCGCGAGGTGGCGTCGTGACCGCCCCCGTCTGGGAGGAGCTCGTCGGTCAGGACGACGTCGTCGGAACGTTGAGCGCGGCTGTCGCCGGGCAGATGACCCACGCCTGGCTCTTCACCGGCCCGCCCGGGTCGGGTCGGTCGAACGCGGCGGTCGCCTTCGCCACGGCGTTGCAGTGCGAGCGCGGCGGCTGCGGCCAGTGCCACTCGTGCGTCACGGCCGCCGCGGGCAGCCACCCCGACATCGCCATCATCAACACCGACGGCCTCAGCATCGGCGTCGACGCGGCCCGTGACGCCGTCCGTCGCGCTGCGCTGCACCCCTCCCTCGGCCGGTACCAGGTGCTCGTCGTCGAGGACGCCGACCGGCTCACCGACCAGGCGGCCAACGCCCTGCTCAAGGCCATCGAGGAGCCGGCGCCGGGCACCGTGTGGCTGTTGTGCGCGCCGTCGGTCGAGGACGTCATCACGACCATCCGCTCGCGCTGCCGCCCGGTGCTGCTGCGCACGCCGCCGGCCAGCGCCATCGCCCGTCTGCTGCACGAGCGCGACGGGATCGATCCCCAGGTCGCCCGCAAGGCCGCGGCCGCCGCACAGGGGCACATCGGCCGGGCCCGAGGCCTGGCCCGCGATCCCGAGGCTCGTCGTCGCCGCGCCGAGATCCTGGCGCTGCCGGTCGGCCTGCGCGGCCTGGGCGACTGCCTGCGCGCGGCCCAGCGGATCGACCAGGAGGCCACCGCCCGGGCGAAGGAGCGCTGCGACGTCCTGGACGCCCGCGAGCTGTCGAACCTGCAGGAGTCCTGGGGGGTCGAGGAGCGTGGCCGGCGCCCCGCCGGGTACGCCGGTGCGCTCTCGTCGATGACCAAGGAGCAGGAGCGGCGCCGCAAGCGCATGGCCCGCGACGCGATCGACGGGGTGCTGCTGGACCTGCTGTCGTTCCAGCGCGACGTCCTCACGGTCCAGCTGGCCACCGGTGCCGAGCCGATCAACGCCGACGTGGCCGACGACATCGCCGATCTCGCGGCTCGCAAGACCCCCGAGGAGACGCTGGCCGCGATCGACGCGATCGTCGCCTGTCGCGAGGCCCTGCAAGCCAACGCCGCGCCCCAGTTGGCGCTCGAGCACATGATGTCGAGGTTCCTGGGATGAAGCGGTTCACGATCATCGCGCTGGTGTCGGTCCTGGTCGTCGCGCTCGTGGCGGGCGCGGTCAGCGCGATCTTCCTGGTCGAGCGCCAGGCGCCCGACCCGAAGCGCACGGACGAGGCCGCCCCCACCGGGCTCGAGCGCTTCTACGGCCAGGACGTGACGTGGACCGACTGCGACGACGACCGGTGCACGACGGTCGAGGTGCCGATCGACTACGAGAAGCCCGACGGCGAGACCTTGCGCCTGGCGGTGCGCCGTGTGCCGGCCACCGGCAAGGGCGGCTCGGCGATCTTCGCCAACCCCGGCGGCCCGGGCGGCTCGGCGCAGGACTTCGTGGGCTACCTGGCCTCCGAGCTGCCCGACTCGCTGCGCCGCACCCATGACGTCGTCGGCGTCGACCCGCGCGGCGTCGGTCAGAGCACCCCGCTGCAGTGCCTGTCCGACCGGGGCTTCGACGCCTTCATCGACACCGATCCTGATCCCGACGACCAGGCCGGCATCGACGCGCTGGCGCGCTCGGTGCGCGGGATGGGAGAGGCGTGTCGCGAGAACTCGGGCGAGCTGGCCGCGCACGTCTCCACCGAGGAGGCCGCGCGCGACCACGACATCGTCCGCGCGGTGCTGGGCCAGAAGAAGATGTGGTGGTTCGGCTTCTCCTACGGCACCCAACTGGGCGCCACGTACGCCAACCTGTTCCCCGAGAAGGTCGAGCGAATGGTGCTCGACGGAGCGGTCGACGTCAGCCTCGATCCGGTCGGTCAGGGGCTGGGCCAGGCGAAGGGCTTCCAGCAGGCACTGACCGCCTACCTCGAGTACTGCATCGAGAAGGGGAAGTGCCCGGTCGGGGACTCGGTCGCCGAGGCGACCACCACGATCACCGAGCTGATGACGGCGCTGGGCACGACCCCGCTGAAGGTCGACGGCCGCGAGCTCAGCCAGGGTCAGGCGTTCTACGGCATCGCGATGGCCCTGTACTCGCAGGAGTCGTGGCCGTACCTCACCAACGCCCTCAGCGGGCTCGTCGAGGGCGACGGCCGCGTCCTGCTCGTCCTGAGCGACGCCTACTTCGAGCGCAAGCAGAACGGCACCTACGCGAACAACTCCGGCCAGGTGATCTACGCGGTCAACTGCATGGACACCGACGACGCACCCGACGCGGCGCAGACGAAGGCGTTGATCCCGAAGTTCCGCGCGGTCTCACCGGTGTTCGGTGCTTCGCTCGGCTGGGGCGTCATGGCATGCCACGACTGGCCGATCAAGGCCACCCACCCGCAGCAGGCCGTGAAGGCCGAGGGTGCTCCGCCGATCCTGGTCGTGGGCACCAACCGCGATCCGGCCACGCCGTACGAGTGGTCCGTGGCGATGGCCGAGCAGCTCGAGTCGGGCGTCCTGCTGACGCGTGAGGGCGATGGTCACACGGCGTACACGTCGGGCAACGAGTGCATCCGCAAGGCCGTCGACGCGTACTTCGAGGACGGCACCGTCCCCGATGACGGAACGGTCTGCGCCGAGCAGTGAGCCCCGCGATCAGTCGCGGATGGCCTCGTGGTGGCGGATGACCTCGCTGATGATGAAGTTCAGGAACTTCTCCGCGAACGCCGGATCGAGGTCGGCCTCGATCGCCTTCTCGCGCAGTCGCTCGATCTGACGCGACTCGCGGGCGGGGTCCGCCGGGGGCAGGTCGTGCTCGGCCTTGAGCCGCCCGACGCGCTTGGTGCACTTGAACCGCTCAGCCAGCAGGTGAACGAGCGCCGCGTCGATGTTGTCGATGCTGGCGCGGATGTCGTCGAGCTCGGCCTGGGTCGGTGCGTCCACGCGCCGATCATACGGTCCGAACCCGGGTTGTCCTTCAGGTGTCCGGACGGGGTATAGTCCACTTTTGGTTCGGCGGGCGATCCTCGCCGAATCGCGCCGCCTTAGCTCAGTCGGTAGAGCATCTCACTCGTAATGAGAAGGTCGTCGGTTCGATTCCGACAGGCGGCTCCAGAGTTTCCGCTGGTCAGGCAGGGTTGGAGCCCTTTCTGATGGTCAATCAGCGCGGCTCGATTGTGGCGTTCGTGCCACAACGTGCCATAGCGCGCCTGAAAGGCCCGACCGATGACCAGCAAATCCACCACCACACGCAACCCCTCCACCGCCCGTCGGCGGTCCTCGCGCCGCACGTTCGGCGCCATCCGCAAACTCCCGTCCGGCCGCTACCAAGCCCGGTGCCAGGGACCTGACGGCCGCGACCACACCGCGCCGACCACCTTCACCCGCAAGGACGACGCCGACGCCTGGCTGGCCACCGTCCGCGCCGACCTGGTGCGCGGCTCCTGGCGCGACCCCGACGCCGGAGCGGTCACCCTCGCGACCTACTTCGCCGGGTGGCTCGACGGCCACGAAGTCATGCCGCGCCCCGCTCGCCAAGGCAGGGCGTGGCAGGTCTTCGGGCTATGCGGGAGCGGTGGGGCGGCTCTGCGTGTGTGCGAGCCCGGTCTCACTAGTTGCTCCCGAGTCTCTCGAGCAGGGCAAGTTGGAACGCGGTGACTTCTGACAGAGCGCGGCCGGAGTCGCAGTGAGGGATGTCGATCCCCACGTGGTTGAGAATGTGGAACCTGATCACGGGCTCGTACCGGTCGACAGCACCTTCTGCCTCGATTCGGCCGTCCGGCAGCACCTCGGCACGCTGAAGGCAAGCAATATCAAACGCGTCGGCCTCAAGGGTGGCGGGTTTGGGCGCCTGGGGATGGGGGTTCTCCCATCCGGCAGGTCCTGAACCGCATACGCGGATCAACGTGCGACCCAATATCGCGTGCACAGCTATCACGGTCTGTTTTCCGCGCGACTGATGCTCGACAAGCACCTTTTCTGGGGACCGCTCAGCAAGGAGCGCGAGATAAGGCAACAAGAGGGCTCGCGGGATCAACTCGCCGGAGGCAGTGAGGCGCTTTGTTTCGTCCCGAACGTAGGTGTCTTGATGATTGAACTCCATGCTCGAAACCTAGGTCAGTGGAGCGCTAACAGTGGCTGGAACGCGAATCTCGTGACTGGAGTTTGACGTGTGGAACGCGGGTTGTGAGCACTACCCCGCGCCGGTTGCCTAGGTGCGCCTTGCGACAGGATCGCACGTGCGCGTGCATGTCTCTCGCAGAGCGTTGATCCGCGACTGGGACCCCGCTTGTGGGGGAGGTTCAGCGTTTACTGATACCCGGTCCGGATCTGCACTAACGCTGATGCCCAACGGCGTGTTACGGAACTGCATGGGTTAGCGATGTACGCCCAGGGTCAACGTCTTGAGCAACTTGAGATTGTTCGTTGTGCGAGACAAAAACCGGCCGCCACGGTCGTTGTTATGTTGAACTAGGTGGGGTGCCCGGCTGGAACGGGCTACCGTTCGGTGCAAGTCACAAGCAGGAGGAACCCGTGGAGGGAAGCACCCCCCAGCACTACACCGTTGCGGACTTCGTGAAGTGGTACGAGGACAAGGAACTTGTCCTTAACCCGAACTTCCAACGAGGTTCAGTCTGGCCAAGTCACGCTCGGACTTACCTGATCGACTCCCTCCTGCGCGGGTATCCGATCCCGAAGTTGCTGCTTCGCACAACCGTCGACCGGACGACACGGCGAACGGTGAGAGACGTCGTCGACGGCCAGCAGCGACTCAGAACAATCTTCGACTTCGTGAACGACAAGCTCGTCCTGGGCCCCAAGGCAACCGGATATCAGGGAAAGCGCTATTCGGACCTGGAGCCCGATGAGCAGGATCGGCTGCTCGCATACAAGCTCACTTGCGAGCAGCTGATCAACGCCTCCGATGATGACGTGCTTGAGGTGTTCGGACGGATCAACTCCTATGCGGTACCGGTCAACGAACCTGAACTTCGTAATGCGCAGTTCGACAACGAGTTCAGTTCGTACGTGAAGGAACTTGCAAAGGCGCTTTCTTCTGTGTGGGCCTTGGGAGTGCTTAGCGAACGCGACCGCGTCAGGATGATCGACCAATCTCTGGTTGCGGAGTTGGTCGGCATTACGACCTCCGGCCTCACGGATGGCGCGGAGAAGGACATCACAAAGATTTACGAGACACACCGGTCCAGCGAGGTATCCGACCTCCCGCCAGCAGAGACGATTGTTGGACAGTGTCTCGCCGTTGCGGACTTGCTTGCGCCGTTCCATGGGGAGGCACTTGTGAAGCGTCCGCACTTCCTGGTTCTGTATGCGGCGCTCCTGTTCATGCAAGGTGACCTGCGCCCCGGAAGGCTTGACCTCGCCGAGTTCGAGGACTTCCGGAAGCTGGGGATGACGGACTCGCAGACGATTCAAGACAACTTCGAGCGTCTGAACCGTGCTCTTGGTGACGCTGAAGCGGCCACCACGCGGGACCTGATCGAATTTCGGGAAGCTCGCGCGACGACTCAGCGCATGAAGAGCCGGAAGGCCCGGTTTGCGATCTTCTGCAAGGCACTCTCCCAGCCACTCGACTGACCAGAGATGACCGTTTCGCTTGCGCAGACGGCGTTAGATTTCGAGCGCGAGGTCGACCGCATCCAGGAGTGGTTCCTCACGGGCTCTATCGCCAAGGTGGTGGAGCACTCGCCCTTTCCATACGCGCCTTTGGCTGATGGATGTGTTGTCAGCCTCTGGGATGCGTGGGGGCGATTTGTTCGAAACTTGATCCTGACGTGTGCGGCCGGGGACGTTGAAAGCGCCGGTGGTGCCGTTTACGCCCCGAAGGTGCAGCGGACTCCGACCGACGCCCTTGCACACCTTGAGGCTGAGAAGCATGCCGGCAAGAGCTATCAACTCTCCTTCGGCAAGAGGGGCGAGCCTAAGTGGTATATCGCGAAGGACACGTTCGAGATTGCCGAGACGCTGGAGCTTGAGAACGGCCCCGAGATTGGCGGAGCGCTGACCGCATCGCAGATTCAGCTGAGTGAGTCGATCATTGTCGATAATCCCAGCGCCAGCCTCCAGAAGCTTCGGAACTACGTCGCTCACAAGACGGAAGTGAACTTCAAGAAGGTCGCCGACGTGCTGCCAGTAAATGATCACGAAGACCTTGATTCCTATCTTCGGTCGCGTACGCACGGCGGCTCCCAGGTGTTTTGTGACTGGGCAGATGCGATGGTCGCGCTCGGCCACGCCGCCGTCGAGTAGGCCAATCCCGGGTTCCAGCCACTTCTGCGCTCGCCCCGCCTATCGTCAGCGAGTGTGAAACCGACCAGCCAAACTCGTGTCGAACGATGGGAGCGCCGCGCGGATGTTCCGCTGCTGCTCCTCGCCGTCGCTTTTCTCGTCGCCTACGCCTGGCCGGTGCTGGACCCACGCTTGGAGACGGATCTACGGACAGTCCTGGTCGGCGTCACCTGGACAGTCTGGTTTGTATTCGCCCTCGACTTCGCCGTCCGCGTGTGGCTCGCGAGTGAGCGCGCCTCCTACGCACTCACGCACTGGTACGACGTGGCACTGATCGTGCTTCCGATGCTTCGTCCGCTCCGACTCTTGCGTCTGCTCGCGCTCGTCCGGGTCCTTGACCGGTCCGCGGCCTCGTCGCTTGCTGGCCGGGTTCTTGTTTATGTGACAGGCACTGCTGTCATGTCAGTGGGTCTCGGGTCATTAGCGGTACTCGACGTCGAACAGGATGCGGCAGGCGCCAACATCACCACGATCGGGGACGCTCTCTGGTGGGCGTGCACAACGGTCACGACGGTCGGATACGGGGATCGCTTTCCAGTGACTCTCGAAGGGCGCGCCGTAGCCGTGGTTCTAATGGTCGTCGGAATCGGGGTCGTCGGGTCGGTCACTGCAGCGGTTGCGACATGGCTCGTAGTCCGTGCTCAGGCCGAGACATCCAACAAGCCCTGATCCGCGTGCCGGCTCCGTGCCACAACGTGCCATAACGGGAGACCGGCGAGACAGCTCCAGAGCACAAGAGACTGGAAAGACCGATAGAGTTTCCGCAGGTCAGAGGGATTCCGCCGCTGACCTGCACGAACGCCACGGTTGTTCAGCCGGACTCGTAATGAGAAGGTCGTCGGTTCGATTCCGACAGGCGGCTCCATCTTTTCCCCGCGCTTCGCGCGTCTCTTCCCGCATCGGACCGGTGTCCGGCCCGCGAGAATCGGCCTCCGTTCCCAGCCCCGTCTGGGTTACCGTGCAGCGAGAGTGTGATCTGGATCGCACCGTTCTCGGGCTGACTTCGACGCGAGGAACCGCTCATGAAGAACGTCCGACGTCTCTGTTCACACCTGGCCGCAGGCCTGCTGGCCCTCACTGCTGTCGCCCTTCCGGCCGCGGCGGCCGCTCCCGCCTCGGCCGCCGACGACTGCGCCGAGGTGCACGTCATCGTCGTCCGCGGGACGGGGGAGCCCGGCACCTACGGCTGGATCGTGGGGGACGGGCTGGTCCGCAAGATCCGCGCGCAGGTCCCCGGCGCGAAGGCGACGGCGCTGGACTACCCGGCCAGCATCGGCAGGGACTCCGCCCCGGCCGGGATCACCGAGCTGGTGTCGACGGTCCGGGCACGCGCCGCCGCCTGCCCGGACGAGAAGCTCGTGCTGTCGGGGTACTCGCAGGGCGCGCAGGTCGTCAACGGAGCGCTCGGCGTCGACCTGGCCGGCACGCCCAACGGACCGGTCCCCGTGCCGGCCGTCGTCCCGGCCGAGCTCTCGTCGCACATCGTGGCGATCGCGTTGTTCGGCGACCCGCTGCGGATCGTCGGCCGGTCGGTCGCGGAGCCGTATGCGAGCCGGACGGTCAACTTCTGTCAGGCCAAGGACCTCGTGTGCGACCCCGCGCCCGACAGTCGTTTCCTGCCGCATCTGGGCTATCTCGTCAACGGCGACCTCGGCCGCGCCGCAGCCTTCGTCGCCGATCGGGTCTGAATCACGCGCCGGAGAAAACATGAGACCCGCCTCATGTTCGTTGCTCTGCTAACGATAGGGTCGCCCCATCACTTCCGGGCTTCGGTCGAAGTGAAGCCGGAGCAGCACCGGCGACAACCGCCCCGGCCACCCTTGGTGGTCCGGGGCGGTCTCCGTTTCGGTCAGCTGAAGACGCCGAGTTCCTTGATGGAGTAGCCGTACTTCGTGGCCCGCTCGACGCCCTGCACGCGCACGAAGCGGGCCGAGACCGGGCGGTCGAGCCGCACGGTGTCCAGGCCGCCGTCGCCCCGGCCCACGATGGCGACGTCGCGCCACCGCTTGCCGTCGAGCGAGGTCTGCACGCGGTACTGCCGGGCGTGCGCCTGCTCCCACTCGATCGTCACCTTGCCCACCTGTCGCGCCGACAGGAACTCGACCTGCAGCCAGGCGTCGTCCTGACCCCACCGGCTCGCCCATCGGGTCGAGGTCTTGCCGTCGATGGCGTTGCCGGGCTTGAGGTCCTTGAGCAGGTTGCGCTCGGTCGAGCTGGCCGAGGCGATCGCCCCGGAGGCGAGGTTCGCGCCCGGCTCGAAGTCGGCGGTCGCGCCCCACGTGCGCAGGTATGACTCGGAGCCCGCGGCGAGGTCGTCGACGATCTCCGAGCCCTCCAGCACGCGCAGGCTCTCGATCCAGTCCGGCACCAGTCCGTAGTGGGGGACGCCCTCCACGTTGTAGTCCCACGTCCGTTCGCCGGTGACCTGTCGTTCGAAGACCGTGCCGTCACGGCCGGTGAACGGGTAGGAGATCTTCGCGGCGTCGGTCGGCGGCGCGGCCGTGCCGCCGAAGCCGTTCATGTCCGTGCCGTAGCCGTACGCGACGCCGTACTTGTCGCGCAGCGGCTTGGTCTCCTTCCACTGGGCCGCGAACTCGTCGGCGCTGTGGCCGTACTGGCTCGCGAAGCCGCCGAGGGCGTAGAGCCGTTCCATGTACGGCTCGGCCATCCAGTCGTGGCTCGACACGGCGCCGGGGTAGGCCTCGGCCTCGAGGATGTCCAGGGCCCGGCCGGCGGCCTTCGCGCTCATGTGGTCCATCTCGACGATCATGTTGCGCTTGATCATTCCGCGCAGCGCGTACTCGCCCAGCTCGGTGAGGCCGCGGGGGTTGCAGTGCGGGCCCTTCGGGTAGACCGGCAGGACGGCGGGCAGGCCCGGCACTGCGGCGATCTCGCTCGGCAGCACGCCGCCGATCACCGTGTTGTCCGCGACCTGGCCCTCCTTGCAGGTCGTCGGGTTCCACCACGTGCCGGTCGTCAGGAACTGGCCGACGTTGACCAGCAGGCCGGCCGTGCTCTCGTCGTAGCGGACGCCGCACAGGGCGTTGTCGAACTTGTGGCACAGGAACATGCTCGACACGCCCTTGCCCTTCAGCTCATCGAGGCCCTTGTCGATGTCGGCCTTCGTGCACTGCGGGGCGCCGAGGACCTGCTTGCACCCGAACGGCTCGGACACCTCGACGCCCAGGACGACAGCGAGCTTGCCGTCGGCGACGACCTTGCGGGCCTGCTCGGGCGTCTTCACGACGCGGTACCAGCCCTTGCCGGCGCCGCCGTACTGCTTGTCGACGTAGTCCTGCAGGTCGTAGGTGGCCTTGATCTGCCGCCGCACGGTGTCCATGTCGTCGCAGCTGTACTTGTTCGGTCCGGCGACGATGCCCAGGATCGGGCACAGCCCGGGGTTGGACACCATGTCGTTGACCATGACCCGCTGGCCGCCGCGCCACGCCCGCTCGACCCACTTGTAGTACATCTGCTGGTGCGTGAACGAGGAGTACGTCGGCCAGTCCTTGAACGTGGGCCAGCCGACCGTGTCGTGCTTGTCGAGGATGCCGCGGCCGGCGGCGGAGTTCGTCAGGTTCTCCAGGATCGAGACGCCGTGACGATCGCAGTCCTTGAGGGCATCGGCGATGCCCTTCTCGCTCCAGGTCGAGCCGCACACCGCGTTCCCACCCATGCCCAGGTCCATGAACATGTGGGTGTGGGCGTCGATGTAACCGGTGACGTTGCCGTCCGCGTCGGTGCCACGCTCCGGCTCACCGGTGGCGTTCACCTCCGACTCGGGGCTGGGCGTCGCGGTCGCCACCCACCATCCCGATTCCGCGGTGGCCCCGGTTCCGCCGGCGATCACCACCACGGCTCCGAGTACCGCCACCACCAACGCCTTGATCGTTCGCCCCACAGGAGTCCCCCTCCGAAAGTTCGCTTCCGAGGACTCTAGGGCGTGATCTGGGACACCTGCAAACGTGAGTTGCAGAAGAGTCAGTTGAGGCGCGAGATCAACCGCAGGCGCTCGACGGCCTCCGTCAGGACGGCGTCGCGCTTGCAGAACGCCCAGCGCACGAGCGTCCGGCCCGGATTGGATCCGTCGGGACGGTCGTCGAAGAAGACCTGGTGGGGGATGGCCACGACCCCGGCCAGGGTCGGCAGCGAGCGGCAGAACTCGAGCCCGTCGGTGAAGCCCAGCGCGGCGACGTCGGTCGTGGCGAAGTAGGTCCCGTCGGGCACGAAGACCTCGAAGCCGGCGGACCCCAGTCCGGCACACAACAGGTCGCGGCGGCGGCGCAGGTCCGCGGTGAAGGACGAGTAGAACGAGTCAGGCAGGTCCAGCGCCTCCGCCACCGCGTGCTGGAAGGGCGCGCCCGAGGTGTAGCTGAGGAACTGCTTCGCACCGAACAGCGCGGACACGAGGTGGGCCGGGCCGGTGGCCCACCCCACCTTCCAGCCGGTGAACGAGAACGTCTTGCCGGCGCTGCTGATCGTCAGGGTGCGCTCGGCCATGCCCGGCAAGGTCGCGATCGGCACGTGCGGCACCCCGAACGTCAGGTGCTCGTAGACCTCGTCGCTGATCACCACGAGGTCGTGCTCGACCGCGACCTGCGCGACGGCGGCGAGCTCGTCGGCGGTCAGCACGGCGCCGGTCGGGTTGTGCGGGGTGTTGAGGACGATCGCCGTGGTGCGTGGCGTGACGGCGGCGCGCAGATCGTCGACGGGCAGCCGGAAGTCCGGAGCGCGCAAGGTGACGGCACGGTGTCGCGCACCGGCCATCTGGATGACGGCCCGGTACGAGTCGTAGTAGGGCTCGAGCACCAGGACGTCGTCGCCGGGATCGACCAGGCCCAGCACCGCGGCGGCGATGGCCTCGGTCGCCCCGGTCGTGACGACGACCTCGCGCTCGGGGTCGACATCGATGCCGTGGAAGCGATGCTGGTGTCGGGCGATCGCCTCGCGCAGGGCCGGGATGCCCAGTCCCGGCGGGTACTGGTTGTGGCCCTCGGCGATCGCGCGGCGGGCCGCGTCCTTGATGACGTCCGGCCCGTCCTGGTCCGGGAATCCCTGGCCCAGGTTGATCGCGCCGGTCGAGGTGGCCAGCTGCGCCATCTCGGCGAAGATCGTGACCCCGAGGCCGTCGAGTCGCGCACTGAGCTGCTTCACGCCTCGACGATAACGGCGGGCGTTGGCCAGGGCCGCTGACGGAGGCAGAAAGTAAAAGGTCGGCCCGCCGTTCTCGGGGGGTGAAACGGCGGGCCGACGGCAGGATCGACGGCTCTGAAGAGCTCCTCGAACCTGCATGTCCATCATACATGCGGGCACATGGCGCCGAAGTGAAATGGGCAAGATGAATGTCACATCTTCAACTTCCCGTGCAGGTCTGGACAGGGTCCGGACAATGGAGTCATGTCAGCGACCTCCACCCGCGCCCGCGGGTCACGCTCCCTGCTCGTCGTGGGCCTCGTCCTGGTGCTCGCGGGCCTGGGCGTTCTGGGCTGGGTGGGCTGGCAGTACTTCGGCACGAACGTCGTGTCGCACCGCCAGCACGAGCGGATCCGCAGCGAGATCGTCGAGGAGTGGAAGAAGCCCTCCGCCGAGAAGAAGATCGACGGGCGTGGGCTGTTGCGCGTGCCGCGGTTCGGCGACGACTTCGAGGTGCCGATCCTCGACGGCGAGGACGACGCGACGCTGTCCAAGGGGGTCGGGCGCAACCTCGACAGCGCCCTGCCCGGCGAGATCGGCAACGTCGTGCTCTCGGGACACCGCATCACCCACGGCGAGCCCTTCCGCAAGTTCCTGGACCTGCGCGTGGGTGACGAGGTCGAGATCGAGACGCGGACCCACGTCTACACGTACCGGCTGCTGCAGGACGGCGACGAGATCCGCGTCCCGTTCACCACGTCGTGGCCGCTGTGGCCCGTGCCCGATCCCGACGCCGCCGGCGAGAAGCCGACGCGGGCCGTCGTCACCCTCGTGACGTGCTCGGAGCTGTTCCGCACCGACGATCGCAACGTGGTCGTCGGCGAGCTGGAGAAGACCACCCGCAAGGACGCCTGAGGCCGGGGCCGGTGCGGCCGTCCTAGGCTGTGCGCGTGCACGACTACCAGCGCCGCTTCATCGAGTTCGCCCTCGAGCACGACGTCCTGCGCTTCGGCGAGTTCACGCTGAAGTCCGGTCGCACGTCGCCCTACTTCTTCAACGCCGGATCGTTCGACACCGGCTCGCGACTCTCGGCGCTCGGCGGGTTCTACGCCGACGCCGTCGCCGCGGCCGGACTCGAGTTCGACGTGCTCCTCGGCCCGGCCTACAAGGGCATCCCCCTCGCAGCCGCCACGGCGGTGCAGCTGGCGGACGCCCACGGCCGTGACGTCCCGTGGTGCTTCAACCGCAAGGAGGCCAAGGACCACGGCGAGGGCGGCCTCTTCGTGGGCGCCGAGCCGCGAGGTCGTCTGCTGGTCGTGGACGACGTCATCACCGCGGGCACCGCCATCCGCGAGGTGATCGCGCTGGTCGACGGACTCGACGCGACGGTCGCCGGCGTCGTGGTCGCGGTCGATCGCCGCGAGCGCGGCACGGGCGAGCTGTCGGCCATCCAGGAGGTCGAGCGCGACCACGGGATCGCCGTCACCTCCATCGTGACGTTCGACGACATCATCGAGTACCTGCAGGAGACCGGCCGCTTCGCCGAGCACCTGCCGGCCGTCCGCGCGTACCGCGAGCGCTACGGGGTCGCGTGACCGTCGGCCCCTGGCGAGGTCCCTGGCCCGAGGACCCCCGGCTGGATCCCGAGCTGCTGCGCGAGGGCGACACCCGCAACGTCGTCGACCGCTACCGCTACTGGACCGTCGAGGCGATCGTCGCCGACCTCGACCAGCACCGGCACCGCCTCCACGTCGCGATCGAGAACTGGCAGCACGACTTCAACATCGGGTCGATCGTGCGGACCGCGAACGCGTTCAACGTCGGGGGAGTCCACATCGTCGGCAAGCGACGCTGGAACCGGCGCGGCGCCATGGTGACCGACCGCTACGTGCACGTGCACCACCACGAGGACGTCGAGTCCTTCGCTGCCTGGGCCCGCGACGCCGGCCTGACCGTGGTCGGTGTGGACAACCTGCCGGGGGCGGTGCCGCTCGAGACCACGACCCTGCCGCGTGACGCCGTCCTGCTGTTCGGGCAGGAGGGACCGGGCCTGACGCCTGAGGCTGCTGAGGCCTGTGAGTCGATGGTGGCGATCGCCCAGTTCGGCTCCACGCGCTCGATCAACGCCGGTGCCGCGGCCGCGATCACGATGCACGCCTGGATCCGTGAGCATGCCGACCTGACATCGGTGGAATACTGACAGCAACGAGACTTTCCCCACAGGAGGACCCATGCCCGTCGCCACTCCCGAGGTCTACGCAGAGATGCTGGACAAGGCGAAGAACAACTCCTTCGCCTACCCCGCGATCAACGTCTCGTCGTCGCAGACGCTGAACGCCGCCCTGGCCGGATTCGCCGAGGCCGGCAGCGACGGGATCATCCAGGTCTCCACCGGCGGTGCCGACTACTTCTCCGGCCCCACCATCAAGAACATGGTCTCGGGCTCGCTGGCCTTCGCCGCGTTCGCGCAAGAGGTCGCCAAGAAGTACCCGATCAACGTCGCGCTGCACACCGACCACTGCCCCAAGGACAAGCTGGACGGCTTCGTCCGTCCGCTGCTCGAGGCGTCGACCGAGCGCGTGAAGAGCGGCGGACTGCCGTACTTCCAGTCGCACATGTGGGACGGCTCGGCCGTGCCGCTGGCCGAGAACCTCGAGATCGCCCAGGAGCTGCTGGCCAAGGCGCACGCCGCGAACGTCATCCTCGAGGTCGAGATCGGCGTCGTCGGTGGCGAGGAGGACGGTGTCGAGGCGGAGATCAACGACAAGCTCTACACCTCGCCCGAGGACGCCATCGCGACCGTCGAGGCGCTCGGTCTGGGCGAGAAGGGCCGCTACCTGACGGCGCTGACGTTCGGCAACGTGCACGGCGTCTACAAGCCCGGCAACGTCAAGCTGCGTCCCGAGGTCCTCAAGGCCGCCCAGGAAGCCGTCGCCGCCAAGTTCGGCAAGGAGCGCGCCTTCGACTTCGTCTTCCACGGCGGATCGGGATCCCTGCCCGAGGAGATTAGCGCCGCCGTCGACTACGGCGTCGTCAAGATGAACGTCGACACCGACACCCAGTACGCGTTCACGCGTCCGGTCGCGGGCCACATGTTCCAGAACTACGACGGCGTCCTCAAGGTCGACGGCGAGGTCGGCAACAAGAAGGCGTACGACCCGCGCGCCTGGGGCAAGGCCGCCGAGGCCGGCATGGCCGCGCGCGTCGTCGAGGCCTGCCAGAACCTGCGCAGCGCCGGCACGCACTGACGCAGCAGCAGCACGCGAAACGGCGGGGACGAGTCGATCGTCCCCGCCGTTCCCATGTCCCCACGCCGGGGGACCGTCCGGGGGATGGAATCCCGCTGCGAGCGGGCCCGTCGGGCCCTCGGGACCACTACGCTCCGGGTGGAAGCCGGTCGTCCACCGCCCGGCCGGAAGGGGAATCATGGCCAAGATCGTCGTGACCGGCGTCGACAACTCCGAGACCGCTGCCGCTGCCGCTGACAAGGCCGCCGTCCTCGCGTCCGGCCTGGGCGCCCGGCTGCACATCCTGTCGGCCTACGGGGCCTTCGAGGCCGAGCGGATCGCGCACGGGAAGGCCGAGGTGCTGGTCACCAGCGAGCTGACCGCCAAGGGCGTGGCCGAGGACGTGTTCACCGAGCTGCGCAAGAACTTCCCCGACCTGGAGATGACGTACGCACCCGCCGAGGGCAACCCGGCCGACGCGCTGGTCAAGGCCGCCGCGGAGCTCGGCGCCGACGTCATCGTCGTGGGCAACAAGCGCGTGCAGGGCCTGACCCGCATCCTGGGCAGCATCGCTCGGGACGTCGCCGCGCACGCCCCGTGCGACGTCTACATCGCCCACACCCACCAGAGGTGAGGCTGGGCGGTCGCGTCTAGGCTCGCCAGCATGACGAACCTGCTGGGAGAGCCGCCCGAGACCCTGCTGCCGGAGGACCCCGGTGCCGCCCTGCTGGCCGAGGGTGCCGGGCCCGAGGAGGTGGCCGAGCGCCATCCCGACTCGGTCGCCGCCTGGGCCCGACTGTCCGAGGCCGCGCTCGCGCAGGGACGCGATCTCGAGGGGTACGCGTTCGCGCGGACGGCCTACCACCGGTCGCTGGACTCGCTGCGCCGCAACGGGTGGAAGGGCTTCGGCCCGGTCCCGTGGTCGCACGAGGCGAACCGCGGCTTCCTGCACTCGCTGGCCGTGCTGGCCACCGCGAGCGAGCGCCTGGGCGACGACGCCGAGGCGCACCGCTGCCGCGAGTTCCTGCGCGAGTCCAGCCTCGAGGGCTACGAGGCGCTCGTCAGCTGACTCGACTGGCCGAGCCGGTCTTCGGCAGGCGCATCCGCAGGCCGCCGGGCGTCACGGTCCACGCGTGCTCGGTGCGCATCTCGGTGAGCTCGCCGTCGGTGGTGCACCGGACGGCCTCACCGACGACCTTGACCGAGGTCGCCCGGGTGTAGTGGACGAAATCGGCGCCCGGGTGCGTCCCGCGGCGCAGGTGCAGGGCGTAGGCGATGCGCTGCGGCACCCGGGCGGCGAACGCCACGGCCACGTCCATCAGGCCGTCGTCGATGACGGCGCGCGGCAGCAGCTCGCCGCCGCCGCCGACGAACCGGCCGTTGCCCACCGCCACCTGCGCGATGTGCCCGCTGAGCGTGCGGTCGTCGATCGTGACGTGCACGTCGGCGCCGCGGGTGAAGAGGGTCGACAGGGCGCCCAGCACGTAGGCGAGGGGGCCGAGCGCCCACTTGACCGGCTCGGCGCGGGCGGCGGCCTCGGCGCCGATCCCCACGTGAGCGGCGTTCACGACGACGATGTCGTGGTCGTCGACGATGAGGTCGATGTCGCGCTCGGTGCCGGCGCCGAGGTCGCGGGCAGCCAAGACGGGGTCCTCGTCGAGCTCGAGCGTCCGGGCGAAGTCGTTGCCCGTGCCCAGCGGGACCAGCCCCACCGCGGTGCCCGGCAGTCGGCCGGCGTCGTACAGCGCCTGGACGACGGCATGCAGGCTGCCGTCGCCGCCCATGGCGACGACGAGGTCCACGTCGGGATGCTCGGCGAGCGTCCGGGCGAGATCGTCGGGGTCCTCCGTGGCGACGTGCTCGACGTCAGCGGCGTGCCGCAGGGCGCCGAGCGCCTCCTCGATCACGGTCTCGTCGGACGAGCCTGCACCGGCATTGCTGACCGCGAGCCATGAGTTCACTCCTCGACGCTACCGGGCCAACGTCTGGCGCAGGATTCCCGAGGCGTGCGTGAAGAACCGATCCACGTTCTCGATCGCCGTCGGCGTTTGCGGAACGCTGCACATCACGTACAGGTCGGTGGGCGTGCGGTTGATCCACACGTTGACGTTGTCGTCGTAGCCCTGGCCGGTCGTGCCGTAGAAGCGATCGGCGGCCCACTGCTCCTGGCCCGGGATCATCCGGCCGTCGAGGTAGGACACGATCGCGGGACGGCTGGTGTCGTCGGGCGAGAAGCCGAAGACCTCGCGGATGACCTCCATGACCCGCAGTGCGGGCACCGGCTCGCAGACGCGGGCGTCGCGGAACTTCTGGCGTACGCCGCGGGCGATCTCGAACAGGCCGTCGCCGGGCCCGACGGGGATGTGGATGGGCAGGACGTTGACCATCCAGCCCATCGTCGTGAGCGTCTCGGGGGTGTTGCGGGTCGCGACGGGGTTGAGGAAGCGGTAGGCGCTCTTGCCGGCCAGGTCGCGCGCGGCCATCGCGAAGGACGCATAGATGACCGAGGGGAACGTGGCGCCCTCCTGCTTCGCGATCTCCTCGAGTCGCTCACACTCCTCGCCGGTGAGGATGTCGTAGTCCATCGGCACGAGCCAGAACCGCTCGCCCTCGGCGATCCCCAGGTCCATCGGGAAGCCGTCCATCGCACCGGCGCCGTCCATCGCGTAGTCGGCCCAGAACTGCATGGCCGGGTGCTCGATGTCGTACTGCTGGGCGTCGGCGCGCTCCTGCTGGGCGTACGTCATGTAGCCCAGGGTCGGCGGCAGTTCGGTGTACGGGCGTCCGGTCTCGGCTGCGTACAGCTGGGACAGCTCCATGTACGCCAGCAGGACGCTGAAGCCGTCGCCGTAGCAGTGGTCGAGCCCGCAGAAGATGGTGGAGCGATCGGTGCCGCGCACCCCGGCGATCGCGTAGCCGAAGTTGTCGATCGGATCCACGGCGTCGGTGAAGTTCTTGAGGATGACCTGGTTGACCTCGTCGCCGGAGTGCGCGCCCAGGGGCGTCACCGACACGGTGAGCTGCTCGGGGTCGATCGCGTGGCGCGTCATCTCGCCGTCGGGGTCGGTGGGGTCGTCGCGGAACGTGCCCCACATGACCTCGTGGCGGCGCAGCCACGAGGTGACGGCACGCTCGAGGGCGTCGACGTCGAGAGCGCCGGGCACGTCGAAGCACAGGCCGAGCCAGTTGGCGTCGGCCGAGCCCACGCGCTCCATCGCGCGGCGCAGCCGCACGTGCTGGTCCTGCATGTAGGACGGGCGCTGGCCGTTGGCGGGCGCCTCGGCCAGGGCGGCGCGGGACTCCTCGGACGGACGGAGCAGGAAGACCTCGCCGTCGATCGTCTCGAGCTCCTCGATCCGAGCCATTCTCATGCCAGCGCCTCCATGGGGTCGTTCACCTGGCGCGTCACCGCGACCATCTGGTCGCGCATGCGGCCCATCACCCGGTCGAGCCACTCGGTGCACGGCGGCGTGTCCGGGGCGCGGTGCGCCAGCTCGGTGCCGTAGGGCATGGCGTTGATGTAGATGTGCATCTCGTCGCTGGGCTCGACCTCGCCCAGGAAGACGGTCGAGTCCATCTCCTCCCAGTCCTCGCGACCCGGGACGTGGCGCGAGTCCATGAAGGACAGCACGGTGGCCGGGCGCATCGAGGTACCCAGCAGGCGGTTGGCCAGGGGGAGGGGCACGGTCTCGGCGGTCTTGCCGAACATCCACGCCTGGGCCGTGCGACGGATGGCCTCGGCCAGGGGCAGGTCCGCGCCCAGGTCGACGGTGATCGGGACGACGCCGGAGAACCAGCCGATGGCCTTGTGCCACTCGGGCCGGTTGCGGTTGTGGGTGGACATCAGGACCGTGATCCGGTCGTCGTCCTCCTCGGCAACCATCGCGCGCAGCAGCACCGCGGTGTACGCCAGGGGCTGGGGCGCGCGGTGCTGGTCGCACCACAGCCGGAAGGCCTCGCTGAGCTTGGGTCCGGCGAACGTGGGGAACCGCAGGCGGTGGCGCAGCTCGTCGCCGCGCCGGACGCCCGTGGCGCGGGGCAGTCCGGGCAGGTTGCCGGTGGCGTCGACTGCCCGCCGCCACGGCTCGAGGGCGGGACTGTCGACGGTGATGGAGCTCTGGACGGCGCGTTGCTCGACGGCGAAGTCGACGTAGCTGCCGACGGGCGCGGGCAGCGGTGCGTGGTTCAGCTCGGCCTCGAGGTGCTGCTTGAGCTCGCCGATCGTCAGGTAGGCGCTGTAACCGTCGAAGGTCACGTGGTCGAAGGCGGCGAAGACCGTGATGTCACCGTTCTCCTCGGTCACGGTGAGGACGGTGGCGTTGGGCCACGAGAGAGGACCGGTCCGGTCGTCCAGCTCGGCCATGACCACGTCGAAGGCCTCGCCGCGGTCGTCGTAGTGGCCGAGGTGGCGGGGCTGGAAGCCGATCATCTCCGGCTCGACGATGCGGCGCTCGAAGGTGTCGTCGTCCCGCCGCACGAACATGCAGCGCAGACTCTCGTGACGGGCACAGAAACGGCGCAGGGTGCCGGCGAAGGAGACGAAGTCGGCCCCGTGCAAGGTGGCGCGCATCCCGATCCAGGGGTTGACCTCGTCCTCGGGCCGGCGGGGCACCCCCGCGACCTGCAGGCGGCGCTCCTGGTCGGGCGTGACGGGTCGCGGATCGGGGGCGGTCGTCGCGAAGGCACGCAGCGTCGAGGAGCGCGGCACCCACAGGTGGACATCGCCCGCGGGGACGAGTGTCAGACGGTGGGGATGCATGGGGTCTCCTTCTGCCGCCGGGATGGGGCCGGGGGGTTTGCAACTCACGGTTACATGAGTCGTTGCACGGAGGCTACTGCACTTCGGCGTGACGTCGGTCACTACGTCAGAAATGGTGCAGATGCCTGATATTTGAGCGCAGAAGGCCCGTCCGGCCCCACACTCATCGCCCGCGGGCGGCGTCCTCGGTAGGATTGGCGGGCACGAGCCCCTCTCACGGGGCTTTCCGTCTGATGGAGGGGTGGCAACGCATGCCCGCAGTCGTGATCGTCGGAGCCCAGTGGGGTGACGAGGGCAAGGGCAAGGCGACCGACCTTCTGGGCAGTCGCGTGGACTACGTCGTGAAGTTCAACGGCGGCAACAACGCCGGACACACGGTGGTCATCGGCGACGAGAAGTACGCCCTGCACCTGCTGCCCAGCGGCATCCTCTCGCCCGGTTGCGTCCCGGTCATCGGCAACGGCGTCGTGATCGACCTCGACGTGCTGTTCCAGGAGATCGACGGACTGAACGAGCGGGGGATCGACACCTCGCGCCTGCTGGTCAGCGCCAACGCGCACATCATCGCCGACTACAACCGCACGCTGGACAAGGTCAACGAGCGCTTCCTGGGCAGCCGCCGCATCGGCACCACCGGTCGCGGCATCGGCCCGACCTACGCCGACAAGATGAACCGGCTCGGCATCCGCATCCAGGACCTCTTCGACGAGAAGATCCTGCGCGCGAAGGTCGAGGGCGCCCTGGACCTCAAGAACCAGATCCTCACCAAGATCTACAACCGGCGCGCGGTCTCCGCCGACGAGATCGTCGAGTCGCTGCTCAGCCACGTCGACCGGCTCCGCCCGATGGTCGCCGACACGACGCTCGTGCTCGAGGAGGCGCTGAAGGCCGACAAGACCGTCCTGCTGGAGGCCGGCCAGGCCACCTTGCTCGACGTCGACCACGGCACCTACCCGTTCGTGACGAGCTCCTCGGCCACGACCGGCGGCGCCTGCACCGGTTCGGGCATCCCGCCGACCCGCGTCACCCGCGTCATCGGCATCGTCAAGGCCTACGCCACGCGCGTCGGTGAGGGCCCGTTCCCCACCGAGCTGTTCGACGAGGACGGCGAGCGCCTGCGGATCAACGGCGGCGAGTTCGGCACCACGACCGGCCGCCCGCGGCGCTGCGGCTGGTACGACGCGCCCGTCGCCCGGTACGCGGCCCGGATCAACGGCGTCACCGACTTCGTCCTGACCAAGCTCGACGTCCTGACGGGCTGGGAGCAGATCCCGGTCTGCGTGGCGTACGACGTCGACGGCGAGCGGGTCGACGAGATGCCGATGACGCAGACCGGCTTCCACCACGCGAAGCCGATCTACGAGTACTTCCCCGGTTGGACCGAGGACATCAGCGGCGCTCGCGAGTTCTCGGACCTGCCGGCGAACGCCCAGGCGTACGTCCGGGCCGTCGAGGCGATCAGCGGCGCCCGGATCAGCACCGTCGGTGTCGGCCCGGGCCGCGAGCAGACGATCGTCCTGCACGACCTGCTCTGAGGTCCGGCGCCGTCATGGGGGGAGACGTGGTGAACGACGTCCGGTACGAGTGGCGCGCCCACCGGTGGTCCCGGTGGGGGCCGGCCCACCTGGTGAGGCGCCGGGACTCGATCGAGGTCCAGCTCGGCGACGTCGTCGTCGGCATCGATCTGACCGACCGTCGTCCCGCCGCCGAGCGGCAGGCCGACCCGTACCGCAGCGTCTTCGCCGACGGCGTTCCCGTCACGTGGAACGGTGAGCAGGTCGCGACCGTCACGACCTCGTCCGGCAGTCGCACCGGTCTGGCGCGACGGCAGCAGCTCGCGGTGACCGGTGACGACCGGTTCGTGCTGCCGGGCCTGGCGTTCACCCATCGCGGGCTGCCGTTCCTGCTGACCCTGCGCAGCGGCGCGGGGAACCTCGTCGCCTCCCGGCGGTGGGCCTCGCCGCTGAACATGGCCGTGACCGAGTGGTCGATCGTGCGCGAGCACGACCTCGTCCCCCCGAAGGTGGCCCGTGAGGCCCGGCCCGAGCACATCGCCCTGTGGCTCGCGGTCAAGGAGGCCCTGGCGGTCTGATGCGCCTGCGCCACCTGGTGGAGTGTCGCTAGGGTGTGGTCCCATCGCGGGTGACTCGGGGTCACGCCCCTCGGTGGCTTGCGACGGGGAGACCTGCCGATGAGCGCCTGGGGGAGACGACGTTGAGCGACAGAGTCCGGTACGAGTGGAGCCGATTCAGCCGGAGCTGGTGGGGCCCGGTGCACGTGGTGGTCCGGGTGAACTCGGTCGAGGCGACCGTCGGGGATTCCACCGTGGCGTTGGACCTCACCGACCGGCGGTCGAAGGCTGAGCAGGAGAAGCAGCGCTTCGCCAGCCGCTTCCTCGACGGGGTGCCCGTCGAGCTCGACGGGAGGCAGGTCGCCGTCGTCACGAACGAGCCGGGCGGTCCGATGGGCCTGTTCTTCCGGCGGGCCCGCCAGCAGATCAGTGGCGACCCGTCGTTCGTCCTGCCGGGGATGCGTCTCACCCTCCGCGGGTTGCCCACCTTCCTCACCTTGACGGACGATTCCGGGACCTTGGTGTCCACGCGTCGGTGGGGCGCTCCGTGGGACGACTTCGCGTGGCATTACACGCTGCCGGGCCAGTATGGCGTCGTTCCGCCGTGGGTGGCGCCTGGCACGCGCCCCGAGCACGTGGCCTTCTGGTTCGCGATGAGGGAGACGCACCGATGACCGTCGAGCTCGACTACGAGAAGCTCACCCTGGCCGCCACGCGCGCCGAGGCGCTGGCGTCCCGGATCCGCACGAACGCCGCGGCGGCACGGCAGGCGAGCCCGGTCCACCTGGCCAGCCTCGACGGCATCGAGAAGAAGGCCGACTGGCTCGAGGAACAGGTCAAGGTCCTGAGCGGCCTGGCCGACACGGCCCTCCTGCTCGACGAGTCCGGACAGGTCGACCTGCCGCTCGAAGAGGTCGGCGCCGTCCTCGAGGAGGTGCTGGGCTCGTACCTCACGGCCAGGTTCAACGACAATTACGGGCTCGGTGACAACACGGACTTCCCGTGGATCGAGGTCGCCCTGGGCATCGACGCGATGAGGGGGACCAGTCAAGGGGTGGCCCCGGTCTTCCAGACCACGCGAACCGGCCGGCTGCTGCTCAACCGCATGCTGGAGCAGGGTGGGCGCAGCGCACAGTGGGCCGATTGGATGCTCAAGGGCGGCGGCAAGCGGCAAGCACTGCCGAGGGCCCTCGGGGGAGCGATACCGGCGTGGGCGGGCCAGGGAAAGATGCTGCCCACCGGTGGCTGGGCGGACCCGTTGGCGAAGGCGGGCAAGGGCGGGCTCGCGGCATTCCGTGTCCTCGGTGTCGCCGGAGGCGCGCTGAGCACCGCCAACGGCGCGCACAACCTCTACCAGCAGGGCCGCCCCGACAAGGCGTTCAAGCGCGAGGGGGCCGGATACGTTGCCGACGTCGCCGAGACGGCCTTCGCCGCCTCGGGCACCGCGTTCCTCGTCGCTCCGAACCCGGTCACCGGCGCAGCCGCCGTGGGCAGCGGACTGGTCTGGGCCGGTGCCGAGGTCGTGGACAATTGGGACGACATCACCGAGAAGACGTCCGCCATCAGCAAGAAGGCCTCGAAGGCCTGGGACAAGGTCACCCCGTGGTGACCCCCGTGAACGACGACACCGCCAAGACTGGAGCTGCTGTGCCTCACCTCGACGAGACCTTCCTGCAACTGACGGTCGGCTACGACGATCTGCTGCTGCTCGCGGAGGTGCACGCGGGCACGACCGCGCCCGGTGACGTGCCCGCCCGGCTGCGCCAGGCAGGACTCGTCGGGTCTGCCGGCCTCAACCCCACGGCCGCCGGCCTGGTCGAGGTCGCCGTGGCTCCGGCGCGGTCCGTGGTCGTCGAGCGCTTCGACGGATCGACCCTGTCGCCGATGTTCATCGGCTGGCTGCCGGACGGGCGCGCCACCACCAGTGCGCCGGACGCCGAGGGGGCGGTCGTCGTGACGGCCACCGAGTTCGGCCTGCTGCGCGACCAGCTGCGTCAGTGGCTGGGGATCTTCCATCGCGAGGTCGCCGGCGACCGCCAGGTCGTCACCACCGACACGACCGTGCTCGACGCCGCCGTCTCGGCGCGCGGTGTCGAGCCCACCGGCGACGCGGCCCTCGACGCGATCATCGAGAACTGGCGGCTGGCGTGGCGCGCCAACGGCAACTGGGCGCAGCGCGGCATCGACGCAGGCGTCACGATCGTCGACGCGGGCGGTCAGGGCTGGTACCGGGTCGACCACCCGCCGCGCGAGGGCGCCGAGCCGGTCGACGTCACGCTCGTGCCGCTCGACCTGGAGGCCGTCCTCGCGGCGCTCGGCGACGTCGTCACGGGCCGCGCCGCCGCCTCCGACGACTGACTCTCTCCGCCCATCCCACCGTCCTCCGCTCGGGAGAGGAACGCACGCCCCCCATGACCGTCGAACTCGACTACGAACTGCTCACCACCGCCGCCACGCGCGCCGAGGAGCTCGCCCAGAAGATCCGCACCAACGCGGCGTCGGCGCGCAGCGCCAGTCCCGTCGCGCTGCCCAGCCTCGACGGCATCGAGAACAAGGCGACGTGGCTCGAGGAGCAGGCCACGATGCTCTACGGACTGGCCGACGTGGCGGTGCTGCTCGACTCGTCGGGCGAGGGCAAGGTGTCGATGTCGCTCGCCGGCATCCAGGAGCAGCTCAACGACATGCTCGGCGAGTACCTGGGCGCTGAGTTCGGCAACATCTTCGGCAACGACGACGACTTCCCCCTGATCTCCCTGGCCACGGCGCTGGGCAAGATGACGAAGATGTCGCGCGGCGTCGCGCCGGTCTTCCAGACCGGTCTCGTGGGCCGCACGATGCTCACGAAGCTCGCGCAGCAGTCCGGGCGGGCGGGCGACTGGGCGCGCTGGATGCTGAACGGCCCGCGCCACCTCGCGCCGCCCGCGAGCCTGCTCAAGCCGCCGAAGTGGGTGAACACGCCCGGGTCGCCCCTGCGCAACGCGGGATGGGGCAGCCCGTCGAGCTTCCGGACCAGCGGCCTGGGCGCCATGCGCGGCCTGGGCATCGTCGGTGGTGTCGTCAGCACGGGCGCCGGCGTGGCGAATCTCGTCCAGCAGGGCAACCCGATCGATGCCTTCGAGCGCGAGGGCGCGGGGTACGTCGCCGACGTGGCCGAGACGGCCTTCAGCGCCTCGACGACCGCCTTCCTCGTCGCGCCCAACCCGGTGACGGGCGCCCTGGCCGTCGGCAGCGGCCTGGTGTGGGCCGGCGCCGAGGTGGTCGACCACTGGGACGAGATCAGTGAGACGGCCTCGAAGGCCTGGGACACCATCAGCTTCTGGGACTGAGGACGCATGACCGATCTCCACGCGTCCCCGGACGCACCGCAGCGGGACGAAAGGGACGAGCCGCCGATGACCGAATCGCTCGCGACCGAGCAGCCGAGCCGTCAGGACTCCGCCGAGCTGACGCGGGTGCTGCGCGTCCTGGAGCGCCAGCGCACACGCCCCGAGGTCATGGCCGAGTTCTTCGCCGGGGTGGGGGCACGGGGCGTCGTGATGGCGCTGGCCACCACGGTGTCGGAGCCGTCCCGCGAGGACGTGGCCGGCTGGGACCGCCTGCCCGACCTGCTCCGCGACGGCCTGTACGCGGCGGTCTCGTGGCCCGAGTTCGACGCGGAGGCCTTCGGCGCCGACCTGGCCGAGCTCTTGCGCGACACGGACGACAGCCGTCGCGCCACCATCTCGGCCATCACGTCCTTCCTGCTGGCGTCGGGCCGGTACGACGCCCGCCTGCTGGGCGGCTGGAGCCGCGCGTTCGACGAGCTGAGCCTCCCGCAGGACGTCCCGCTGACGTGGGGGTCCTTCCTGACCGGGGTCGATGAGCCGCAGCCGTGGAGCGCTCTCGCCGTGATCGCGCGCCAGAGTGCGGCCGCGGATGGACAGGAGACGGACGCCGCTCGCTAGGCTCGGCGCGTGAAGGTTCTCGTCATCGGCACCGGCGGCCGTGAGCACGCCCTGGCCCTGGCCCTGTCCCGCGACCCCCAGGTCACCGAGGTGCACGCGGCGCCCGGCAACCCCGGCATGGCCGCAGTCGCCTCGCTGCATCCCGTCGATCCGCTCGACGGTGCGGCGGTCGCCGACCTCGCCTCGCGGATCGGTGCGGATCTCGTCGTCGTCGGTCCCGAGGCGCCCCTGGTGGCCGGTGTCGCCGACGCCGTCCGCGAGGCCGGCATCGCCTGCTTCGGCCCCAGCGCCGAGGCCGCCCAGCTCGAGGGCTCGAAGGCGTTCGCCAAGCAGGTCATGGCGGCGGCGGACGTCCCCACCGCCCTCGCGCGCGTGTGCGAGACGCCCGACGAGGTCGCGGACGCGCTCGACGCGTTCGGGGCGCCCTACGTCGTGAAGGACGACGCCCTGGCGGCCGGCAAGGGTGTCGTCGTCACCGAGGACCGTCAGGTCGCCCTGGACCACGGCGTCTCGTGCGACCGCGTCGTGATCGAGGAGTACCTCGACGGCCCCGAGGTCTCGCTGTTCGCGATCACCGACGGCTCGACGGTGCTGCCGCTGCAGCCCGCCCAGGACTTCAAGCGCGCCCGTGACGGTGACGAGGGCCCGAACACCGGCGGCATGGGCGCCTACACGCCGCTGGACTGGGCGCCCGAGGGTCTCGTCGCCGAGGTGTCGCGGCGCGTGCTCGTGCCGACGGTCCAGGAGATGGCCGCGCGCGGCACGCCCTTCCAGGGACTGCTCTACGCGGGACTGGCCCTCACCGGCCGAGGCACCCGGGTGGTCGAGTTCAACGCGCGCTTCGGCGACCCCGAGACCCAGGCGCTGCTCCCGCTGCTGAAGACCTCGCTCGCGGCGCTGCTGCACGGCGCGGCGACCGGGACGCTCGGCGAGGTCGGCCTGCCGCAGTGGCACGACGGTGCCGCGGTGACGGTCGTCATCGCTGCGGAGGGCTACCCCGAGGCCCCCGTCACGGGCGACCGGATCGAGGGCGTCGAGAAGGCGGACGCGCTGGAGGGCGTCGACGTGATCCACGCCGGCACGAAGATGGACGAGGACGGCAACCTCGTGACGGCGGGCGGCCGGGTCCTGTCGGTCACCGGCGTCGGAGCGGACCTGGACGAGGCGCGTCGGCGTGCCTACGCGGGGGTGGACCTCATCTCGATCCGGGGCGCCCACCACCGCACCGACATCGCGGCGTCCGTCCCCCGCTGACGCTCCCGCCCCTCGGTCGATCCATGGACTCGGCCCGCCGGGCCGCTATTCTCCGACGCATGTATGGATCGGCGCAGTGCCTGCCGGAGCTCCCGGACATCGATCTCGCGCTCGTCCACGCCCTCCAGGTGGCGCCGCGCGCCCCGTGGAGCGCGATCGCGCGCACGCTCGGCGTCGATCCCGCCACCGCGGCACGGCGGTGGGACCGGCTCGTCGAGGAGCGCCTCGCCTGGTTCGTGGTCCGGCCCAGCGCGGAGCAGTTGGCGCCCGATCGTGACGGTGTCCTGCTGAAGCTGCGCTGCCGCCCCGGCGCCGAGGCCCGGGTGGGTGAGCGGATCGCGGCCGTGCCCGAGGTCTACGCCGTCGACCTGCTCGCCGGCGACGACGACCTCGCGGTCGTCCTCATCGGTCGCGGGATCGCGACGATGCGCCAGACGGTGGAGGAGCTCGTGGCGTCCGATCCGGACATCGTCCGCACGCGGATGTACTTCCTCGCCGAGGTGCACCGTGAGGACGGCCAGTGGCAGCTCGACGTCCTGACCGAGGAGCAGAGGAGCGGCCTGGCACGACCGCGGACGGGCCCGGCGACGCCGCCGGACGCCGAGACGCTCGAGAAGGTCACGCAGATCCTGCGGGAGGACCCCCGCATGAGCGTGGCCGACATCGGCCGTCGCCTCGACAAGCCCGAGCCGACCGCTCGCCGACTGCTCGAGCGCGTCCTCAGCTCCGGTGCCTTGCGGCTGGGGTGCGATGTCGTGGCGTCGGCGGGTGGTGCGGGTCGCGCCGTGCTGCTCGAGGTCTGCACCGACGACCCCCACGCCGCCGGCCGGGTCATCGGCGCCGAGAGGCCCGTGCTGCGCTGCGCGGCGGTGATCGGTCCCGCGAACCTCGCCCTGGTGGCGCGGTTCGCCTCGCTGGACGCGGTCTACGACCTCGAGACGAGGGCCGCGGCCAACATTCCGGGCTGGCGGGTCCGCAACCGCGCGACGGTCGTGCGCAGTGTCAAGCGCCAGGGTCACGTCCTCGACGACGACGGACGCGTGGTCCTCGATCCGTACGGAGCCGCCTGACGGTTCGCGGGTCGAGCATGCTCTCGCGTCGGCCGCCGGTCCTGCGACAATGGGGCGCGTGACCACCCCGAACGTCCTGGCCTCCCGTTACGCGTCCGCCGAGCTGGCTCGGATCTGGTCGCCCGAACACAAGATCGTCCTCGAGCGTCAACTCTGGATCGCCGTGCTCAAGGCGCAGCGCGACCTCGGCATCGAGACGCCGGACGGCGTGATCGAGGCCCACGAGGCGGTCGTCGACCAGGTCGACCTGGACTCGATCGCGGCCCGCGAGCGGATCACCCGCCACGACGTGAAGGCCCGCATCGAGGAGTTCGCGGCCCTCGCGGGCAGCGAGCACATCCACAAGGGCATGACCTCGCGCGATCTGACCGAGAACGTCGAGCAGCTGCAGGTGCGCGCCTCGCTCATGTTGGTGCGCGACCGCGCGGTCGCCGCCCTGGCGCGACTGGGCCGGCTGGCGGCCGAGCACGCCGAGCTCGTGATGGCCGGCCGCAGCCACAACGTCGCCGCGCAGGCCACGACGCTGGGCAAGCGCTTCGCCACGACCGCCGACGAGCTGCTCATCGGGATCGAGCGCGTCGAGCAGCTGATCGCCCGTTACCCGCTGCGCGGGATCAAGGGCCCGGTGGGCACGGGCCAGGACATGCTCGACCTGCTCGGTGGCGACGAGTCCAAGCTGGCCGACCTGGAGCAGCGTGTCGCGGCGCACCTGGGCTTCGAGCGCACCTTCACCAGCGTCGGCCAGGTCTACCCCCGGTCGCTGGACTTCGACGCCGTCAGCTCCCTCGTGCAGCTGGTCGCCGCCCCGTCGAGCCTGGCCCTGACGATCCGCCTCATGGCCGGCAACGAGCTGGTCACCGAAGGCTTCAAGCCCGGCCAGGTGGGCTCCTCGGCCATGCCGCACAAGATGAACACGCGCTCGTGCGAGCGGGTCAACGGCCTCGCGGTCGTGCTGCGCGGCTACGCCTCGATGGTGGGCGAGCTGTCCGGCGACCAGTGGAACGAGGGCGACGTCTCGTGCTCCGTCGTGCGCCGGGTCGCGCTGCCCGACGCCTTCTACGCCGCCGACGGCCTGTTCGAGACCTTCCTGACGGTCCTCGACGAGTTCGGCGTCTTTCCCGCGGTGATCCAGCGCGAGCTGGACCGGTACCTGCCGTTCCTGGCCACGACCAAGGTGCTCATGGCCGCCGTCCGTCACGGCGTCGGCCGTGAGACTGCCCACGAGGCCATCAAGGAGCACGCGGTCGGCGTGGCCCTCGAGATGCGCGAGAAGGGCACGGCCGAGAACGACCTGCTCGATCGGCTCGCCGCCGACGAGCGACTGGGCCTGACGGCCGACGACCTGCGCCGGCTCGTCGCCGAGCCGCTGGCCTTCACCGGCGCCGCGGTGTCGCAGGTCGCCGCCGTGGTCGGTCAGGTCGGGGCCGTCCTCAAGCGCCACCCGGAGGCGGCCGCCTACAGTCCGGGCGACATTTTGTGATCCGCTGGCGCGCCTGGCCCCGGTTCCTGGACGGTGCCCTCGAGGGCATCGTCCTGTCCTTCGCGGCGTGGACGCTGTTCTACCTGATCGCGCTGAAGACGCAGTGGTCGCTGCTCCCGGCCGCGTGGCCCTGGGTCGTGCTGACCGCCGGTCTCGTCGTGGTGGGCGGTCTGCGCGCGGTGCGGACGGACCAGCCGCGCGTCTGGTCGTCGGAGGCCCGGCGTCCTGTCGGAGGCCTCGTCCTGCTCGCCGTGGTGGTGGTGGCCACGCTCGCCCTGCTGCTGTTGCGCGATCACGACCTGGTGTGGCCGCTCGCGGTGGCCGCCGGTGCAGCGCTCGTCCTGCAGTTGGTCCCGTGGCTCGGCGCTCGCGAGCCCGACCCGGTGGACGATGCCCCTGCGGAGCCAGACGTCCCGATGGGTGCCCACCTCGTGGCACTCGCGGTCAGCCTCGGCCTCGGCGCCCTGACGCTCTTCCTGGTCCGGCCCGACGCGGACGACGTCTACTACGTGAACCGCGCGACCTGGGTGGCCACGCACGGCACCCCCACGCTGCGCGACACGATGTTCAGCTCGGGGGAGTGGGAGTCCACGTACGGAGGAGGTCTGCCCACGCCCTCGATCGAGGCGCTCCAAGGCGCCCTCGCCCACGCGATCGGTGTCCAGGCCGCCACCTTCTCCTACCTCGTGATGGCCCCGGCGGCAGCCGTCCTGATCGGCTGGACGTCGTGGCGGCTGGTCCGCGGCTGGGCGGCGCGCCGGGCGCTGCCGGCGTTCCTCGTCGCGATCGTCTTCCTGCTGGCGAGCGCCGACACGATCGTGGGCAACTACTCGCTGGGCCGCATCTGGCAGGGCAAGGCACTCGCGTACGCGGTCCTCGTCCCCCTCGTGTGGTGGTGGCTCTCGCGTCTCGCGCGCAGGATGCGCACGGTGGACGTGATCCTGCTCGCCGCCGCGGGCGTCGCCTTCGTCGGCCTGTCCACGACGTCGGCGCTGCTGGCGCCGGTCGTGGCGGCCGCTGCCGTCCTGGCGGCGCTCGTGCTGCGGTCCCGATCGCTCGCGATCGGTGCGGTCGCGTTCGCGGCGGCGCCGGTGGTCAACGGGCTCGTCCAGGCACTCGCCCCGATCACCGTGGGCACCACCGACGACACCACCGTCATGGCGGCACCGGTCGCGTTCAACATCGCGATGGGCGCCACCTTCGCCCTGGCGGCACTGGCCGTCCTGGCGCTGGTGCTGCTGCCGAGGACGGCGCCCGGTCCCGCCGGCGTCCTGCTCGGATGTGGGGCGCTCGCCACCATGGTGTGCTTCCTGCCCGGCGTGTTCCAGTTGGCCCACGCCGCCACCGGGGCCGGTCCCGTGGCATGGCGGCTGGCGATCGCCCTGCCGCTGTGGATCGCCGTCGGCCTGCTCGTGACCCTGCCGGTCCCCGAGCCCGGCGGCGCCGCGCTCGTGGTCGCCGTCACCCTCGTCCCCGTGCTGGGCGGCACGTGGCTCTGGCAGCCGGAAGACGCCCAACTCACGCCGCGGCCGGCGTGGAAGGTCTCGCCCGAGGCCCTGGCGAACGTGCGGGCGCTCGAGGCGCTCGACCCGCCCCGCGGGACGTGGTTGCTGCCGCCGAAGGAGATGGAGATCCTGGCGATCTCCCGCGTCGACACCCACGTGGTCGCCCCGCGGGACTTCTACCTGATGAGCCTCCCCAAAACCGAGCACGACTGGCACGCCCGGGTCCATCTGCTGTCCCTCGTGGACGGTGGCGAGCTGCCTTCGGCGGGCACCGTGCGCGAGTCGTTGGCGACCCTCGACGTCACCGTCGCCTGCGTGCCGGAGGACCTGTGGCGCGCCCGCACCAGGTTGCGCCGGGCGGTCGGCGAGCCGCTCGTCACGGTCGGGGACATGCGATGTGCCGGGGTGACACCACGGTCCTGAGCCGTCAGCGCACGGCGTGCCGCAGCAGCCCGCGCACCGCCGCCCAGTCACGCTGGCGCAGCGCCGCGGGCACCAGCGTGAGCGCGTGCAGGCGCGAGGTCAGGTGCCAGCGCGCGGCCCGGGCGGCGCGCGGCCAGCCGTGGGCGGCCATCACCTCGGCCGACTCGGCGAAGAACATCCGCTCGCCGGCGAATCGGGTGCCGTCGTACAGGCCGGCGACCGAGGCGCTCTCGAGGTGCCGGCGGTACTCGAACGCCACCTCGGGCTCGAGCAGCAGCACGGCACCGTCGGTGATGAGCTCGCGGATCAGGCCGAGGTCCTGGATCAGCGGGAGGTCGTCGCGGAAGTCCTTCCCCGCCAAGGTGTCGCGGCGGAACACCAACGAGGGCCAGTAGAGCCAGTTCGCCCGCAACAGGCTGGCGGCCAGCTCCTCGCCCGACAGCAGCTGGCGACCGTCGCTCCGTGGCATGAACAGGCGCTGCTTCACGGTGTCGGCCAGGGTCGACACCGGTTCCCCGTGCTGATCGATCACCTGGACGCCGACCTCGATGATCGTCGCCTCGGGCACCTCGCGGCGGGCGCGGGCGACGACCTCGACGAACTGGGGCAGCAGGCGGTCGTCGCAGCCGAGGAACACGACGTGCTCGCGCGAGGCGAGCTCCAGGCAGCGGCGGAAGTTGCCCGTGACGCCGAGGTTCTGCTCGTTGCGCAGGTACGTGATGCGGGGATCGGCGAGGTCGGCGAAGTACTGCGCCACCGACGGGTCGGGGTAGTCGTCGTCCACGACCGTCAGGTGCCAGTTGTCGTCGGTCTGGGCCAGCACGCTCGCGACGGTCTCGCGCAGCAGCGCCGGCTCGCCCCAGAAGGGGACGAGGATGTCGAGGGGCTCCTGGGTCACCGAGGGTTCTCCGCGAGGAAGTTGAACTCGTTGTGGGTGAAGACGCGTCCGACCACGCGCGGGAACGGGAACGAGTACCGCTGGGTCTCGCGCAGGCCGAGGTCGTCCGCGATCTGGCGCAGTGCGTCGAAGTCGGTGAACGCCACGTGGGTGCTGTCCGAGGCGTAGCCGCGCTCCTGCGGCGTGATGAACATGATCGTGCCGCCGGGCTTGATCGCCGGGAGGTACGACGCGAGGATCTCGGTCGCGTCCTCGGCGGGCAGGTGCTCGATCAGGTGGGCGGCCAGCAGTCCGTCGTACGAGGCCGGGGCGTGGGCGTCCTCGTCGGCGAAGAACTCCTCGACCGTGAACGCGGTGAGCCCACGATCGCGGCACACGCCGATGGAGTGCGGGTTGTGGTCGACCCCGACCGACTCGGCGGAGAGGTGGGCCAGATTGCGGCCCGTGCCGCAACCGACGTCGAGGATGCGCCCGTCCAGGCGGCGGCGCAGGTTCCACCGGTAGGGGGCCTGGACGTCGAGCATCCGCTTCCACCCCCGGGTGGAGAGACGCTGGAGCCGCTGGGCGTACTCCAGTCCCGCCGTGGGCGGTTCGCCGGAAGGTCCGTCGCTGTAGTCCATTGTCCTAGACTGCCGTGCATGCCCAGCGATTGGATGAAGCATCGCCGTGTGCTCGTGGTGGTTCCCGCGTGGAACGAGCAGGAGTCCATCGCCCGGACGATCGCCGAGTTGCGTGAGAGCCAGCCCGACGTGGACCTGCTCGTGGTCGACGACGGCTCGGGTGACCGCACGGCGGAGGTGGCTCGCGCGACGGGCGCGACCGTGTGCCAGCTGCCCTACAACCTCGGCGTGGGCGGCGCCATGCGCACCGGTTACCGCTACGGCCTGCGGCACGGGTACGACGTGGTCGCCCAGCTCGATGCCGACGGTCAGCACGACCCCGCGTACCTGCCGGACCTCGTCGCGGCGCTGGACGACGCCGACGTCGTGATCGGCGCCCGGTTCGCCGGAGCGGGCGAGTACCGCGTGGGCGTGATGCGCGGTCTGGCGATGCGACTCCTCGCCGGCGCGCTCAGCCGGATCGCGGGGACGAAGCTCACCGACGCCACGAGCGGCTTCCGCGTGGTCAACCGGCGCGCCCTCGAGGTGTTCGCCGCGCACTACCCGGCGGAGTACCTCGGCGACACCGTCGAGTCGCTCGTCATCGCCGCCCGCAGCGGGTGCACGATCCGGCAGGTGCCGGTCGCGATGCGTCCGCGGGCCGGCGGCACCGCCAGCCAGACACCGTTGCGCGCCGTGATCTACCTGGCGCGTGCGATCGTGGCCCTCGGCCTGGCGCTCGTGCGCCGGTGGCCCGCCACGCTCGAGACCCAACCGAAGGAGCTCGTCTGATGGCCCCGTACGTGCTGGGTCTGGTCGGGGCGATCGTCACGCTCGCGTTCGTGTTCGAGCTGCTGCGTCGCCGCCACCTGCGCGAGAAGTATGCGGTCCTGTGGGTCGCGATCGGACTGGGCGGACTGCTGCTGTCGCTCTTCCCGGTGGCGCTGACGAGGCTGTCCGAGCTGGTCGGCGTCGAGCTGCCGTCGAACCTGCTGTTCTTCGGTGCGCTGTTCATCCTGCTGCTGATGAACGTGCAGCACAGCTTCGAGGTGGGCCGGCTCGAGGAGCGCACGCGCACCCTGGCCGAGGAGGTCGCCCTCCTGCGCCTCGAGCAGCAGCAGCAGCGCGACGGCGTCGACGACGACCGCTGAGCCCCGAGGCTCAGTCCACGCGCGCCAACCAGGCCAGGACGGCCGGCTCGGGCTGCCCGGTCCACGTGGCGCTCAGCGTGCCCGTGGCGTCGGCCGGCACCGTCCCCGGCACGAGTCGGACGACGTGGAGCTCGCCGGAGCCGTCGCCGGATCCGCGCACGGCGGCCGTCGTCGGGCGCCGCGGCAGCGTGTGGCCGTCACTGTCCACGAGGTCGACCTCGGTTCCCGCGTGCCGGATCACGGCTGTCGTCTCGGCGACGTAGACCGGGTCGCTCGGTCCGTCGTAGACCCAGCGGTGGCCCAGGACCGAGTGCTCGAGCTCGCCGACGAGGACGCCGCCGTCGAGGGGTGCCGAGCGGTAGGTCACCGGGACCTGCGCGACACCGCCGGGGACCGGCAGCAGGAACGTCTCGATGCCCACCTCGCCGGTCGGGTCGTCGAGGCGGAAGTTCGCCCGGAAGGGGCGCACCTCGGCGTCGTGGGGCCACCAGGACTGCGTGGGCAGCCAGGCTGCCAGGAGGTCGGCCTTGCTCGGGGTCAGCTCGGAGGTCGGGTGAACGATGCCCATGGCTCAGGGTGTCACCTTCAGGCGGTGCGCGTCACCCGTGTGGCGGCCAGGATCGCCGCCGCGACCGAGAGCAGCGCCGCGCCGATGATCGGCGCGAGCGGGTGCAGCGCGTAGAGCCCGGCGCCCAGGATCGGGCCGCCGACGTAGGTCATGCCGACGGTGGCGGCGAGCTGTCCGGCGACCGCGGCATGCTCCGACGGTTCCACGGCCAGCGTGGCGCCGGCGTTGTAGCCCGGGAGCGCCAGGCCCAGTCCCACCGCGACGACCACCATCGACGGCAGCAGGGTCGCGAGGTTCGGGGCGAAGATCGCCCCGCCGTAGCCCGCGGCGGCGACCAGGCTTCCCGCGACCAGCAGTCCGCGCGGCCCGCCGGGGATCCGCGGCGCGAGGAAGGCCTGGGTCAGGGCGAAGCCGATGCCGATGAGCACGCCGGCGAGGGCGACGACCTGGGCCGTGGCCGAGTTCGACAGGCCCAGCCGGTCCTGGACCAGGAAGCCCATGATGATCTCGACGAGAGCCAGACCGAGGAAGAGCGACGCGCCGGCGACCAGGTACGGCAGCACCCGCGGGTCGCGCCAGCCGAGCCGCTCGCCGTGCGGGCGCTCCTGGCGTTCGGGACGGGGGAGCAGCCAGACGGCGACGAGGGTGGCCGCGACCAGCACCGGTGCCACGTGCACGGGCAGCAGCAGGCCGCCGATCGCCAGCAGGCCGCCGAGCGCGGGTCCGACGACCAGCGAGATGCCCTGCATCGCCCCGAAGGCGCCCATCGCCTTGGTCCGGGCGATCGCACCCTGACTGGCCGAGGCGAGGTAGGTCAGTCCCGCGACCGGGACCGCCGCGAAGCCCAGGCCGTAGAGCACGCCGCGGGTCAGCGCGAAGACCGACAGCACCAGCCAGCGCGGCAGCTCCTCGTGCGCGGCGATCTGGACCATGACGGCGAAGCCCACGGCGCCGAGCGTGGCCAGGACGAGGCCGCGCACGAGCACGGAGTGGACCCCGTGGCGGTCGACCTGGCGGCCCCACCACGGACCGGTCAGCACGAGCATCGCGGCCGAGAGCGTCATCACGGCACCGAGGTCGACCTCGCCCAGGCCGACGACCCGGGTCACCGGCGCGAGGACCGGCACGAGCATTCCCTGGGCGCTGTAGACCACGAGGGCCGCCGTCAGCAGCGTCGCGGTCATGGTCCTCGTCGATGGCACCGGCACAGCCTGCCACGGATACGACGGGGGAGGGGGCCCACTAGCCTGTTCCCATGCCGCTGGAGATCCCCGGAGCCACCCACCTGCACTCGGGCAAGGTCCGCGACCTGTACACGTACGGCGATGCCCTGTTGATGGTCGCGTCCGACCGGGTCAGTGCCTACGACTTCATCCTCGAGCCGGGGATCCCCGACAAGGGCGAGATCCTCACCCGAATGAGCCTGTGGTGGTTCGACCAGCTGGCCGATCTGGTGCCGCACCACGTGATCAGCACCGACGTGCCGGCCGAGGTCGCCGGCCATGCCCTGATCGTCGAGCGGCTCGACATGTTCCCCGTCGAGTGCGTCGCCCGCGGCTACCTGACCGGTTCGGGTCTGGCCGACTACCGCGAGACCGGCGCCGTGTGCGGCATCCCGCTGCCGGACGGACTCGTCGACGGCTCGCGCCTCGACACCCCCATCTTCACCCCCGCGACGAAGGCCGAGCTGGGCGAGCACGACGAGAACGTCTCCTTCGAGGCGGTCGTCGAGACCGTGGGTGCCCCGATGGCCGAGCGGCTGCGCGACCTCACGTTGGCGGTCTACGGCCGCGCCGAGGAGATCGCCCGCGAGCGCGGGATCATCCTGGCCGACACCAAACTCGAGTTCGGAGCCCGTCCCGACGGCACGATCGTGCTCGCCGACGAGGTGCTGACCCCCGACTCGTCCCGGTTCTGGCCGGCCGACCGGTACCAGCCGGGACAGGCCCAGCCGAGCTACGACAAGCAGTTCGTCCGCGACTGGCTGACGTCGCCCGAGTCGGGCTGGGACCGTGCCTCCGACACGCCTCCGCCGCGGCTGCCGGACGAGATCGTCGAGCGCACGCGCGACCGGTACATCGAGGCCTACGAGCGGCTCACCGGCCTCACCTGGTGACCCGGGGCCTCGCGCCCCGTCCGGACGCGTCCTTCGTTACAGTTCTGATGTAACGAAGGCCACACCCCGGAAAGAAGGCACCGTGACCAACCTCGCCGCCATCCTCGACGACACGACCGCCAAGTACCCCGAGCGCACCGCGATCGTCTTCGGCGACACCCGGTTGAACTACGCGCAGCTCAACGGCGCCGCGAACCAGGTGGCCAACCTGCTCGTGGCCCGCGGGATCAAGCCCGGCGACAAGGTCGCGATGTCGATCCCGAACGTCCCGTACTTCACGATCGTCTACTTCGGCATCCTCAAGGCCGGCGCGTCCGTCGTGCCGCTGAACGTGCTGCTGTCCGAGCGTGAGGTCGCCTACCACCTGGACGACTCCGACGCGGTGGCCTTCTTCGCCTTCGAGGGCACGCCCGACCTGCCGATCGGCGACCGCGCCTGGGCCGGGTTCAACGAGGTCGAGGGCTGCAAGGACTTCTTCCTCATCAAGCTCGACTCCGCCGCGCCCGAGCCGATGGAGCCGCCGGAGTACTACGGCCCGCTCGTGGCCGCGCAGTCGCCGCAGTTCACCACGGTCGAGCGCGACGACGACGACACCGCGGTGATCCTCTACACGTCCGGCACCACGGGCCAGCCCAAGGGCGCCGAGCTCATGCACCGCAACCTGCTGGCCAACGCCAAGCTGGGCGTCTCGCTCTTCGGCGCGACCGAGGACGACCCGGACACCTACCTGGCCGTGCTGCCGCTGTTCCACATCTTCGGCCAGACGGTGATCCAGAACAGCGCCGTCCTGTACGGCGGCACGATCGTCTACCTGCCGCGCTTCGAGCCCGAGGCCGCGTTGTCGCTGCTGCTCAAGGAGAAGATCACCTTCTTCGCCGGCGTGCCCACGATGTACTGGGGCCTGCTGCAGGCGCTGGCGGCGTCCGACGGCGGCGTCGACGTCGAGGCGATCGCCAAGAACATGCGCGTGGCGGCCTCCGGCGGCGCGGCCCTGCCGGCCGACATCCATCGTCAGTTCGAGGAGAAGTTCGGCATCGTCATCCAGGAGGGCTACGGCCTCTCCGAGACGTCGCCGGTCGCCTCGTTCGGCGTGCGCGGCGAGCCCGTCCGCGTCGGCTCGATCGGTCGTCCGGTCGAGGGCGTCGAGATGAAGCTCATCAACGACGACTGGAGCGACCTGCCGCACGACCCCGAGGCCATCGGCGAGATCGCCATCAAGGGTCACGGCATCATGAAGGGCTACTACAACCGGCCCGCGGCCACCGCCGAGGCGATCCATGGCGAGTGGTTCCGCACCGGCGACCTGGCCCGCATGGACGACGACGGCTACTTCTACATCGTCGACCGCAGCAAGGACATGATCATCCGCGGCGGCTACAACGTGTACCCGCGCGAGCTCGAGGAGGTGCTGATGACGCACCCGGCGGTCTCGCTGGTCGCCGTCATCGGCGTCCCGCACGAGTCGCACGGCGAGGAGATCAAGGCGGTCGTGGTCAAGAACCCCGACGACCAGACGACCGAGGCCGAGCTGCGCGAGTGGGCCAAGGGTCAGTTCGCCCAGTACAAGTACCCGCGCATCGTGGAGTTCCGCGATGAACTGCCGATGACGGCGACGGGCAAGATCCTCAAGCGCGAGATCGACTGAGCCGGTCGTGGGGGGGGGGGGGGGGGGGGGGGGGGGGGGGGGGGGGGGGGGGGGCGGGGGGGGGGGGGGGGGGGGCCCGGCCGGCGGGGCG
>NZ_WNJU01000004.1:0-399876 GCF_024433585.1 Aeromicrobium sp. 636
AGCGGGGGGGGCGGCGGGGGGCCCCCCCCCCCCCCCCCCCCCCCCCCCCCGCCCCCCCGCCCCCCCCCCCCCCCCCCCCCCCCCCCCCCCCCCCCCCCCCCGCCGGTCACGACTACGCGTCGTCCGGCAGGTACAGGGACCGGACCTTCTCGACCACCCGCGCGGCCGACCCCGCATCGAGGTGGTCGTGGAAGATCCGACGGCGCCAGGCGTACTCGTCGGCCGTGGCGGGGTCGGGCTCCTCGAAGAACCCGTCGAGAGCCGTGGCCAGTTCGTCGAAGGTGCGGCACACGGCGCCGGGCAGCACGCGGTCGAGGTCGTAGAACAGTCCACGCTCCTCGTTCGCGTAGTGCTCGAGGTCGTAGGCGAAACTCGCCATCGGCCGGCCCGTCAGCATGAAGTCGACCAGGCAGCTGGAGTAGTCGCTGACCAGGCCGGAGGCCACCCGGTAGAGCACCTCGAGGTCGGGATAGCGCCGACTCGACAGGTCGATCGCGCCCAAGGCTGCGAGTTGGTGCCAGTACGTGCGCGCCGTGTCGGCCATGTGCTCGCGCACGCCCAGGACGGCGTGATGACGCTCCAGCCAGGCTCCGAGCGTCTCGAGGTCCTCGGGGGTGAACCGGTAGTAGGCGTCGGCCTGCCCGTCCTTGAACGTCGGCAGGAACATGACCAAGCGACGATCGCCCACCTCGGCACGCAGCCGCTGCTCCGTCTCGAGGAGGTCCGCGGGCAGCCGCGACTCGTCACAGGTGATGTAGTCGTTCCGCGGCAGTCCGGTGTTCCAGACCTCGGTGTAGGACAGCGGCCAGAACGCCGTCGTCATCGCCAGCATGTCCATGCGGCTGGAGGCGATCACGGCCCGCGAGCCGCCGTTGTTGCGCAGCAGCGCCCGCTCCAACTCGGGCGAGATCGTGGCCGTCGCCGAGCCGAATCGCTTGAGCGGAATCCCGTGCCACAGGTTGACGAAGTTGTGCCTGAGCGGTGACAACGGCCAGTGCGCGTTGACCCTGGGCCCGTGCTTGACGAAGATCTGGCCGGCCCGCAGCAGGTACTCCTGGCCGGCGCGGCTCATCAGCGGGACGGTCACGACGTTCTCGCCGGACAGCTCGACCCGCCGCGAGCGGGTCAGGATGATCTTCTTGATCGACGGGTCGTCGCGGACCTCCTCGAACACCGCACGCTCGTTGCCGGCCAACGTGTGGTCGTAGGCGCACACCGGGAACGCCCACCAGTGGTCGAACTTCGGGGTCCACTCGTCCTCACGGCGGAAGCGCGGCCACGACAGTGGGTCGTCGTAGTCCACGGTGCCGTCAGGGCGTGACTTCACAGCGAGGCTGCGGGCGAGCCGGTCGTCGGCGCTCACGCGCAGCAGGTTGCGCTCGAACGTGTCGGTCCGGGCGTTCGGCACCCGCTGGGCGACCTGTTCCTTCCACGCCGCCAGGTCGGGCATGCGACGGGGGTTCTCGGAGATCAGGTTGCGCTTGAGCAGGGGGAAGCCGTGGTCGAGCAGAGTCCAGTAGTCGGTCGTGTAGACGGGCAGGTACGGGTAGAGCCCGTCGACGAACGTCTCGAAGTCGAACCCCTGTGCCATCAGGTACCGGCTGAGCCCCACCTCGTACTTGACGATGACGACCGACTTCACCGTCTCACGCGCGACGGAGTCGAGGCGTCGCCGGAATCCGGCGTCCCTGATCACCGGCTGCCGGAAGGCCAGGAAGTAGGAGCTCAGGTGGAGGTGGTCGATGGGGTCGATCTCATTGACGGTGCGCCACCGTTGCTTGGCCTCGGCGAGCGGGAGCGGCCGGTCGTCGCCGAGGTCGCGCGCGTAGGCGCGCCGGGTGGCGTGCAGGCCCCACCAGTCGGCGCGGGCGGCGGACATGGTGGCGAAGACCTCGTCGAGGGGCCGCAGGAGGTACGCACTGTCATTCGCCAACAGCAACTCGTCGTACGTCTCGAGCGTGTCCCACCCGACGAGGTCGCGCGCGAGGATCGACCACGAGCCGAAGTCGTAGGCGCCGTGCCTGATCGCCCACGCCCCGAGCGTCACCTCCGAGAGCTTGGCCAGCTCGGTCGCCGCCATCGTGGAATCGGCCAGGTAGTAGACGTCGGCATGGCGCGACAGCTCGGTGAGGTAGTCGACCACATAGTCGTCGACGATGCCGTCGGCGTCGTACGCGGCGAAGAGGCAGACCCTGCGCACGGGCGTGCCGGCGGCGAAGGTCGTCGCCGGACGCGGCTGCACCTCGGGAGGCAGCGTGGGCAGGCCGTCGTGACGGCCCCGTACCAGGTGGTGGACGAGGGGGTTGATGTCGTCGCGGCGGGGATCGAGGTGCTCGTTCCAGTACCACCACAGGTCGAAGTCGGACCGCGGATTGACCAGCCGTCTCCATCCGGTGGTGCAGAAGTGCTTGTAGGGCGAACGGTCGACGCCCTTCTGCCCGGCGAGGACGCGGCGGTAGGAGTCGACGTCGAGGGCGTCGGCGCGCTTGATGACGGCGATCTCGCACGCGGTGGCGACGTCGGGAGACACCGGCGTGGCGGGGTCCTGGTCGGTCAGGCCCTCCTCGAGCACGCGATCCACCAGGGTGCGGGCCCCGGCGGGGTCGGTGGCCCGGGTCGCGTCCCACTGCGCGACGAAGCTCGACCACGCCGCCCGGAACTGCTCAGGACTCATGCGAGCACCTCCTTCGGCGTCAGGGCCAGCAGGCGCTCCACGACGCGGCGCGTGTTGTGGCCGTCGCGGTGGTCGACCAGCAGGTCGCGCACCCGGGAGTATTGCCGCGTGGTGGTCGGGTCGTCCAACGCCTGCTCGAGAGCCTCGACGAGGGACGACGTGTCCCGGCACACCGGCCCGGGGAACATGTGGTCGAGGTCGTACAGCAAACGGTCGGAGAGCTCGTCGGCGTCGTGAGCGAAGCTGATGACGGGGCGGCCCGTCACCGTGAAGTCGAGGGCGGCACCGTCGACGTCGGTCAGCAGCACGTCGGTGGCCCGTAGCACGGCGTGCACGCTCGGCCATCGCAGTTCTGAGAGGTCGAGGGCGTGCTCGCCGAACGCTTGGGTGTAGGCGCGCTCCAGATCGGTGATGGGCTCGCGGATGGCCAGAACCGCCCCGGCTGATGCGACGGCGGACGCGATGCGGTCGACCTCCGCCGGGCTGAAGCGGTACGGCTCGGCCTTCGAGCCCGTGCCACGCAGGGTCGTCGAGAACAGGACGAGCCGCCGTCCGGCCAGTTCCTCGCGCAGCCGGTCCTCCTGCTCGCGCAGGTCGGCCGGGAGGTCGTCACCGATCAGGAAGTCGTGCGCGGGGATCCCGGTCCGCCAGGCGTCGGCGTAACGGGTGGTCCAGTTCGACGCCACGGCCGCAAGCTGGTCGGCGTCGGAGGAGGCCAGGACGGCGTCGAAGATCCGCGTGGGAGCCTCGTGCAGCATCTGCAGCGGGCCCTCCGGGCTGAGCTGCAGGTCAGGGGGTGTCCGGGGCGAGGCCGCGGTCCGGCTGTACTTCAGCAGGGTCAGCCCACGGCGGACGGCGATCACGTGGTGGCGCTCGGTGCTGACCCGGACCTGGGCGGCCCGGATCGGGCGCTCGACCAGCAGGACGATGCCCGAGCGCATGAGCGCGTGTCGGCCCTCGGGGCTCAGGACCGGGTGGACCTCGACGTTCTCGCCGGCGAGCCTCACGTGCCGCGACCGGGTCAGAATGACCTTCTTGATGGAGGGGTCGTGGGCGACGTGCTCGAAGATCGCCCGGCTGTTGTCCGGCAGCAGGTGGGTCGCCCGGTCGACGACGAACGCCCACTGGCGCATGTCGCGCGACGCGGCGGCGTCGAGCTTGGCGAATCGGCGCGGCGTCATGTCCCAGTCGGGCACGTGCACCTCGCCGTCGGCACCGCGCTCGACCGCGAAGCTCCGCGCCAGCCGGTCGGCGGCACCGGTGCGTCACAGGTTCGCCTCGAGAGCCTCCACGGGCGCGTCCGGGGTCAGGCGGAGCACGATGTCCTTCCAGTGCGCGAGGCCGGGGACGTCGTAGTGGTTCTGGTAGAGCAGGAACCGCTTCAGGAAGGGGAAGCCGCGTTCGATCAGCTCGAAGGCCCACGAGCTGTAAACCGGATGGAACGGGTACAGGGCGGGGACGAACGTCGAGAACCGGTGGCCGCGCCCGATCAACAACCGGGTCAGCCCGATCTCGTACTTCTGGATGATCAGTCGCTTGCGCTGCTGGGGGACGACACCGTCGACGAGCCGGCGGAAGACCGGGTCGTCCAGGACGGGCCGGCGGAAGACCAAGAAGTACGACGCCAGGTGGAAGTCGTAGATGGGGTCGTCCTCGTACCGGGCCAGCATCTCGTCGCGGACGACGTCGAGGGGGATCGGCTCGGTGAACTGGTTCGACGGCAGGTGCTTGGTGGCGGCCAGGCCTTTCGTGGCCTGCAGGCCCCACCAGTCGCACCGCTCCGCGTCCATCTGCCGGAACACTTCGTCGAGCGGCCGCAGCAGGTACGAGGAGTCGTTGACGAACAGCACCTCGTCGTAGTCCTGCAGGCGGTCCCAGCCGACGAGGTCGCGCGCGAGCATCGAGTACGACCCGAAGTCGTAGGCGCCGTGGCGGACCGACCAGGCCTCGGTGGCGACCTCGCGCAGCTTGGCCAGCTCGCTGTCGGGCAGGTAGCTGTCGAACAGGCAGTACACGTCGCTGAAGCGCGCCAGCTCACGCACGAGGATCAGCGTGGCCTCGTCGACGACGCCCTCGGCGTCGAAGCCGGCGAACAGGGTGGCACGGCGCACGGGACGGTCGTGGGGCAGCTCCGCCCCGGGGCCGGACGGGGCCGTCGTCGGCGGCTTGGTCGCCAGGCCCAGATCGCGGCCGACGAGTGCGTAGTGGACCAGCGGGTTGACGGACTCGTCCGCCGGATCGAGGTGGGACGCCCAGTACCACCAGATGTCGAAGTCGCGGTTCGGCGCGAACAGCAACCGCCAGCCCGTCTCGCAGAAGTGCTCGAGCGGATCGGTCACGGGCTCACGCAGCTCGGGCAGCGAGGCCACGTAGTAGTCGGCGTCGAAGTAGGGCTCGACCAACGCCATCTCCGCCGCGAGACGCTCGCGCTCGCCCATCGCGTCGAGCGCGGCCAGGTCCTCGGCGCTCACTGGTGCGTGCGGAGGTGGTTGAGGAGCGGGTTCGTCCTGCTGCGCACCACGAAGGGGTGACGGGCGAGGTAGTTCTTGGTGCTGAACTCCGGGCCCGGATCGCGGCCCTCGGCGACACCGAAGCGAAGGTAGTGCAGTGCAGGGCTCAGGCCGGTCGAGATGATCTCGGGATACGTGCGCAGGTACCACGGGCCGTCGAAGAGGGACGAGGCGCGCAGCTCGCGGGCGTCGGCCAGCTCCTGTGGGGTGGCGGCGTTCGGCAGGACGCGTCGCTTGAGCCAGCCCTTGGGGCCGGTGGCGACGGACTCGGTGCGGGTGAGGTGCTTGTCGAGGGCGCGCGAGATCGCCACGGCCTGATTCTCGGCGTGCTCCGTGGCGGCGATCTTCTCGGCCTGCGCCTCGTACTGCTCCCGGACCGTCGCGAGCTCGCGACGGCACTGCCGCAGGCTCTCGTCGAGCCCGACGTCCTCGGTGTTCACCTGCGCGTCCCCCTCCCGCTTGACAACCCGCCCAGCATAACGACGACAGGAAGCCGGGGCGCGGGAGCGCGCTGTCCCCCGGGTGGTCGGCGCGATCGGCGCGGTCCTGACGCGGGATGAGGCGTGCCACCTGGTGTGGCAAGGTCGACCCATGACGGTCGACATCACGTACAACACGTCCGAGCAGCAGTACGAGATCACGGTCGACGGCGCGGTGGCCGGCCACACCGTGGCACGGGACGAGGGCGACGTCGTCGTCTTCCCTCACACGGAGATCGACGAGCGCTTCGAGGGCCGGGGACTGGGCGGCAAGCTCGTCGGACACGCCCTCGACGACGTCCGGTCGCGGGGCAAGAAGGTCCGGGCCCACTGCACCTACGTCAAGCACTTCATCGAGAAGCACCCCGAGTACCAGGACCTCCGGGCCGAGTGACCGTCCTGCTCCGTCGTCGGCTCACGTTGCTGGGGCCGGCGTTCATCGCCGCCGTCGCGTACGTCGATCCGGGCAACGTCGCGACGAACCTGACCGCCGGGGCGCAGTTCGGGTACACGCTCGTCTGGGTCATCGTTCTCGCCAATCTCATGGCGGTCCTGCTGCAGTACCTCTCGGCGAAGCTGGGCCTGGTGACCAGGCGTTCGCTGGCGGCCCAGGTGGGCGGCCGTGTCTCGGCCCGCACGCGGTTCCTGTACTGGCTGCAGGCCGAGGGGATCGCGATCGCGACCGACCTGGCCGAGGTCATCGGCGGTGCGATCGCCTTCCAACTGCTGTTCGGCGTGCCGTTGCCGATCGGCGCGGTACTGACGGCCCTGGTCGCGATGCTCGTCCTGACCATCGGTGACCGGCGCGGTCAGGGCGCCCTCGAGCGACTGATCATCGGGTTCCTGCTGCTGATCGCGGTCGGCTTCCTCGCCGGGCTGGTCGTGGGTCCTCCGTCCGCCGCAGGCGTGGCCGGAGGCCTGGTGCCCCGGTTCGACGGCGCCGAGAGCGTGTTGCTGGCGTCGGGCATCGTCGGCGCCACGGTGATGCCGCACGCGGTGTACCTGCACTCCAGTCTCACGGCGGACCGGCTGGGACGCCGCGGCGAGGACTCGTCCGTCCGCGAGTTGCTGGCCGCGACCCGGGCCGACGTGGTCCTGGCGCTGATCCTGGCGGGCGTCCTGAACCTCGGTCTGCTGCTCATGGCGGCGGCGAACCTGCAGGGCATGCCCGGCACGGACACGATCGCCGGCGCGCACGAGCTGATCGGCAGCGAGATCGGCGCCGGCGTCGCGCTGCTGTTCGCGGTGGCCCTGTTGGGCTCGGGCATCTCGTCCACGTCCGTCGGCAGCGCGGCCGGCGCCGAGGTGATGCGCAGCCTCACTCCGTGGGCGCTGTCGCCGCTGACGCGTCGCCTGATCACGCTCGTCCCGGCGTTGGTGATCCTGATGCTGGGGATCGATCCGACCCGGGCCCTCGTGGTCTCGCAGGTCGTCCTGTCGATGGGCATCCCGTTCGCCGTCGTCCCGCTGGTCTGGCTGACGTCGTCACGCGGCGTCATGGGCGAGTACGTCAACCACCGGGCGACGACGGCACTGGCCGTCCTGGCCGCCGGCGCGATCGTGGTGCTGAATCTGGTTCTGCTGTGGCTGACGTTCGGGGGTTGAGACTCCTAGGCTGGCGCCATGCCTGAGATGCCTGAGGTCGAGGCGCTGGTGCGCTGGCTGGGCGAGAAGCTCGACGGTGCCGTCGTCGCCGAGATCGAGCCCGCGTCCTTCGCGGTGCTCAAGACCTACGATCCGCCCGTCTCGGCGTTCGCGGGCCTGACCGTCTCGGCCGTGCGCCGGCACGGGAAGTTCATCGACATCGACGTCGACGGCCTGCACCTGGTGATCCACCTGGCCAAGGCCGGCTGGTTGCGCTGGAGCGACCACTTCGGCGACGCCCGGGTGAAGATGGGTGGTCCCATCGCGCTGCGGCTGCGCGTCGATCGCGGCGACGGCCCGCACGAGGGGTTCGACCTGACCGAGGCGGGCACCCGCAAGGGCCTGGCCGTGTACGCCGTGCGCGACCCGCAGGAGGTCCCCGGTGTCGCGCGGCTCGGACCCGACCCGCTGGGGCCGGGATTCGACCTGCGCCCGCTGCTGCAACGCCGGATGCAGGTCAAGCGGCTGCTGCGCGACCAGACCGTGATCGCGGGCATCGGCAACGCCTACAGCGACGAGATCCTGCACGCCGCGCGGCTGTCGCCGTTCGCGATCGCCGAGAAGCTCGACGAGGACGAGATCGGACGGCTCGAGTCGGCGGTCACCTCCGTGCTGACCGACGCCGTCGCGGCGGCCGACGGCAAGCCGGCGTCGGACCTCAAGGACGCCAAGCGCGAGCGGATGCGCGTGCACGGCCGGGCCGGCGAGACGTGCGACGTGTGTGGCGGCACCATCGCCGAGGTCGTCTTCGCGGACTCGTCGCTGCAGTACTGCCCGACCTGCCAGACCGGCGGCGCACTGCTGAAGGACCGCAGCACCTCGAAGTTCCTGAAATAGACGAAGGGGGCGAGCGCCTCGCGGCGCCCGCCCCCTCCTTCAGTGGTGTGACCGGGTCACTTCTTCTTGACGGTGACGATGACCTTCACGCGCGCGCTTCCGCCCTTGCCGTCGCGGACGGACACGTAGAACGCGGTCTTGCCCTTGAAGTTCTTCTTGGGCTTGAACTTGAACTTCGGGCCCTTGCCGCTGACCTTGCCGGCCTTCTTCTTGACCTTGCCCACCTTGTAGGTCAAGCGATCGCCGTTGGCATCCTTCGCGCGGATGACGAAGTTCTTGGCCTTGTTCTTCTTGGTCACGACCTTGACGGTCCTGGGGGCCCTCGGCGCGACGTTCGGCGCCTTGACCGCGCGGATCGAGCCCAGGGCACGATCGGCAGGGCCGACACAGGTCAACCTCGACGGCACCGTCTCGACGGGCATCTCCTCGGGCTCGGTGTAGATCGAGGCCGCGATGCTGAAGCTCGCCGGCACACCGAGCGCGACGCTGCCAGTGGTGTACGCCGGAGCCTTGATGGCCGGGACGGTGCCCGCGGCCGGGATCTTCCACGGCTGGCCGGCAGCCTGCGGGATCGGTGTCCTGGGCGCGGAGAGGCTCGGGATCCGGACCGAGGACGTCTTGCCGGCGGTAGTGAGGGTCAGGGCAGCGTCGGTCGAGCCGCCCCAGGCGGCTGTGCCACTGAGCAGGCCGACCGTGGAGCTGCGGAGCAACTCCGGCATCGTCAGCGTGATCTTGACGGCACGCTGGGGAATCGTCTGGCCCGGGTACACGGTGGTGGGGACGGTGGTCGAGATGGCCACGTCGATCTCGTGGGTGCCGAGGTTGAGCGGCGGGGTGTCGCTGCCGGCCGTCACCTTGCAGGTGTACTTGAAGTTCTTGGAGAGCGCGACGTCGGCGGCGTGGGCGGGACTCGCGAGGCCCACGGTGGCGAAGGTGCCGCCGACGAGCGCGGCGGTGATGGGTAGCGCGACACGGCGCGCCACGAGGGAAGAACGGGTCACGAGGGACACCTTTCGGATGGCGGCCGCCGGGGTGGGACACCGGCGGACGGGAACTGGCTGCGCGGTAACCTAACACAGCGAACTGTGAGTTACCACACACCATACTCCTCTGAAGTAACTCCGAGGTACATCTGCCGGATCCGCGATTCAGCCGGGTCCATCGACCGTCCTCCTAGGCTGGGGTCATGGGCATCGGAAACACGGGACGTCGGGTCAATGCGGCGGTCGGCTCGATGGCCGGGCGCGTGGACGGCCACACGCTCGAGGTCGCGAACCACGCCGCCGCGGTGCTGACGCTTGCGGTCCGTGTGCTGCGCTGGCCGACCCTGGTCGTCCTCGTGCTGGCCTGGCCGTTCATCGCCGGGCTGGCCGTCATCGCCCTGGCCGCCGATGACACCTGGCTGAAGGTGACCGCCGGGGTGCTGGCCCTCGTGGGCGCGGCGATCTCCGCGGCCTTCGGCTTCCGGCGGAACCGCATCCTGACCGCCGTACAGGACGAGCAGGAGTTCGCAACCGAGTTGGGCGTCGCGGTGGCCCTGAGCGACGACGTCGGAGAGGCGCGGCTGGCCCTGGGCCAGTTGGCCGGCACCGGGGGAGGGGCCCGGGTGTTCTCGCGGCTCAAGGGGCTCTGGCGCGGGCTGGGCGTCGGTCCGGGCGTCCTGCAGGGAGCGAACGACCTGCCCCGCGCACGCTGGTTCTTCCCGCCCAAGATCGGCACCACGATCACGCTGTTCTTCCTGGCGCTGTGGGTCGTCCCCGTCTCGTTCGTGAGCTGCCTGCTGCTGGCGATCGCCCTCGCCGCCCGCTAGTCAGGGCGTGCGGCGACGCAGCGTCAGTGACGCGAGCGCCACGGACCCGATCGCGAAGGCGATGAGGACCAGCAGGTCCGTGACGCGCTCGCCGGAGGTCTCGCCGGCGGCCAGCGAGGTGAAGGCGTCGGTCGCGTAGGTCAGCGGCATGACGACCGAGAGCCACCGCAGCACGTCGGGCATCTGGTCGACCGGCACGAGCAGCCCGCACACGAGGATCTGCGGGATGATCGCCAGCGGCATGAACTGGACCGCCTGGAACTCCGTGCGGGCGAATGCCGACGCGAGCAGGCCGAGCGCGGTGCCGACCACCGATCCGAGGATCGCGAAGACCAGGCCCTCCCAGGGCCGATCGAGCCCCAGGTCCAGCGCCCACTGCCCGACGGCGAGGCTGATCGCCGACTGCACCAGGGCGACCAGGCTGAACGCCAGCGCGTAGCCGCCGATCAGCCCACCGCGAGGCAGCGGCGTCGTCAGCAACCGCTCGAGCGTGCCGGACGTGCGCTCGCGCACCATCGTGACGCTCGTGATGAGGAACATCAGGATGAACGGGAAGAGTGCCAGCATCTGGGGACCGACCCGCGCGAACACCTCCGGCTGGTGGTCGAAGACGTACCGGAACAACAGCAGCAGGATCGTGGGCAGGAGCAGCAGCATCACGACGCTGCGGGGGTCGTGGCGCAGCTGCCACACCACGCGGAGAGCCGTGGCGAGGGCGCCGCTCACGGCTCGTCCGACGTCGCCAGGGCCAGGAAGGCCGACTCGATGTCCGTCGTCCCGGTCGCCGCTCGCAGGCCGTCGGGAGTGTCGTGGGCGATGATCCGGCCCTCCCGCATCAGCAGGACCTCGTCGCAGCGATCGGCCTCGTCCATCACGTGGCTGGAGACCAGAAGCGTGGCCCCGGCCTGCGCGAGCTCGGCGAACATCCGCCACAGGTCGCGGCGCAGCACGGGGTCGAGCCCGACCGTCGGCTCGTCGAGCAGGTACACGTCCGGCGACGGCAGCAGTGCCGCCGCCAGCGACACCCGGGCCCGCTGGCCGCCCGAGAGGTCGCGGGTCAGCTGGTGGCGGCGGTCGGCCAGGTCGACCGACTCGAGGACCTCATCGATGCGATCGGCTCCCACGGCGTGGATCGCGGCGAAGTAGGCCAGGTTCTGGGTCACGGTGAGGTCGTCGTACACCGAGCTGGCCTGGGTCACGTAGCCCACGCGACGCCGGTTGAGCGGCGATCCGCCGGGCTCGCCCAGCACGTCCACGGTGCCCGACCGCACGACCTGGACGCCCGCCAGTGAGCGGATGAGCGTGGACTTGCCGCAGCCGCTCGGCCCGAGCAGTCCGGTGATCCGACCGGCGGGAATCGTCAGATCCAAGCCGTCGAGCACCGTCCGGCCGCCACGCTGGACGACGAGTTCCCGGACCTCGACGGCGGCGTCGGTCATGGGTCGACCATCGCACCCCGGTCGCGGACCCGCAAGAGCCGGACGACGCCCCTCGGGACCGGTTCGGACGCCCCTCGGGACCGGTTCGGCGGGCCACTAGGCTGGGCGCGTGTCGCGCGACGTCGAACTCACCGTGGTCGAGGGCGGCAATGCTCTCTCGCCCTTCCGAGCCCGTGCCCTGCTGTCCCGTCTGCAGGAGGTGGCCCCCGGGCTGACCGGCGTCCGCGCCCGTCACGTCCACTGGATCGCCAGTGAGAGGCCGTTGGACGCGGCCGTCGTCGAGACCCTCTCGCGGCTGCTCGACTACGGCGACCCGGCCGAGGGCGGACCCGACGGCACCCTCGTCGTCGTGGGACCGCGCCTGGGCACGATCTCGCCGTGGTCCAGCAAGGCCACCGACATCGTGCACAACTGCGGCATCGACGTGCGCCGCGTCGAGCGGGTCACCGAGTACACCCTGACCGGCGCCGAGCCGACCGCCGAGCAGCTGCGCGCCTGCGCGGACGTGCTGCACGACCGGATGACCGAGACCGCGCTGACCTCCCGCGAGGCGGCGGCTGATCTCTTCGACGAGCGCGAGGCCGAGCCGATGCAGCGCATCGACGTGCTCGGCGGCGGCCGCGCGGCGCTCGAGCAGGCGAACACCGAGTTCGGTCTGGCCCTGTCCGACGACGAGATCGACTACCTCGTCGAGTCCTTCGGCGACCTGCGCCGCAACCCCACCGACGTCGAGCTGATGATGTTCGCCCAGGCGAACTCCGAGCACTGCCGCCACAAGATCTTCAACGCGGACTTCGTCGTCGACGGCGAGCCCCAGGACCGCTCGCTGTTCGCGATGATCCGGCACACCGAGCAGGTGGCGGGCCACGGCACCGTCGTCGCCTACAAGGACAACGCCTCGATCATGCAGGGCGGCCCGGCCACGCGTTGGCTGCCCGAGTCCGCCGACCGGCCCAGCCGCTACACCGCGCGCGAGGACGAGGTCCACGTCCTGATGAAGGTCGAGACCCACAACCACCCGACCGCCATCTCGCCGTACCCCGGTGCCGCGACGGGCGCCGGCGGCGAGATCCGCGACGAGGGGGCGACGGGCCGCGGGTCGCAGCCCAAGGCGGGACTGACCGGCTTCGTCGTCTCCAACCTGCACCTGCCCGGCACGGACGAGCCGTGGGAGACCGAGCAGTACGGCCGGCCCGAGCACATCGCCAGCCCGCTCGACATCATGACCGAGGGCCCGATCGGCGCCGCCGCGTTCAACAACGAGTTCGGCCGGCCCGGACTGGGCGGCTTCTTCCGGGTCTACGAGCAGACCGTCGACGGTGTCCGCCGCGGCTATCACAAGCCGATCATGAGCGCGGGCGGTCTCGGGTCGATCAGCGCCGAGATGACCGAGAAGATCGCGTTCCCCGGCGGCACGCTGCTCGTGCAGCTGGGCGGTCCGGGCATGCGCATCGGCATGGGCGGCAGCGCGGCCTCGTCGAAGGCCGCCGGCGCCAATGCCGCCGAGCTGGACTTCGACTCGGTCCAGCGCGGCAACCCCGAGATCGAGCGCCGGGCGCAGGAGGTCATCAACCACTGCTGGTCCCTGGGTGAGGACAACCCCATCCTGTCGATCCACGACGTGGGCGCCGGTGGACTCTCGAACGCGTTCCCCGAGCTGGTCGACGACGCGGGTGTCGGCGCGACCTTCGACCTGGCGTCGGTGCCCGTCCTCGAGACCGGTCTGGCCCCGAAGGAGATCTGGTGCAACGAGAGCCAGGAGCGTTACGTCCTGGCGATCGCGCCCGAGTCCCTCGAGCGGTTCGCGGCCCTGGCCGAGCGTGAGCGCTGTCCCTTCGCGGTGGTCGGTGTGGCCCGCGACGACGCCCAGCTCGTGGTGACCGCCGCCGATCCGGCCGACGAGTCGCCCGTCGACATGCCGCTGGAGGTGCTCCTGGGCAAGCCGCCGAAGATGACGCGCGACGCCGCCCGCGTCGAGCGCTCCACGGCGGAGCTCGATCTCGCGGGCATCGACGTGCGCGAGGCCGCCCACGCGGTCCTGCGGCACCCGTCGGTCGCCTCCAAGCGCTTCCTGGTCACGATTGCCGACCGCACGGTCGGCGGGTTGACCCACCGTGACCAGATGGTCGGTCCGTGGCAGGTGCCGGTCGCGGACGTGGCCGTGACGCTCGCCGACCACGTGGGCTTCAGCGGCGAGGCCATGGCCAGCGGCGAGCGCACCCCGCTGGCCGCGGTCGACGCGCCCGCCTCGGGCCGGATGGCCGTGGGCGAGGCGATCACGAACCTGCTCGCCGCCCCCATCGACCTGCCGGGCGTCAAGCTGTCGTGCAACTGGATGGCCGCCTGCGGCGAGGACGGCGAGGACGCCGCCCTCTACGACACGGTCCACGCCGTCGCGATGGAGCTGTGCCCCGCACTGGGCATCTCCGTGCCGGTCGGCAAGGACTCCCTGTCGATGCGGACCCGCTGGACCGACGAGTCCGGCGAGGACAAGCAGGTCACGGCGCCCGTCTCGCTCGTCGTCACCGCGTTCGCCGCGCTGCCCGACGTACGTGGCACGGCCACACCCGAGCTGCCCGCCGACGCGGCGCTGCTGCTGGTCGACCTGGGCGCCGGCCGCAACCGGTTGGGCGGGTCGATGCTGGCGCAGGTGCGTGGCGAGTTCGGAGGCCGGGTGCCCGACCTGGACGATCCCGCCCGCCTCGTGTCCCTCGTCGACGGCGTCAACGCGCTGCGGAGGGCCGGCCTGCTGCAGGCGTACCACGACCGCTCCGACGGAGGCCTGTGGGCAGCCGTGTGCGAGATGGCGTTCGCCGGCGGCGTGGGTGTCGACCTCGACGTCGACGACCTGGCCGCACTGTTCAGCGAGGAACTCGGCGCGGTCCTGGCCGTTCCGGCGGCCCGTGTGGACGAGGCGACGGAACTGCTCGCCCGGCACGGCCTCGGTGAGCTGACGCGGCGCGTCGGCACGTCGACGACCGACCGGCTCGTCCGCGTCCCGGGCCTGGGGCTCGAGGAGTCGCTGACCGAGCTGGCGCAGACGTGGGACGAGGTCTCGTGGCGCATCTCCCGGCTGCGCGACAACCCCGAGTGCGCCGACGCCGAGCACGCCTCGATCGGCGCGCCCGAGCCGCTGCTGACCCTCGAGACGACCTTCGACCCGACGGACGACGTGTCGGCCCCGTACCTCGTGGGCCGCGCGCGCCCCCGGGTGGCGATCCTGCGTGAGCAGGGCGTCAACTCCCACGTCGAGACGGCGTACGGCTTCGACCGCGCCGGCTTCGACACGTACGACGTGCACATGACCGACCTGCAGTCCGGCCGGTTCGACCTGTCCGACGTGGTCGGCCTGGCCGCCTGCGGCGGGTTCTCCTACGGCGACACCCTGGGCGCCGGTGAGGGCTGGGCCCGGTCCGTGTTGTTCAACCCGGCCCTGACCGAGGCGTTCGCCGGCTTCTTCTCCCGGCCCGACACCTTCGGCATCGGCATCTGCAACGGGTGCCAGATGTTCGCGGCGCTCGCCGACCTGATCCCCGGCGCCGAGGCGTGGCCGCGGTTCACGCGCAACGTCTCGGAGCAGTACGAGGCGCGGCTCGCGCTGGTCGAGGTCCTGGACTCGCCGTCGATCTTCTTCTCCGGCATGGCCGGGTCGAAGGTGCCGATCGCGGTCGCGCACGGCGAGGGGTTCGCGAACTTCTCGGTGCGCGGCGACGCCGAGACGGTGCACCGCGCGGCGCGGTTCGTCGACGTGCAGGGGCAGGTCGCCACCGAGTACCCCGCCAACCCGAACGGGTCGCCCGACGGACTCACCGCCGTGACGACCCCCGACGGTCGGTTCACGGCGATCATGCCGCACGCCGAGCGGGTGCAGCGCAACGTGCAGATGTCCTGGACGGCCGGGGACCTCTCCGCGGAGAGTCCGTGGCTGCGGATGTTCCGCAACGCCCGGGTGTGGGTCGACTGAGGTCCGCAGCGGCCAGCGCGCATAGTTCCATCGGGCGGTTTTGCTCGCGCGGCTTCGGCTCCCCTTCACATCCGCGTACTCTCGGAATGTGGCCCTGTACCCCCCCGGCGAACGCATGAGCGAGCCGCTCGACGACCGGCTGCGCGATGATGCTGCGCTGGCCGAGATCGAGTTGACCTCTCGTCTCATGATCGCCGCGTCGGGTGCCGCGGCCCCGCTCAGCCAAGCGGAGATCGACGTCCTCCTGGGCGTCGATCCGCGCCCCTGACCGCCTCGGTTGACGGCGTGTTCTGCTGAGCGCCTACGATGAGAGAGTCTGCCCGCCCCCTTCCGAGGAGCCCACGCGTGCGTTTTCGCATTCGACCGGTCGAGTCCACGTTCTACGACCTGTTCACCGAGTCGGCCAACCATCTGGTGGCGGGTGCCGCCATCGTTGCGCGGATCCTCGACCCCGAGACCGACAAGACCGCCCTCGCCGCTCAGATGAACGACGCCGAGCACGCGGCCGACGACACCACCCACGCGATCATCAAGCTGGTGAACAGCACGTTCATCACCCCGTTCGACCGTGAGGACATCTACGCCCTGGCCAGTGGTCTCGACGACGTCATGGACTACATGGAGGAGGTCGTCGACAGCACGGCCCTCTATGGCGTGACCGAGTTCCCCGAGGCCATGGCTGCCCAGATCCAGGTGCTCCAGACCGCCGCCAACGTCACCGCCGAGGCCATGCCCCGACTGCGGACGATGAAGGATCTCGAGGAGTTCTGGATCGAGATCAACCGCCTCGAGAACGAGGGCGACCGCAACCACCGCCGCATGCTCGCCGACCTGTTCGACGGCAACTACAAGGCGATGCAGGTGCTCAAGCTCAAGGACATCGTGGAAGCGGTCGAGCACGCGATCGACGCGCTCGAATCTGTGGCCAACACGGTGGAGCAGATCGCGGTCAAGGAGTCCTGAGTGGACCTCGTCACCGTCATGGTGATCACGGTCGTCGTGATCGCCCTCGTGTTCGACTACACGAACGGTTTCCACGACGCCGCCAACGCGATCGCCACCTCGGTGTCGACGCGCGCCCTCACGCCCCGCGTGGCACTGGCGATGGCGGCCGTCCTGAACTTCGTCGGTGCCTGGCTGGGTGTCGAGGTCGCCAAGACGATCCAAGGCATCATCGACATCGATGGGCTCAACAGCGTCACCGATGCCGACCGGGCCCATGCGCTGACGATCGTCCTGGCGGCACTCGTCGGCGCGATCACCTGGAACCTCATCACGTGGTACTTCGGCATCCCCTCGTCGTCCTCGCACGCCCTGATCGGCGGCATCGTCGGTGCCGGTCTGGCGTCCTCGACCGTCGTGCACTGGGACACGATCATCGACAAGGTCGCGATCCCGATGGTGCTGAGTCCGGCGTTGGGCTTCATGCTGGCCTTCGGCCTGATGACCGCCCTCATGTGGATCTTCCGCCGTGCCATGCCGTCACGCATCAACCGCGGATTCCGGCATGCGCAGACGGTCTCGGCCGCGGGCATGGCGCTGGGCCACGGCCTGCAGGACGCCCAGAAGACGATGGGCATCATCGTGCTCGCTCTCGTGGCCGGTGGCTTCCACACCGGGGACGACGTGCCCCTGTGGGTCATCGTCGCCGCGGCCAGCGCGATCGCCGCGGGCACGTACTCCGGTGGTTGGCGCATCATGCGCACGCTCGGCCGGCGCATCATCGAGCTCGATCCGCCGAAGGGCTTCGCTGCCGAGGCCACGGCCGCCAGCGTCCTCTACGTCATGGCGATCGGCCTGCACGCTCCGGTCTCGACGACGCACACGATCACCTCGGCGATCATGGGTGCGGGCGCCACCAAGCGCTTCAGCGCCGTCCGGTGGGGCGTGGCCAAGGGCATCGTCGTCGCCTGGGTGGTCACCATGCCCGCCGCCGCCCTGGTCGCTGCCGTGTTCTACTTCGTCGCCCGTCCGTTCCTGCCTTGACGGGCCGAGCGCGCTCGCTTCGCTTCGCGCTCACTCCCGGCTCCGCAGAGCTCGGCCGGCCCGGCCCCTCGTCGCTGCGCTCCTCGCCATGGCGAGGAGCGCACGGCTGACGGATCAGCCGAAGCGGCCCTGGATGTAGGCCTCGGTCGCGGGGTCGTCGGGGTTGGCGAACATCTTCTCCGTCGGCCCCAGCTCGACCAGCCGGCCCGGCTGGCCCACGCCGGCCAGGTTGAAGAACGCCGTCTGGTCCGAGACCCGCGCCGCCTGCTGCATGTTGTGGGTGACGATCACGATCGTGTAGTCGGTCTTGAGTTCGTGGATCAGGTCCTCGATCACGCTGGTCGAGATCGGGTCCAGCGCCGAGCAGGGCTCGTCCATCAGCAGGACCTCGGGCTCGACCGCGATGGCGCGCGCGATGCACAGCCGCTGCTGCTGTCCGCCCGAGAGCCCCGAGCCGGGGCGGTCCAGCCGGTCCTTCACCTCGGCCCACAGGCCCGCGCTGCGCAGCGACTGCTCGACGATGTCGTCGGCCTCGGACTTCTTCATCCGCTTGCTGTTCAGTCGCTGGCCCGCCAGCACGTTCTCCGAGATCGACATTGTGGGGAACGGGTTGGGCCGCTGGAACACCATGCCGATCTTGCGGCGGACGTTCACCGGGTCCATCTCGGGCGCGTAGAGGTCCTCGCCGTCGACCAGGACCTTGCCCTCGACGTGGGCGCCCCGGATGACCTCGTGCATGCGGTTGAGCGAGCGCAGGAAGGTCGACTTGCCGCAACCGGACGGGCCGATGAACGCCGTGACGGCGCGGGCGGGGATGGTGATGTTGACGTCCTGCACGGCGAGGAAGTCCGAGTAGTAGATGCTCAGGTCGGTGACGTCGATGCTCTTGGCCATGGTGGGGTCCTTCCGGGAGGTCAGCGCTCGCCCTGCGGCGAGAAGAAGTGGGAGACGAGGCGCGCGACGAGGTTGAGCGCCATGACGATCAGCAGCAGCACGAGCGCCGCGCCCCAGGCGCGTTCGATGCTCGGCTCGGCCGGGACGCCGGGGTTCATCAGCGCCGAGTAGGTGAAGACCGGCAGTGTCTGCATGCGGCCGTCGAAGAGGTTGAAGTTCACCGAGTCGGTCATGCCGGCGATGATCAGCAGCGGCGCGGTCTCGCCGATGACCCGGGCGATCGCCAGCGTGATGCCGGTGACGATGCCGGCCAGAGCGGTCGGCAGGACCACCTTCACGACGGTGCGCCACTTGGGCACGCCGAGCGCGTAGGAGGCCTCGCGCAGCTCGTTCGGGACCAGCTTGAGCATCTCCTCGCACGAGCGGACGACCACGGGGATCATCAGCACGGACAGCGCCACCGAGCCGCCGATGCCCAGCCGCACGCCCTCGCCGAAGAAGAGCACGAACAGCGAGTAGGCGAACAGGCCCGCGACGATCGACGGGATGCCCGTCATGACGTCGACCAGGAACCGGATCGCCGACGCGAGCCGGCTGTCGTTGCCGTACTCGATCAGGTAGATCGCGGTGAAGAGCCCGATCGGCACCGAGATCACGGCGGCAGCGCCGGTGATCAGCAGCGTGCCGATGATCCCGTGGTAGATCCCGCCGCCCTCGCCGACGACATTGCGCATCGAGTAGCTGAAGAACTCCGCCGAGAGCGCGCTGGTGCCCTTGCCGACCACCGTGATCAGGATGCTCACCAGCGGGATGAGGGCCAGCACGAAGGCGCTCGCGACCAGGTGCGTGACCAGGCGGTCGGTGGCCTTGCGGCGTCCCTCCACGACCGTCGACCACACGGGCACGATCGCGGCGACGCACCAGGCCAGCAGGATGCCGCGGACGGCCCCCAGCGGGGTGAGGAAGCCCGCCAGTGCCGTGACGGCGGCGAGGGTCCACAGGACGGGCGGTCCCCACGTGGGCAGGCGGCGGCCGCGCAGGTCGGCACCGAGGCCGGTGGTGGCGGGGCGGGTCAGGGTCGTCGTCATCAGTTGGCTCCGGAGAAGTCCTTGCGGCGGTTCACGATGGCCCGCGCCGCGAAGTTGACGGCGAACGTGATCACGAACAGCACCAGGCCGGTCGCGATCAGGCCGTTGACGGTGAGGCCGCTGGCCTCCTTGAAGCTGTGCGCGATGTTGGCCGCGATCGTGGACGGGTTCGTCGAGCTGATCAGGTTGAGGGTGACGACGCCCGAGGCCGACAGGACCATGGCGACCGCCATCGTCTCGCCGAGGGCGCGGCCCAGGGCCAGCATGGCGGCCGAGACGATGCCGGACCGGGCGTACGGCAGGACCGCCATCGTGGTCATCTCCCAGCGCGTGGCGCCCAGGGCGAGCGCCGCCTCCTCGTGCAGACGGGGCGTCTGCAGGAAGATCTCGCGGCAGATCGCGGTCATGATCGGCAGCACCATGATCGCCAGCACGAGCGCGGCCGTCAGGATCGTGCGGCCCGTGGCGGACGCCGGGCCGGCGAACAGCGGGATGAACCCGAGGTGCTCCTCCAGCCACGCGTAGACCGGCTGCATCGCCCCGGCCAGCGTCACCATGCCCCAGGCGCCGTAGACGACGCTGGGCACAGCCGCGAGCAGGTCGATCACGTAGCCGATCGGTGCGGCGAGGCGGCGCGGTGCGTAGTGGCTGATGAACAGCGCGACGCCGATGGCGACGGGCGTCGCCATCAGCAGTGCCAGCGCGGCGGCCCAGAGCGTGCCGAAGACCAGGGGACCGACGTAGGGCAGGAACGATGTGCCGTACTTGACCTCGTCCGGCGACGCCGTGATGCCCGGCAGGCCACGGATGGCCAAGAAGATCGCGACCCCGGCCAGGGTGGCCAGGATCAGCAGGGCGGCGCCGCGGGACAGGCCGGCGAAGACCCGGTCGCCCGGACGCTGCGGCGGCGTGGTGCGCGGTCGTGGTTCGGTCGTGCTGCTCACGTGGAGCCCTTCCTTGCTCGGATGGTGGGCTGGAGCCCATGACCCGGCCGAGAGCGTGCGCCCTCGGCCGGATCGAAGGCGTCAGCCGATCGTGTCGACGGCGGTCTTGACCTTGGCGGCGAAGCTCTCCGACAGGGGAGCCGAGCCGGCGGCCTTCTCGCTGGCCTGCTGGCCCTCGGGCGACGCGACGTAGGTCAGCCAGGACTTCACCAGCTCGGCCTCCTTCGCGTCCTCGTACGTCTGGCAGGCGATCTGGTACGAGACCAGGACGACGGGGTAGACCCCGGCGGCATCGGTCGTACGGTCGATCTTCAGCGCGATGTCGGTCTCGGCGCGGCCCGGCTCGGCCTCCGCCGTGTCGAGCACCTTGGCGGCCGCCTCCTCGGTGGGACCGACGTACTCATCGCCGACCTTCACCTGCGCCGTGCCGAGGTCGCCGGCCTGGCTGGCGTCCGCGTAGCCGATGGTTCCCTGGCCGGCCTTGACCGCCGAGACCACGCCCGACGTGCCGTCGGCGGCCTCGCCGCCCTTGAGCGGCCAGGTCTCGACGACGCCGCCGCTCCAGGAGCCACCCGACGCCTCGGTCAGGTAGTCGGTGAAGTTCTTGGTGGTGCCCGAGTCGTCCGCGCGGTGCACCGTGGTGATCTTGGTGTCGGGCAGGTCGGCGTCCGGGTTCAGCTCGGCGATCGCCGGGTCGTCCCACTGCTTGATCTTGCCCTCGAAGATCGCGCCGAGCGTCGCCGCGTCGAGCCGCAGGTCCTTGACGCCGTCGAGGTTGTAGATGACGGCGATGGGGCTGACGTAGACCGGGACGGACACGACGTCGGAGCCGCAGCGCTCCTTCGCGGCCGCGAGCTCCTCGCCCTCCAGGTAGGCGTCGGAGCCCGCGAAGGACAGGCCGCCGGCGATGAACTGCTCACGGCCGCCGCCGGAGCCGACCGGGTCGTAGTTGACGGTGACGTCCGGGTTCGCGGTCTGGAAGCCCTGCCTCCACGCGCCGACCGCGGACTCCTGCGAGCTGGCGCCCCCGCCGTTGAGCGTTCCGCTGAGCGAGCTGGCGGACGCGCCGTCCGCCGAGGCGGACTCGTTGCCGGCCCCACAGGCGGCCAGGCCGAACAACAACGTGGAGCTGGCTGCCGTGGCGGCCAGGGTGCGCATGGACTTGCGGTTCACGGGTGTTCCCTCTCTGCGAACAAGTGACACGGGGCGGAATGCCTCGGTCACCGTCACCGTAGGAATCGCAGGTGTATCGGTGCTGCGACGAGAGTGAACGGAAGGTGAACCGTCGGGGAATCTCCGGCGGCGGTGTCGGCGGTCAGATCAGCTCGGAGGCCAGGACCTTGCCCTTGCGGTGGTGGACGACCAGTCCACGCCCGGCCGGCAGCACCGGTCCGCTGATGTCGAGCGAGGCGTAGATCGCCGGCAGGGTCGGGCGGTGCGTGCAGGCGACCGTGGGTCGCTTGGTGCCCAGAAGGGCCTCGACGGCCCGGTCGACCTTCCCTGCGGACGCGCCTTCGACCAGCCGGTCGTCGATCTCGAGCAGCTCGTCCGTGGCTGCCACGTACGGATCCACGGTCTGGACCGTGCGGGTGGCAGGTGAGCTGACGATGCGTCGCACGCCGAAGGCGGTCAGGAGGGGGACGAGCTCCTTCGCGCGGTCGTGGCCGGCCGCGGCCAGCGGACGGTCGAGGTCCCCACCGCCGAACTCGGCGCGGGGGACCGACTTCGCGTGCCGCAGCACGATCAGGGTGCGGGCCTTGTGCGCCTTCTGCGCCACGAGGTCCTCGAAGGACTCGAGCAGCCGTCGGTCGTGGGAGTACGTCAGCCGCTTGCGCGCCTCTCGCGGCGCGAACCAGCAGACCTCGTCGACCTCCTGGTTGGGCCGGAAGTCGCTGCGGTCGTCGAGCGGCCGGGCGACCCACCACGAGACCTGCTTGATGCCGCCGCGGACGCGGTAGGCGACCTCGGGCAGCGGGTGGACCAGGCGCACCCGGTACCCGGTCTCCTCGGCGATCTCGCGGACGGCCGTGACGGGCAGCGGCTCGTCCGGGTCCGCCTTGCCCTTCGGGAAGGTCCAGTCGTCGTAGTCGGGCCGGTGCACGACCAGGACCTCGATCCCGCCAGCGCCGGTCTTGCGCCACACGATGCCGCCGGCGGCCGGGATGATCTTGCTCGCCATGGGTTCGCTCTCAGGCCCGCGCGCGCCGCGCGCGCGCCCGCTCGATGAGGACCTCCTGGACGTCGGTCCCGTCGACGCGGGTCCAGGCACCGTCCGGGCCCAGGTGCCACGACAGCGTCGCGTCGGACGCCATCAGCGCCAGCAGGTCGAAGAGCTGCTGGACGTGCTCGGGCGACGGGACCTTCACGAGCACCTCGATGCGCCGGTCGAGGTTGCGGTGCATCAGGTCCGAGGAGCCGATCCAGACCTCGCGCTCGTCGTCGGCGCCGAACGCGAAGACCCGGCTGTGCTCGAGGAAGCGGCCCAGGACGCTGCGCACGCGGATCCGCTCGGACAGCCCGGGCACCCCGGGTCGCAGCGCGCAGATGCCGCGGATGATCAGGTCGACCTCGACGCCGGCGCGTGACGCCTCGTAGAGCTTGTCGATGATCGCCTCGTCGACCAGGGAGTTGAGCTTGAAGGCGATGCGGGCGGGCCGGCCCTCGCGGTGTCGTGCGATCTCGCGGTCGATTCGGTCGAGCAGCCCCGATCGCAGCAGTCGCGGAGCCACGAGCAGCGAGTCGTAGTCACTGGTCAGCGCGAAGCCCGAGAGGCTGTTGAACAGCTCGGTCAGGTCGTGGGTGATCTCGGGGTTCGACGTCAGCAGGCCGAGGTCCTCGTAGAGGCGCGCGGTCTTGGGGTTGTAGTTGCCGGTGCCGATGTGGGCGTAGCGGCGCAGGCCGTCGGGCTCGTCGCGGATCACCAGGGCCAGCTTGCAGTGCGTCTTGAGCCCGACCAGTCCGTAGACGACGTGGCAGCCCGCACGCTCGAGCTTGCGGGCCCAGCGGATGTTGGCCTGCTCGTCGAAGCGCGCCTTGATCTCGACGAGCACCAGGACCTGCTTGCCGGCGCGGGCCGCGTCGATGAGCGAGTCGATGATCGGCGAGTCGCCCGAGGTGCGATAGAGCGTCTGCTTGATCGCCAGGACGTGCGGATCGGCGGCCGCCTGCTCGACGAACCGCTGCACGCTCGTGGCGAACGAGTCGTACGGATGGTGCACGAGGACGTCGCGCTTGCGCAGGGCGCTGAACATGTCGGCCGGGCTGGCCGTCTCGACCTCGGCGAGGTGCTCGTGCGTGCCGGGGACGAACGGCGGGAACTTCAGGGCGGGCCGATCGAGGTCGGCGATCTCGTTGAGGCTGGTCAGGTCCAGGGGCCCGCGCAGGCGGAACACCTCGTCGTCGGACACGCCCAGCTCGCCGACCAGCAGCTCCAGCACGGAGTCGGACATCTCCTCGTCGACCTCGAGGCGCACCGGCGGGCCGAACCGGCGCCGCAGCAGTTCCTTCTCCAGTGCCTTGAGGAGGTTCTCGGCGTCATCCTCCTCGACCTCCAGGTCCTCGTTGCGGGTCACCCGGAACGTGTGGTGGTCGATGATCTCCATGCCGGGGAAGAGGCTGTCGAGGTTGGCCGCGATGACGTCCTCCAGGGCGACGAACCGGCCGTCCGAGGCCTCGACCCACCGTTGGATGACGGGCGGCACCTTGACCCGCGCGAAGTGCTGCTTGCCCGTGCGGGGGTTGCGCATCACCAGGGCGATGTTGAGCGACAGCCCCGAGATGTAGGGGAACGGGTGGGCCGGGTCGACGGCCAGCGGGGTCAGGACGGGGAAGACGCGCTGGTGGTAGAAGGCCGTGACCCGGTCCTTCTCCTCGTCGGTGAGCCCTGACCAGCGCAACAGGTGGATGCCCTCGTCGGCCAGCGCCGGCAGGAACACCTCGTGCAGCAGGTTCGACTGCCGTTCGGTCAGGACCCGGCTGGCCTGCAGGCTGGAGGCCAGGACGTCGCGCGGATTCAGCCCGCTGGCCGACGGCACGGCGACCCCGGCCGCGATGCGTCGCTTGAGGCCGGCGATCCGGACCATGAAGAACTCGTCGAGGTTGCTGCCGAAGATCGCCAGGAACCGGGTGCGCTCCAACAGCGGCAGCGACTCGATCTCGGCGAGCTCCAGGACGCGGGCGTTGAACGCGATCCACGAGAGCTCGCGGTCGAGGAAGCGGTCGTCGGGCAAGGCCCCGTCCGTCGCGTCGTAAGGCGGGTCGACGTCGAATTCGTCGGGCGATGCGGCGAGCGGTTCGGGGACCGTCAGGTCCGTGGACTCCATGAACTCACGATGCCACGGTCTGGTGAATAACGCGTGAACTCAGCCGAGCGCTCGGACCGCCAGATAGCCACCGCCGATGATCACGGCCCACAGGGGCACCGAGAGCAGCACCAGCAGGACCATCGAGCGGCGGAAGCCCGGTCGGGCCACGGGCGTCTCGCCGAGGGGCGCGGCCAGATCGGGCTCTGGCTCGCGCGGGTCGACCTTGATGGCTTTTGCGTGGCTCATCGGCGTTCCTCTCGTTCGCCTGCATGACGGGGCGAACTGGCTTTCATGATGCGCCATCACGGGCCGGGCCGCCCGGTGAACACGCCGATTGCGTTGCGGGTGCGTCACACGGGGCTGCTACCTTCGCCCCCATGAGCGTCTCCAGGCGGGTCCGACGTGCTGCTGTGGCCGCGGTGGGAGCCGCTCCGCTCCCCCTCAAGAGGATCGTCTTCGGCGCCCCGATCCGCCGCCAGGACCTGACCCTGCATCCGGACATGCAGGCCATGCTGACGCTGATGCGGTTCGAGAACCCCGACCCGGCGGCGACTCCGATCAGTCGCCAGCGTCGCGACCTCGCGCGGGCCGATCGGCTCGTCGGCGGCGACCAGCCGATCGGGGCCGTCACCGAGCGGCAGATCGCCGGCGCGGGCGGCCCGATTCGGATGCGCTTCTACACGCCGCGCGACCTGCGTGGACCGTCGCCGGCCCTGGTCTGGTTCCACGGCGGCGGCTTCACCCTGGGCGATCTCGAGAGCCACGACTCGCTGTGCCGGTTCCTGGCAGAGCAGGCGATGGTGCGCGTCGTCGCGGTGGACTACCGGCTCGCGCCCGAGCACCCGTTCCCGGCCGCCGTCGACGACTGCGTGGAGGCGTGGACGTGGATCGCGCGCAACGCCTCCGGACTGGCGATCGACCCCGACCGGATCGCGGTCGGCGGCGACAGCGCCGGCGGCAACCTCGCCACCGTCGTCGCCCAGGAGATGGTGCGCACGGGCGGCCCGTCCCCGCGGTTCCAGTTGCTGGTCTACCCGGTCACCGACTTCACGAGCGTCACGCAGAGCCGCCGCGAGTTCGCCGAGGGGTTCTTCCTCACCGACGCCCTGATGGACGAGTTCGACAACGCCTATCTCGTGCGTGGGGAGGATCGCTCGGATCCCCGGATCTCGCCGATCAAGGGCAGCCTCGAGGACCTCCCGCCGGCCCACGTGGTCACGGCCGGCTTCGACCCCCTGCGCGACGAGGGCGAGGCGTACGCCGAAGCGCTCCGTGCGGCCGGGGTGCCCGTGACGTCGGTCCGAGAGGAGCGACTGATCCACGGGTTCGCCACCATGGTCGGCTACGGCACCGCGGCGCCCGCCGCCGTCCGGCGGTTCGCGGCCGAGTTGCAGCGCGGACTCGTCTGACTCAGTCGGCCGCGTAGAGGACGTCGCGGGCCTTCTCGGTGAACCCGAGTCGGCGGTAGACCGCCAGGGCCGGGTCGTTGTCGCCCTCGACGTAGAGGTCGATCTCGCCGACGCCGCTGTCCCACAGGTGCCGCAGCCCGATGGCGGTCAGGGCCTTGCCGAGTCCGCCGCCGTGCGCCGAGGGGTCGACCCCGACGACGTAGACCTCCCCGACACCGTCCTCGGCCTTCGTCCAGTGGAAGCCGACGACCTGCCCGTCGCGCTCGGCGACGAAGAGCCCCGCAGGGTCGAACCAGGACTCGGACCGACGCCGGTCGAAGTCGGCCCGGTCCATGGCGCCCTGCTCGGGGTGGTGGGCGAAGGCACGTCCGTTCACCGCCACGACCGCGTCGGCGTCGGCCTCGGTGAAGGAGCGCAGCGTGACGCCGGCCGGGACCGGCACCTCGGGCACGCCGCGGTCCGTCGTGGAGAGGACCAGCAGCGTTCGCACCGCGCGCAGTCCGGCGGCGGCTGCCAAGGCCTGCGCGCCCGGCAGGTCGCCGTGGGCCCAGAAGCGCGTCTCGCCGCGCTCGACGAGATCGTCCACGAGGGCACGGCCGCGGCCCTGGCGCCGGTACCGCGGGTGGACCACGAACTCGACGGGGGCGTCACCGACGGCGACCGCGCCCACGACCTCGTCATAGCGCTCGAGCCGCAGCGGGGCGCCGTCGCGCAGGGCGATCGTCGTCGCCTCGTTGAACGGCGCCACACCGTCGGCGGCGCGGGCCAGGCCGGCCAGGTCGATCAGACTCATGGGTGCTCCCGCAGGACTCGTAGCTGATGGGCGACCTCGGCTGCCATGGCCCGGGCGAACGACTCCGGATCGTCGTCGTCGGGCTCGGGAACGAGGTGGTGGACGGCCCCCGACTCGTGCAGGTCGAAGGCACTGATGCGTTGCTCGATGGCCAGCTGCGCCGCATGGTCGACGTCTCCGAAGACGATCGCGCTGGCGCCCTCGGGCGGCAGGGGGGACAGCCAGGAGTTCTCGGCGGCGATCGTGCGGGTCGCCGGCAGCAGCGCCAGCGCGCCCCCGCCGCACCCCTGTCCCAGCAGGACCGAGACCGACGGGACCCGCATCGTCGACATCGAGCTGATGCACCGGGCGATCTCGCCGGCGATCGCGCCCTGCTCGGCCTCGGGCGACAGCTCGGCGCCGGGGGTGTCGATGAACGAGACCAGCGGCAACCCCAGCTCGTTCGCCAGCCGCATCCCGCGCCGCGCCTCGCGCAGGGCGGCGGGGCCCATCGGCTTGATCCGGCTCTGGGTGGTGCGGTCCTGACCGATGACGACGCAGGGCTCGCCGTCGATCCGCGCCAGGGCGACGATCATCGCCGCGTCGCGCTCACCCCGCTCGGTGCCCTGCAGGCGGATGATCACGTCCGAGCCCCAGCGCAGGACCTCGCGGACACCGGGCCGGTCCGGGGTGCGGGTCAGCAGGACCGAGTCCCAGGTGTCGTGTCGGCGCGCGGTGGCCGCGGGCCGCCGCGACCGGCTGGACTCCGTGGGCGGGTCGATGAGGATCGACAGGGCGGTGTCGACCATCGAGGGCAGCTCCTCGGGCATCACGACGGCGTCGATGATCCCGCGGTTGGCGAGGTTGTCGGAGGTCTGGATCCCGGGTGGGAACGGTGTGCCGTTGAGCAGCTCGTAGACCTTCGGGCCGAGGAACCCGACGAGCGCTCCCGGCTCGGCGATCGTGATGTGACCCAGCGAGCCCCAGGAGGCGAAGACGCCACCGGTCGTGGGGTGGCGCAGGTAGACCAGGTACGGCAGTCCGGCGGCCTTGTGGTCCATCAGCGCGCGGGAGATGTCGACCATGCGGACGAACGCGGGCGTGCCCTCCTGCATGCGCGTGCCGCCCGAGGCGGTGGTGGCCAGCACGGGGATGCCCTCGGCGGTCGCGCGGCGCACCGCGCGGACGATCCGGTCGGCGGCGACCTGCCCGATCGATCCGGCCAGGAACCGGAACTCGTTGACCAGCACGGCGACCGGGCGGCCGCGCATGAGCGCCCGGCCGGTGATGACCGACTCGTCGGTGCCGGCACGCTCGGCGGCAGCCAGCAGGTCGGTGCGGTAGGGCTCGGGGTGGACGTCGTGGTCGACCGGCTCGTCCCACGACTCCCACGATCCGGGGTCGAGGACGAGGTCGATCAGCTCACGTGCGGTCAGGCGGGACACGGCACCCAGTATGGCGGTGACGGGGTCGCGGCATCGATTCCGTGGCGCACGGCGGACCACTACAGTGACCGCCGTGTCCTCCTTCCACGCCATCATCCCCGCCGGCGGGGCGGGAACGCGCCTGTGGCCGCTGTCGCGCCGCGCCCGGCCGAAGTTCCTGCTCGACCTCGAGGGGACCGGCCGGACGCTGATCCAGCAGACCTGGGACCGGATGCTGCCGCTCACGGGCACCGAGCGCATCCACGTCGTTTCGGGTGCCGACCACGGCAGCGCCATCGCCGCGCAGCTCCCCGAGCTGGTCAACCTGCTGCTCGAGCCGTCCCCCCGCGACTCGATGCCTGCCATCGGCCTGGCCGCCGCGATCATCGAGCGGGCCGATCCCGACGCGATCGTGGGCTCGTTCGCGGCCGACCACCGCATCCCCGACCCCGACCGCTTCGTCGAGGCCGTCCGCGAGGCGATCGCCGTGGCCGAGGAGGGCTACATCGTCACGATCGGGATCGAGCCGACCGAGCCCTCCACCGCATTCGGCTACATCGCCGCGGGCGATGCGCTTGACGGGTTCGCGTCGGCGCGCGCGGTGCGCAGCTTCGTCGAGAAGCCCGCCGAGGACACCGCCCGCGGCTACCTGGCCTCGGGCGACCACGTCTGGAACGCCGGCATGTTCGTCGCCCGCGCCTCGGTCCTGCTGGACTCGCTGGCCCGGTTCCAGCCCGAGCTGGCGGCCGGACTGCGGGCGATCGCGGCGACCTGGGGCACGCCGGCGTTCGTGGCCGAGCTGGGCCGCACCTGGCCCACGCTGACGAAGATCGCGATCGACCACGCCGTCGCCGAGCCGGTCGCGGCCGAGGGCGGCATGGCGGTCGTGCCCGCGCCCTTCGGCTGGGACGACCTGGGCGACTTCGCCTCGATCGCTCCGTTGGGCTCGTCGCCCGACGTGCTGTGGGTCGACGCCGACGGCGTGGCTCGCGGTCGCGAGGGCGTGCAGATCGCCGTCCTGGGCCTGCGCAACGTCGCGGTCGTGCAGACCGACGACGCGGTCCTGGTGCTCGACCTGGCGCAGTCGCAGCGGGTCAAGGACGTGGTCGCTCTGCTCAAGGACGCCGGGCGCGACGACCTGCTCTGACGGTCAGGGCGCCGCTGGGTCGTCGTGCATCCACGGCGTGAAGCAGACACCGATCAGGAGGCCGTCGGCCGACTGGAAGCGGGCCACGACCTGCTGCCAGGGCTCGGTGCGCGCCTCGTGCACGAGCCGGTAGCCGCGATCGGTCAGCTCGCGGGCCGCGCTCTCGACGTCGTCGACCTCGAACTCGATGGTGGCCTGCGGAACCGGGTGCGTGTCGGGCCAGGTGTCCTGGCCGAAGCAGGCCTGGGCGGCCTCGCGCAGGGGCCAGACGCCGAAGTGCTTGGTGCCCGCCACCTCCTCGGAGTAGACGTACTCGGAGTCCGGGTCGGTGACGGGAGGCCGCAACGGCAGCCCGAGGGTCTCGGCGAAGAGCCGCTGGTCCTGTGCCGGGTCGCTCGTGATGACGGTGACACCTGCCACGAATCGAACATCCATCGCCCGCGGTCCGATCAGGGGATGGCGCGGACCGGTCGGTGGCCGACGAGGTCCTTGAGCTCGGAGTCCGGCGTGTTCGGTCCGGGCAGGTAGATCTGGGCGACCTCGCCCGTCCCCACCGCCGTGAGCTCGCCGTCCTGGGCGTCCGTGTAGATGGTCTCGCCACGACTGAGCGAGATCTTCTCGCCCTGCTCGTTGAGCACCTGGACGCCGCCACCGATGCACATGATGATCGAGTGGGTGGCCGAGATCAGGGAGACACCGTCGGGATCGGCGGGCGAGACCTGGGTGACCGCGAGCGCGAACTCCTCGACCGCCGGGTGGTAGACCTCGGTCGAGAAGGACGGATAACCCGGCTCGACGCGCGCGACGCGCGACATGCCGGCCTCGAGGCAGCGGATCAGCCCGTCGGGGTCGAGCGCCTTGCGGGTCAGGCCCGCGCGCAGCACGTTGTCGGAGTTGGCCATGGCCTCCAGGCACAGGCCGGACAGATGGGCGTGGATGACGCCCGTGCCCAGGAACACCGCCTCGCCGGGCTGCAGCGTGAACCGGTTGAGCAGCAGGGACACCACGATGCCGACGTCGTCGGGGTGGTGGCGGGCGATCATCGCGGCGGTGCTGTAGGCGCGCTTGATGTCGACGCCGTCGTGGACCAGGGCCTTGCACTGGATCACCAGTTGGGCGATCTCGGCGGCCGGCGGCGGCGCGATCAGCAGGTTCTCGAGCACGCGGACGATGCCCTTGAAGCCGGTCTTGGCGCGCAGGGTCGCCGACGCGGCGTTGATCGTGGGCGAGTCCAGCTGCGAGAAGACGCGCAGGATCTCGGCCGTCGGCCGGAAGCCCACGAGCGTGTCGAAGGTGCTCAGCGCGTAGACCATCTCGGGCTTGTGGTTGCGGTCCTTGAAGACCCGCTGCGGCGAGTCGAGCGGGATGCCGGCGGCCTCCTCGCGCTCGAATCCCTCATGCGCCTCGGCGGCACCCGGATGCACCTGGATCGACAGCGGCTGCTCGGCCGCGAGGATCTTGAGCATGAACGGCACCTCGCCGGCGACGTCGGAGAGCGGCCTCAGCCCCGCGGGCGTCTCGATCTGTGACGGTGCCAGGGGATGGGTGCCGAGCCACATCTCGGCGACGGGCTCACCTGATCCTGTGCGCCCCAGAAAACGCGGAATGTCGCTGGTCGAGCCCCAGTCGTACGCCTGGGTCATGTTGTGCAGACGGCGCATGGCCCCAACAGTAGACTCCCTCGCGTGCCCGGACCCCAACTCGTCGCCTTCGATCTCGATGACACGCTCGCGCCGTCCAAGTGCCCCATCCCCGAGCCGATCGGCGAACTGTTGGTGCAGTTGGCCGAACGCGTCCAGGTCGCGGTCATCTCGGGCGGTCAGCTGACGCAGTTCCGCACCCAGATCGTCGAGCGCCTGCCGCAGGCCTCCGACGAGGTGAAGGAGCGGATCCACCTGCTGCCGACGTGCGGGACGCAGTACTACCGGCTCCGCGGCGACGAGATCGTCACGGTCTACGCGCACGCCCTGACGCAGGACGAGCGCGACCGCGCCCTGGCGGCCGTCGAGGCCGAGGCCAAGCGGCTCGGGCTCTGGGAGTCGCAGACGTGGGGCGACATCCTCGAGGACCGTGGCTCGCAGATCACCTTCTCGGCCCTGGGCCAGCAGGCGCCGATCGAGGCGAAGACCGCATGGGATCCCGACGGTACGAAGAAGAGCGCCCTGCGTGACGCCGTCGCCGCGCAGCTGCCCGACCTCGAGGTGCGATCGGGCGGGTCGACGTCCGTCGACATCACCCATCGCGGGATCGACAAGGCCTACGGGATGAAGCAGTTGGCGGACGCCACGGGGATCAGCCTCGACGACATGCTGTTCGTCGGCGATCGGCTGGATCCGGACGGCAACGACTACCCGGTGCTGGCACTGGGGGTGCCCTGCCACGCGGTGGAGGGCTGGGAGGACACCGTGGCCTACCTCGAGGAGCTCATCCCCACGTTGGGCTGACCGGCGGCGCGGTCAGCCGGCGATCAGGCTCGGCCGCTGACCTGCTGGCGGGCGTCGCTCTGACGCTCTGCGGAGCGCTCGGCCGCGCGGTCACCGGGCTCGCGACGCGAGACGAAGCGGTAGCCGACGTTGCGGACCGTGCCGATCAGCGTCTCGTTCTCGGGGCCGAGCTTGGCGCGCAGGCGACGCACGTGCACGTCCACCGTGCGGGTGCCGCCGAAGTAGTCGTAGCCCCACACCTCCTGCAGCAGCTGCTGGCGGGTGAAGACGCGGCCCGGGTGCTGGGCCAGGAACTTCAGCAGCTCGAACTCCTTGAACGTCAGGTCCAGGACGCGGCCGTCGAGCTTGGCGGTGTAGGTGACGTCGTCGACCACGAGGCCGCTGGCGCTGATGATGTGGGTGTCGTCGTCGGACTTGTCGCCCTCGGCGGCGACGCGGCCCATGCCCAGGCGCAGGCGGGCCTCGAGCTCGGCAGGGCCGGCCGTGGTGAGGATGACGTCGTCCATGCCCCAGTCGGCGGCGGCGACGGTCAGGCCGCCCTCGGTGAGGATGAGGATGAGGGGGCACTCGATGCCGGTCGTGCGGATCACGCGCGTCAGGCTGCGCACCTGCGCCAGGTCGTGGCGCCCGTCCACCAGGACGGCGTCGCACGTCGGTGCGTCGATGAGCGCGCTGGCTTCCGCGGGGAGGATCTTGACGTGATGGGGGAGCAGGGCGAGTGACGGCAGCACCTCGACCGAGGACTGGGTGCTCTTCGTCAGCAGCAGCAGGTGGGACACGTGACTGGCCTCCTATACACGTCGAGGCCCCGATGAACGCATGGTGTTCATCGAAGCCTCATTGCTGCGTCGACCATACTTCATGTGACGTGGCTGTGACGACGGTGGCGCAGAATGCGAACGACGTCACATCGGTGTGACACGGCCGGGACGGCCGGGAGGAGACGAGATGACCGGGGTCCAGGTGCTGATCGGCGCGGTGGTGGTCGCCGGGGCGGCGGCGCTGCTCATGCGCTGGAAGAACGGGCGATTCTCGGTGGCTGCCGCCGACCCGCAGGACGACGGTGAGCGACTCGATCCCGACGACCTCGGCGTGCCGCTGGGGGAGCGGGCCACGCTCGTCCAGTTCTCGAGTGCGTTCTGCGCGCCGTGCCGCGCGACGCGGCAGGTGCTGTCCCAGGTGACGTCCCTGGTCCCCGGCGTGGCCGCGGTCGAGATCGACGCCGAGGCGCAGCTGGATCTCGTGCGACGGATGAACGTGCTGCGCACGCCGACCGTCCTGGTGCTCGATGCGCAGGGCCGGGTCGTGGAGCGGGCCTCCGGTGCTCCCACCCGCGATCAGGTGCTGGTCGCGCTCGATCGCGCGTTCTCGCGCTGACGTCCCTCCCGCGTGGCCATCTCGTCATGCGGACGCCTGTCTTGCAGAGTGAGATTCAGGCGGGGTCGGGTCCGGCGAGGGCCCTAGTCTGACGGCATGTTCACGACACACCTGACCCGACGACGCGCGGTGGACAACTGCCGCACGCGTTCGGCGCTGTGTCGTATGCGCTGACCGTCTCGCCCTCGTTCGCCTTCGTCAGCCCCTCACTCCTGTTCGGAGAACCTCCATGTCCCACGACACCGTGGTCGACCCGCGTGCGCTCCGCTTCGGCGCGGCACTGACCTCTGCCGTCTTGGCTCTGGTCCTCGTCACGCCGTCGCCGGCCCGCGAGATCGTGCTGGGCGCGCAGACCGTCGTCTTCGCGCTGGGTGTGTTCGTCTCGCTGGCGGCCTCGCCGTGGTCCTGGCTGTTCCGCGCAGTCGTCCGGCCGCGGATCGGCGCACCGGACCGGACCGAGGACGCGCGGCCCCCGCGCTTCGCCCAGGCCATTGGACTGACCTTCGCGCTGGTCGGACTGGTCGCCCTGCTGACCGGTGCCACCACCGTCGGACTCGTCGCCGTGGGCTTCGCGTTCGTCGCCGCCCTGCTCAACGCCACCACGGGCTTCTGCCTGGGCTGCGAGCTCTACCTGACCACCCGCCGCCTCGCCAGAACCCTGGCCTGAGCGCCTGAGCCAACCGTCGCCACCATCACTTCGCAGAGGAAAAGGAACACCATGAGCCGCGAGACCGCACTCGTCACCGCCGACTGGGTCGAGGACCACCTGAACGATCCGAGCGTCGTCCTCATCGAGGTCGACGAGGACGCCGAGGCCTACGACAAGGGCCACATCCCCGGCGCGATCAAGCTGGACTGGAAGAAGGACCTGCAGGACGGCGTCCGGCACGACTTCATCAGCAAGGACCGCCTCGAGCAGCTGCTGAGCGAGAAGGGCGTGTCGACCGACGACACCGTCGTCTTCTACGGCGGCAACAACAACTGGTTCGCCGCGTACGCCTACTGGTACCTGAAGTACTACGGTCACCAGAACCTGCGCCTGCTCGACGGCGGCCGCAAGAAGTGGGAGCTCGACAGCCGCGAGCTCACGGCCGACACCGTCACCCGCGAGGCCACGACGTACACGGCGCAGGAGCCGAACGAGGACATCCGCGCCTACCGCGACGAGGTCGTGGCGGCGATCGGCACGCAGAATCTCATCGACGTGCGCAGCCCTGACGAGTTCGCCGGACGCCTGCTGGCGCCCGCGCACCTGCCGCAGGAGGCCGCGCAGATCGGTGGCCACATCCCCACCGCCGGCAACGTGCCGTGGAGCAAGGCCGCGAACGACGACGGCACCTTCAAGAAGGACGAGGACCTCAAGGCCCTCTACTCCGACGCCGGACTCGACGAGGGCAAGGACACGATCGCCTACTGCCGCATCGGCGAGCGCAGCTCGCACACGTGGTTCGTCCTGAGCGAGATCCTGGGCTACCCGAACGTCAAGAACTACGACGGCTCGTGGAGCGAGTACGGCTCGCTGCGCGGCGTGCCGGTCGCGGTCGGCGATGAGCCGGGGGAGGCCTGACATGTGCGGAGCGATCAAGGGAGGACCGAGCCTGGAGGGCGTCGACGTGACGAACCAGGCCGTCATCCAGGGCGTCGTCCTGCGCGATGAGCAGCCGGTCGGCAACGCCTACGTGCGCCTGCTGGACCGCAACGGCGAGTTCACCGCCGAGGTCCCCACGTCGGCCACCGGTCAGTTCCGGTTCTTCGCCGCCCCGGGCACCTGGACGCTGCGCACGCTCGCGCCGCGTGCCGAGGTCGTCGACTCGCAGGTCGTCGCCGCCAAGGGTTCGGTCGCGGACGTCGCGGTCGCCATCTGAGCTGACGACACGAGAGGCCGGGACCCACTGGGGTCCCGGCCTCTCGTCGTCCCGCGAGCGTCTCGCGGCGCCTTCCGCACGCGCCGTCGCGCCCGTATCCTCGGCGTCGGCACGTGTCGCCCGGCCTTGCGAGCACGGACCGCACGCTCTGGGACGAGCAAGGGAGAACCATGGCGCTGACGTTCGCGGACGAGTCGCCGGACACCGAACCCTCGCGCGAGGCATTGCGGGTCTCCCCGGTCGAGCGGGCCGCCGTCCCGGGCGCGGCGATCATGACGGCCGCGACCCTGGGTCTGATCCAGGTGTGGGCACTGGCCGGCTGGGCCGGTCAGAACGACAAGAGCCTCCACGACGTCATGATCAAGTGGGACGCGGGCTGGATGACCAAGATCGCCGAGTTCGGCTACTTCGGGTTCTCGGTGTCGCCGGATCCGCGGGAGCTGGTGCAGTGGCAGTCCGTCGCCTTCTTCCCGGGGTACCCGGTGCTGGTCAGGATCGTCTCGGCGCCGTTCGCCGTCTTCGGTGGTGAGAACGCGGCCTTCGCCGGGGCCCTGGTGGTGTCCGCGGCGGCATCGCTGGTGTTCGCCTGGGGCCTGGCCCGGCTGGCCGTGGAGGTCTGGCAGCGCTCCGGCCCGGGGCCGACCCGAGTCGTGTCGGTCAGGGCGCAGGCGGCCATGGCGGTCGCGGTCTGCGTCCTGGCCTTCGGCGCGCCGATGGCCTTCATCTACTGGATGCCCTACTCCGAGGCGCTGTTCAGCGCCTGCGTGGTGTGGACCCTGGTGATGGTGCTGCGGCGGCGCTTCCTCGCCGCCGGGATGCTGACCCTGTGTGCCGGCCTGACCCGGCTCACCGTGGTCGCCGTGCTCCTGATGCTGTGCGCCGTGGCCGCCGTCGAGCTGTGGACGTGGGCCAGGAAGCGCGCCCCCTTCCCGGCGGCCGCGGTGTCAGCCCTGGTCGTCGGGAGCCTGGGCATCGCGGCCTACGTGGCCTGGGCCGACCGGCAGGTCGCCGACATCGGCGGGTACTTCGCCGCTCAGGAACGGGGGTGGAACTCCCAGTTCGACTTCGGCGCGGGGAGCTGGACCTGGGTCCGTGAGCACCCCGTCGTCCGCGACCTGGGTGACCACAACGCCGTCGCCTACGTCCTGTCGAGCTGGATGATCGTGTTCGTGTTCGCCCTGTGCGTGGCCTCGCTGTGGCCGCTGCTGCGGGGATGGCTGCCGTGGCAGGTCTGGTTGACGGCCGTGCTCGTCGCCGGCAGCGTGCTGGGCTCGAACGGCATCATGCACGCGCGTCCGCGGTTGCTGCTGATGCCCGTCCTGTTCCTGTTACTGCCGTTCGTCATGCGCGCGGTGCAGTGGGCGGCGACGCCCGACCGCCCGGCGCGTGGGCGCCGCGGAGCTCTGCTGGCGGTCGCGGGGGTCCTGTGGTGCGCGTTGGGGTTCTGGGTCTTCGGCTGGATGACCGTCGAGTTCCAGTACGGGATCTGACCCCGCCCTCCCGAGATTTGCTCCCATTTCCACCTTTCAACCGCGGTGAGAGGTGGAAATGAGAGCAAATCTCGGCGGCTACCTCGTGCTCGTCGACGCCGAGCGGACGACGTTCGAGCTGCTGGTGCCCGGGGCCGGCGACGCCCCCGGCCACCCCGCGGGAGGCGCGGTCAGCTGAGGTCGCGGTAGTGGTCGAGCAGCCGCGAGAGGACGCCGAGCGCCTCCTGCATCTCCTCGATGTGACTCGGGTCCAGGACCCGCAGCATCTCCTTGAGGCCGGTGGTCGAGATGCCCTTGGTGCGCGGCAGGTACTCGACCCGGCACAGGTCGGACAGGTCGTCGAACTTGCCGGTCCAGTCGTCGCCCATCACGAACAGGTCGACCTGGTGCTCGACGATGTCGCGACGCTTCTGCTCCCACGACTCCTCGGGCAGGACGAGATCGACGCCCTTGATCGCGCCGACGATCTCGGCACGGTCGGCGTAGGGCACCACGGTGCTCTTGCCCTTGCCGGAGTTGAACTCGTCGGTGGAGACGCCGACGATCAGCCGGTCCCCCATGGAGGACAGACGCTCCAGCAGGCGCAGGTGGCCGATGTGGAACAGGTCGAAGGTGCCGTAGGTCAGGACGGTCGTCACGGACTCAGGATACGGACGTCCGGTGCGAGGGCGTCCGGCGGCGAATCCGGGCGCGTCGGGATACGTTCGGGCCATGACCGACTGGCAGGACCCTGAGGCCGTGTCCCTGATGTTGGACGAGCTCGAGACCTGGGCCGTGGTGGGGCTGTCGCCCAACCTGTCGCGCACCGCGTACTCGATCGCCCAGCTGTTGCAGCGCCGCGGCAAGCGCATCGTCCCCATCCATCCCGACGCTCCGACCGTGCTGGGGGAGCAGGGCTATGCCACGCTCGCCGAGGTGCCCTTCCCGGTCGACGTCGTGAACGTCTTCCGTCGCTCGGACCAGGCCGGTCCCTTCGCGGACCAGGCGGTCGAGATCGGGGCGAAGGCCGTGTGGTTCCAGCTCGGAGTCATCGACGAGGCCGCGTTCGACCGGACGATCGCCGCCGGCGTGCCGATGGTCATGGACACCTGCCCGGCGATCGAGTGGAACCGCCGCGCACGCTGAGGATCAGGAGACCTCTTCGGCGTCCGGCAGGACGTCGTCGGGGTACTTCTTGAGGTACTTGCCCATCTTGTCCTTGCCCAGGGCCGTGAACAGCTCGGCGAGCTTGTCCTGCTGCAGGACCACGACGCTGCCGTAGACCGGGATGGTCTCGGTGCCCTGGACCGGTGCGGTCATGAACGTGACGTCGTCGGTGGTGATGCCGCGCAACGACAGGGCCAGCTTCGCCATCGCCGTGCCGGACCAGCCCTCGTCGACCGTGAGGTTGTCGGTCAGCGCCGACACCGTCTTGGTCAGCTTGTTCGGGTTGGTCGTCACTCCCGAGCTGAGCATCTTGCCCATGAGCGCGCGCATGAAGTTCTGCTGGCGCTTGATGCGGTCGAAGTCGCCACCGGCCAGTCCGTAGCGCGTGCGGACGTAGTCGAGCGCCTTCTTGCCCTCGAGCGTCTGCTTGCCCGCGTTCCACTGGATCTTCTGCTGCGGGTCGTAGAAGGAGCGCGGGATCGTGACCTCGACACCGCCGACGGCGGACGACAGGTCCTTGAAGCCCGCCCAGTCGATGATCGCGAGGTGGTCCATCTTCAGGCCCGTGAGCTTCTCGACGGTGTTGATGGTGGCGACGGGGCCGCCCATGGCGAAGGCCGCGTTCAGCTTCTCCGAATGGGTCGTCTTGCCCTCGGCGTCGTAGATCGGGACGAGCGAGTCGCGCGGCAGCGAGACGAGGTAGACCTTCTTCCGATCGGCCGGGATGTGGACGATCATCAAGGTGTCGCTGCGGTACTTGCCGACGGGCCAGTCGCCGGAGGCGGCGTCCTCGGCGATCGTCGTGTTCTTGGGCTGACCCTTCTTGGGCTCGCCCTTGTCCGAGCCGAGCAACAGGACGTTGAGAGCCCGGCCCTCGTCGGGATCGGGGGCTTCCTTCGGGTTCAGCTTCACCGTCTCGACGTCGTCGAGCTTGCGCTTGAGATTCCAGGCGTAGGCGGCGCCGCCGACCAGCGGCAGCAGGACGATCAGCACGACCGCCCACACGACGGCGGGATGGCGCTGGCGGAAGGAACGACGGTTCGACGCACGGGATCCGGGTTTCCGGACCGCCTCGGGTGCGTCACTCACCAGTGTTCTCCTCGTCGTCGACAACCTCCCCAGTATGACGGCCCATACTGAGAGAATCCCTCAGGAATCCAGCACCATCGTGACGGGTCCGTCGTTCACGAGGTCGACGGCCATGTCGGCGCCGAACACGCCGCGCTCCACCGGCACTCCGGCGGCCCCGACGGCGGCGCAGAACCGCTCGTAGAGCGGCTCGGCGACCGGACCCGGGGCGGCTGCTCCCCACGAGGGCCGGCGGCCCTTGCGGGTGTCGGCGTAGAGCGTGAACTGGCTGATCGCCAGGACACCGCCACCGGTCTCGTCGACCGACCGCTCGCCCGCCATGATCCGCATCCGCACGATCTTGGCCGCCAGTCGGTCGGCATCGTCCGTCGTGTCCTCATGGGTCACCCCGAGCAGGACGACCAGGCCGGGGCCGTCCAATCGGCCCACGACCTCGTCCTCGACCCGTACCTCGGCCCGGCTGACCCGCTGCACCACCGCACGCATGGCAGGAGCGTATCGGCGCCTTGGAGACCGGCCGATAGCATGGAACCCATGGCCTTCCAGATCCCCAGCGACCTCCACCCCGATCTGATGCCGGTGGCGTGGCTCCTCGGGACGTGGCACGGCAACGGCCGGGGCGACTACCCGACGATCGAGGCCTTCAGCTACGAGCAGGACGTGGTCTTCGCGCACGACGGACGGCCCTTCCTGCACTACTTCAGCCGCGCCTGGATCACCGACGACGAGGGCGAGCGGGTGCGCCCCGGTGCTCTCGAGACCGGCTTCCTGCGTCCGTCCGGCGAGGGCAAGGTCGAGCTCGTGCTCGCGCACCCCACCGGCTACGCCGAGATCTGGTACGGCGAGACCGACGGAGCCCGCATCACGCTGGCCACCGACGTCGTCGCCCGCACCGTCAGCGCGAAGGAGTACACCGCCGGCCAGCGGATGTACGGGCTGGTCGAGGGCGCGCTGATGTACGCCTACGACATGGCCGCCGAGGGCCAGCCGATGCAGTCGCACCTGTGGGGAAAGCTCGAGCGTGTCTAGCCCGCTGCTGAGCCGACCCGGCGCCGTCGAGGCCGAGGGACCCGATGCCGGCGTCGCCGCGCACTACGGATCGTCCTTCGCCGCCGAGCAGCGCACGCTGCTGTCCGGCGACGGCTTCGTCGACCTCTCGCACCGTGACGTCCTGCGCATCACGGGCCCGGACCGCCTCACCTGGCTGCACTCGCTGACGACGCAGTACCTCGAGGGCCTGGCCGTGGGGCGGTGGACGGACGTCCTGCTGCTCTCGCCGCAGGGCCGCATCGAGCACGACTTCAGCGGCCTGGACGACGGCGAGACCTTCTGGGCGCACACCGAGCCCGGCGCCGGCGCCGCCCTGATCGAGTTCCTCGACCGGATGCGCTTCATGTCGCGCGTCGAGGTCGCCGCCGTCGACGACCGGTTCGTCGTCGGCCGTTACGCCGGAGGTCTGGCCACCGAGTTCGTCCAGGACCTCGATGCCGTCCCGGGCACCCCGGTCGGCGTCTACGCGTGGGAGGCGCTGCGCATCGCCGCGGGCCGCCCCCGGTTCGGTCTCGACACCGACGAGCGCACCATCCCCAACGAGGTCGGCCTGCTGGGATCGGCCGTCCACCTCGACAAGGGCTGCTACCGCGGACAGGAGACGGTCGCCCGGGTCCACAACCTCGGCCGTCCGCCGCGCCGGCTGACCCTGCTGCACCTCGACGGCTCCGTCGACCACCTGCCCCCGCACGGCGCGGACGTCCTGCTCGGCGACAAGGTCGTCGGACAGGTCGGCAGCGCCGCCCGGCACCACGAGCTCGGGCCGATCGGCCTGGCTCTTCTCAAGCGCAACACCCCGGTGGATGCAACGCTCCTGGCCGACGGCGTCGCCGCCGCACAGGAGCCGATCGTCGACCCTGACGCAGGCCTGCACGTGCGGGCCGGATTGAACATGTGATGACCGAAGCCCCCTCCGAAACCCTCTCGTTCGACGACCTCGGCCTGGACGACTCGCTCGTCAAGGTCGTGCGCGCCCTCGGCTACGAGACGCCGAGCCCCATCCAGGCCCAGGCGATCCCGGCCCTGCTCCAGGGCGGTGACGTGGTCGGGCTGGCCCAGACCGGCACCGGCAAGACCGCCGCGTTCGCGCTGCCGATGGTGCAGCGCCTGGACCCGGGCTCCTCGCACACCCAGGCCCTCGTGCTGGCGCCCACCCGCGAGTTGGCCCTGCAGGTCAGCGAGGCCATCCAGAGCTACTCCTCCGGCACCGGACTGAAGGTCCTGCCGGTCTACGGCGGCCAGAGCTACGGCGCCCAGCTGTCCGGGCTCAAGCGCGGCGCCCAGGTCGTCGTCGGCACCCCCGGTCGCGTGATCGACCACCTCGAGCGCGGCTCGCTCGACCTCTCGGCCCTCGAGATGCTCGTCCTGGACGAGGCCGACGAGATGCTCAACATGGGCTTCGCCGAGGACGTCGAGCGGATCTTGGCCGACACCCCGGAGTACAAGCAGGTCGCGCTGTTCTCGGCCACGATGCCCCCAGGCATCCGCCGACTCGCGAAGAAGTACTTGCACGACCCGCAGGACATCTCGACCCCGCAGGCCACGCGCAGCACGACGAACGTGCGCCAGCGCTGGATGCCGGTCTCGCACCACAACAAGCTCGACGCCCTGACGCGCGTGCTCGAGGTCGAGCAGGGCGACGCCATGCTGATCTTCGTCCGCACGAAGTCGGCCACCGAGGAGCTCGCCGAGAAGTTGCGCAGCCGCGGCTACACCGTGGCGGCACTCAACGGCGACCTTGCCCAGGCCCAGCGTGAGCGCACCGTCGGCCAGCTCAAGAGCGGTGTCGTCGACATCGTCGTCGCCACCGACGTGGCAGCCCGCGGACTCGACGTCGACCGGATCACCCACGTGGTCAACTACGACATCCCGCACGACCCCGAGGCGTACGTGCACCGCATCGGCCGGACCGGCCGCGCCGGTCGTTCGGGCGATGCGATCGTGTTCGTCACCCCGCGCGAGCGCGGCATGCTCAAGTCCCTCGAGCGGGTCTCGGGCCGGCCGGTCGAGCAGATGGCCGTGCCGACCCCCGACGAGGTCAACGCCAAGCGCGCCGACCGGTTCGCCGCCTCGATCACCACGGCGATGGGCGACCCGGAGTTCGAGGTCTACAAGGGCCTCGTCGAGCAGTACGCGCAGCAGCATGACGTCGACATGACCGACATCGCCGCCGCGCTGGCCGTCATGAGCCAGGACGACAAGGCGTTCTTCCTGCGCCCCGACCCGCCGCAGGAGAAGCGCGAGCCGCGGGAGCCGCGCGAGAAGCGTGAGCGCACCGAGCGCCCGTCTTCCGACGGCATGGCGACGTACCGGCTGGCCGTGGGCAAGCGCCACAAGATCCGGCCGTCGATGGTCGTCGGCGCGCTCGCGAACGAGGGCGGACTGAAGCGCTCGGACTTCGGCAAGATCACCATCGGTGTCGAACACACGCTCGTCGAGCTCCCGGCCGACCTGCCGGACGAGGTGTTCGACCTGCTGGCCAACACGCGGATCTCGGGCAAGAAGATCGACATCGCGCCCGATTCGGGCCGTCCCGGCGGCGAGCGGAAGAAGCCGTACTCCAAGCCGGCCGGCAAGACCTACTCCAAGGGCTCCGGGTCCTCCGGGTCGTACTCCAAGCCCGCCGGGAAGGGCAAGCCCGAGTCGGCCGGCACCAAGAAGCCGCGGCACAAGAAGGACTGACCGTTCACCGCCGTCCCACGGGACGTCGTCGCCTCCCCGGGGAAACTTCCCTGGGGAGGCGCTGGTTTACCACGGGACCGTGGTAAACCGCGGGCCTCAGGACACCTGCGCGCGCACCAGCAACGGGTGGTGGTCCGACGGCAGCGGGGCGACGAAGCGGCCGCCGGACATCCGTCCGGCGTTGGCCCAGGAGACGACGCGGCTCCGCCCGGGGCGGACCCAGACCTTGTCGACGTGGTCGCCCCACGTCACGCCCACGACGGGCTTGGTCAGCCACCGCGGGTTGGCCGTGTTGAAGTGCTGGCGGCTCAGCGAACGGGCCTGTTCGTACGCGTCGTAGAACCCGTTGGCGTGCATGACGCTCTCGAGGCGGTTGTTGCCCGCGCGGCTGCGGTTGGTGTTGAAGTCGCCGAGGACGACGACCGGCATGCTGCGCACGTTCCGGCCCCACCAGGCGAGCTGGGCGCCGAGCGCCGAGAAGATGTCGGTCGCCTGGGTGGCGCGGCGGGTGGCCATCGAGCGCTTGTCGTCGACCTGCAGATGGACGGCCACGAACACGACCGTCTGGCCGCTGGCCCGGTGACGCAGCACGGCCCACGGGGCCTGCTTGCCGGGCGGATCCGCGATGCCGTCCACCGGCAGGATGCACGGCTCGGCGCGCACGGGCTTGCCGTCGTCGCCGAGGACGAGGTTGTTCTCGGGGTCGACCGCCAGGGGGCACTCGGCCGACTGCTGCTCGGGACTCAGTGTCTGCTCGACCTGCTCGAAGGCGGCGGTGCGGTAGAGGATCCGGTTGTCCTTGCCGCCGAGCGTCTCGGTGTACCCGGGGATGACCGTCGTCCCCCAACGGCTGGCCTCCTGGAGCGCCAATACGTCGGGCTTGAGGCGCTGCACCTCGCGCACGACGAGCGGGGCCCGGGTGCTCCACCGGCTGCAGGCGTTCGAGCAGACGTTGTAGCTCATCAGGCTGTAGACCGGGTGGCGTGCGGTGCTGAGCGTGGCCGAGGCGGCAGGCGTCACGCGGGCGATCCGGGCGGAGCGGCTGCCGGCGCGCTTGCCGTTGAGTGCCCTGACCTGGACCCAGTAGACCTTGTTGCGCTTCAGCTTCTTGATCGTCGCCTTCGGCGAGCGGACCGTGGTGCGGGGCTTCTTCTGCTTCGCGACCTGGGCCTTCGAGTTGCCCACGAACACCTGGTAGCGGGTGGCCCGCGAGGCTCGGGGCCACGACACCGAGACCCGGGCGTACTTCTTGCCGGCGGACGTGTAGGTCGCGGTGCCGGTGACCGACACCAGACCGACCTTGCCGGGCTTCTTCGGCGCCGCGACCGAAGGGGTGCCCAGCGTCGCCGCGGCGAGCACGGCGGTCAGGGCACAGGCCAGCAGACGAAGACGCATGGGCTCGAGCCTAATGCGCGAATGTCACTTCCGTCACATCATTCCCGGAGGGGGAGAGTGGCGGAGGGCGAGGAGGTGGTGGTCGGGGCGACCTCTTCACGGAGTTTCGCCGGCACCTTGACGACCTCGCTGGGATCCTTGACGGCGTCCTTCTCGGCGCGTTCGAGGGTGACCGTCGCCGCGATCATGTTGTGGTCCGAGAGCCACCTGCCGACGTACGTGGTGCCCGACAGGTTGGCCCACTGACGCCAGGCGGGGACCTCCCAGTCGCTCGACACGTAGATGTGGTCGACGTGGTCGTGGGACATGATCGCCTTGTCGCCGCGTCGACTGCCGGTGTTGACCTGGGCGTTCTGCGTCTCGTCGGCGACCTCGACGGTGTCCTTGTACCCCGACGACCGGACGATCGGCCCGACGGTGTCCCCGCTGCGGTGCGTGCCGGAGTTGAAGTCACCGGCCAGGACGACGGGGTCGTCCTGGGTGTTGATCCCCGCGAGGCCACCCATCAGGCTCCGCATCTCGGCAGCCCGCTCGCCGTTCTTCTTGTGCCCGCTCAGCAGGTGCACGCTGACCACGATGAACGGACGCTCGGTCAGCTTGTCCTCGAGTCGGGCCCACGTCGCCCATCGGCCGTGCCCCAGGGACCAGCGGCCGCCGCCGAGCTGGGTGAACTTCTCCGGCGAGTAGAACAGGTAGCGCGAGTTGCCGCCGCCCTCGGCGGCGACGAGGTTCTTCGGGCCGCCGCTGAACGCCGCGCGGGTGGTCGGGCCGACGCGCTGGCCGCCGGCCTCCTGCAGGGCCAGGATGTCGACGCCGGAGGCATGGACCTGGGCGGCCTGGCCGCCGACGCGGCCACCGAACCCGGAACAGGCCTCGGAGCAGATGTTCCACGACCCGATCGAGAACTCGGAGTCCGCCGGGGGAGTGGTGACCTTCGTCGGCGGGCCGAACCGGCTGACACCGGCCTCGCCCACCGCACGCACGCGGACCCAGTAGGTGCGCTCGGGCTTCAAGGAGTCGGTGGCGAACGCCGTGCCGCCCCGGGTCAGCCGCTCGACCTTCTTCGGCAGCTTCTTCCTGGACGTCGAGACGGCGACGTCGTACGTGGTGGCGTAGTCGGCCGGCTTCCACTTCACGACGGCGCCCTCGGGCGCGGTGCGCTTGACCTTGGGCCGTGGCGGCACGCCGGGCAGCAGGGTCACGGTGCCCTCGACGGCGACCTCGGTGGTGCCCGCCTCGACCGACTCGACCCGGTAGCTGACCCGGCCCTTGGGGTCGGCCGCCTCCGGAGCGGGGAGCTTGGCCATCGGCTCGGTGGTGACGATCGTGCGAGCGGGCCTCGTGAGGTCGTCGCCCAGGGAGACGCGGTACTGACTGCCGTTGCCCGACCAGGCGAGGGACACCTCCCTCGGGGCGACCTCCACCGACAGCACCTTGAGGTAGGGCCGCTCGATCCCGGCGAGACGGGTGACCGGTCCGTTCCCCTCGGCGTCGGTGGTGGTGGCCATCAGGGCGGCCCCGCCGATCAGTGCACCCCCCGTGCCGAGCAGGCACAAGGAGCGGAAAAGACCGGGCATGCCCGCATCCTACGGGGTCGCGAGCACCAGTTTCGCGACGACGGGATTGTGGTCGGACGGGAACGGCGTGGCGTACTGACGACCGGTCGGAGTGTCGGTGAAGTTCGCCGGCATCAGCCAGGACTCGACGGTGACTCCGGACCGGGGCACGTAGATCCCGTCGACGTGGTGACCGTTGGCCTTCGGCGTCGGGACACCGGCATTGGCGCTGTTGAGCTCGGCGTTGATCCGGTCGGTCGTCCGGGTCAGCGCGTCGACCACACCGTGGCGCTCGAACTCGCGGCGGGGCGCGTCGTAGCCGCCGGGGTAGTTGGACTGATTGGCGTTCGACGCGTTCGAGTTCCAGTCGCCGCCCCACACCACCGGCAGGCCGTGCGGGTTCACCGCCGAGATCCGCGAGATGAGTCGCTGGGTCTGCTTCCGGCGACGGTCGTCCTTGGCGACACCCTTCAGCGGCTCGAGGTGGGCATCGACGACGATGAAGGCCGTGCCCGCCTGGCGGTCACGCAACAGGTTCCACGTCGCGTACCGCTTGGTCTCGGAGTCCAAGGTGATCCATCCGCCGTCGAGGGCGGTGAACCGCGACGATCGGAAGTAGATGGTCTTGGCGCTCTTGTAGGCCCCGCGGGTGAACCCGGGCAGCGCGGTGTGGAACGCCGTCTTCGTCGCCGACTCCTGGGTGACGATGACGTCCGGATCGGCCGACCGCACGACCGCGGCGGCGAGCGGCTTGCGCACGGTCCACTTCGGCACGTACCGCAGGAACCAGGCCGGGCTGTCGGCGGAGCGGCACCTGTCCTCGCCGCACAGGTTGTAGGTGGCCACGGTCGCCCGCACGGGCGTCGGTGCCAGCTTGGCCGTCGAGACGGGGCCCCAGGCGCCCTTGACCGAGCCGTTCACGCCGCGCACCCGGGCGAAGTAGGTCATGCCGCCGTTGAGGCCGGTCACCGTGCCGGCCGTCTTCGTGCGGCCGACCGTGTGGACGCCGGTGGTGAAGCCCCGATCGGTGGCCACCTGGAGCTGGTAACTCGTCGCGCTGGTGGTGGGCGACCACTGGTAGCCCAGCCGGTCGCCGCGGCCGCCGACGACGCGGTTGGCCGTTCCCTTCGCGACGCGCAGGTTCGCGCGCTTCCACTTGGTCGCGGCGGAGTACTTCTTGCCGCGGTACGAGCGCACCCGGTAGTAGAAGTCGTGACCCGAGTTGGGCTTGAGTTTCTTGAAGGTCACGGAGGTCTTGCGGGTGCGGACGTTGCGGACGCACCGCTTCACCCCGGGATCGGTCTTGACGCACACCGCGAACGAGGTCGCGCGCTTCGGCCGCTTCCAGCGGATCGTCAGGGTCGTCGTCGTGGTCTTGGCGGTGATCTTCGAGACCTTCGCGGGCTTCGCGGGGGCGGCCTGGGCGGAGGTGGCAGGGGCGACCAGGAGGGTGCTGGTCAGGGCGAGCGCCACGAGAACGCGGCGGAGCAACGAGGTAGGCATGGGGGTCGGGCTGGGGAAAGAGGGCACCGCCCGAGGGCACCTTCGGCGCCCACAGGGTAACCCGGCGAGGCCGCGAAGCGGAGCAACGTGTCCGGTGCATCACAGTTGCTTGCACTTGCTAACTTTTGCAAGCACGCTGGGGCCATGGGGAAGCTGAACATGCCAGATGCAGTCGGATCGGCCATGGGGTCGCTCGGCGAGTACCTGCGTGACCAGCGGACCCAGGCGCAGATGTCACTGCGACAGCTGGCCGAGCTCGCGGACGTGTCGAATCCGTACCTCAGCCAGATCGAGCGTGGCCTGCGCAAACCGTCCGCCGAGGTGCTGCAGCAGATCGCGAAGGCACTGAGGATCTCGGCCGAGTCGCTCTACGTCCGCGCCGGCATCCTCGATGCCGAGCAGTCGGGGGCCTACTTGGTGGAGGACGCCATCGACCGCGATCCGCGGTTGACCACGCGCCAGAAGACGGCTTTGCGGGACATCTACCGCTCATTCGTCGGAACCGCAGACCTCGAGGAGAGACCATGAGCATCACCGACACCATCAACGCCCAGATCAAGTCGATGCTGGACGACATCCGCGCCCTGCCCGCCTCCGTCAAGGGATTCGACGTGAGCGGCCTGCAGAAGAAGGCCGAGACCCTGGCGCAGACCGCGCTCGGATCGGTCACCGCCACGTACTCGGACCTGGTGAAGAAGGCCGACGACCTCGTCGACCTGGCCAAGGGCCTGAGCGTCGACGACGTCCGCACCGCCGCTGAGGACCTCGCCGCCCGGGCGGAGGCCGTCGTCAGTGAGCTGCGCGGCAAGGTCGACGACGTCACCCTCGACGACCTGAAGAACACGGTCGACGACTTCCGGGAGAAGGCCGACGACCTGGTCGGCGACCTCAAGGACAAGGCCGAGGAGATCATCGACGAGCTGACCGCCAAGGCCGAGGAGCTCACGGGCAAGGCCGCCGAGGCCGTCGAGGACGCCACCGGCACCGCCGGTGCCGCTGCGTCGTCGTTCGCCAACTCGGCCCGGACCCGCTCCGCGACCGCGCCGACGGCGAAGAAGCCCGGCACGGCGAAGACGTCCGACACGGCCACGAAGAGCACCACGACCGCCAAGAAGGCGGCCGCGAAGTCCAGCACGAACGGCGCGAAGGCCCCGGCCAAGAAGGCGTCCACGGCGAAGAAGGCGACGGCCAAGAAGGCGCCCGCGAAGAAGGCCTCCACGACGGCCAAGAAGACCTCGACGTCGGCCAAGAAGGCGCCGTCGCAGGCCAGTGGCACCACCTCGTCGGCCGCCAAGAAGACCACGACCGCCAAGAAGGCGCCGGCGAAGAAGGCTTCGTCCTGACCCACGCGGAACGCAGAATCAACGGTGGGCACCACTCTCGAGTGGTGCCCACCGTATTCTTCCCCCCATGGCTCTCGTGACCCCGTTGATCTGGTGGCTGCTGTTGGCGACCAAGGTCTTCGCCCTGGTCGACTGCGTGCGGCGCAAGCCCTATGACTTCGAGATGGCCGGCACCTTGCCCAAGAACATCTGGTTGGTGATCCTGCCGGTCTCGATCCTGGTCGACATCGTCTTCCAGAACCCGCTGGGGATCCTGCCCCTGCTGGGCACCGTGGCGGCGCTCGTCTACCTGGCGCAGACCCGCGGCTCGGGTTACTGAGCGCGAGCCCGTCCTCGCGCGGTGACGTACGCCTTGCGGAATCCGTCGACGATCTCCCACAGGCTCGCCAGGGCGACGATGGCCGCGGACCACTTCATGGAGGTCGCGATGTACTCGGGGTCCCATGACGACAGGTGCGCCACCAGTTCGGGATTGATCAGCGCGTTGTCGAGCAACAGGGCGATGGTCGGGATCGCGAAGAGCAGGCTCAGGACGACGTTCGCCCACGCCGTCGTCCAGGTCCACCCGCTGCGGTACACCCAGAGCAGGTGCAGCAGCTCCAGCGCGAGCACCCCGAGAACCCACGGCAGGTACCAGGACCAGAGGTCGGGGTCGATCATCGCGATGCGGTCCCCGTCCTCGAAGAACGGCGAGCCGACGTGCTGCCACAGGATCGCGGCGGCGAAGAGCGGAAGGAAGACCAGGCCCGCGACGAGGTCCGAGACGCTGGTACCGGGCTTCGGTTCGGACAGTTGGTCGATCGACCAGGTCTGCGCCCCGGCCGACGTGTTCGTCCAGTCCAACACCGCGAACACGAGGGTGGTCCAGAAGATGACGTGGACGGTCACGTCGAACAAGGTCCCCACGCCATCCCCGACGATCGTTCCGATCGAGTCACCGTCGAAGGCGGCGACGATCACCACGATCGCCGCGACGATCGGGCCCACGATCGCGACCAGCAGCATCGTGAGCCGCAACCACGGGAAGAACAGGCGCGGCCCGATCAGCACGGGCGCGCGTCCGGTGTAGTCCACCGCGACCCGCAACGGGTCGCCCAGCTCCTCGAGCGTCTCCCTCTCGGCAGCCGGGGAGCCGCCCCGGGCGGCGACGGTGTCGCCGATGCGCTCACGGAGCTCTTCCGCGACCTCGGTGCGCGTCTTGCCGGGCAGCCACCGCGTGGCGGCATACACGTAGCGGTCGGTCAGGGTCGTGGTCATCGTGTTCCTCCGTCGGTCAGTCGCCCCAGGGCGGTGTCGAGCTCGTGCCAGTCGGCGAGCAGCGTCTCGATGAGGCGCTCGCCCGCGGCGCTGGTGCGGTAGAACTTCCGAGGCCGGGCCTCGTCGGTGTTCCACTCGCTGGTGAGCAGGCCCTGCTTCTCGAGCCGGCGCAGCAGGGGATAGAGCGTGTTGCCGTCGACGGTGATCCCCGCCTCGGCCAGTGACTCGAGCAGGCCGTAGCCGTATCCGGGCTCGCGCAGGCTCAGCAGCGACGCGAGCACCACCGTGCCGCGGCGCAACTCCTGCACGTGCTGCTGGGTCAGGTCGTCCATGTGTCACACCATAGTGTGCGACACACACTATAAGCAAGACGCACAGGTCAACAACCTCCGACGACGACGAACCCCTCCCCGGCCGGAGCCGGAGAGGGGTTCGGGTGGAGCGGGGGTCAGATCACTTGCGCTTGCGGGCCGTGCGGCTGCGCTCGCCGGCGTCGAGGACGACCTTGCGGATGCGCACGTTGGTCGGGGTGACCTCGACGCACTCGTCCTCGCGGCAGAACTCCAGGCACTGCTCGAGCGACAGCTTCTTCGGCGGGATGACCTTCTCGAAGTTGTCGGCGGTCGAGGAGCGCACGTTCGACTGCTTCTTCTCCTTGGTGATGTTGACGTCCATGTCGTCATCACGGGAGTTCTCGCCGACGATCATGCCCTCGTAGACCTCGGTGCCGGGCTCGACGAACAGCGTGCCGCGCTCCTGCAGGTTGGTCATGGCGAACGACGTGACGGCGCCGGCGCGGTCGGCCACGAGCGAGCCCGACGGACGCGTCGAGATCTCGCCGAACCAGGGCTCGTAGCCCTCGGAGATGTGGTGCGCGATGCCGGTGCCGCGGGTGTCGGTGAGGAACTCGGTGCGGAAGCCGATCAGGCCGCGGGCCGGGACCAGGAACTCCATGCGGACCCAGCCGGTGCCGTGGTTGACCATCTGCTCCATGCGGCCCTTGCGGACGGCCAGCAGCTGGGTGATCCCGCCGAGGTACTCCTCCGGGGCGTCGATCGTCAGGCGCTCGACGGGCTCGTGGATCTTGCCGTCGATCTCGCGCGTGACGACCTGCGGCTTGCCGACGGTGAGCTCGTAGCCCTCGCGACGCATCTGCTCGACGAGGATCGCCAGCGCCAGCTCGCCGCGGCCCTGGACCTCCCAGGCGTCGGGACGCTCGGTGGGCAGGACCTTGATCGAGACGTTGCCGATCAGCTCGGACTCGAGCCGGTCCTTGACCAGGCGGGCGGTGACCTTCGTGCCCTTCTCGCGACCGGCCAGCGGCGACGTGTTGGTGCCGATGGTCATCGAGATCGCGGGCTCGTCGACGTGGATGAGCGGCAGCGCGACCGGGTTCTCGGGGTCGGCCAGCGTCTCGCCGATGTTGATGTCGCTGATGCCCGCGATGGCGACGATGTCGCCGGGGCCGGCGGACTCGCCCGGCTTGCGGTCGAGGGCCTCGGTGATCAGCAGCTCGGTGATCTTGACGCGCTCGACCGAGCCGTCACGCTTCATCCACGCGACCTGCTGGCCCTTCTTGAGCTCGCCCTCCTCGACGCGCACGAGGGCCAGGCGGCCCAGGAACGGGGAGGAGTCGAGGTTCGTGACGTGCGCCTGCAGGGGCGCGCCCTCGGTGTACTCGGGGGCCGGGACGTGCTCCATGATCGTCTGGAACAGGGGGATCAGGTTGTCGCCGTTGGGCAGCGTGCCGTCCTCGGGGCGCTCCAGCGAGGCGACGCCGGCCTTGCCGGAGGCGTAGACGACGGGGAAGTCCAGCGCGTCGCCGGCGGCATCCTCGGGCAGCAGGTCCATGAACAGGTCGTACGTCTCGTCGACGACCTCGGCGATGCGGGCGTCGGGACGATCGACCTTGTTGACCACGAGGATGACGGGCATCTTGGCGGAAAGCGCCTTGCGCAGCACGAAGCGCGTCTGCGGCAGCGGGCCCTCGGAGGCGTCGACCAGCAGGACGACCGCGTCGACCATCGACAGGCCTCGCTCGACCTCGCCACCGAAGTCGGCGTGGCCGGGGGTGTCGATGATGTTGATCGTGACGACCTTGCCGGGGACTTCCTCGGAGCCGGGGCCGGAGTACTTGACCGCCGTGTTCTTCGCGAGGATCGTGATGCCCTTCTCGCGCTCCAGATCACCCGAGTCCATGACCCGGTCGGTGACTTCCTGGTGGTCGGAGTAGGCGCCCTGCTGTTGAAGCATCGCGTCGACGAGAGTGGTTTTGCCGTGGTCGACGTGGGCGACGATGGCTACATTGCGCAGATCAGAGCGTGTGGGCACTCCAACGATTCTACTGCAGGGCCATGAGGTGCTTTCCCCTCCGGGGCGTGAAGAGCGTCACGAAGGTCACACCTTCCGATTACTTGCATCTGGGTTAGTGTTTTGCGGGTCATGACCGCCTCCCCCCACGCCTGCGCATTCGATGCCGTCCGAGAGTTCCTCGGACGGGTCTTCACCACGGCCGAGGGCGAGTCCCTCGAGGCCGTCGCGAAGCTGAAACTGTCCTTCACGCAGGCCAGAGTGGTCTTCACGCTCGCTCACCACGACGGTCCCGTCGCCATCGGCGACCTGGCCGGGGCGGTGGGACTGTCGGCGGCAGCCGTCGGACGCAACATCGAGCAGCTGGTGCGCAAGAAGCTCGTCGTGCGCACCGAGAACCCCGAGGACCGCCGGGTCAAGCTCGTCGCCGTCTCCGCACTCGGACGGAGTCTGGCCCAGAGCCACCTCAAGTCCAAGGAGGACGCCGTGCGCACGCTGCTCGACGCCCTCGAGCCCGAACAATGCCTCGCGCTCGTCGAGGCCCTCAAGCCACTGAAGGAAGAAGACCATGGCAACTAGCACCCCGGCCGCGCCGCCGGAGTACCCCGACAAGATCGATGCGGCGGTCCTCAAGATCGCCGGCGTCGTCGTGCTGGGATCGATCATGTCCATCCTGGACATCACGGTGGTGAACGTGGCTCTGCCCACGTTCCAGGAGGAGCTGGGCGTCGAGAACTACTCGACCGTCGCCTGGACCGTCACCGCCTACACCCTCGCGCTCGCCGCCGTGATCCCGCTGACGGGGTGGGCGGCGGACCGCTTCGGCACCAAGCGCCTCTACATGCTGGCGCTGGGCCTGTTCACCGCCGGCTCGGTGCTGTGTGCCGCCGCGTGGAACATCGAGACGCTGATCGGCTTCCGGGTGCTCCAGGGCCTCGGCGGCGGCATGCTCATGCCCCTGGGCATGACGATCCTGACCAAGGCCGCCGGACCGGAGCGGATGGGCCGGCTCATGGCCATCTTGGGCATCCCGATGCTGCTCGGCCCGATCCTCGGTCCGATCATCGGCGGCTTCCTCATCGACAACGCCTCCTGGCACTGGATCTTCCTGATCAACCTGCCCCTCGGCCTCGGCGCGCTGATCTACGCCTGGCGGGTCCTGGACCAGGACGCCCCGCACCCGAGCGAGTCGTTCGACTTCATCGGCATGGCGCTCATGAGCCCCGGCCTGGCGCTGTTCCTCTACGGCGTCTCGTCGATCCCCGACGCCGGTGGCATGGGCGAGCCCAAGGTCTGGGCGACGATGCTGGTGGGCGGACTGCTGGTTGCCGCGTTCATCGTCTACTCGTTCAGGCCGAAGCACCCGTTGCTGGACTTCCGGCTGTTCAGGAACTACAACCTGTCCATCTCGACGCTGACGATGTTCATCTTCGCCGGCGCCTTCTTCGGCGGCCTGCTGCTGGTGCCGACCTACTTCCAGCAGGTGGGCGGCGAGACGCCGTTGAAGGCCGGTCTGCTCGTGGCCCCGCAGGGCCTCGGCGCGATGCTGACGATGCCGCTCGCGGGTGTCCTGGCCGACCGGTTCCCCGTCGGCCGGGTCGTGCCGTTCGGTCTGGCCCTGATCTGCGGTGGCATGTTCGCCCTGACCTCGCTCGAGGCCGACACCGGCTACGGCTACATCATCGCGGCGCTGTTCGTGATGGGCCTGGGCATGGGCCTGACGATGATGCCGCTCATGACGTCCGCGCTGCGGACCCTGCAGTCGCACGAGGTGGCTCGCGGCTCGACGCTGCTCAACATCAGCCAGCAGATCGCCAGCTCGGTGGGCGTCGCGATCATCTCGGTCGTCCTCACCAACCAGATGAAGGACAGCCGGGCGGTCCAGGCGGCCCAGGCCCTGTCGAAGGCGGAGGCCGACCAGGTCCCCGCCGACCCGTCGCTGCTGGACTACGTGCAGTCCCTCGGCGCGAGGTTCGAGTCGCTCGTGCTGTCGGACATGGCGCACGCGTTCGCGGCCAGCTTCGTCGTCGCCTTCTGGCTGTGCGTCGTGGCCCTCGTGGTCAGCCTCTTCCTGCCGAAGCGGCGTGAGGCGGCGCGCCTGCTGGACGACCAGGGCCAGCCCCCGGTGATGATGCACTGATCCACGGATCGCCCGAACGGCCCACCCGGACTCCGGGTGGGCCGTTCGTCGTCCGGATCCTCTCGCCGCGAAAGCGCGGTCTACGCTCCGGACATGCCCACCCTCGAGACGCTCGCGACGTTCTGTCTGGCGGCCTTGGCCCTGATCCTGCTCCCCGGGCCCAGCGTCCTGTTCGTCATCGGCAGATCGCTGGCCCACGGGCGGCGCACCGGGATCCTGAGCGTCCTGGGCAACGGCCTGGGCGGTCTGCCGGTCGTCGTCGCCGTCGCCCTCGGACTGGGGGTGATCGTGGCGGAGTCGGCGGTCGTGTTCAACGTCGTCAAGGTGGTCGGTGCCGTCTATCTCATCCACCTCGGCATCCGGGCCTGGCGCAGCGGGCCCGCAGAGTCGGCGCTCACCGAGGGTGCGCAAGGACCGGTCGCCTCACCCGGACGGGCGCTCCTCGAGGGCTTCTGGGTGGGCGTCTCCAACCCGAAGACGATCGTCTTCTTCGCCGCGGTGCTGCCGCAGTTCGTCGACCGGGACTCCGGAGCGGTCAGCACCCAGATGCTCGTGCTGGGCGTCGTCTTCTTGCTGATCGCCCTGGTGTGCGACTCCGGCTGGGCGCTGTTGGCCGGGACGGCCCGCGCCTGGTTCGCCGGCTCACCGAGCCGGCTGGCGACGGTCCGGCGCGCCGGCGGCGCCATGATGATCGGGCTCGGCGGCCTGCTGCTGACGAGTCAGCGGCACTGAGGGATCAGCGCCGCCCGCGCTGCAGCGCCGCCCACACCGTGGCATCGGCGACCTGGTAGCCGGGCAGGCCGATCCTCGTGCGGTAGGAGCGGACCGCCGCGGCGGTGCGTGCGTCGTAGATGCCCGTGACCTTCACCTTCTGGCCCGCGGCGCGCAGGGAGCGCTGCAGCCGGTGGACGGGCTCGCCGACCTTGCCGCGCTTGAGGGCGATGGGGGTCTTGCCGCGCGACAGCAGGGCGGTCCACAGCGGTCGTGTCGCCGCGCCGTTGCGCGCCCACCCGAGATCGGCGCGGTAGGAGTTGACGGCCTTGGTCGTGCGGGCGTTCCAGCGGCCGGTGATGGTCGCCTTGTGGCCGCCGCGGCGCAGCAGGCACTGCAGGAGCCTGACGTCCTTGCCGCGCGAACCGGCCTTGAGCGACCGGTAGCGCGTCAGGGTCGGCGACATCTTGCAGACCTTCTGCTCCTTCTTGGCGCGCGATCCGCCCCCCACAGCCAGGACGTTCTTGTCGATCGTGACCCGGTGTCCGCCGTAGGAGACCGCCACGTTGTTGTGGTACTGGTGCACGCGGTCGCGCTTCCAGAACGTGTTCGACAGGTAGGGACCGCCGTTGGTGTTCGCCCGCTTGTTGGTCCAAGCGAACCACATCTGGTCGGGGAAGTCGAAGCCCTTGCGCTGGGCGTGACGCGCCTCGTCGACGGCCGCGATCGCGGCCGAGCCGCTGGAGTACAGGCCGACCTTGTAGCCGCGCTTGTGGGCCCGCTGGACGAACGCGTCGATGAAGGTCAGGACGGCGGCGTCGCAGGGGCGGTTGGCGCGGTCGTACCACTCGATGTCGAGGTAGACGGCGTTCTTCTTCGCGAACCCGAAGTACGCGGCACGGCGCGTGGCCTCGTCCGCGTCGGCCCGGGCCTGCCGGCGGGCGATCGTGCCGTTGTACGACATGTGCCGCTTCGTCGACTTCGAGTCGAAGCACGGCGCCTGGTAGCCGACGTGGATCGGCAGGAACAGCCAGCCGCGGTTCGCCTGGCGCTTGACCCACGCCGGGCTGAGGTGAGGCTGCTTCGAGTCGTCGCAGTAGCGCGAGTTGCCCGAGGTGTAGATGCCCACGACCGTGTACGGCGACGTGACGTTCCACGCGTCCATCACCTGGTTGGACGGCGAGACGCACGTGTCGAAGGCGTAGCCGGTGAACCGGGCGGGCGACCGGGGATCCGCCGCGTGAGCGGGCGACGCCATCAGCGAGGCGACGAGCAGGAGGCCGAGCACCAGGGCCAGACGGCGGGCGATCGGAGCGACGGCGGACATCACACCAGCGTAGGTCCGGGCCGCCGGGGTGCCAACCGTTCGGCGGAAACCCTCGCGGGAAAAGGAGAATCCCCGGCGTGGAGCCGGGGATCTCGAGGTGGTGGCCAGGGCCGGGGTCGAACCGGCGACCTTCCGCTTTTCAGGCGGACGCTCGTACCAACTGAGCTACCTGGCCGTGCTCTGACGAGCGACGTTCACCCTACCTCACCCACCGACGCGGATCGCAATCGGTCGGTATCAGGGCCGTCCTGCGACGCCTCTCCCGCTGGTGAGCCCCCGAGGTGCGCCGAGGTGCGCGTCGGGCCGGCCGAGAACACACGATCGAGAGAAGGAACGATGTCCCCCACGCCTCTGCTGCTGCCCGGTCAGGCCGCCTCGCCGCCCGGGCCCGCCGACATGACCATGATGTACGTCCTGCACCACGCGTTCCGCCGCGACGTGCAGGACTTCGCCCACGCTGCGGAACAGATGCCGACGGGCGAGCGCGATCGGTGGGTCCTGCTGGCGGACCGGTGGCAGCTCTTCACGCACGAGCTGCACCAGCACCACACCAAGGAGGACGAGATCCTCTGGCCGCTGCTGCTCGACCGGGTGCGCGCGGCCGGTGACGCCGAGGCCGAGCGGGTGCTGCACGAGATGGAGGCCGAGCACGCCGTCCTCGACCCGCTGCTGGCGGCGGCCACCGCCGCGTTCGAGCGGCTGTCGGCCGGAGGCGACGACCGCGCCCACGATCTGCTGCGCGACACCCTCGGCGAGCTCGGGGCAGTCCTGGGCCATCACCTCGGTCATGAGGAGAGCGCGGCCATCGAGATCCTGCAGCGGTACGTGGGCGGGAACGAGTGGCACGAGCTGGAGCGGACGCGTTTTCGGACGAAGCAGACCCTGGCCGAGGCGCGCTGGTTCGTGCCGTGGGCACTCAAGGGCCTGCCGGCCGAGGCTGAGCACCGGGTCCTGACGCTGGCCGGTCCGCCGCTGCGGATCATCCATGCCGTGTCGAAGCGCCGTTTCCGGTCCCAGGAGCAGGAGGCGTTCGGCGTCCTCGACGCGTGACGACGGCCCCGTGAGACGACGAAACCCCGCCCCCTGAGGGGCGGGGTTTCAGCACTGGCGACCCCGACGGGACTCGAACCCGCGACCTCCGCCGTGACAGGGCGGCGCGCTAACCAACTGCGCCACGGGGCCTCATGCTGTGCGGCTTAACCGCGACCGCAAGACTACCTGACGCCCTCCGGAGACACCAAAACGGGGGTCGGTCAACGCGTGACGATCCACGGATCCAGGCTGATCTTCCAGGGGTCGAGCTCGGCCAGGAGTGCCTCGGGGGAGCGCGCGCGGACGCCGAGCGACGCACCGATGAGCGACCACGCCTCGTCGGGGGTCAGGTCGCGCAGGGTGACCGCCCCGTCGCGCTTGGCCAGCCGGCGGCCCTCGGCGTTGAGGGCGAGCGGGACGTGCGCGTAGGTCGAGGCGGGCAGCCCCAAGGTGTGGGCCAGGTAGGCCTGGGCGGGAGCCGCGTCCAGCAGGTCCGCGCCTCGCACGACCTGGTCGACTCCCTGCTCGCCGTCGTCCACGACGACCGCCAGGTTGTAGGCGTGGGCGCCGTCGCCGCGGCGCAGCACGAGGTCGTCGACGTGGCCCGTGATCTCGCCGCGCAACTCGTCGCGGACCGTCCACTCGTCGGCCTCGGCGCGCAGCCGGATGGCCGGTGGGCGCTCGGTGCGCTTCGCAGCGCGCTGGGTCTCCGTCAGGTCCCGGCAGGTGCCCGGGTAGGAGCCGGGCGGAGCGTGCGGGGCGCGCACCGCGTCGGCGATCTCGCGACGCGTGCAGAAGCACTCGAAGGTCAACCCGGCTGCGGTGAGGCGCGCCAGCGCGGCGGCGTAGAGGTCGTCACGCTCGGACTGGCGGACGACGGGCGGGTCCCACGTCAGCCCGAGGGCGGCGAGGTCGTCCAACTGGCTGCGCTCGAACTCGGGTCGTGAGCGCTGGCGGTCGAGATCCTCGACCCGGACCAGGAAACGGCGGCCGCTCGCTCGCGCGAACAGCCACGCGAGGATCGCGGTGCGCAGGTTGCCCAGGTGCAGGTCGCCCGACGGAGACGGAGCGAAGCGGCCGGCGGACACGTCACCGAGCCTAGTGTGACCGCGGTGGGCTCAGGCGACCTCGCTGCTCCGGGCCGATGCGACGGCCGCCTCGGCGCCCTGGGTCCACGGCTCGCCGTGCCCCGGCAGCACGAGGCGGGCGCCGGTGGTGGCGATCCGCTCCAGCGAGCGACGGGCCTGCACCGCGTCCTTCGTGCCGGCACGAGCGACGATCCGTGGGCCACGGCGGCCCGTGTACGGGTCGAGCGTCACGAGCGCGTCACCGGTCAGGACCGCGTCCAGGGCGGGGATGTGCAGGGCGCAGTGCCCGTCGGTGTGGCCGGCGGTGGGGATGACGGTGATCCCGTCGGGTGCAGCGTTGACCCCGAGGGACGCCACCTGCTCGACCCCCTCGACTCGCAGCGCACCGGCTTTGACCATCCGGGCCAGGATCGGCGCCGCCTTCGGGTGCCGGAGCGGGTAGAGCAGTCGGGGGCGGCCGGGGCGGTAGCGGTACGGATGGGCCGCGATCCGGTGGTCGCCCGGGTGCACCCAGACCCGGGCGCCGGACGCGCGCCGGGCCTGCGCCGTGAAGCCGAGATGGTCGAAGTGGGCGTGGGTCAGGACGATGTCGGTCACGTCGTCCCACCCGCGGCCGAGGGAGTCGAGCGCCTCCTGGGCGTAGCGCCAGGTCCGGGGCAGTCCGGTGTCGACGAACACGAGCCGGTCGCCCAGCGCGATCAGGTAGCAGTTCGTGCCGGCGTCCTCGATCAGGACGATGCCGGGCTCCAGGCGCGAGATTCCCATGTCGATCCTCCGGTGGCGGCTTTCGGAGTGCGTACCCACCCGAGCCGTCAGCAATCCCGGCCGCGTCAGGACGGGGGAGCGGGGCGCTCCGTCAGGCGGACGACGGGGATCACGCGGTCGGTCTTGTCGTTGTAGCCAGCGAACTGCGGGGCGGCCTCGATGATCGAGCGCAGCGCGGCCTCACGCTCGGCGCCGTGCAGCTGCTCGGCGCTGACCGCGATCTTGCGCGGCCCGATCTCGAGGGTGACGTCGTCGGGGTGTGCGGCGATGTTGTGGAACCACGCGGGATTGTTCCTGGCCCCGTTCGCCGAGGCGACGACCAGGTAGGACCCGTCCCCGCCGGGGAACCAGCCCACGGGGTTCTCGCGGGGGAGTCCGCTCCTGGCGCCGATCGTGGTGAGGACCGCCAGCTTCATCGGTCCCATGGACGCCGTCGCCGACCGCCGTGCGCGGCGCGCGACGAAGCGGTTCACCAGACGCGTGAGGGGACCGCCGTGGGTCTTGCCGCCGCGGGTTCCGCCGTGGGCCTCGAAACTCATGTCGTCCTCCGTCGGTCGGCCTCATCGCCAACCTACTGACGCCCGGGCCCGAGGGCGAGGGCTAGGACTGGCGCTGCAGGTCGGCGGGGGTGCGCAGCCAGCGCCAGTAGACCCACGCCGCGATGCCCGAGCCGGAAGAGTTGAGGATCATGTCGGCCATCGTGTCGGCATAGCCGCGGGAGTGGTGCGTGGACTGCAGTTGGTCCGAGGTCCACTCGCCGATCTCCCACAGGGAGCCGATGCCCAGCCAGGTCAACCACAGGACGATCGGCAGCAGCACCGCGGGCTCGGCGCGGAACCGGTGCAGCATCAGCCGGGCGATCGCCAGGGTGCTGACCAGTGAGAAGGTGAAGTGCGCGAAGTCGTCGTACCACCAGATGCGGTCGTAGAAGTTCAGGCCCCAGCCGGCGACGGCCCCGAGGATCACGGTTGTCATGCCGGTCATCACCAACGGGTCCCGCAGCGCCTGCCACAGCGCGACGCAGCCCATCACCGCGGCCGCCATCGTGAAGCGGGTGAAGTGGTCCGACGCCGTCAGTCCGACGAGCATGGCACTGAGCATCGTCACGACGGTGAAGAGCAGGGCGGCCCAGTGCAGACGAGGCTGCTGCTCCTCCAGGTCGGCGGCGGACGGGACGATCGGCTGAGACATGGGTACCGAGACAGGTTCTGGTCGGGGACGGGGCGGTGCCGGTGGTACCCCCTACGGGATTCGAACCCGCGCTACCGCCTTGAAAGGGCGGCGTCCTAGGCCGCTAGACGAAGGGGGCCGGACAACCCGTCCAGCATAGGGCACGGTGCACCGGCGCTCGCCACACGCTCGCGCCGGGCCCCGCCTCTAGACTCGGCACGTGATCGACGTCGACCCGGACCGGTTCGAGGAGCTGGTGACCGCCGCGCTCGCCGACGTCCCCGCGGAGCTGGCCGATCGGCTCGACAACGTGGTGCTGTTCATCGAGGACGACGCGCCGCCGGAGGACCCGCACCTGCTGGGGCTCTACGACGGGATCCCGCTGACCGAGCGCGACTCCACGTACGCCGGCGTCGTGCCCGACCGCATCTTCGTCTACCGCAATCCGACCCTCGCGATCTGCGAGACCGAGGAGGACGTCGTCGAGGAGGTCCGGATCACGGTCGTGCACGAGATCGCCCACTTCTTCGGGATCGACGACGCCCGCCTGCACGAGTTGGGCTATGCCTGAGTCCCGTGTCCTGCGCCGTGCGGCCGACCGGTTCCACACCGTCGCCGACGGCACCGAGACGTTCCACTCGTTCTCCTACGGGCGCCACTACGACCCCGACAACATCGGCTTCGGTCCGGTGATCGCGATCAACGAGGAGCGCATCGCAGCGGGAGCCGGGTACGACGAGCACCACCACGCCGACGCCGAGATCGTCACGTGGGTGCTCGACGGCGTCCTGGACCACGAGGACTCCACCGGCCACGGGGGGCAGGTCCGACCCGGCGTCGCGCAGCGCCTCAGCGCCGGCGCGGGTGTCACGCACGCCGAGCGCAACGCCAGCGACGTCGCCGCGCTGCGGTTCGTGCAGATGATGGTCCGCAGCACGAACGAGGACGAGCCCGAGTACGCCCAGGCGACCGTCCCCGCCGGGCCGGGCGTGCACGAGACCGTGCCGGTCCATGCCGACGCCCGGCTGGTGGTGGCGCGCCCCGGTCCCGATGCTCCCGTCGAGCTCGAGGTGGAGCACGCAGCGCTCCTGCACGTGACCCGTGGACCGCTCTCGGTCGACGGCACGGTGCTCGACCCGGGCGACGCGTTGCACGTCGCGGGGCCCACCCGGCTCGGGCTCACGGGCCGGAACGGCGAAGCGCTGGTCTGGCTGATACCGCATTCTCGGGGATAGCCTGCGAAGTATGCAGGGGTGGACGCAGCATCAGGACGCCGTGGCCGCCCTTCGTGCGTCGTGGGACGCCATCGGTCCGGGCCAGCCCGTCCGGCTGGCCAAGAAGACCTCCAACCTGTTCCGTCCCCGCAGGCGGTCGGCGGGTCCGGGCCTCGACGTCTCGGGCCTGGACGGAGTCATCGCGATCGACCCGGACGCCCGCACCGCCGACGTCCAGGGCATGTGCACCTACGAGCGCCTCGTCGACGAGACCCTGGCGCACGGCCTGATGCCCAGCGTCGTGCCGCAGCTGCGCACCATCACGTTGGGCGGCGCCGTCACCGGCCTGGGCATCGAGTCCACGTCCCTGCGACTGGGGCTGCCGCACGAGGCGGTGCTCGAGATGGACGTGCTGACGGGCTCGGGCGAGATCGTCACCGCCACACCCGACAACGAGCACGCCGACCTGTTCGCGGCGTTCCCCAACTCCTACGGCAGCCTCGGGTACGCCGTCCGGCTCAGGATCGAGCTGCAGCCGGCGCCGCGTCAGGTCCGGCTGCGGCACGTGCCGTTCGCTGGAGCCGCCGACGTCGTCAAGGCGCTGGCCGAGATCGCCGACGCCGGCCGGTGGGACGGCATTCCCGTCGACGCCGTGGACGGCACCGCATTCAGCCCCGACGAGATCTACCTGACCCTGGCGCAGTTCACCGATACCGATCTGCCGACCAGCGACTACACGGGCCAGGACGTCTACTACCGCTCGATCCGGCAGCGTCACGAGGACGTGCTGACGATCCACGACTACCTCTGGCGCTGGGACACCGACTGGTTCTGGTGCTCGGGCGCGTTCGGCGCCCAGAACCCGTCGGTGCGTCGCCTGTGGCCGCGGCGGTGGCGCCGCAGCGACGTGTATCACCGGCTCGTCGCTCTCGACGGCACGGTGGGCGTCAGTCGCGTCCTGGACCGAATCAAGCACGTGCCGGCGCGCGAGCGGGTCATCCAGGACATCGAGGTGCCGCTGGACCGGCTGGAGGACTTCCTCACCTGGTTCGACCGGGAGGTGGGGATGCGTCCGGTCTGGCTGTGTCCCTTGCGGACCCGGCGCGCCTGGCCGACGTACCCCCTGACGCCCGGCGACGTCTACGTCAACGTGGGCTTCTGGGGCACCGTCGTGGTCCCGGCCGGGTCCGAGCCCGGCGCGGTCAACCGCAAGGTCGAGGGCGAGGTCCACCGGCTGGGCGGGCACAAGTCGCTCTACTCCGAGGCGTTCTACGACCGCGAGACGTTCGGCGCTCTCTACGACACGGCGGGGTTGGACCGGGTCCGGTCCACGTACGACCCCGACTCGCGGCTGAACACCCTCTACGACAAGGCGGTGAGGAACTCATGAGCATCGTTCCCGAGACTCGTTTGACGATCGGCGAGGCGCTGTTCCGCCTCCTGCGCGATGACGTGCCCGTCCGCTTCGAGGCCTTCGACGGCAGCGTGGTGGGCCCCGAGGACTCGCCCATCCGCCTGCGCCTGCTCAACGAGCGGGGCCTGTCGTACCTCATGACCGCTCCGGGGGACCTCGGGTTCGCCCGCGCCTACGTGTCCGGCGACCTGCAGATCGAGGGCGTCCACCCCGGCGACCCCTACGAGTTGCTGAAGGCCGTCATGAGCCGACTGCGGTTCCGGGTGCCCCCGGCCACCGAGATGGTCCAGATCGCCCGCAGTCTGGGGTTCGGCAACCTCAAGCCGCCGCCGCCCCCGGCCGAGGAGCACGTGCCCCGGTGGCGACGGGCGCTCGAAGGACTGCGGCACACCAAGGTCCGCGACGCCGAGGCGATCCAGCACCACTACGACGTGTCGAACCGCTTCTACGAGCTGGTGCTGGGCCCGTCGATGACCTACACGTGCGCCGTCTTTCCCAAGGCCGATGCCACGCTCGAGGAGGCGCAGGCCGAGAAGTACGACCTCGTGTGTCGCAAGCTCGACCTCAAGGCCGGCGACCGCCTGCTCGACATCGGCTGCGGCTGGGGCGGCATGGTCCGGCACGCGGCACAGCACTACGGGGTGCGAGGCATCGGCGTGACGCTCTCGCAGCAGCAGGCGCAGTGGGCCCAGGCCGAGAACGAGCGCCAGGGTCTGTCCGGCCTGGCCGAGGTCCGGCACAGCGACTACCGCGACGTGACCGAGACCGGCTTCGACGCGCTCAGCTCGATCGGGTTGACCGAGCACATCGGGGTCCGCAACTACGGCGACTACTTCGCCTTCGCCCGCAGCAAGGTCAAGGTCGGCGGACGGATGCTCAACCACTGCATCACGCGGCCCGACAACAAGGGCCGTGCCTCGGCCGGTCAGTTCATCGACCGGTACGTCTTCCCCGACGGCGAGCTCACCGGCGTGGGCACGATCGTCGTCGCGATGCAGGACGCCGGCTTCGAGGTGCGTCACCTCGAGGACCTGCGGGAGCACTATGGGCTGACCCTGGCAGGCTGGTGTCAGAATCTGGTGGACCACTGGGACGAGGCGCTGGACGAGGTCACCCTCGGCCGTGCCAAGGTCTGGGGCCTGTACATGGCCGGGTCCCGCCTGGCCTTCGAGCGAAATGAGATCCAGTTGCACCACGTCCTGGGCGTGAACACCTCTGCCGACGGCGACGCCGCGTACCCGCTGCGAGTCGACTTCTGATGCGCATCGCGACATGGAACGTCAACTCGATCCGCAGCCGGATCGACCGGGTGGCGTCCTGGCTCGAGCGCCATGACGTCGACGTCCTGGCGATCCAGGAGACCAAGTGCCGTGAGGACCAGTTCCCGGCGATGCAGCTGGCGGCGCTGGGCTATGAGTACGTGCACGCCGGGATCAACCAGTGGAACGGCGTGGCCATCGTGTCGCGCGTCGGCCTGGAGGACGTCGAGCGCTCGTTCGGCGTCGACCAGCCGATGTTCGAGGACGTGCTCGAGCCGCGCGCGATCGGGGCGACCTGCGGCGGGGTGCGGATGTGGAGCCTCTACGTGCCCAACGGGCGCGATCTCGAGCACGGTCACTACCAGTACAAGCTCGAGTGGCTGGCCCGGTTGCGCGACTCCGCCGAGCAGTGGCTCGCGAAGGAGCCGGAGCTGCCCATCGCGCTGACGGGCGACTGGAACATCGCGCCGCAGGACGACGACGTCTGGGACATGGCCGTCTTCGAGGGGAAGACCCACGTCTCGGCCCCGGAGCGCGCCGCCTTCCAGGCCATGGTCGATGCCGGTTTCGCCGACGTCGTCCGGCCGCACACGCCCGGGCCCGGCGTCTACACGTACTGGGACTACACGCAGCTGAGCTTCCCGAAGAAGAAGGGCATGCGGATCGACTTCGTGCTCGGCTCGCCGGCGCTCGCCGAGCGCGTCACCGGGGCGTGGATCGATCGCGAGGAGCGCAAGGGCAAGGGCGCCAGCGATCACGCGCCCGTCGTCGTCGACCTGGCCGACTGAGGGCGTCGCTCAGTCGCCCTCGTCGACGACGAGCTTCTTGCGGTCGACCTTGCCGGTGCGGAAGGTGGCGCGGGCGACCATGTGCGCCGAGACCGGCGCCGTCAGCAACTGGAACAGCGCGACGACGGCGACCAGGGTCAGGTCGCTCATGCTGTCGATGCGCAGGGCGAGTCCGGCCAGGATCAGCAGGAGGCCGAACGTCTGCGGCTTGGTGGCCGCGTGCATACGGGTGAGCACGTCCGGGAACCGGACGACGCCCACGGCGGCGACCAACGCGAACGCGGCGCCGAGGACCAGCAGGATCCCGGCCACGACGTCGATCACGTCGCCCCAGCTCATGTCGGACCTCCGGCGGCCTGCGAGGCGGCGTAGCGGGCGATGCTGACCGATCCGAGGAAGGCGACCAGGGCCAGCGCGACCAGGATCGGCAGCGTGGTGCTGTGGCGCCCCACCGCGGCCTCGACGCCGATCGCGCCGACGCAGGCGGCCGTGAAGACGTCGGCCGCGACGGTGCGGTCGAGCATGGTGGGACCGCGCACGATGCGGACCAGGCACAGCAGCCCGGTGAGCCCGAGCAGGATCGCGCAGATGATGGCCACGACGGTCATGAGGCATCCTCCCGGAGTCGTCGTTCGCTCTCGCGGACCTCGGCGTCGGTGCCGATGGCCCTGAGCAGCCGGTGTTCCTGCATCCGCGCCTTCTTCCGCGCGGCACGGACGCGCTCGGGGGTGGCGGCGTCCAGGACGTGCAGCCACATGCGCCGGCCCTCGGAGTCGAGCTCGATCAGCAGCGAGCCGGGAACCAGCGAGATGAGCTCACCGGTCAGGGTCTGGCGCAGCTCGGAGTGGCTGACCAGGTCGATCTGCAGCACCGCGCTGGGCGGTGGCGTCGCCGGCCGGATCGCGAGCCACGCGACGTTGAAGCTCGCCAGGGCGAGGTCGGCCAGGAAACGGCTCAGCAGGACGACGGTGGGCCACGGGCGGAGCGCGCCGTCGACCGACACGCGCGGGAACGGGAAGACCATCACGATGACCGCGCTGACGATCAGTCCGCCGACGAGGTTGATGGGGGTCACCGCGCCCCACAGCAGCAGCCAGACGATCGTGAGCCAGATGATCACCGGGAGGTGCCACAGGCGCAGTCCGCGCACCCGATCAGCCATCGCCGAGCACCGCCTCGATGTACGGGGTGCGCTCGTGCAGCTCGGCGGCGGCACGCTCGGCCACCGAGAACATGGGCGCGGCGAAGACGGTGAGCGCCACGGTCACGAGGCCCAGCGCGATCGTGGGCATGGCCATCCGGGCGGGGAGCCGCATGCCCTCGGTGTCGTTCTTCCACGTGGTCTCGCGCTGCGTGGCCGTCGAGATGCTGCTGCGACCGTGGAGCGATCCACCCAGGACGAGCGGGTCGAAGGGAACGGGGGTGTCGTCCTCGGGATCCTCGAGCGGCTGCCAGAAGGCGCGGTTCCAGATCTTGGCCACGGCGTAGAGCGTCAGCAGGCTCGTCGCGACGGCGGCGCCGACGCCGACCAGGACCAGCCAGTCGCCGGCGTCGACACCGGCCTCGATCAGGGCGAGCTTGCCCAGGAAGCCCGAGAACGGCGGAATGCCGGCGAGGTTCATGGCCGGGACGAAGAACATGATGGCGAGCACCGGGGCCATGCGCGCGAGGCCACCGAGCCGGTCCAGGTTGGTCGTCCCGGCGCGATACTCGACCAGTCCCGCCACCAGGAACAAGGTGGTCTGGACCGTGATGTGGTGCACGATGTAGAAGATCGAGCCGGCGATGCCCAGCTCGCTGGCGATCGCGATGCCGAACAGCATGTAGCCGATGTGGCTCACCAGCGTGAAGGACAGCACACGCTTGATGTCGGACTGCGCGACGGCGCCCATGATCCCGACCACCATCGTCAGGATCGCCGCCCACATCAGCAGGGTGCGCAGCTCGTGGGTGGGGAAGAGCAGCGTCTGGGTGCGCAGCATCGCGTAGATGCCGACCTTGGTCAGCAGGCCCGCGAACACGGCCGTGACGGGCGCCGGTGCGGTGGGGTAGGAGTCGGGGAGCCAGGCCGAGAGCGGGAACACGGCGGCCTTGACCGCGAACGTCAGCAACAGCAACAGCTGCAGCATCGTGGCGACGGGGTCGGACAGCTCGGGCAGACGCAGGGCCAGCTGGGCGAAGTTGACGGTGCCCGTCGCGGCGTAGACCGAGGCGACCGCGATGAGGAACAGCGCCGACGACGCCAGGCTGACGATGATGTAGATCGTTCCCGAGCGGACACGCGCCTCGGTGCCACCGAGGGTGATGAGCACGTACGAGGACGCGAGCAGGATCTCGAAGCCGACGAACAGGTTGAACAGGTCGGCCGAGAGGAAGGCGTTGGAGACGCCGGCGCTCAGGACCAGGAACGTGGGGTAGAACACCGACAGCGGAGCGTCGCGACCGAACTCGACGATGCCCTGGCCGATCGAGTAGAGCAGCACGCACAGCGTGACGATCGTCGAGATCAGCAACAGCAGGGAGCTCAGCCGGTCGGCGACCAGGCTGATGCCGATCTCGGCGGGCCACCCGCCGACGTTGAACGCCTGCGGGCCGTGCTGGTCGGCACGGAACAGCAGCACGCTGGCCGACGCCACGACCGCGATGAGCGTGATGATGCTGATCAGGCGCTGCGCCGCGGCCGAGCGACCGAACGCCAGACACAGCCCGGCGCCCAGGAGCGGCAGGATCACGGGGGCGAGGACCAGCTGGTTCAGCAGGCTCGTCATGCGGGCACCTCGTCATCGGGCGCCAGCGACGCGTCGCCGGCGTAGCCCTCGTCGGGAAGTTCGGTGTCGTCGACGTCGTCGAACGTGGTCGAGACCTCGTCGCGCTCGGCGCGGCGACGGATGAGGTCGTCCTCGAGGTCGTCCTGGACGTCGTCGGTGCCGGTCAGCTGCCAGGCGCGGTAGGCCAGCGCCAGGCCGAAGCCGGTCGTGCCCAGCGTGATGACGATCGCCGTCAGCGCCATGGCCTGGGGCAGTGGGTCGGCCATCGGGTCGCCCGACAGGCCCAGGATCGGCGCCGCGCCGGCCGGGCCGGAGACGACGAGGAACAGCACGTTCAGGCCGTTGCCGATGAGCACGAAGCCCACGAGGATGCGGGTCAGGCTCCGCTCGAGCACGAGGGTCACGCCGGAGCCGACCATGACCCCGACCACGGCGATCAGCATCAGGTTCGCGGTCACGCGGTCACCTCGCTCGTGTTCTGGTCGGCCGCGGCGTCGTCCTCGTCCTCGATCTGGGCGTCGATGCCGCTGCCGAGGCTGCGCAGCACGTCGAGCGCGAGGCCGACCACCACGAGATAGACGCCGATGTCGAAGAAGACCGAGGTCACGAGGTGCAGTTCGCCCAGGAGGGGGATCTGCACGTCGACGATCGCGCTCTGCAGGACGCCGCCGCCCAGCAGGGTCGGCAGCAGGCCCGAGAGGGCCGCGACCGCCAGGCCGAGGCCGAGCACGAAGCCCGCATCGACGGGAGCGGCGTTGTCGAGCTCCTCACGTCCACCGGCGAGGTAGCGCACCATCAGCGCCAGTCCGGCGATCAGTCCACCGGCGAAGCCGCCGCCGGGGGAGTTGTGGCCCGAGATCATCAGGTAGATCGAGAAGACGATGACGGTGTGGAAGATCAGCCGGGTCACGATCTCGAAGACGATCGAGCGCCGCTGGTCGTGCAGGTTCGCCGCGAGCCAGGCGTTGGAGTCGGGCGTGACGAGTCGGCGCGGGCGAACCTGGCGCATCGACCGGTCGGTCAACAGGAAGATCAGGCTGGCGATGCCGGTGGCGGCGACGACCAGGACGCTCAGCTCGCCGATCGTGTCCCAGGCGCGGATGTCGACCAGGGCCACGTTGACGATGTTCTTGCCGCCGCCGTACTCGTAGGCGGGCTCCGCCCAGCCGGCCGAGATCGGCGTCGCGGTGCGGGCGTTGGTGGCCACGAAGGCGAAGCCCGACACGGTCAGGCCGACCGCCGTGCCGAGGCCGACCCGCCACCAGCGGGCGATGTTGAACGGGCGGTCGCTGAAGAACGGGGGGAGGCGGCGCAGCACCAGCACGAACGTGACCAGCAGGAAGGTCTCGACCAGGACCTGCGTCAGCGCCAGGTCGGGTGCGCCGTGGGCGACGAAGAGGATCGCGGTGCCGTACCCGGTGACGCCCAGCAGCAGCACCGCGCGCAGGCGGCGGCGCGAGCGCACGGTCAAGATGGCGGCCGCGGCCATGATCAGGCCCGTGACGATCTGCAGGGGGTTGTCGGCGAGGCGCACGTCGGGCGTCTCCCACGCGCGGATGAGCGCGGTGCCGGGAACGACGACCAGGGTGACCAGGATGATGCCCAGGTACACCGGCAGCGAGCCGCGCTGGGTGCGACCGGTGACCTCGACGGCGAGACGGTCCACCCCGCGCATGAGGGCCTGGTAGGAGCGCTCGGCGTCCGGCATCGGCAGTCGGTCGACGATCGCGTGCTGGGCCGCTGCGACGGGTCGGCGCCACATGAACAGGGCCAGGCCGGCGATGACGGCGATCACCGAGAGGCCCAGGGCCGGGGTGAGGCCGTGCCACAGCGTCAGGACCGCGTGGTGGGTGCCCTCGGGGAACTGGTCGGCATAGGTGGCGATCCGCGGCGTCAGGGCCGGACCGGCGAAGCCGGCGACCAGGCTCGCTGCGGCCAGGATCCCGGGCACGATGGTGAACCCGGCGGAGAAGGCGCGGGGGTGGCACGGCTCGACGCCCGCCTTGTCGGCGAAGGCGCCCCAGACGAAGCGCGCGGAGTAGGCGACCGTCAGGATCGATCCGACGACGATGCCGACGAGCGCAGCCACGCCCCAGCCGCGATGGCCGAGGTCCGTGCCGAGATCGACGAAGGCGGCCAGCGCGGCCTCCTTGGCCGTGAAGCCGAACATGACCGGCAGGCCGGCCATCGACGCGGCCGCGAGGGCCGTGATGACGAACAGCGCCGGTCGCGCGCTGCGCAGACCGGAGAGCTCACGCAGGTCGCGGGTGCCCACCGAGCGGTCGATGATGCCGACGACCAGGAACAGGGCCGACTTGAACAGGCCGTGGGCACACAGCAGCGCCAGCGCGGCGAAGGCGGCCGAGCGGGTACCGGCGCCGGCGACGGCGACGAGGAAGCCGAGCTGGCTGACCGTGCCGTAGGCCAGCAGCAGCTTGATGTCGTACTGGCGCAGGGCACGCAGTCCGCCCAGGATCATCGTGGCGATGCCCAGGGACACGAGCACGGGGCGCCACCCGGGGGTGTCGGCGAACACGGGCGCCAGCAGGGCCACGAGGTAGACGCCGGCCTTCACCATGGCGGCGGCGTGCAGGTAGGCGCTGACGGGGGTGGGCGCCGCCATCGCGCCGGGCAGCCAGAAGTGGAACGGCACGAGGGCCGACTTCGAGAGGGCGCCCACGAGGATCAGTGCGACGAACGTGGTGACGGCCGGTCCGGCGGCGGGCGGGTCGGCCAGCAGCTCGCTGAGTCGCGGCGTCCCGCTCAGCAGGTGCAGGCCGACGAGCCCGACGAGCATGGCCAGACCGCCGAAGGTCGTGACGATGAGGGCGTTCAGCGCCGCTCGGCGGTTGGCGCGCCGCTCCGGGTTGTGGCCGATCAGCAGGAACGACAGGACGGTCGTGAGCTCCCAGAAGATGTAGAGCACGTAGACGTTGTCGGCCAGGACCAGGCCGAGCATCGCACCGGCGAACGCCGTGAGGACGCCGGAGAAGCGCCAGATCTCACCGTCGTGGGGGCGGAAGTACCAGGCGCAGTACACGAGCACGAGGGCGCCGACGCCGGTGACGAGCAGGGCGATGATGCCGCTGAGCGCGGTCACCGCGAGATCGAGGTTGAGGCCGATCTGCGGGATCCAGGTCAGGTGCTCGTAGGTCGGATCGCCGTCGGTCGCCCGGGCGACGGGTCCGAGGAGCCATACGAATGAGGCTGCTGGGACCAGTGCGAGAACGAGGAAGGCCCGCCGATCCAGCATGCGGACGAGGGCAGGGGCCGCCGCTGCGACGAGAAAGTGCAGGGCGACGAGGAGGACCATGGGTTCGGCCCAACCCTACCCGGTGGCCCCCTGTGAAGTGTCCGGCAGGAGTGCCAGAATGGGCGCATGGCCGACCCCGCGAAGTCTCAGGATGTCGGCCAGCCTTCGCAGGGCCCCGGGACTCGGACCGGAGCCGAAATCTGGGTGCGGCGCATCGTCGTCGTGCTCGCGCTCGTCGTGATCGCCCTGGTGATCTACGGGGTGCTCGCCGCGGCACTGCCTCGGTGGTGGTCGCGGCGGGTGGCCGATCAGGTCGACGGTCGGATGACCGTCGGCGTGTTCTGGGGCCTGTTCTACGGATTCGTCTTCAGCTTCCTCCCGGTGCTCGTCGCGTGGCAGGCGCGGCGACCGTTCCTGAAGTGGCCGTGGAAGATCGCCGTCGTCGTGCTGGGGGTGGCGCTGGCCGCCCCGAACTGGTTGACGCTGTCGATCAGTCTGGGTCAGAACAGCGCCTCGGACGCCGGCTGGATCAAGTTGGTCAACGATGCTCCCGGATTCCAGTGGGCGACACTGTTCGGCGCCGTGGCCGGTGTGCTCGCCGCGCTGGCGCTGATCGTCCTGATGTTCGAGTCGGGACGGCGCAAGCGCCAGGTGTCGAAACTGCGAAATGAGCTGGCCGAGAGGGACGCCCCGCCTGCGGGGACGGCCGAGTCGAACGATTTGCACCGAGAGGATCCACCCCATGCCTGACGCGTCCGCCCGCCCCACGTCTGAACCGGCACGCTCCGGTTCGGGACGGCGCGCCAAGAACGTTCTTCCGCCGCGAGAGGACCCGAACGTCTGGTACCGCCAGCCGTTGGCCTCGCTCGACTTCGAGACCACCGGGGTCGACCCGCACCGCGACCGGATCCTGAGCTTCGCGGCGCTGTCGGACGTGGGCGGCGACCTGATGGGCATGGTCAACCCGGGTGTGCCGATCCCCGAGTCCTCCGCCGACATCCACGGCATCACCGAGAAGGACCTCGCCTCGTCGCCCATGTCGGCCCAGGCGCTGCGCCCGGTGCTGGCATGGCTGCACGACCTCGTGCAACGGCGGATCGGCCTGGTCGTCTACAACGCCTCGTTCGACCTGACGCTGCTGCGCGCCGAGGCCGTGCGTCACGATCTGGGCGAGCCCGACTGGGACCGTCTGCTGGTCGTCGATCCGTTCGTCATCGACTGGGGTGTCGACCGTGAGCGCACCGGTCAGCGCCGCCTGGGCGACGTCGCCGCGCACTACGGCGTCCGGCTGGACAAGGCCCACGACGCGGCCCAGGACGCCCGGGCCGCCCGCGAGCTGGCGATCGCGATGGGCCAGACGTACCCGAAGGTCGTCGCCTCCAGCCTGACGATGCTGATGGCGCAGCAGCGCTACTGGATCGCGGCACGCACGATGGAGTGGAACCGGCGGGCGCACGAACTCGGCCGGGGTCTGACGATCCCCGACCAGAACTGGCCGTTCGCCTGACTCAGGCGCCGGCCAGCGCGGTGTCCACGACCGCCTTGGCCGCGGCCTGCACCTCGGCGAGGTGCTCGGGGCCGCGGAACGACTCGGCGTAGATCTTGTAGACGTCCTCGGTCCCCGACGGCCGCGCGGCGAACCACGCCGAGTCCGTCGTGACCTTCACGCCACCGATCGCGGCGCCGTTGCCGGGCGCCTCGGTCAGCACCGCGGTGATCGGCTCGCCGGCCAGCTCGGTGGCCTCGACGTCGTCGCTGCTGAGGCTCGCCAGCCGTGCCTTCTGGGCGCGGTCGGCCGGGGCGTCGATCCGGGCGTAGGCGGGATCGCCGTGACGCTCGACCAGGCGGCGGTACAGCACGCTGGGGGAGCTGCCGGTCGTCGCGATGATCTCCGCGGCGAGCAGGGCAAGGATGATCCCGTCCTTGTCCGTGGTCCACACGCCGCCGTCGCGCCGCAGGAACGAGGCTCCGGCCGACTCCTCGCCACCGAAGCCGAGCGAGCCGTCGACCAGGCCCGGCACGAACCACTTGAAGCCGACGGGCACCTCGACCAGCGGGCGGCCCAGGTCGGCGGCGACCCGGTCGATCATCGACGAGGACACGAGCGTCTTGCCGATCTTCGCGGAGTCGGGCCAGCCCGGTCGCGCACCGCCGAACAGGTGCTCGATCGCGACGGCCAGGTAGTGGTTGGGGTTCATCAGCCCGGCGTCGGGCGTGACGATGCCGTGGCGGTCGGAGTCGGCGTCGTTGCCGGTGGCGACGTCGAAGCGCTCACGCTGGGCGATCAGCGAGGCCATCGCGTCGGGTGACGAGCAGTCCATGCGGATCTTGCCGTCCCAGTCCAGCGTCATGAACCGGAAGGTCCCGTCGACGACGGGGTTCACGACGGTCAGGTCCAGGCCGTGGCGCTCGCCGATGGCCTCCCAGTAGGCGACGCTGGCGCCGCCGAGCGGGTCGGCGCCGATCCGTACGCCGTGGGCCGCGATCGCCTCGAGATCGATCACGTGTGGCAGGTCGTCGACGTAGGTGCCCAGGAAGTCGTAGGGCCGGCAGGCGGCGCGCGCCCGCGAGAACGGGACGCGCCTCACCCCGGCCAGACCGGCGGCGATCAGCTCGTTCGCGCGCGCGGCGATGGCCGAGGTGGCGTCGCTGTCGGCGGGGCCGCCGTGGGGCGGGTTGTACTTGAAGCCGCCGTCGGCCGGCGGGTTGTGCGAGGGGGTGACGACGATCCCGTCGGCCAGCCCGGTGCGCTTGCCCCGGTTGGCGCGGATGATCGCGTGCGACACGGCGGGGGTGGGGGTGAACCCGTCGCGGTCGTCCACCAGCACGTCGACGTCGTTGGCGACCAGCACCTCCAACGCGGTCGACCAGGCCGGCTCGGACAGCGCGTGGGTGTCGCGCCCGATGAACAGCGGCCCGTCGAAGCCCTGCTGGGCGCGGTACTCGCAGATCGCCTGCGTGGTCGCGGCGATGTGGTCCTCGTTGAACGCCGTGGCGAGGCTGGACCCGCGGTGTCCGCTCGTGCCGAAGGCCACGCGCTGGTCGACGACCTCCGGATCGGGCTTCAGCGTGTAGTACGCCGTGACGAGGTGGGCCAGATCGACGAGATCACCGGCGTCGGCCGGCTGTCCTGCGCGCTCGGTCATGGGATCCATCATGCCCGCTGCGGCGCCCGGGCGACGTCGGCTACCGGCCGAGCACCCGTGCGAGCACCTCCGTGGCGACCAGGTCGGGGTGGGTGTCGGGCAGCCAGTGGCCCCCGTCGACCTCGACGAAGCGGTAGTCCGCCGTGACGTGGTCGCCGCAGCGTTCGGCGCCGTAGCGACCGAGCGCCTGGTCGGACGCGCCCCAGACGAACGTCGTCGGGACCGTGACGGCGGGCGTAGCGGACAGCTCGGGGCCCATCGCGCGGTACCAGTTCAGGGTCGCCGTCAGCGCGCCCGGCTGGGAGAACCGGTCGGCGTAGGCCGCCTCGTCGTCGGGCGCCACGGCGCCGCCGTACATCGCGCGCAGTCGGGCCCCGTCGTCCTCCAGCAGGATCTGCTCGGCCTTGCCCGGCCGGCGCAGCAGGCCGATGTAGGCGGCGCGCTGCTGCTGGTCCGGATCCGTGGAGAGCGCCTCGTTGTAGGCGGCCAGATGAGGGACGGACACGGCCGTCAGGCTCAGCACGCGGTCGGCGTGCCCGGTGGCGACGACCCACGAGACGGCGGCGCCCCAGTCGTGGCCCACCAGGTGGAAGCGGTCGTGGCCGAGCGCCGCGGCGATGTCCACGACGTCCTGCGCGAGCAGGTCGGAGCCGTAGCTCTCGACTCCCTCCGGACGGGCGCCGGGGCTGTACCCGCGCTGGTCGGGCACGATGACGCGCAGGCCCTGCGCCGCGAGGCGATCGGCGACCTCCCGCCAGGAGCGACGGTCCTGCGGCCAGCCGTGCAGGAGCACCACGGGCGTCCCGTCCTGCGGTCCCAGGACGTCGACGTCGAACGTGAGGTCGCCGACCTCGACGACGCTCATCGGACCGGCTCCTGCAGGAACGTGCCGGTGTCCGCGGGTGGGGTCCGGTCGGGCCGGGCGGGCAGCCGCACCGCTGCGGTCGCGAGCAGGAACAGCGCCGCGGAGTAGGTGAGCATCACGACGAACCCGCCGGCGACCGCGTCCTCGGGGACTCGCTCGGCGATGCGGGCGGCGATCAGTCCGTCACTGAACAGGAACAGCAGCGCACCGAGACCGGCCCGGAGATCGACCGAGAGCGCGGTCGCGGCGGTGGTCGACAGCAGCAGCGCGTACACGAGCACCGGGACCCGCAGGCCGGACTCCAGGCCCGTCCAGACCCACGCCAGCAGCAGGACGGCGCCCACCACCAGCGCCGCCGGGATCCACAGCCGGCGGCGCAGCGAGGCCAGCGCGCCGTGGCGCACGAAGAACGTCACGAAGCACCCGTGGGCGATCGCGAACGCCGCCATGCCGGCGATGAAGAATCCGTCGATCTCGAGGAAGAGGTCGCCCAGCAGGCAGAAGAACAGCGCTGCCGCGATGATCCTGGGGCCGCCCTGGTCGATCACCCACGCGATCAGCAGCGGCGCGATCAGGCACTTGGAGATGCTCTCCCACGGTTGCGCCTGGGCGAGGACCAACGCCAGATGGACCACGACGGCCACGCCGAAGGCGGCGAGCCAGGGGCTACGAAGCGGATTCATGGCCACACGGTAACGCGGACCGGGCGTGCACAATGGAAGCATGAGCACCGGGACGATCCAGGATTTGGAACATGAGGAGTGCCGCGAGCTGCTGCAGGTCGGCCGTTTCGCGCGGATCGCCTTCGAGGGCAGCGACCAGTTGGAGCTGTTGCCGGTCAACTATGCGTACGCCGACGGGATCATCCTCATCCGTACGAGCGAGAACGCGGGCCTGGCCAGCATCGTCGAGCGTCGCTTCGTCCTCGAGGCCGACCACCACGACGACACCTTCCAGACGGGGTGGAGCGTGGTCGTGCGCGGGACCGCGGCCATCGCCAGCCGGGAGCAGATCGAGACCTTCGGCGGTCGCCTGCCGAACTCGTGGGCCGGCAGCGAGGGCACGGCGGTGCACATCGCGATCACCCCGACCGAGCTGCGCGGCCGTCGCGTGCGCTCGTACCCGCGCTGACGATCAGTAGGGCGACATGAAGCCCAGCGACGTGTGCGTCAGGCCCGGGAACACGGTGCCGACACCCACCTCGGGGAAGCGCGTCCGCAGGATCTCGGCCAACACGCTGCGGTAGTCGGTGGTCACCGCCAGGTCTCCGTCGACCTGCTTGCCGGTCGAGAGCGTCGGCCAGTTCGCGTAGTACCCGCCCTTGACGCCCGCGCCGAAGGCGAAGACGGCGTTGCCGTAGCCGTGGTCGAGTCCGGCGGCGCCGTTCTGGCCCAGCCGGCGGCCGAACTCGCTGAGCGTCACGATCGTCACCCGCGACGCATGGGTGCCCAGATCGGTCAGGAACGCCGCGATGCACTTCGACATCTGCTCGATCTGGTTGCTGATCCGCCACGTGATGTCGACGTGGTGGTCCCAGCCGCCGAAGTCGACCGCGATGGCACGCACGCCGACCCCGGCCCTGATCAGGGCCGCCGAGCTGGCCAGGGCCTTGCCGAGCTCGTTGTGCTGCGGATAGACGGCCCCGTGCTGCGGACCCTTCTTCTCCTCGGCCGCGATCATGCCGGCGCGCTTGTCGAGGGCCAGCGCCTCCTGGCCCGCGCGGCCGATCACGGTGCCGGCGTCGCGGTACATCGTCGAGAGCATCGACCGCAGCCGAGGGCCGAGATCCTGGTGGTCGGCCCACGGAGCCGACAGCGAGGTGAAGTCCGACGTCGCGAAGGATGGCTCGGGTCCGATCAGCGACGTGGGCATGACGGTCGACCCGACCTGGATGCCGTCGAACACGTCGTTGGAGGTGAAGCAGCCGATGACGCGGTTGAGCCAGCCGATGCGCTCGGACGATCCGGGATCGGCGTCCTCGACCAGCTCCATCGCCTCGAAGTGCGAGCGGTTCGGCGTGGGCAGCCCGACGGCGTGGATGGCCGCCATCTTCCCGCTGTTCCACAGTCCCTCGAGGGGCTTGAACGACGGGTGCAGCCCGAAGGTGGCGTCGGCGCCCATCAGCTGGGCCTTCTTCACGGCGATGTTCGGTCGGGCCGCGTAGTAGGCCGGCTCGGCGTGGGGGACCATCATCGACATGCCGTCCGCGCCGCCGCGCAGCGACAGCACGATGAGGATGTTGCCGTTCGTGGCGCCGTACGCGGTCGAGGCCAGCACGTCGCCGAACATCGAGGTCGTGACCCCCGCCATGGCGAGCAGGCCGGCCGACTTCAGCAGATTGCGCCGGCTCACCCCGTAGTCGGCACAGGACGCGTCGTGTCCGTCGTTCATCGCAGCATCGCCTCCGGGGCGCTCAGGATCGCGGTGCGGACGAGGGTCAGCATCCAGGTCATGTGACCCTCGTTCCGCTCCCACTCGGCCTTGAAGACGTGCGACGGGGCCTTGCCCATCAGCGTCGCGACCCCGTCGACCGTCTCGGCGGTGGCTCGGCGGCCGGTCATCATGACCGCCTGGTGGTGCACGAGATCCTTCAGCGCGATCGGCCACACGGGCGGGACGAGATCGCGTGGCAGGGGGCGGGTCCCCTTCTTCACGGCGCCGTTGGTGTTCGCCATCCAGGAGCGCGCCGTCCATGCGCGCAGCAGCCGCGCGGGGGACAGGTACGTGTCGGACTGCTCGGGGGAGCCGTCGGGTCGCGGCCACTGGAACGGCGCCTGGCCGATCCAGCTGCACAGCCAGCTGAACGAATCCACATGGCTGTCGGGGCCTGCGCCCGTCGGCACGATGTCACAGGCGCGCTGGGTGGCCAGCACGTCCTCGGCGGGGGTGCGCGCCTTCTGGAACTTCGAGGCCAGGAATCCCGGGTCCCGCACGAGGGTGCGCAGGCACGCCGCGATGTCGCTGCCCGAGGACAGATACGTGGCGGCCACCGCGTCGACCGAGCTCTGCGGCGGCTCGTCGCGGATGAACCGCACGCACAGGCGCCGAGCGATCCGCGCCGCCGTCGCGGGCCGCATCGCGAGCCAGTCGAGGTAGGCGTTCAGTTCGGCACGGCCGTCGGCGGAGCCGTTCGTGAACGTCCTGCCCATCACGGTCACCGGGCCGACGTGGTGCCTGGCCGGGTCGTACCCGGCGGCGAAGTCCTGGTTCACGCCGACGGTGAACCCGGTCAACAACCGGGCCGAGCTCTTGACGTCGTCCTCGGTGTACCCCGCCGTCCGTCCGACGGTGTAGAGCTCGAGCAGCTCACGACCGAGGTTCTCGTTGATCTGTGTCCTGGTGTTGCGGTGGTTCGACAGGTAACCCGACATCGCCGGATGGGTCACCGCGGCACGCAGCAGTTCGCGGTAGGTCCCGAGGGCGTGCGGCCGGATGGCGTGGCTGTCGTAGTGCAGCCGCCACGGGAAGCTCGATCCCTCGCCGACCGGGATGTGCAGCAGGTTCGACCAGAAGTCGACCATCATCTCGTGCACCTGGTTCGTGGCGACCACACGCCGGGCCAGGGAGTACTTCACCAGGTCGTCGCCGTACTGCCACCCGCCGTACCGTTCGGCCTTGTTGTTCTCCCAGGCCGTGGCGGGGGAGTCCTTGAGCCGGGGGAACCAGTCCAGGACCGCGGCGGCCGCGGGGTCGGGGCCCGGCTTCACCTGGGCCGCGAACCAGGCGTCGACGCTGGTGTACCGCAGGACGTCGGCCTCGAGGCGCAGGTTGTACCCGTAGGTGAAGCGCCGGACGAGGTGTTGCGCCGCCTCGGACAGACGCGGCTGCGTCCCGGGCAGGGCGGGCATCAGCAGGCCCCCGACTTCGTCGTGGCGGAGGCGTCCGAGGAGACGAGCACCGTCAGGTACCGCGTGCCGCCTGCTGCGAACACCGCGACGCCGTACTCGAAGCCGGGCGCCCGGTGGCACGCGGACAGCAGGCGGCCGGTCTCGCCGTAGGGCGAGGCGAGCCACGTGTCGACGGCGAGGTCGACGGCCGCCGCCGTGGTGCCGGCGACGCCGATCGCGTGCGTGACGGCCTGGACGGTCCGGCCGGGGCAGGAGGCGGCGGGCAGGGGGCGTCCGGCCGCGCGGTGCGCCGCGGCGCCGGGGTCGACGGCGCGTTTCGTCGTGGCCATCCACCGCGCGTGGTCGCGGGCATACGTCGTCAGGCACGCTTCGGCGCCGAGATCACGGGCGCCCTGCACGTCGGCACGGGCGTACGTCGCGCGGGCCGCGCGGACGTCCCCGAGCAGGGCCTTCTCGTCCGCCGTGAGCACCGCCGGCCGCGAGGGCACGGTGCGCGGAACCTCGCGGACGGTCACCTTGACGGTCGTCGACTTCGCGGCGGCGTGGGTGTGCTTCCTGCCACCGGTCTTGTGCCGGATCCGGGGCGCCTGGGCCCGGTACGAGAACGTGCCGACGGTCGGCTTGAGCCGGATCGTCGTGGTGGCCCGGACGGTGCGCTTGGTGACGGTGCGCCACGCCTTGCGGGCGGGGTCCCACCGCTGCAGGCGCACCGCTCGGGGGTGCTTCGTGGAGGTGCGGAGCCGGAAGGACACGGTGGCACCGCGGGTGATCGTCTTCGGGGTGGCCGCCAGCCGCAGGGCGGGCTTCTTCGCCGCCGCGGGTCGCGCCAGCGAGGTGCGCTCGGCAGGTGCGGGGGAGTCGGAGCGCTCCTGCGCCACGACGACGGTCCCGCCGATCAGCACGGTCACGACGAGTCCCACCGCCAGGGTGGGGCCGATGTGACGAATGTGACCCATGGTCGAAATGATGACTCAGAGAGTGCCGAAAGGACAGCACAATCCGCAGATGCGAACGGCCCGCCCCCGAAGGGTGCGGGCCGCCGGATGTCGCGGGGGTCAGGACTGGTCGTTCGTGACCTCGAACAGCGAGCCCTGGGGCTCCTGCACGTCGTCGCCGGTGAGGTGCGCCAGAGCGCGGCGGACGTTGGCGAGCTGGGCGTTGATGCTCTCGCTGCGTCGCTCGATCTCGGCGACCTCCCGCTCGGCCTCCAGTCGGATCCGCTCGGCCTCCTGCTGTGCCTCGGCGACGATCGCGGTGGCCTGACGGTGCGCCTCGTCGGCCCGCTCGCGATCGAGGCGCTCGGCCTCGGTGCGCTCGGCCTCGGCCTTCGCCCGCCAGCCGGCCATCTCCTGCTCGTGCTCGGCCAGGACGCGCTGCTGCTCGGCGGTGATCCGGTCGAGCTCGGTCTGGGCGGCGCCCGTCACGGCGGCGGCCTTCTCGGCGGCCTCGCTCACGATGCGGGCGGCCTCCTGGTCGGCGGCGTCGCGCGTGGTCCGGGCGTACTCGTCGGCCTCGGTGCGGGTCGTGAGTGCATACGCGTCGGCCTCGTCGCGGGTCGCCTGGGCGTAGTCGTCGGCCTCGGTGCGCGTCGCGACGGCGTAGGCGTCGGCCTCCTTGCGGAGCTTGCGGACCGCGTCGGCGGCGTCGGTGCGCTGGCGCTCGATCTCCTTGGCCGTCCTCTTGCGCAGCTCCGCCGACTCCTCCTCGGCGAGCGTGAGGATCTGGCCGACCCGATCCCCGAGGTGGGCGAAGTTCGGCTCGGTGACGGCGGCGAGCTTGTTCTCGACCTCGGTGATCTGGTTGCGCAGACCCTTCGCGTGCTCCTTCAAGGTGGCGATGTGGGCGTCGACCTCGGCGGGGTCGTAGCCACGGAGAACGGTCTTGAAGGAGGAAGTCGAGGAGCTCATGGTGTGACCATTGTTTCAGAGTGGACAAGGCCCGTGCACGGTGCGCCAGCCTCGCTCCAGCGTGTCACGAAGAGCGGGGTGATGTCTCCTCCGAGCGTGCCGGCGAGCCCGTCAGACTGCTCAACATCTGGCGCAGATTGGCCAGCTGGTCGTTGATGCTGTCGCGGCGCTGCATGGCGGCCGCCACCTCGCGCTCGGACTCGGCGCGGATGCGGTCGGCCGTCGACTTCGCGTCGTTGACCATCGTGGTGGCGCGGGCCTGGGCGTCCTCCAGGACCCGACGAGCCTCGCGTTCGGCGTCCGCCCGCTCGGCCACGGCCGCGGACTGCTGCTCGGTGACGCGGCGCTCGAGCTCCTCGAGCTTGGCCCGGTGCTCGATCTCGGCCTCCTGGAAGGAGTGCTCGGCGGCCTCGCGGCGCTGTGCCATCGCGATCTCGAAGTCGGCGTTGGCGGCGGCCGCCTTGGCGCGCTGCTGCTCGACCAGGACCTCGGCCTCCTGGCGCATGGTGGCGACCTCGCGCTCGGTCGCGTCGATCAGGTCGGCCGCGGTGGCACGGGCCTCCTGCAGCGCTCGTGCCGCATCAGCCTCGGCGTCGGACCGGGTGGCCTCGGCGTGCACCTCGGCCTCCTCGCGCAGGCGTCGGAGCTCGTGCTGGGTCGACGTGCGGGCGGCCTCGAGCTCGGCCTCGGCCGACGCGCGCAGCTCGGCGGCCTCGTCGCGTGCCAGGGAGAGGATCTGGATCATGCGCTCGCCCAGGTGCTCGAAGGAGGCGGGCTGGTCCGCGATCTCGGCGGCGGCCGGCGCGCTGTCGTTCTCGCGGCGCAACTGCTCGATCTGGTCCTCCAACTCGCTCAGGCGGCTCTGGACCTGGGCGGGATCGAAGCCCCGCAGGACGATGCGGAAGTCGGCGTGGGTCTCGGTCATGTGAAGGGGTTCTCCTCGTTGCGGTGGCGGTCGATGTCGCCGGCCGAGAGCACGGTGATCACGTCGGAAAGTCGGTTCAGCTCGTCGGCGGCCCGGTCGCGGGCGACCAGGACGTCGTCGGCCTCGGCGCGCGCCCGCTCGAGCACGTCGCGGGCCTCCTGCTTCAGCTGGGCCGCGCGCTCGCGCGCCTCGTCGAGCAGTCGCGTGGCCTCGTCACGGCGCTCCTTGCTCTCGCGGAGGGCGTGACGCTGGGCGGAGAGGACCTCGTCGCTGACCCGCTCGCGCAGCAGGCGGGCGCCCGACTCGGCCTCGGCGAGCCGCCGGGTGGCCCGCTCGTGGGTGGCGTCGGCCATCGCCTGCGCCTGGGCGCGGACCCGGGTGGCGTCCTGACCGGCCTCGACCAGGATGCGCTCGGCACGCTCCTGGGCGTCGGACAGCACGTCGTCGGCCGCGCCGGCCAGGTCGGCGGCGGCCGCCTCGGCCGCCGCGAGCTGGGCGGACAGCCGGGTGCGGGCCCGCCCGATGATCTCGACGACCGAGACCCGCGTGCGGTGCAGCAGGGCGGCGGCCTCGCGATGGCCCTGCTGGCGCATCCGCTCGGTCTCGAGCTGTCCGTTGCTCAACAGCAGGTCGATCGTGGCGCGGGTCTCGTCGAGCTCGCCCCGTGCGGCCGCGATCGTCCGTTCGGACTCGGCCTTGGCGTCGGCCACCCGTGAGGCGGCCTCCTCGCGGGCACGCGCGAGCAGTTGCTCGGACTCGGCGCGCGCTCGGTCGGCCTCGTCGATCGCGGACTCCACGACCATCTCGGCATTGCGCTCGGCGGCCCGGGTGATCTCGAGGGTGTGCTGCTCGGCCTCGAGCACGATCCGCTCGACGTACTCCTCGGATTCCGCGGTCCGTCGCTCGGCGTCGCCCTCGGCCGTCGCGACGAGCTCGACGGCGCGTCGCTCGGCCCGATGGGTGACCTCGTCGGCCTTCTCGCGGGCCTCGGCCAACAGCCGGCCGGCCTCGACGGCGGACTCGGTGAGGATGGCGTCGGCGCGCTCGCGAGCGTCCGTCAGCAGAGCGAGTGCCTCCTGCTCGGAGGTCTCGCGCCGCTGCTCGGCGTCGCGGACCAGGATCGTGGCCTGCTCGCTGGCATCGGCGACGATCGTGGCGGCGTCCTCGGACGCGCGATCGAGCTGCTCGGTGACCGTGGAGAGCTGGGCCGAGGCGGTGTCGCGCACGTGGCGGGCGTCGTCGTACAGCAGTCGCGCCTCGGCCTGCAGTCGGCGCGCCTCGGTGGTCATCCGCTCGGCCTCGGCGGCGGCCGCGGCCTCCAGTTCGGCCGCCACCTGCTGGGCGTGCCGCAACAGGCCGGCGACACCGCGGGCCTGCTCGGTGGCGGGACCGGTCCCGGTGGTGTGCTCTGCCGACATGATGCGTCAGTCTCGCACGCGCCGGGGCCACTGATCGAGGGCTGAGACGGCCTTTTTCGCCCGGTGAGACAGGGTCTTCGTCACAGCCGGCGTCAGGACCCCGCTCCGCTCGACGGGCGAGGGCGTCCGCGCCGTTCTACGGTGGGGCCCGTGATGCGCAAAGTGGTTCCTGTGATTCTGATGGCAGCTCTCGCGGCGGGATGTGGCGGCGGTGACGGTGACGATTCGTCCTCGTCCAAGCCCGACTCGAGCTCCAGTGAGTCGCCCGCGATCACGACGGGCCAGGAGGTCAGCGGCACCGGGTACACCTTCCGCGCACCCGAGGGTTGGGGCGACCCGCCCCAGGAGGTGCCGGGCATGCAGCTCGACAGTCTCGTGGTGGACCTCGGGGACGACGACGGGTTCAACGACAACCTCAACGTCCTGCTCTCGCCGGCAGGGCCCATGAAGGCGTCGCAGGCCGAGACCGCCGGCAAGAACGAGCTGACCGGCATCGGGGCGTCGGACGTGAAGGTGCACGACCGGACGGAGGTCGCGGGTCGCGAGACCGCCCACCTCTCGGCGGGCATGTCGTTGAACGACGCCGTCTACGAGATCGACCAGTACTACATCGCCGGCGAGGACCAGACGTACGTGGCGACCTTCTCGTTCAGCAAGACCGCCAGCGCCGACCAGCGACAGGCCGCCATCGACCACGTGCTGAACAGCTGGTCCTGGGCCGACTGAGGCCTGGGCCAGGGTGGGTCCCCGCCCGGCCGAGCGGACCGGCCGGGACGGGTCCCTACGATGGCTGGAGCCGGGCCGGCCGAGACGACGCAGGCCCGGACCACCGCCGCGAAGCGGCCACCCCGACCGTGAGGACGAGCATGACCACCACGACCCGCGAGATCCATCTGGCCCAGCGTCCCTCCGGCCTGCCGGGACCGGAGACCTACCGGTTCGTCGAGCGCGAGCTGCGTGAGCTGCGCGAGGGCGACGTGCTGGTCGAGAACATCGTCCTCACGGTCGACCCGTACATGCGGCCGCGGATGAACGACGTGAAGTCGTACGTCCCGCCGTTCAAGCTCGACCACGCGCTCGACGGCGGCGCCGTGGGCGTGGTCGTCGAGTCGCGGTCGGAGGCGCTGCCCGTGGGCACCGTCGTGAGCCACGGCCTGGGTTGGCGCGAGCACGCCGTCCTCGCGGACAAGTACGCCAAGAGGATCGAGTTGAACGGCCTGCCGTCCTCGTACTTCCTGGGCGTGCTCGGCATGCCGGGCATGACCGCCTACGCGGGCCTGTTCGACGTCGCGGCCTTCCAGCCCGGCGACTCCGTCTTCGTGTCGGCCGCAGCCGGCGCCGTGGGCAGCCTCGTGGGCCAGTTCGCCCGCCTCGGCGGCGCCGACCGCGTGGTCGGCAGCGCCGGCTCGGCCGAGAAGGTCGCCCTGCTGGTGGACGAGCTGAAGTTCGACGCCGCGATCAACTACCGCGACGGTGACGTGATGGGCCAGGTCGGTGCCGCGTTCCCCGACGGCTTCGACGTGTACTTCGACAACGTGGGCGGCGACCACCTGGAGGCGGCGCTGGAGCACATCAACGAGCGCGGCCGGATGGCGCTGTGCGGCTCGATCTCGGGATACAACGACCCGAACGCCAGCGGCCCGCGCAACATGTTCAAGGCCGTCGGCAAGCGCCTGACCATGCGCGGCTTCATCGTCAGCGACCACGAGCACCTGCGCCCCGAGTTCGAGCAGAAGGTGGGCCAGTGGCTCCGCGACGGCGACCTCGCCTACCGCGAGACCACGTGGAACGGCTTGGACGCCATGCCCGAGGCCTTCGCCGGCCTGCTCACCGGCGCCAACACCGGCAAGGCGATCGTGCGCCTGCGCGAGGATCCGGCGTCCTGACCTGCGCCAAGGACAGGCTCAGCGCATTCGCCGGTACCGGGAAATCGTCGCGAACCTCGAAGGAAACCCCAGCCCATGATTCAGATCGTTGCCTACGACCCGAAATATCGGGATGCGCTTTTGGAACTGTCGATCCGGGCATGGGAGCCCGTGTTCCCCATGCTCAAGAACGAAGTGTCGCCGTTCGTCTACCGGGCGTTCTACGTGAACGGGTGGCGCGAGCGGCAACGCACGGACCTCGCCGAGGTTTTGGACAATGAACCGGAGGGCATCGATGTGGCACTGGACGGCGACCGACCCGTGGGGTGGGTCAGCACACGCCTGCACCCGGAGGACAGCATGGGTGAGGTCTATGTCATCGTCGTCGATCCCGACTCCCAACGCCAGGGAGTCGCCCGCACGCTCATGGAGTGTTCTTTCGCTCGAGCACAGCAGGCCGGAATGACCATGGTGATGGTCGAAACCGGCGGCGACAGCGGCCACGCCCCGGCCCGCGCCGCATACGAGTCCATCGGCTTCGAGCGGTGGCCGGTCGCACGGTACTTCAAAGACCTCAGCGACTGAGCTCCAACCCAGACTCGACACCACCGACGACCCAGCGCAGACGGCGACGGACGCGAGGACCCTCGTGCAGGGCGACTCTTCGCATGCCTGTTTCCGTGAGACTGCTTGGGTGGGCCCCGTGGGACTCGAACCCACAACCCGCGGATTAAAAGTCCGCTGCTCTGCCAATTGAGCTAGAGGCCCCGCGCCGAGGCGCAGGGACCAGTCTGCCAGTCGCGACGGCGGTGCGGACTCACCCGTCGCCGAGCAGGTCCCGGACGGCCCGGGCGATGAACGCGGTCTCGGCCGCGCGCACGCCCGGACGTCCGGCGACGTGACCGAGGTCGGACGCCAGCGGCCGCAACTCGGCCCCCGGGACGAGGCTCGCCTCGACGGCGGAGTCCGCGACCGTGAAGTACAGGTCCGTCGTGGAGGGCATGACGATCGTGCGCGCCGACACCGCCGCCAGGGCGCTCTCGTATCCGCCTCGGTCTCGGCCGACGTCCCCGGACTGCCAGGTGTCCATCATGGCCAGCAGGTCGTTCGCGTCGCGGGCCGCGTGGTCCTGCGCCCAGTCCTCCAGCACGTGCTCGACGTCGGCGTAGCCCAGGTCGCGGAACGCGCCGTCGTGGAAGAAGTCGCGCGAGTACGCCCAGCCGGCGTAGCCGCGGCCGAACGCGCGCAGTCCCGCCACCGGCGGCTCGGCGTATTGACCGTCCGCGAAGGCCGGGTCCGCCCGCAGGGCCGCGCGGACGCCCTCGAGGAAGACGTGGTTGTGCGGAGAGCACCGCGCCGCGCCGCAGATCGGCAGCAGTGCGTCGACCCGGTCGGGCCGGCTCGCCGCCCACTCGTACGCCTGCATCGCGCCCATCGACCAGCCCATGACGAGGCGCAGGCGGTCGATGCCGAGATGCTCCAGCAGCAGCGCCTGGGCGTCGACCTGGTCGGCGACCGTGACGGTGGGGAAGCGCGGACCCGCCCAGGGCTCCGGCGCGTTCGACGGCGAGGTCGAGACGCCGTTGCCGAGCATGTTCACGACCACGACGAACCAGCGGTCGGTGTCGAGGAACCCGCCCGGGCCGATCCACGGCAGATAGCTGTCGTGGGTGCCCGTGTAATAGCTCGGCACGAGCACGACGTTGTCCCGGTCGGGCGCGAGCGTCCCGTGCGTGACGTACGCGAGCTCGGCCCGCAGGCTCGCGCCGGACTCCAGGGGAAGGGAGTCCAGCGCGAGCCGCTGCAGTGCGGAGACGGTCATCCTCAGAAGAACCGCAGGTAGCGGTCGGTCTCCCAGGAGGAGACGTGCGACTGGTAGGACTCCCACTCGGCACGCTTGAGGTCGATGAAGGAGTTGTAGAGCGCCTCGCCGAAGACCTCGCGCGACAGCGAGTCGGCCTGGAACTCGTCGATCGCCTCCGAGAGGTTGCGCGGCAGCATGTCGATGCCCAGCTCGGCGATCTGCGCGTCCGAGTACTCGTACATGTTCTCGCGGTGCGGTGCGCCCGGGTCGATCTGCTCGCGCACGCCCTCGAGGCCGGCGGCCAGGATCATCGCCGCACCGAGGTACGGGTTGCAGCTGATGTCCGCGGCCCGGCACTCGACGCGTCCGCCGGCGAGCGGGACGCGCAGCATGTTGGTGCGGTTGTTGTCGCCGTAGCTGACGAAGACCGGTGCCCAGGTCGAGCCGGACGTCGAGCCCTTGCGGACCAGCCGCTTGTAGCTGTTGACCGTCGGTGCGATGACCGCGCTGATCGCCTTCGCGTGGCGCAGGATGCCGCCGATGAAGTGATAGGCGATCTCCGAGACGCCGACCCCCTTGGTGTCGTCGCCCTGCTCGAAGAGGTTCGCGCCGGTGGCGAGGTCGGCGAGCGACATGTTGAAGTGCGCACCCGAGCCCGTGCGGTCGGCGAACGGCTTGGCCATGAAGGAGGCGAAGTGGCCGTGCTTGCGGGCGATCTCGCCGGCCATCAGGCGGAAGAACGTCACGCGGTCGGCCATGGTGAGGGCATCGGAGTACGTGAAGTCGATCTCGAACTGGCCGCGCGCGTCCTCGTGGTCGAACGAGTAGACGTCCCACCCCAGCTCGTCCATCGCCTCGACCAGCTCGGTCAGCCACGCGAAGTTGTCCAGTGTCGTGCTCAGGTCGTAACAGGGCTTCTCGGCGGTGTCGCGGTCCGAGACCTCCTCGATGCCGTCGGGACCGTCCTTGAGGATGAAGAACTCGGTCTCGATGCCGAGGTTGAAGCCCAGGCCCAGCTCGGCGGCCGCGTCGAGCTGGCGCTGCAGGATGTGGCGGGCGCCGGCCTCGTACGGCTGGCCCTCGGTGAAGAGGGTGGAGGGGTAGTAGACGACCTCGGGCTTCCACGGCAGGCGGAAGCCGCGGGCGAGGTCGGGGTGGGCCGAGACCTCCTCGTCGCTGATCTCCTGGGGGACGCCGTCGAGCGCCGCGCCGGTGAAGAGCTCGGAGCCGCCGGCCATCTGCGGCAGGTGCCCGATCGGGACGACCTTGCCCTTGAGGCGGCCGTGGACGTCGGTGAAGCCGGCCATCGCGTACCGGACGCCGGAGGCGGCGAGCTCGGCCTGGAGTGCGGTGACGTCGACGACCGGGGTGGTCGAGGGAGTCGTGTCGGTGGCGCTCATGGGGTGTCCTCCTGCGATATGGTTTCAATGACTTATCGAAAGAGTGCCGACCGGATATTTCGATAGGGCATTGAAACTGTTGCCGGGAGGTTAACTTCGCCGGCCTGAGCCGGGAGGCGACATGACCGAGAGCTCCGGAGCAGCGACGCGATCGGTCGGGCGTCCCCGCCGCACGGGCACGGCGGGCCAGGATCCGCGCCAGGAGATCCTCGATGCGGCGTCGCGGTTGTTCGTCGAGCGCGGCTACGCCGCCACCACGATGACCGAGGTCGCGCGCGCGGTCGGCCTGGGCCAGTCGTCGATGTACTACTGGTTCCGCTCCAAGGAGGACCTGCTCAAGGCGCTGGCCAGCGCCAACCGCGAGTCGCTCGAGGTGGCCGAGCGGCTGGCCGACAGTGAGGTGCCGGCCGCCGTGCACCTCTATGCCGTGCTGCATGCCGACGTCCGCCAGATGTGCGGCGGCACGCTCGACTTCTACGACCTCGAGCGCGTCGCCCGGGCCCAGCCCGAGACGTTCGCCGAGATCCTCGACGACTACGGCCGGCTGCGTGCCGCGATCGAGCAGATCATCGGGGCCGGCATCGCGTCGGGCGAGTTCGCGCCGATGGACCCGCGGCTCGCGACGGTGGCCTGCCTCGCCCAGACCGAGGGTGTCCAGCACCGCTTCCGCACGCCCACGCCCGACACGGCCGACCGGCCCTCCGCGCTGGGGGATCCGTCGGCCGCCGCGCGGCTCGCCGCGAGGACCGCGGTACGAGCCCTGCTGGCCGACCCGGCACAGCTGGCCGACGTGGAGCGCCGAGGGCTGGCGGAGCTCGTGGAGGATTAACGGGACGGAAACAGATTCGATGCGTCATTGAAAAGTGCGGCTCGCACTCTTTCAATGGCGCATCGAATTTCGTGTCGGTGCGTCAGCCCATCGCTCTGACCCACCGGAGGCGCACGCCCATGGACCCGACCAACGCCGCCAACACCGCTTGGCTCCTCACCGCGATCATCGCGGTGATCCTCATGCTGCCCGGACTCGTCCTCTTCTACGGCGGCATGGTCTCGCGCCGCACCACGACCAACATGATGATGATGGTCTTCGGGGCGTTCGCCCTGACCGCGTTCATCTGGGTGGCCTTCGGCTACTCCGCCGTCTTCGGGGACTCGGTGGGCGGCCTGGGTGTCATCGGCAACCCGTTCGAGCACGCCGGGCTCGGCTCGCTGCTGGTCGCGGAGGACGGACAGGCGCTCCCGCCGCTGGCACTGGCCACGATCCACCTGGGCTTCGCCGGCCTGACGATCGGCATCGTCGCCGGCGCCGCGGCCGACCGCATGAAGTTCGGCGCGTGGATGATCTTCGCCGCGATCTGGGTCGTGCTCTGCTACCTGCCGGTCGCGCACTGGACGTTCGCGTTCGACGGTGACGGGACGACCGGTGGCTGGCTGGCCAACGTGCTGGGCGCGGTCGACTACGCCGGCTCGACGCCGATCCACGTCAACTCCGGCATCGCCGCCCTGGCGCTGGCGATCGTGCTGGGGCGTCGTCGCACCTGGCCGGTCCAGCCCAAGGCGCACAACCTGCCGCTCGTGCTGGCCGGCGTCGGCCTGCTGCTGACCGGGTGGCTGGGCTTCGACGGCTCGGCGCTGGGCGCGGCCGACAACGACGCCGCTGTCGCGATCTTCAACACGCTCGCCGCCGCCTGCGCCGGAACGTGCGCCTGGCTCGTCGTCGAGAAGCTGCGTGACGGGCACGCCACGACGCTCGGGGCGTGCTCGGGCGCGATCGCGGCCCTGGTGGCCATCACTCCCTCGTGCGGCACGGTGTCGCCGGTCGGCGCGCTCGGCGTCGGCTGCGTGGCGGGCGTCGTCTGCTACTTCGCGGTCAGCCTCAAGCAGCGGTTCGGGTACGACGACGCACTGGACGTCGTCGCTCTCCACCTCGTGGGCGGCATCGTCGGGGCGCTGCTGATCGGCCTCATCGGGCACCCCGACTCGCCGATCGGCGAGGCCGGCCTGCTCTACGGCGGCAGCATCGACCTGCTGGGCAAGCAGGCCGTCGCCCTGCTGGCGACGTGCGCCTGGACGTTCGTCCTGACGCTCGCGATCGCCACAGCCCTGCAGCGCACGATCGGCATCCGGGTCACCGAGGAGGAGGAGCGCGAGGGCCTCGACCGGTCCCTGCACGCCGAGAACGCGTACGAGGACTTCGGCGAGATGGCGCACCAGCCGCGCGGCCACGCCGAGCAGCAGCACTACCTCGAGGTCTGATCCCCGAGCAGCACCCACGAGCGCCCCGGACGTCGGCCGTCCGGGGCGCTCGTGCGCGGGTCAGCGGCTGAGCCGCCGGCGCAGTCTGCGGAAGACCCGCAGCGCGAAGCCGCGCAGGGTCGTCTGCTCCATGCGGTTGAGCCGCGCGCTGAGATCGTCGATCCGCTCCTGCTGTCGCTTCAGCTTCGCGTCACGCTGCTCACTCAACCGCGCGTGCCGCGTGCCGGCGCCCTGGTAGGTCGGGGTGTTGAACGGGTACTCGTACCGCTTCGGATGCCGGGTGAGGTCGATCACCGAGGCATGGCGCATCCACTCCAGGCGGGACGCGATCTCGGACAGGTCGGGTGCCGCCAGCGTGTGCACGGCGGGCGGGAACGACGCCTCGGCCAGGCGCGTGTCGAATTGCGTCGCGTCGCGGCCGGGCTGCCAGCGGTGCTCGAGGCCGTTGCGCTCCAGGAAGGCCGCGTAGCGGGAGAAGCGCTCGGGCATCGCCTCGTTGAAGGGGGTGAGGTCGGCGGCCTCGTACAGCTCCTCGACGCTGATCGGCGCGTCGAAGTGGGGCTGGAGCCGGTGCGGCATCCGGTGGTACTCGGCCAGCTCGAGGGTGCGCGAGTCGTGGGCCAGCATCAGAGCGGGCGTGCCGGCCAGCAGGGCGGCGACGTTGCCGTGGAAGCGTGTGCCGTACACGAAGTCCTGCTCGGCGAGGAAGTCGTACCAGGACCAGGTGTCGACGAAGAGCCGCATCCGATCCTGTTGGTAGAGCGGGTGCCGCAGGTGCGTGGGCACGAGCGGGTCGGTCACGTGCGGGTGCGGGACGCCCCACAGCAGCAGCCGCAGGTCGTGCTGGTCCTGCCCGACGTAGGTCAGGTTGGGGTGGTGCGCGGCCTGCTCGGTGGCGAACGCGCCGATCCCGGCCACCTCTGGGGTCAGGTTGAGGCCCAGCGGAGAGTCCGCTCCGAGCGATTCGACCTTCCGGTGCACCTGGTGGTCGGGGCCGTGCAGGAACAGCGACGGGCAGCCGATCACGTCGACCGCGTCGGCCGGGAAGCCCAGGTGGACGAGGAAGTCGCGGGTGAACTCGCCGCGGACGCCGATCGAGGGCGAACGCTCGAGGACGGCCGCGACGAACCGCTGCGTCACGTCCCGCACGTCGGCGAGGGCGTCGAAGGACCGGTCGGCCGGGGCCTGGGCGCCGATGCCGATCACGGTGGTGGGGATCGTCAGCTGCTCGATCAACCGGGTCAGGTTCTCGAGCTTGTCGGCGAAGTCGGCCCGGAACGAGTTCGCCATCGGGATGACGAAGTGGTCGAACTCCTCGTTGATGCGGGCCGCGTCGTCGGACGAGGCCGCGCGACGCTCGCTGAGGGTGGAGTTCGCGACCAGCTCGTGGGGCGCGACGTCGAGCGCCTTCCACACCGAGTGCTGGAAGAGGAAGTTGCCGCTGTTGGAGTTGAAGACGTCCTGCGTCAGCGTCGTCTCGGGTACGACTGCCGTGAACGGGTCCTTGCCCGCGCGGATCAGGATCCGAGCCATGTCGATCAGTGTGGCAGAGCCGCGGGTACCCGGATAGGCGTGTCGGTGGTCACACCCGATGGTGGCGGCGAGGATCGCGGGGGTACAGTGACGGCGTCACTTTGTCTGGTACCCGCTCGGGACTGGAACGAAAGGCAACACACATGTCGCACCCCAGCGTGGGTGTGGTCGGCGCCGGCCGTGTCGGTGCTGTCCTCGCCGCCCGACTCCAGCGAGCCGGACACCACCTCGTCGGCGTCAGCGGACGCTCGGCTGCCTCGCAGCTGCGCGTGCAGACGCTGCTGACCGACGTTCCCGTGCTCGAGCCCGCCGAGGTCGCGGCCCGCGCCGAGATCGTGATCCTGGCCGTCCCCGACGACCTGCTGGCGGCCGTCGCCGCCGACCTGGCCGCCCACGTGGGCCCCGGTCAGCTCGTCGCGCACACCAGCGGTCGTCACGGCCTGGCCGTCCTGGAGCCCTTCACCCGGGTCGGCGCGCGAACCATGGCCCTGCACCCGGCGATGACGTTCACCGGCACGGAGGTCGACCTCGAGCGCGCCTGCGTCTTCGGCGTCACCGCCGAGCCGGGGGTCCGCGACGTCGCGGAGACCCTCGTGGCGGCCCTCGACGGCTCGGTCATGTGGATCGACGAGGCCGACCGGGCGACCTACCACGCCTCGCTCGCGCACGGTGCCAACCACCTGACCACGATCGTGACCCAGGCGATGGACCTGCTGCGCCAGATCGGTGCCGAGGACCCGGCCGCCGTGCTGCGCCCGCTGCTGACGGCCGCGCTCGACAACACGCTGGCCTACGGCGACGCGGCGCTGACCGGGCCGGTGGCCCGCGGCGACGTCGACACCGTCCGCGCTCACGTCGCGCAGCTGGCCGACCCGTCCGTGCGGCGCACGTACGCGGCGCTGGCCACCGCCACCGCCGACCGGGCCGAGTCCACCGGCCGGATCGACACCGACACGGCCGACGCCGTCCGCACGGCCGTCATCCGCGAGAAGGTCCGCTGATGCCCACCGTCGTCCGCACCGCGGCCGAGCTCCGCGCCGCCACGGCCGGCGCCGGCACCGTGGCGCTCGTTCCCACGATGGGCGCCCTGCACGACGGCCACGCCAGCCTGATGCGCCACGCGCGCCCGCTGGCCGACACCCTCGTCGTCTCGATCTTCGTCAACCCCACGCAGTTCGCCCCGGGTGAGGACCTCGACGCCTACCCGCGCACCTTCGACGCCGATCTCGAGCGTTGCGAGGCCGAAGGGGTCGACGTCGTCTTCGCCCCGACCGTCGAGCAGATGTACCCGCACGGGCTCGACGAGATCATCACGGTCGATCCCGGCCCGCGCGCGACCATTCTCGAGGGTGCCCAGCGGCCCACCCACTTCCGCGGGGTCCTCACCGTCGTCGCCAAGCTGTTCGGCCTCGTGCGTCCGGACGTCGCGGTCTTCGGCGAGAAGGACTACCAGCAGCTGAGCCTGATCCGGCTGATGGCGCGCGAGCTGTGCCTCGGCGTCGAGGTCGTCGGCTGCCCCACCGTCCGCGAGGACGACGGACTGGCCATGAGCTCGCGCAACCGCTACCTGGGCGCGTCCGACCGCGAGCGGGCCGCCGCGATCTCGTCCGCCCTGCGCGCCGGCGTCGACGCCGCCCCCGACGGCCCCGAGGCCGTCCTCCATGCCGCCGAGAAGGTGCTGGCCGACGCCGGCATCGACCCGGACTACCTCGTGCTCACCAGCCCCGACCTCGGACCGGCGGAGCCCGGCCGGGAGGCGCGGTTGCTGGTGGCCGCTCGAGTGGGCCAGCCGCGCCTGCTCGACAACTGCGCGATCCCGCTCGGGACCGCGAAGAACCAAGGGAAGTGACCCCGATGCTGCGCACCATGATGAAGTCCAAGATCCACCGCGCCACGGTGACCCAGGCCGACCTGCACTACGTCGGATCGGTGACCGTCGACGAGGACCTGCTCGACGCGTCCGACATCCTGCCCGGCGAGCTCGTGCACATCGTCGACGTCACGAACGGCGCCCGCCTCGAGACCTACACGATCGCCGGCCCGCGGGGCTCGGGCATCATCGGCATCAACGGCGCCGCGGCCCACCTCGTGCACCCCGACGACATCGTCATCCTCATCGCCTACGCGCAGGTCGACGACGCCGAGGCCCGCGAGCTGCAGCCCAGCGTCGTGTTCGTCGACGCCGACAACCGCATCGTCACCCTGGGTCACGACGCCGCCGAGGTCCCGGCGGACTCGGGTCTCAAGCGAGGCGACCTGGTGACCGTGTGACGCTCCTGGCGATCGACGCGGGGAACGCCGAGACCAGCATCGGGCTGTTCGACGGCGACGAGCTGGCCGCGGACTTCGTGGTGGCCTCCGACGAGCGCCGCACGTCCGACGAGTGGTTCCTGGTCGTCGACGGCTTCGTCCGTCGCGCCGGTCTGCCCGAGGTCGACGAGATCGCCATGTGCTGCACCGTGCCCGCGCTGCTCGTGGCGCTGCGCAAGGCCTACCGCCGGTACTACGCCGACGTGCCCGCGTGGGTCGTCGGCCCGGGGGTCAAGACCGGGGTGCCGATCCACACCGACAACCCGCGGGAGGTCGGCACCGACCGGGTCGTCAACGCGCTGGCCGCCAAGGAGCTCTACGGCGGTCCGGCGATCGTCGTCGACCTGACCGGCACGGCCACGGTCGTGGACGCGATCGACGCCGAGGGCCGGTACCTCGGCGGGGCGATCGCCCCGGGTGTCGAGGTCTCGCTGGAGGCCCTCGCGCGCCGCAGCGCCCAGCTGCGCAGCGTCGAGATCAGCACGCCGCGCGACGTGATCGGCAAGAACACCGTCGAGGCGCTGCAGTCGGGCACGGTGTTCGGTTTCGCCGGCCTCATCGACGCCATCGTCGAGCGGATGATCGACTCGCTGGGCGAGGATCCCGAGCACGTCTCGGTCATCGCGACCGGCAGTCACGCCGCCGTCGTCCTGAGCGAGTGCGAGACCATCACGGCCCGCAACCCCAAGCTCACCCTCGAGGGCCTGCGGCTCGTCGCCGCCCGCAACCGCTGAGCGGCCGTCCCCAGTCCCGAGATTTGCTCTGACTTCTACCTTTCAATCGGGTTGGAAGGTCGAATTGGGAGCAAATCTCGGGAGGGCAGGGCGGCTGCGACGTCGTTGGTCGTGACGGCGTCCACGCCCATGGCGCGCAGGCGCTCGATCTGACGCAGGTCGTCCACCGTCCAGGCGGTGACGGTCCCGCCGGCGCGGTGGACGCGCTCGACGAGGCGCTCGTCGACGCGGCGGGCGTTCACGTGGAACTCGTCGAACCGGCCCACGTCCTCGGCCGAGGGCTGACGCCGCGAGACCAGGCCGACCAGCGGGTGCACGGGCAGCGCCGCCTCGGCGAGGGAGCGGTCGAAGCTCATCAACGTCACGTCGGCGCGGCCGCCGAGCTCGTCGAGCACCGCGCGCACGTAGGCGCGCGGGTCGACCGGGGCCGGCTTGAGCTCGACGGCGAACCGCACGTCGGTGTCCCGGAACGCCTTCACCACGTCGCGCAGGGTCGGCACGGGGGTCCCGGCGAAAGTCGGCGACTTCCAGCTGCCGGCGTCCAGCCGGGCCAGCTCGGCCAGCGTGAACCGCTGGACCGAGACCCCCACCTTCGAGCGCTGCACGTCACGCAGGTTCGTCGTGCGCATCGGGGACCGGTCGTGCATCAGGACGATCGAGCCGTCCGCCGTCGGCTGGACGTCGAACTCGACCCCGTGGGCGCCCAGCCGCGCGGCCTCGCGCAGCGCCGGCACGGTGTTCTCCGGGTGCGTGGCGCTCTGGCCGCGGTGGCCGTAGATCCGCAGGTCTTCACTCATGTCTCCACGGTGACTCGCGAACCTGACCATCAGGTAAACGCCACCTGTGTGTCTGCCCAATTCCACCCGACGGCTCAGGGGTGGCCGGCGCCGGTCTCGGCGGTCTCGACCAGGATCTCCTCGACCGTGTGGTGCCGGGGCTCACGCACCGCGACGACCACGAGGGCGGCGATCACGGCGCAGAACGCGGCGGCCACCCACAGGCCCAGGTGCATGCCGCCGACGAACGCACCGTTGATCGACGGCACGCCCTCGAACAGGACGCCCGCGGCTCCCGCCTCCGCGGCCTCGTCCGGCAGCCGCGCGGCGCCGACGGCGGGCGCGACCCGTCCCGCGACGATCGCCGAGAGCACGGCGGTGCCGATCGCGCCGCCGATCTGGATGCACGTGGTCTGGAAGCCGCTGGCCACACCGGCCAGGTGCACCGGCGCGCCGCCGACGATCAGGTCCGCGCCCGAGGGGATCGCGAAGCCGGAGCCGAAGGCGATGACGACGAACGGCAGGGCCATCAACAGGTAGGACGAGTCGAGGTCGACCAGGGTCAGCGCGGCCAGGCCGACCGCCATCAGGGCCAGGCCCAGGGCGGCGACGCGGCGCGGGCCGATCCGCGAGGTCAGCACGGCGCCCAGGGGAGCGGCCGGGATCGAGAAGGCGCTCATCGGCAGCATCATCAGGCCGGCCTTCGTGGTGCTGTTGCCCAGCGAGTTCATCAGGAACAGCGTGATGAGGAAGGTGACGCCCAAGATGGCGAAGAAGTTCGCCACGAAGACCAGGCCGCCCACGCTGACGCCGGAGGAGCGGAACAGGTCCAGCGGCAGCAGCGGCTCGGCCACGCGGCTCTCGACGATCACGAAGAGGGCCAGCAGAACGACCGAGGCGACCAGGACGCCGAGGGTGGTGGCGCTGCCCCAGCCCCACGCCTGCGCCTGCACGACCGCGAACACGATCCCGAAGAGGGCCAAGGCCAGCAGCACGATGCCCGGGTAGTCCAGCCGCCCGGACTTCTCGGTGGCCGTCTCGCGGATGAAGACCCCGGCGAAGACGATGCCGATGAGGGCGATCGGGGCGTTGATGTGGAAGACCCATTCCCAGCCGAGCTGCTCGACCAGGATGCCGCTGACCAGCGGACCGCCGGCGATCGCGACGGACGAGACGCCGCCCCAGATGCCGACGGCCATGCCGAACTGCTCACGCGGGAACGTGGCGCGCAGCAGGGCGATCGTCTGCGGCATGAGCATCGCGGCGCTCAGGCCCTGCAGGGCACGGAAGACCAGGACGCCCTCGACGCTGCCGGACCGGCCGATCGCGACGCTGGCGATGCCGAACAGCAGGACCCCGATGAGGTACATGCGCTTGCGGCCGAACCGGTCGCCGAGCTTGCCGCAGGGGATGAGGAAGACGGCCAGGGCCAGCAGGTAGGAGTTGATGATCCACTGCAGCTGGCCGAAGGTGGCGCCCAGATCGGCCTGGATCGCGGGGTTGGCGATGTGGACGACGGTGGAGTCCAACCCGACCATGAACAGGCCGAAGCACACGGCGACGAGGGTCAGGCCGGGCCGGCCCTGGCGGGACCTGCGGCGGGTTCTGGTGGGGGTCTTGTCCGGATCGGCGGACGAGTGGGGTGCAACTGGGTTCACGTGCGGGACTTCCTCGGACTATTGATTATGATTCGATAATCATAACTCGCCGGTAGGATGGCGGCATGTCCGGATCGAGTGGGCCCGATCACGCCCGGCTGGCTGCTCTGGCCGACGTGATCCATGACCTCGCGCACCAGCTCGACATCCGCAACCCGCAGTTGCGCGACGTGGTGCCCCTGACGGGAACCGAGATCGCGGTCATGCGCGAGATCCACCGTCAGCCGGGCTCGACGCCGAGCCAGATCGCCGCCGCGGCCGGCCTGCAGCGCAGCAACGTCAGCACCGCGGTGCGCATCCTGGAGGCGGGCGGACTCGTGGTGCGCGAGCAGGCCGAGGGCAATGCCCGGTCGGTTCGCCTGGTCCCCACCGAGAAGGCCGCCGAGAGCGTGGGCCGGATCCACGACTTCTGGGCGGCCCGGCTCGAGGTGGCGCCGGCTGAGGCGCTCGAGATCGCCGACTCCGCACTGGACGCCCTCGCCCGCATCGCCGACGCGCTGGGCCGGGCGGACCGCGCCGACTGATCTGCGGCCGGCGCGCTAGCCTCCCGGCATGAGGATCTTGCGCCTGATCGCCGACGTGTTCTGGTCCGTCAGCCGGTGGAACTTCCGTTCCGAGCCCGCACCGAAGGGCTCGGGCATCCTGCTCGCGGGGCCGCACACCTCCAACTGGGACTTCGTGCTGATGCTGGCCATCGCCTGGAAGTGCGGCTTCCGTCCGTACTTCCTGGGCAAGAAGGAGCTCTTCCGCGGTCCGGCCGGCCCGATCATGCGCGCCCTGGGCGGCATCGCGGTCGACCGCAAGAACCCCGTCGGCGTGGTCGACGACCTCATCGCGCGGGCCAAGGCCGGTGACGACTTCCAGGTCGTCATCACGCCCGAGGGCACGCGCGGCGGCGTCGAGCGCTGGAAGTCGGGCTTCTACCGCATCGCGATGGAGGGCGATCTGCCCGTGACGCTGGGGTACTGCGACAGCAAGACCATGACCGCCGGCCTCGGTCCCACGATCACGCTGACCGGCGACGTCAAGGCCGACATGGACGTCATGCGCGCCTTCTACGCGGACAAGTGGGGCGTCCGCCCCGAGCGCCGCGTCCTGCCGCGCCTGGCCGAGGAGGGCTGAGCACGGTCCCGGCCGGGCCTCGGTGGGGTGCAACTAGACTCGGGCCTCGTGACCCAGACGCCTGAACTTCCCGAGGACGACCTGCCCGAGCAGATGCGGGTGCGCCGGGAGAAGCGCCAGCGGATGCTGGACGCCGGCGTCGATCCGTACCCGCTGCTGGTCGAGCGCACGCACACGATCCGCGAGATCGTCGAGGCCAACGATCCCGAGCAGCTGGGCCCCGACGCCCACACCGGCCAGGTCGTCTCGATCGCCGGCCGCGTCATCTTCCTGCGCAACACCGGCAAGCTGTGCTTCGTCCGGCTGCGCGAGGGCGACGGCTCCGAGATCCAGGCCATGCTCTCGCTGGCCGAGGTCGGCGAGGAGTCGCTGGCGCAGTTCAAGTCGCTCGTCGACCTGGGCGACCACCTGGCCGTCACCGGCGAGGTCATCACCAGCCGCCGCGGCGAGCTGTCGGTCATGGCCACGCGGTGGCAGGTCGCGGCCAAGACGCTGCGTCCGATGCCGGTCGAGCACAAGCCGCTGTCCGACGAGGCCCGCACCCGGATGCGCTACCTCGACCTCATCGTCCGCGAGGACGCCCGCCAGAACGTGCGCGTCAAGGCCGCCGTGCTCAAGTCGCTGCGCGCCACGCTCGACCGCCACGGGTTCATCGAGGTCGAGACGCCGGTCCTGCAGCACACCAACGGCGGCGCCGCGGCGCGTCCGTTCCACACGCACCTCAACGCCTTCGACGAGCCGCAGCTGCTGCGCATCGCGCTCGAGCTGCACCTCAAGCGCGCGCTCGTGGGCGGCATCGACAAGGTCTACGAGATCGGCAAGACCTTCCGCAACGAGGGTGTCGACAACACCCACAACCCCGAGTTCATGATGCTCGAGGCGTACGAGGCGTACGGCTCCTACGACACGATGGCGTCCCTGGTTCGCGACCTGGTCGTCGACGCCGCGCGCGCCGTCGGCAAGACCGTGGTGACCGGCCGCGACGGCTCGTCGATCGACCTCGAGGCGCCGTGGCGCCGCGCCACGATCCACGAGCTGGTCGGCGAGGCTGTCGGCGAGACCGTCGATGTCGAGACGTCCGAGGAGCACCTGCGCGAGCTGGCCGACCGCCATGACGTGTCCCTCCAGGACGGCTGGGGCGCGGGAGAGATCGTGCTCGAGCTGTTCGAGAAGCTCGTCGAGCACACCCTGATCCAGCCCACGTTCGTGTGCGACTACCCCGAGGCCGTGCGGCCCCTGGCCAAGAAGCACCGCAGCACGCCGGGTCTGGTCGAGGCGTGGGACCTCATCATCAACGGCGTCGAGCTGGCACCGGCGTACTCCGAGCTCAACGACCCCGTGATCCAGCGCGAGCGGCTCGAGGAGCAGGCGCGCCTGGCGGCCGCCGGCGATCCCGAGGCGATGGACGTCGACGAGGACTTCCTGCGGGCCCTGGAGTTCGGCATGCCCCCGGCCGGCGGCATCGGCCTGGGCGTCGACCGTCTGGTGATGCTGCTGCAGAGCATCGGCATCCGCGAGGCCATCCTCTTCCCGGTGCAGCGCCGCGAGTAGGTATCACCGGTTCTGCGGCTGATCTCGTCATCGACGACAGTCCGCAGGGGCGTCCTCGGGGCGTCGGAGGCGGAGTCCTTCGACACCTCGAGGTGCCTCATGAGAACCATGTCCGAACAACTCCGCTCGCTGCAGTCGCAGGAGCGCAGCGTCACCGCGGCCGTCACCGGCGACGAGGATCTCGGCCCCTTCGCGCTGCTGCCCGGCGTGTGGGCCAACGAGCCCGATCTGCCCGGCCGCGGCTGGAACATGATCGCCCTGCCGTTCGGGCCGCCCGAGGGGGCGACGTTCCGGCCGGCGTACCGGCTGCTGCTGCACCAGTACAACGAGCGGCTGATCTTCAGCCTCGTCGACAAGGCGGTGCCGAACCGCGGCATCGGGCCGGTCGCGGACGGCGTGACGCCGAACGCGGACCAGTTGCTGGTCGCGTTGGACTACGAGCAGGGCATCAACCAGCTGGTCGGCGAGGACTTCCCGTCGTCTGGCCTGGCGGGGCAGCCCGGCGGCGCGATCCATCACGAGCCGGGTCTGTTCCTGAACATGTCCGACCCGCTGAACGAGGACAGTGTCGACATGGCCCGGCTCGCCACGATCCCGCACGGTGACTCGGTGCTGGGGCTGGGGACCGCCGTGGTCGAGGACGGACCCGCGACCGTCCCGCCGGTCAACGCCCTACCGCTCGGCGTCGACCAGGACATCGAGGCCAACCCCTACCTGGCTCCCTACAAGCACTTCCACGACAACCCGTTCCGGAGCCTGTTCGACCCGACGGACCCGACCGCCCTGCTGGAGGTCGCGAACGAGGGCGTCGACATCATCCGGACGACGAAGCTCGAGTTCGACAGCACCGTGTCCACCGGAGGAATCTCGAACATCCCCTTCATCGTCCGTCAGGCGAACGCCTCGGAGATGAAGTCGACCTTCTGGATCCAGGAGGTCCGGCGCGAGGACGGCGGCACCGACTTGCGGCTGCAGTACGTGCAGGTCGTCCAGCTGGACTTCTTCCCCCGGTTCGACGGCGGCCCCGGCCGGATCAAGTGGCCCCACGTCAGCATCAACACGATGACGAAGGTCGACGAGACGCCGGTTCCGGGTCCCGGTGGCTACCCCGTGATGGCGGCCTGATCGGCGAGGTTGCGCAGCAGCAGCGCCTCGGCCAGCACGACCCGCTCGAACTCGGCCAGGTGCAGGCCCTCGTTGGCGCCATGGGCACGGGTGTCGGGATCCTCGACACCCGTGACCAGCACGCTCGCCTCGGGGAAGGTCTCGAGGAACTCCGCGATGAACGGGATCGAGCCGCCGACACCCATGTCGACCGGGGCGGTGCCGTCCCAGGCCTCGGTGAACGCCGAGCGTGCCGCCTCGTACGCGGGGCCGGTCGCGTCGATCGCCGTCGCCTCGCCGGTGTCGACGACCGTGAAGGTCAGCTCGGCGCCCCACGGGACGTGCTGCTCGCAGTGGCGACGCAGGCACTCCACCGCGTTGGCGGCGGTGTCGCCGGGGGCGATCCGCAGCGAGACCTTGGCGCGGGCCGCGGGCACCAGCGTGTTGCTGGCGCCGTCGACCTTCGGGGCGTCCAGGCCGGTGATGGCCAGCGCCGGCTTCGTCCAGAGCCGCTCGACGGCCGAGCCCGACCCCATCCACTCCACGCCCGGGTTGGCGCCGGACTCGGCGCGCAGCCGCTCCTCGGGGTAGTCGACGTCCGCGGCCGGTGCGCTGTGCAGCCCTTCGATCAGCAGGTTGCCCTCGTCGTCGTGGAACGAGGCGATCAGCCGGCTCAGGGTGATGAGCGCGTCGGGCACGAGGCCGCCCCACATGCCCGAGTGGACGGCGTGGGTCAGGGTGCGGACCTCGACGTCGGCGCGCACCAGACCGCGCAGGCTCGTGGTCAGGGCGGGGACGCCGATGTCCCAGTTGCCGGAGTCCGCGATCACGATGACGTCGGCCGCGAGCCGGTCGCGGTGGCGGCGCAAGAGCTCGGGCAGGGTGTCGGAGCCGACCTCCTCCTCGCCCTCGATGAACATCGTCACGCTGACCGGCAGCTGGTCGCCGAAGACCCGCAGGGCGCCCAGGTGGGCGGCGATGCCAGCCTTGTCGTCGGCGGCGCCGCGTGCGTAGAGCCGGTCGCCGCGCTCGGTCGGCTCGAACGGCGGCGAGTCCCACTCGGCGTGGTCGTTCTCGGGCTGGACGTCGTGGTGGGCGTAGAGCAGCACGGTCGGCGCGCCGGCCGGTCCTGCCTTGTGGCCGATCACGGCGGGAGCGCCGCCGTCCTCGCGGGCGCTGACGATCTCGACGTCGCCGAATCTCTCGGCCCGCAGCAGCGCGGCGACCGCCTCGGCGCTGCGCTGGACCTCCGCGGCGCGGGCGGGATCGGCGCTGACCGACTCGATGCGGACGAGGTCCTCGAGATCGCGACGGATCCCGGGAAGCAACTGCTGGACCGTGGCGCGGATGTCGAGAGTCATGACATCCAACTTAGGTCGGGGGGAACGACGTGCTCCGCGAGGGCTCGCGTTGACGGCAGCACGGGAGCCCCACATCCTGAAAGGGCAGCACCGCGCCCGGGGCTTCCCCGAGCGCCCTTCCGACCGTGAGGTGGTGGGCGTCGTGAACTACTGGATCAGCGTCTTGTTCCGGGCGATCCCGATGGCGATGGCGGCGGTGTGCGTCGGCCTGGGCACGTACGTGTGGAACGCGGGCGACCAGCCGGGCAATCTCGTCGCCGGCCGCGTCGTCACCTTCCTCGCGGCGATCTGCGTCTGCCTGTTCTGCACGGCGGCCACGATCATCCGCCAGCTGATCGGCCGATTCAACGCGGTCGACCGCGTGCTCTACCCCGTGCTCGGCTACGCCAGTGCCGCCGTGGCGGCCGGCTATGGCATCTCGGTGTTCTCCGGCGCCAGCTCCCAGGGCGCCGACCCGGACTACGTCTCGGGCCACGTCGTGCTCGGTCTGGGCCTGATCAGCGCCTGCGTCGCCACGGTCGCCACCGCCTCCACGAAGTTCTCGCTGATCCCGGCCAACTCCGCCCGGGCCGCCGGCGGCGCTCCGCCGGACGGGGCCTTCCCGAGCGCGGCGGCCGCGGTGCTGTGCGCCGTCCCGGTCGTCCTGGCCCTGATCGCCTGGGGCCTCTCGATCGTGAACCTCACCCAGACGGTCACCCCGTCACGGTTCACGGTCGGCCACGTCCTGGCGGGCATCGCGATGGTGTGCACCAGCCTGATCGGTCTGGTCGTGAGCATCGTGCGCCAGATCCAGGACACCTATGGCGCGCGCGACCGGACGGGGTGGCCGTGGCTCGTGATCGCGATGGGCTCGCTCAGCTCGGTGTGGGGGATCGTGCTGCTCGTCCTGGACCGGGAGCCCTACTACCGGACACCCGGCTTCGTGATGATCGGTCTGGGCCTGGTGTGCTTCAGCATCCTGAGCAAGGTGGGACTGCTGGCCCTGGTGTGGCGGCGCACGTTCGCGCTGGCCAACCGGGTGCCCCTGATCCCGGTCGTGACCGCCCTGTCGTGCCTGTTCCTGGCGGCGTTCGTCTTCCAGGCGGCGGTGACGGACTCGAACGTGTTCGTCGCGGCGCGCGTCCTCACCGGGCTCGGCGCGATCTGCTTCACGCTCTACTCGATCGTCTCGATCCTCGAGAGCGGTACGTCGGGCTCCTCGTCCAGCGACTGAGGCGCACCGGTATCAGCCGGCGCAGGGTGGCTCTCCCCGAAGACGACCCACCCTTCCCGATTGGACCACCGACATGACCGACATCCGCTTCGAGGGCGACTTCATCCACCTGGAGGGCCTGGTCGTCCGCGCGACCGCCAATGACCTGATGCTCGACGCCTCCGCCCGACGCACGACCGGGACGCCCTTCCGGCGGGCCCTGGTCCACGACTTCGACGACGGCCTGACCCTCAACTGGGACCACGACTACCCGGGAGGCGTCAGCATCAACGGGTGCAAGCAGATCCTCGGGTTCAACAACCGTGACTGGCTGATCGTCCGCAGCCGCATCCACCAACAGTTCGGCACCGACTTCATGCTCGACGGCGGCGCAGAGCGGCGTGGACGCGTGATCAGCCGGCTGCGGCGCAACCCGTTCCGCCGGGCGCTCGTGCACGGCTTCGGCGATCAACTGGTCGTGAACTGGGACCACGACTACACCGGCGGGGTGGTCGTCAACGGCCGGGTCACGATGCCCGACGGTGTCGTCGTCGCCGGCCAGGACGTCGCCGCGACGCTGACGTCGCTGACGAGCCGCGTCACGGAGCTGTCGACCGAGCTCACTGCCGCCACGGCGGCGATCGCCGACCTCACCACGCGGCTCGCCGCGCTCGAGACGGAGCCCACGCCATGAGCGTCCGGTCCGTCCGCGAGGCGATGGACGCCATGGGCCTGGGCGGTGTCGGCAACCTCTCGGTGATGCGCGACGTCCTGGGATTCTGGCGCGGGACGCCCCCGCCCGACCCCGCCACGGGGACCCCCGTCGAGGTCCGTCTGGGCGAGGCCTTCACCGCGCTGGAGCGCAAGCACGTCCACCTCAACCTCATCGAGGTCGGCTTCGACGCCGCATCCGTGGGCCTGGCCGTCGCCGACGAGCGCGTCGACTACGCCGTGCACCGGATCCGTCGGATCTACGCCGACGCGTCGATGGGCCTGGGCCGGGTCCAGTACTTCTGGCTCGGCCTGCCGGAGGCCGACGGGTACGAGGACCTCGGCAGCGAGTCCGAGGCCGACGACCTCAGCGACGACTGGAGCGTCGGCAACGACGGCATCGACATGTTCCTCGTCGCCAACATCAGCGACGACTTCGTGGGCATCTCGCCCGTGCCCGGCGACTGCGGCAAGGGCGGCAAGTCGGACGGGCTGGTCGGTGGCGAGGTCGGCCGGGAGCCCGAGGGCTTCTCCCGGACGGCGGCCCACGAGCTCGGGCACTTCCTCGACCTTTCGCACAACCACGGCGACTCCTGCCCGACCGCCACCTCGGCCCGCGAGAACCTCATGGCCCAGACGCGGTGCGTGATCAGCGTCCGCAGTTCGGTGCTGCTGACCTCCGGCCAGGGCAGCACCGTCCGCGGCCGCTGCCAGACCCACGCGGGCCACTGAGCCCGCCCTCGGAAGGACACACCCATGCCTGACATCACCCCTCTGGACCAGCGGGACGACGCCGACCTCGTCGACCTCGCCCACCATTCACGCGGGGACATCGCCCGCGAGTCACTGTCGGCCCTCGCGCGCCGGTCGTCCGACCGGGTCATGCCCGTCGCGGTCGACCTGCTCACCGCGCACGCCGAGCCGCGCGTGCGGGCCCTGGCGGCCGTGACGCTGGGCCGACTCGGCGACCCCGACGTCCCCGTGGCCCTCGCACGGTCGCTCGGCGACGCCGATCCCACCGTCGTGCGGCGCGCCGCCCAGTCCCTGGCCCGGGTCGGCGACGCCTCGGCCCTGCCCGAGTTGGCGCGCGTGCAGCTGCCCGCGGCCACCCCCGCCGGGCGCGCCGTGCTGACCGCGCGGATGCTCATCGGCTACCGCGTCGGACGGACCGAGGTGCTGGCCCGTCCCGCCGAGGTGACCTCGTTCGGGCGCCGGCGCGGCGAGGAGATCGCGTTCGGCGGTCGGGCGAAGACGGCCAGGGCCACGATCCTGGTCGCCGTCCGGGCGGAGGTGCCCGCGCTGCCCTTCGCCGCGAAGGACGTGCGTCCGTTCACGTGCTCCGGTGCCGCGGGAGCGCTCGCGCTGGCCGAGGACGTCGACCGGCTCGACCTCGCCGGACCCCGGATGCTCGGCGTGCTGGTGCGCGAGCGCGTGTGCTCGGAGCGCTACTCGCTGGACTGCTACCTGCTCAGCGACGACCGGGACGGCACGGGCGGGACCCGCCCGTGGCTGTGGCTGGTCCGGCCCAGTGGCCGGGTCGTGCACGTCGGCCGTGCGGAGATCGCAGCCGACGGGGCACGGTTCGAGGTGACCGGATCCGTGGCGCCCTACGCCAACCCCGTGAAGGTGGTGGGGGAGCGCGCCGGCAACGGCGAGCTGACCATCGAGACCGCACTCGTGGGCAAGCCCGCGGCGGACGCGGCGAAGGCCGCAGTCCCTGCGAGTCGGGAGGCGGTGATGCGGTGACGGGCCCCGTCATTCCGCCCACAGCGAACAATGGAAGCCCCGCGACGCTGTGACGGTTGAGTTAAGCATCTGGACATGGCGAGGCGGGTCACGTGGAGCCGTCTATGCTGAAAAGACCAGTCCAGCAGAGGGGACGACATGTTCGAGAGATTCACTGACCGGGCCCGACGGGTCGTGGTGCTTGCGCAGGAGGAAGCGCGCATGCTCAGCCACAACTACATCGGCACCGAGCACATCCTGCTGGGCCTCATCCACGAGGGTGAGGGCGTTGCCGCCAAGGCTCTGGAGAGCCTCGACATCTCGCTCGAGGCCGTCCGTGGCCAGGTCGAGGACATCATCGGCCAAGGCCAGCAGGCACCCAGTGGCCACATTCCATTCACCCCGCGTGCCAAGAAGGTGCTCGAGCTCAGCCTGCGCGAGGCGCTGCAGCTGGGCCACACCTACATCGGTACCGAGCACATCCTGCTCGGCCTGATCCGCGAGGGCGAGGGCGTCGCCGCCCAGGTCCTCGTGAAGTTGGGCGCCGACCTCAACCGCGTCCGCCAGCAGGTCATCCAGCTGGTCAGCGGGTTCCAGGGCAAGGAGGCCGAGACCTCCGGCGCCGCGTCCGAGGCGCCCGCCGCGGCGTCCAGCGCTGTGCTGGACCAGTTCGGTCGCAACCTGACCCAGGCGGCCCGCGAGGGCAAGCTCGACCCGGTCATCGGCCGGGACGACGAGGCCGAGCGCGTCATGCAGACGCTCAGCCGCCGTACCAAGAACAACCCGGTCCTCGTGGGCGAGCCCGGCGTCGGCAAGACCGCCGTCGTCGAGTCGCTGGCGCAGGACATCGTCCGTGGCGACGTGCCCGAGACGCTCAAGGACAAGCAGATCTACACGCTTGACCTCGGTGCCCTCGTGGCCGGCTCGCGCTACCGCGGCGACTTCGAGGAGCGCCTCAAGAAGGTGCTCAAGGAGATCCGCACGCGCGGCGACATCATCTTGTTCATCGACGAGATCCACACCCTCGTGGGTGCGGGTGCCGCCGAGGGCGCGATCGATGCCGCCAGCATCCTCAAGCCGATGCTGGCGCGTGGCGAGCTGCAGACGATCGGTGCGACGACGCTCGACGAGTACCGCAAGCACTTCGAGAAGGACGCGGCGCTCAACCGCCGCTTCCAGCCGGTGCTGGTCAACGAGCCGTCGGTGGCCGACTCGGTCGAGATCCTCAAGGGTCTGCGCGACCGGTACGAGGCGCACCACCGCGTCTCGATCACCGACGACGCCCTGGTCGCCGCGGCGACCATGGCCGACCGTTACGTCAGCGACCGGTTCCTGCCGGACAAGGCGATCGACCTGATCGACGAGGCGGGCGCGCGACTGCGCATCCGTCGCGCCGCGACGCCGCCGGAGTTCAAGGAGTTCGACGAGCAGATCGCCGACGTCCGCCGCCGCAAGGAGGGCGCGATCGACGCCCAGGACTTCGAGCTCGCCGCCAGCCTGCGCGACGAGGAGAAGAAGCTCATCGCCGCCAAGCACGAGCGTGAGCGCGCCTGGAAGTCCGGCGACCTCGACCAGGTCGCGGTCGTCGACGAGCACCTCATCGCCGAGGTCCTGGCCAAGGCGACCGGCATCCCGGTCGGCCAGCTCAGCGAGGAGGAGTCCAGCCGCCTGCTGCACATGGAGGACGAGCTGCACAAGCGCGTCATCGGTCAGGACGAGGCCATCAAGGCCCTGTCCCGGGCGATCCGCCGCGGCCGTGCCGGCCTGAAGGACCCCCGCCGTCCCGGTGGGTCGTTCATCTTCGCCGGACCCTCGGGCGTCGGCAAGACGTGGCTGTCCAAGGCGCTGGCGAACTTCCTGTTCGGCGACGACGAGGCGCTCATCCAGCTCGACATGAGCGAGTACAGCGAGAAGCACACCGTCTCGCGGCTGTTCGGTTCGCCTCCGGGCTACGTCGGCTACGAAGAGGGTGGCCAGCTCACCGAGAAGGTGCGGCGGAAGCCCTTCAGCGTGGTCCTGTTCGACGAGATCGAGAAGGCCCACCCGGACATCTTCAACTCGCTCCTGCAGATCCTCGAGGAGGGTCACCTCACCGACGGTCAGGGTCGCGTCGTCAACTTCAAGAACGCCGTGATCATCATGACCACCAACCTCGGTGCGCGTGAGATCTCCAAGGGCGTCAACCTGGGCTTCTCCCAGGCCGGCGACGTCGCGGGGACCTACGAGAAGATGAAGGAGCGCGTCGCGACGGAGCTCAAGCAGCACTTCCGTCCGGAGTTCCTGAACCGTGTCGACGAGGTCATCGTGTTCCCGCCGCTGACGCAGGAGGAGATCCTGCAGATGGTCGACATGATGGTCGGTTCCCTCGAGGCCCGTCTGGGCGAGAAGGACATCGACATCGAGCTGACCACGGCGGCGAAGATCAAGCTGTCCGCGGACGGTTTCGATCCGGTGCTCGGCGCGCGTCCCCTGCGGCGCACGGTGCAGCGTGAGGTCGAGGACGTCCTGGCCGAGAAGCTCCTCTACGGAGAGGTGCGTCCGGGCCAGATCATCCTGGTCGACGTCGTCGACGGTGAGTTCACCTTCACCGGCACGTCGAAGGCCGATCTCGAGCTGCCCGAGGTGCCGCCGGCCGTCGAGGCCGGAGCCGGCTCCGAGGACAACTGACGCATCACCCACGCAAGGCCCGGGTCGTCCGACCCGGGCCTTCGTGCGTCCGGCGGCGGGTAGCGTCGAAGCGGTGGACCGCGACCGACTCCTGGAGTTCGACGACGATGCGCCCCCGCCGGGTGCGAGCCCGTGGGTGCCCGGCTTCGGGCCGGGCCGCGACCTGACGATCGTCGAGCACGACCCCCGCTGGGTTGCGCAGTACGTGGCTCTCGAGCAGCGGATCCGCCGGGCCCTCGGCGCGGTGGCGTTGCGGGTCGAGCACGTCGGCTCGACCTCCGTGCCCGACCTGCCGGCCAAGCCGATCGTCGACGTCGACGTCACGGTGCCGGACCCCGAGGACGAGTCCACGTACGCCCCGGCGCTCGAAGCGGCCGGCTTCGTGCTCGCGGTGCGCGAGCCGTGGTGGCAGGGTCACCGGTTGTTCCGCCACGCGGACCCGCGCGCGAACGTGCACGTCTTCGGCCCGGACGCGGCCGAGCCGTACCGTCATCGGATCTTCCGGGACTGGCTGCGCACGCACCCGCAGGACCGCGAGCGGTACGCGGCCGTCAAGCGCGCCGCAGCGGCCGCTGGAGGGCACGTGATGGAGTACAACGCCCGGAAGCAGGAGGTCCTGCGCGAGATCCTCGTGCGGGCGATCAACCGGGCAGGATGAAACGCCCCTCGGCGTCGAGGTCCAGCAGCCCGTCGTCGAGCAGCGAGTCCAGGCACCGCTCCCGCTGGGCCGCGTCGGACCAGGCGGCGACCATGAGCTCGGGAGCGACCGGGCCGGGGGCGTCGCGGACGATCGCCATCAGCCGGCCGCGGCACTGGCGGTCGGTGCCGTGCCACGCCTGGCTGCGGCGCGGCGGCCCGTCGTGCTCGGGATGTCCCTCGGCGCGCCACCGGCACAGGTCCGAGACCGGGCACGCCTCGCAGCGGGGCGCCCGTGCGGTGCAGACGACCGCTCCGAGCTCCATCGTCGCGGCGGCCCACCGGGCCGCCGTCGCCTCGTCGTCGGGCAGCAGGGACGCCGCCACGTCGCGCTCAGCCCGGGTGACGCCGGCGGCCGGGTACTGCACGCCCTCGACGACGCGCGCGAACACGCGGCGCACGTTGGTGTCCAGCACGACGGCGCGACGGCCGTGGGCGAACGAGGCGATGGCGGCCGCCGTGTAGTCGCCGACGCCCGGCAGCAGGAGCAGCTCGTCGTAGGAGTCGGGCACCCGGCCGTCGTGGCGCTCGACGATGGCGACGGCGGCGGCGTGGAGGCGCAGCGCCCGGCGGGGGTAGCCCAGTCGGCCCCAGGCGCGGACGGCATCGCCGGACGACGCGGCGGCCAGGGCGGCCGGGGTGGGCCAGCGCTCGAGCCAGGCCTCGAAGACCGGCAGCACGCGGACGACGGGGGTCTGCTGCAGCATGAACTCCGAGACCATGACGCGCCACGGCTCGGGGTCGTCGCGCCACGGCAGCGCCCGGCGGTGCTCGTCGAACCAGTCGAGGACGCGTCGGTGCAGCTCGTCGACCGGGGGAGTGGGGGCAGGCATGGCGCGTCGATCCTTTCACGCCGTGACGGCCAGATAACGTGGACCGGTGAGCAACCCACGGGTCGGACGGGACGTGTACTGGCGTCGACGCCTGCTCGTGCTGGCGATCCTCATCGCGATCGTGTGGGGTGTCCTGCAGCTGATCGGTCTGGTGCGTGGCGACGACGCCGGCAAGGTCGAGGCGACCCGCGCCACCCCCACTCCGACGACCGCCCCCACGGCGCCGCCGACCACGCCTCCCGCGGACCAGGTCGCGGTGGCGATCGAGACCGACGAAGCCGTCTGCGAGCCCGAGAACGTGCGCATCGTGCCGTCGGTGCCCGGCGGGCAGTTCGCCGGCGGCCCGGTGGCGATCGACCTGATGCTGACGTCCCTCGACGGCACGGCGTGCACCTTCCGTCCCAGCACCCGCGAGCTCCTGGTCGTCGTCGACACCGAGCGGGCCCCGATCTACGACTCGTCGGTGTGCCGGGCCGCCTTCTTCGACCAGTCGGTGTCGATCCCTGCGGGTTGGAGCACCGTCGCGCCGGTCGAATGGACGGGCCGCGGCTCGGGTGCCGGTTGCGGGTCGAGTGAGGGCTTCGCGCCGCCGGGCACCTACACGCTCAAGATCGGCACGTACGGCGGTGAGCCGGGCGAGGTCACGTTCAAGCTCGCGCGCCGAGCTCCGGAGACCCCCGCGACCAAGCCGACGCCGGCCCCGGCGAAGAAGCCCGGGTCGGAACCCACCCAGAAGGCCACCTCCGAGCCGACGAAGAAGCCGGCTCCGAGGCCCAAGCCGAGCTCGACGGCCCCGGTCCCGCGCTGAGGCTCGTGGGTCAGACGTAACGCTCGAGGCAAGCCTCGAGCGACGTCCGGTGCAGTCCGCACCCGTCGGGCACCGGCGAGTGGGTCAGACGTAACGCTCGAGGCAAGCCTCGAGCGACGTCCGGTGCAGTCCGCACCCGTCAGGCGCGGGCGCGTCGGTCAGACGTAGCGCTCGAGGATGCTGGACTCGGCGAGTCGCGACAGGCCGTCGCGGACGCCGCGGGCGCGCAGCTCGCCGACACCCTCGACCGTCTGGAGGTCGTCGAGGCTGGCGCCCAGCAGGCGCTGCAGGGTGCCGAAGTGCATGATCAGCCGCTCGACGACCGTCGGGGGGAGGCGGGGGATCCTGGCCAGCAGCCGGTAGCCGTGCGGCGAGACCGACGCATCGAGCGAGTTGCCGTCGCCGATCTGCAACGCGGCGGCGACGATGCCCAGGTCGAGGACCTCCTGGGACTCCAGCTCGGCCAGGGCGTCGAGCACCTTCTCGGCCTGGGCGTCCGACCCCGCCGGCAGGTAGTCACGCACGACGAGCGTGCGCTCGGCGTCGACCCCGCCCACGAGCTCGTTGAGCTGCAGGGACAGCAGGCGTCCGTCCGAGCCGAGCTCGAGCACGTAGGTCTCGATCTCGTCGGAGATCCGTCGCACCATCTCGAGACGCTGGGCGACGGCGGTGACGTCACGGACGGTGACGAGGTCCTCGACCTCGAGGGCGGACAGCGCGTCGGAGACCTCGTCGAGGCGCGTGCGGTACCGCTCCAGCGTCTGCAGGGCCTGGTTGGCGCGGCTGACGACCGTGGTCGGCTCCTCCAGCACGTAGCGCTGGTCGCCCAGGTACAGCGCGATCATCGTCATCGAGGCGGACACCGAGATCACGGGGATGCCCGACTGCCGGGCCACGCGCTCGGCGGTGCGGTGACGGGTGCCGGACTCGGTCGTGGGGATCGACGGATCGGGCATCAGGTGGACGGCTGCGCGCATGATCCGCGAGGCCGACGAGTCCAGGATGATCGCGCCGTCCATCTTGGCCAGCTCGCGCAGACCCGTGGCCGTGAACGGCACGTCCAGGGCGAAGCCGCCGGTCGAGATCGACTCGATGACCCGGTCGTGGCCGATGACGATCAGGGCGCCGGTGCGCCCGCGCATGATCCGCTCGAGGCCCTCACGCAGCGCTGTTCCGGGCGCGACGGAGGTCAGCGTCGCCCGCAGGTCCGGAACCGCCACGACAATCCCCACTTTCGGCCATGCACGTGATCGGCATCATCCTAGGGCAGTGCCCGCAGCGCAGCCGCCAGATCTCCCGTGCGGAGCACGTTCAGGCCGACGCGCTGCAGGTCCTCGGTGCCCCGCGGGACGATCGCGTGGGTGAAGCCGATCCGGGCCGCCTCGCGCAGGCGGGCCTCCAGGCCGCGCACCGGCCGCACCTCGCCGGCCAGCCCGACCTCGCCGAGCGCGACCAGGCCGCCGGGCAGGGGCGAGCCGCCGGCCGCCGAGATGACCGCGAGCGCGACGGCCAGATCCACCGCGGGCTCGTGCAGGCGGGCACCGCCGACGGACGCGGTGTAGACGTCCTGGTTGCCCAGGGCGACGCCCGTCTTGGACAGCACCGCCAGCAGCATGGCGACGCGTGAGGAGTCCAGGCCGCTGGAGGAGCGTCGCGGGGACGGGGTGGTGGCGGCGACGGTGAGCGCCTGGACCTCGGCCAACAGCGGCCGGCGGCCCTCCATCGTGACGGTGACGCACGTCCCCGGCACGGGCGACTCGTGACGCGAGACGAACAGGCCGGTCGGGTCGGGGACCTCGACGATGCCCGCGTCGACCAGGTCGAAGCAGCCGATCTCGTCGACGGGGCCGAACCGGTTCTTGGTGGCGCGCAGCAGGCGCAGCCGGCTGGTGCGGTCGCCCTCGAACTGCAGGACGACGTCGACCAGGTGCTCCAGCACGCGGGGACCCGCGACCGAGCCGTCCTTGGTGACGTGGCCGACCAGCAGGGTGGCGATGCCCTCGGCCTTGGCGCGGCCGATCACGGTCGCCGCGACCTCGCGGACCTGCGTGACCCCACCGGGCACGCCGTCGATCGCGGACGAGCCGATCGTCTGGACCGAGTCGACGATGAGCAGGCTGGGCTTGACCGCGTCGATGTGGGTGAGCAGGCCGCCGAGGTCGGTCTCGGCGGCGAGGAACAGCTCGTCGGCCAGGGCGCCCGTGCGCTCGGCGCGCAACCGCACCTGGGCGGCCGACTCCTCGCCCGAGACGTAGAGGGTGCGGCGGCCGGCCCGCGCCCAGCGTGCCGCGACCTCGAGCAGCAGGGTGGACTTGCCGACTCCCGGCTCGCCGGCCATCAGCATCACGGCACCGGCCACGACACCGCCGCCGAGCACGCGGTCGAGCTCGGGGATGCCCGAGCCGACGGCGGCCGCCTCGGTGGCCGCGACCTGCGCGATGGGGACGGCAGGGCTGGAGACCGGCGCGGCGGATGTGCGGCCGGAGCGGGAGCTGCCGCCGACGGCGTCGACCGTGCCCCAGGCCTGGCACTCGCCACAACGCCCGACCCACTTGCCGGTGGTCCAGCCGCACTCGGTGCAGGCGAAGGCTGAGGGGGTCTTGGGAGGCATGGGATCAGCCTAGGTGCGGGGACCGACAGACCGGCGCGTCGTGCACCGGCCGGAACTCAGATGCGGACCGGGCCGTTCGGGGTGTCGAACTCGGCCGCCAGGATCCCCGGGGCGCCGTTCGGGGCGACCCAGCGGACCTCGATGTCCTCCAGTGCGCCGACGGCGGGCTCACCCATCCAGTCGGACAGGCGCTCGGGGCTGCCGGCGATCTCCAGCCCGGTCAGGGCGATCCCGGTGTCGGCCATCTGCGAGGGGTGCTCCTCCGGCGGCACGTCCCAGCACATGACGAAGGGCAGCTGCGGATCCGCACGCATGCCGTGGATGCCGATCTGCTGCCACGTCAGGTTGTAGCCGTCGGGCCGGTGCCGGTTGCCGGGCACGGCGTGCCGACCGAGCCGGTGCTCGACGGGCTCGATGTCGTCGACCGAGACACACCAGCCCAGCCACCCGCCACCGAGCTCGGAGCGTGCCTTGACGGCCTGCCCGAACGCGGCCTTGTCCGACGCGGGGTGCTCGAGTGCCTCGACGACCTCGAGGTACTGGCGGTTCTTCAACGGCAGGATCATGTTGTTCGTGCCGAAGCGCGGGTGGATGCCACCGGCCAGGAACACGGCGCCGAACTTCTCGCTCAACTCACTCGTGGTCGCCATGAGACCGGCAGGACCGACGGCGAACGACAGATGATCGAGGTGCATAGGGCATTGTTGCCCGTCACCGGTTCGGCCGGAACCTCAGGGTCACCTTCGGTCTGCCGGGTGGGGCACGGGCCGCCCGGCGGCGACGAACCGATCGCAGTGCCGGACCAGCTCGAGATAGCCGGCCTCGCCCATGAGCGCCGTCAGCTCGGCGCGGTTGCCGACGTAGACCGGGTCGGCGGCGACGTGGGCGTCGGTGTTCGATGAGCAGTACCAGTCCAGATCGGCTCCGCCGGGCCCCCAGCCGGCGCGCGTGTACTCGCCGATGCTGACCTCGGTGTAGGTCGATCCGTCGCCGGGATCGACCTCGCGGAACTCACGTCGCAGCGGTAGCTGCCAGCACACGTCGGGCTTCGTCGTGTGGGGTTCGAGACCGGTCGCCAACGCGTGGGCGTGCAAGGCGCAGCCGTAGCCGCCGGGGAAGTCGCGCGAGTTGTGGAAGATGCAGGCGCCGTCGGCGACGCGGGTCTTCAGCTCGCCGTCGGCGTCGCGCTCGGTCCAGCCGTCGCGGCGGCCGACGTCGTGCAGCTCCCACTCGGTGGGATCGAGCTCCTCGACGAACGCCGCGACCCGGTCGTGGTCCTCCGCGTCGCTGAAGTGGGCGCCCAGGGTGCAGCATCCCGAGTCGGGGGCCGAGGCGTAGATGCCCGGGCAGCCGGCGCCGAAGATGCAGGTCCAGCGCGAGGTCAGCCAGGTCAGGTCGCACCGGAAGACCTCGGTGGGGTCGTCGGGGTTCGCGAACTCCACGAAGGAGCGCGGGAATCCCAGGTCGACCTCGGCCACGGGACACAGGTTAGGACACCGCCCCCGAGGCACCTAGGGTTGACGACCGTGACGGGGTGGGGACGGATCACGACGAGCTGGTGCACCATCGCAGGCGCTGCGATGGTGCTGCTGGTCCTGGGCGCGTACTGGCCCGGCCGGCTGCCCGGTGCCTCGGCCGGCGCCGAGGTCCTGCTGGTCGCGGCCGGTGCGCTGATGGCGCAACTGCTGTTGGTGGAGCGCGACCGCCCCCTCGGTGCCGTCGTCGCGACCGGCGCGCGGCTCGCGGTGCCGCCCCTGCTCGTCCTCGTGGCCACCGGGATCGCCGTCCAGCGCCTCGTCGACCTGCGCGAGTGGGCCGGACCCCTGCGCGACGTGCGCGATGCCGCGATCGGGATCGTCAACCTCGGACCGATCGACGAGGCGTCGCCCGTCGCCGGATTCTGGATCATCGCGCTGCTGGCGCAGTCCGCCGTGCTCCTGCTGCTCCTGCGTCCCCTCGTGAGCCGCTGGAGGACCCGGGCGGGCCTGGCCCTCGTGGCGGTCCTGACGGCGGCGTCGTTCGGCTGGTGGGTCGTCGGTGGCGACGACCTCGCCGCCGCGAGGTTCTGGCCGGTCGGCTGTGGCGTCCTCGTCGCCCTGCTCGCGGGAAGGTGGCCGCTCCCGAGCGGACCGGTCGCCGCTGCGGCGGGTTGGCTCGGCGCGCTGGGACTGGGCGCGGTCGCCCTGGTGGGACCCGTGCCGAGGCTCGAGGTGCTCGCCGGAGTGGCGGCAGGCGTCGTCCTCGTGGCGACCGCCCGATCCTCCACGTCACCGGGTGGGCTCCTGCGCGGACGCACGGCCACGTGGTTCGCCTGGCTCGCCTGGGCCGGGTTCTGCTGGGCGTGGCCGGCCCTGAGCCTGGCGCCCGAGGCTGCGGACCGCGACCTCGGTCTGCGCGACCGGGCCGGCCTGCTCGTGGTGGTGGGGGTGGTGGCGCTGCTGACGTGGGCGCTCGTCGCGGGCGTGAGGTCGGTCGTCCGGCACGGCGTCGCGTGGGCGGCCCTGGCGGCTGCCTGCCTCCTGGCGGCGGTCCTGGTGACGGTGCCCGGATCCGAGCGGCTCGACGCCATCGAGACGGACGCCGCCCGGACCGAGGCGCTGCTGACGGCCGACCTGCCCGAGTGCTTCGGCGCCCTGACCATGGCGGCCCGGGCCGAGGGCCGCGACTGCCGCAACGGCGAGCTCGAGGGCGTCCTGCACCCGCCGTTGGACCGCGCCGGGGCCGACTTCGAGGCGTACCTCGACTGCTGGTCGCGGCCCGACGACGCGAACCTCAACCTGTGTGACCTCGGCGGACCTGCGCAGGGGCCGCGGGTCCTGGTCCTGGGCGACTCGCACGCGCGCGTCCTGCTGGGGGCGTTCCGCCGCCTGGCCGAGCACGGCGTCATGGAGGTCACCGCCGCGGCCAAGGCCAGTTGCGCGTGGTCCACGCTGCCGGTGCGCGACAGCAAGGACCCCCTCCGGGGCCCGCTGTGCGACCAGTGGCGGGTCAAGCTGACGACCTGGCTGGAACAGCATGTCGACGAGTACGACGTCATCGTCACCACGGCGTACGCCGGCCGGATGAAGGGGTCGGAGTCCGCCCAGGTCCGCGGGCTCGTCGAGGCCTGGGAGCCGGCCGCGCGGGCCGGGGTGCCGATCGTGGCGCTGCGCGACAACCCGCGGCTGCCCGGTGACACCCTGGAGTGCCTGAGCGGCACCGAACCCGACGACTGGGCACGGTGCGACGTCGCGCGGGACGACATCGTGCCCGACTTCGATCCGTTCGAGCCTGCGGCGGCCCGCGTCGACGGGGCGCACTTCGTGGACACCTGGCCCTTCTTCTGTCGCGAGGACGTCTGCCCGGCGGTCATCGGCGGCGTGAACGTCTTCCGTGACTACAACCACGTCTCGGCGACGTACGCCGGGACGCTGGCGGCACCGCTCCACCGCGAGATCGCCCGCACCGGGGTGCTGGACGCCGTGCACCGCTCCGCTGCGGGGTGAGGGCTCCCGGTGTCAGACTGTCGCCCATGCGCATCGGCGTCCTCGACATCGGCTCCAACACCGGCCATCTGCTCATCGTCGACGCCTTCCGCGGCGGCCCGCCCCTGCCGGCTCACTCCTTCAGTGAGCCGCTGCGCCTGGCCGAGAACCTCGACGGCGACGGCCACCTGACCGACGCGGGCATCGACCGGCTGGTCAAGTACGTGGTCGAGGCCGGCTCCCAGGCGGAGGACAAGGGCGCCGAGCGGGTGCTGGCCTTCGCCACCTCCGCCGTGCGCGACGCGGGCAACGCCGAGGAGATCATCGAGCGGGTGGCCCGGACGAGCGGCATCCGGTTGCAGATCCTGCCCGGCGAGGACGAGGCCCGGTTGACGTTCCTGGCGGTGCGCCGCTGGTTCGGCTGGTCGTCCGGCCGGCTCGGGGTCTTCGACATCGGCGGTGGCTCGCTCGAGCTGGCCGTCGGCTCGGACGAGACGCCCGACACCGCGGTGTCGCTGCCGTTGGGCGCCGGCCGGCTCACCCGTGAGTGGCTCGACCGCGGCCTGGAGTACGACGACCTGCGCCGTGAGGTGCGCCGCGAGATCGGGGCGGTCGCCGGGGGCCTGCTGCGCGGGGGTGGCTTCGACCATGCCGTGGCGACGAGCAAGACGTTCCGCTCGCTGGCGCGCATGTGCGGCGCGGCGCCCTACAGCGGGGGCCCGTACGTCCGTCGCCGGCTCGCGCACCGCGACCTCGTGACGCTGTGCCGCCAGCTGCGCGGAGCCTCGGACGAGGAGGTCGCGGCCATGCCCGGCGTCTCGGCGACGCGCGCGCACCAGATGCGCGCCGGGGCGATGGTGGCCGAGGCGACGATGGAGCTGTTCGGCATCGAGGAGCTCGAGATCTGCCCCTGGGCGCTGCGTGAGGGCGTGCTGATCGAGTACCTGGACCACCTGTGACCGGCATCGTTCTAGGCTGGGTGTCGTGAGCCAACGCTCGAGTCATCCGATGGTCTCGCTGTCGACGTCGTCGGTCTATCCCGATGGCACGGCGGCGGGCTTCGAGGCGGCCGCCCGCCTGGGCTACGACGGGGTCGAGGTGATGGTCGGCCTCGACGAGGTCAGCGCCGACACCACCGCGGTCAAGGCGTTGGCCCAGGCCCACGACATCCCGATCGTCTCGATCCACGCCCCCTGCCTGCTCGTGACGCAGCGCGTGTGGGGCACCGATCCGTGGGGCAAGCTGCACCGCAGCGCCGAGATGGCACTGGACGTCGGTGCGGACACCGTGGTCGTGCACCCGCCGTTCCGGTGGCAGCGCGAGTACGCCCGCGGGTTCGTCGAGGGCATCGCCCGGCTCGAGGACGAGTACGACGTCGCCTTCGCCGTCGAGAACATGTACCCGTGGCGGTCGGGCAAGCGTGAGTTCCAGGCCTACGCGCCGGGTTGGGACCCGGTGCCCTTCGACTACGAGAACGTGACCGTCGACTTCTCCCACAGCGCCACGGCCCGGATCGACTCGCTGCAGCTCATCGAGGACCTGGGCGATCGGCTGGCCCACATCCACCTGACCGACGGGTCGGGGTCGATGAAGGACGAGCACCTCATTCCCGGTCGCGGCGCGCAGGGGTGCGACCGGATCCTGGGTCGGCTGGCCGACCAGGGCTTCACCGGCCACGTCGTGGTCGAGGTCAACACCCGCAAGGCCGAGGACCGCGACGCCGACCTGCTGGAGGCGTTGGCCTTCGCCCGGCTGCACCTCGCGCCGACACCCGTCTGAGCGGACTGCGGCCGGGCCGGCTCAGTGGCGCGGCGCGACGCAGAACTCGTTGCCCGCGGGATCGGTCATCGTGACCCAGCGGAAGCTGTCGTCGCCACGCTCGGCCACGAGCCCCGCGCCGGCGGCCCGCAGCCGCTCGACCTCGGCCGCGAGGTCGTCGGTGACGACGTCCAGGTGCAGCCGGTTCTTGCCCGGTGTCGGCTCCTCGACCTTCTGGAAGGCCAGGGTGGGTCCGCCGGGGACCGCCACGATGACGAACCAGCCGTCGTTCTCCTCGGTGACGGTGCCGCCGGTCTGCTCGGCCCACCAGGTGGCCAACGCCGTGGCGTCGGTCGTGTCGCACGTGATCATCGCCGGAGTGATTGTCATGCCTGCACGCTACGGCCGTGCCCGGACAGTCTGGTGGCGATGACGGACCCGACGATCAGCTGCAGTTGGTGGTAGACCATCAGCGGCAGGATCATCAGCGGGAACGTGGTCGCGGAGAACAGCACGCTCGCCATCGGCAGACCGGCGGCCAGTGACTTGTTGGTGCCGCAGAAGTAGACGGCCACCTGCGCCCCGCGCCCGAAGCGCCGGCCGGCGAGCCAGCACACCGCCGAGGAGACCGCGAGCAGTCCGACGCAGACGGCCGCCACGACGACGCCGTCACCCCAGTCCAGCACCTGCCACACGTCCGCGTTCGTGCCGCGGCTGAAGCCGGCGTAGACCACGAGCAGGACGGTCGACCGGTCGAAGCGACGCAGGCCCACGTCGTGTCGCAGGAGCCACGGGCGCAGCCATCGCCGGGCCACCTGTCCGGCCAGGAACGGCAGCAGCAACAGGCCGATGATCCGCAGGACGGCCTGGGCGTCGACGCGAACGTCACCGCCCAGCATGAGCGCCACCAGCAGGGGAGTCAGGAACACGCCCAGCAGGCTCGACACCGAGGCCGCGACGACGGCGATCGCCCGGTCCCCGCCGGCGATGGACGTGAACGCCACCGAGGACTGCACCGTGGACGGGACCAGGCACACGAACACCAGTGCCGCCAGCAGTTGCTGCGAGATCAGCGCCGGCGCCAGGGGGGACAGGGCCAGGCCCAGCAGCGGGAACATGACGAACGTCGAGACGACGATGACCCCGTGGACACGCCATGCCTTGACCCCGTGCAGGACCTCGCCGGTCGACAGGCGGGCGCCGTAGAGGAAGAACAGCGCGACGATCCCGACCTGGACCAGGACCGAGACGACCTCGAGTGCGGTGCCCTGGGCGGGGAGCACGATCCCGAGCCCTGCGAGGCCGAGGATCATCACGACGAAGGGGTCGATGCGCACGCGGCCACGATAGGCCCGCCGTGCCGGGCATCACGCGCCGGTTCCGGCGCACCGGCGGGTCCTTCCCGGCAGACTGACACCGTGAGCCCCATGAGCGAGAGAGCAGTCCGCGCGGTGTGCCTCTTCTGCGGCGCGCGCGACGGAGCCAGGCCCGAGTACGTCCGGGCGGCGCAGGAGTTCGGCGCCGGCCTGGCCGAGGCCGGGGTGAACCTCGTGTTCGGCGGCGGCAGCATCGGCATCATGGGCGCCGCCTCGCGGGCGGCGAAGGCCGCGAACGGCCGCGCCATCGGCGTGATCCCGAAGTCGCTGCTGGAGCGCGAGGGAGGTCGCCCCGGCGAGCCCGACCTGCACGTCGTCGACACCATGCACGAGCGCAAGGCCTTGATGCACGAGCTGTCGGACGCGTTCGTCGTCCTGCCCGGCGGACTCGGCACCTACGAGGAGTTCTTCGAGATCTTGACGTGGCGCCAGTTGGGCATCCACGACAAGCCGATCGTCGTGGTCGACGTCGACGGGTACTTCGGGCCGCTGCGCGACCTCGTCGCCCACGGCGTGACCGAGGGGTTCATCAGCGACGAGGACCACGAGCTGTGCCGCATCGTCGACTCGGTCGACGAGGCGCTGGCCGTGCTCGGCATCGCCCGGTGAGTGCCTGACGGCACGCAATCTCGGGTCGCGGCCACGATGACGCCGTCGGGAACTAGGCTCAGCCCCATGAGGATCGCGGTCGTCGGTGGCGGCGTCATGGGTGGCACGTTGGTCGAGGCGATGGCGCGTGCCGGTCACGACGACATCGTGGTGATCGAGCGCACCCCGGAACGCCGCGCCGAGCTCGAGGCGCAGGGCCGCTCCACGGCCGCCGACATCGAGGCCGTGGCGGGCGCCCAGGTGGTCCTGCTGGTGGTCAAGCCCCAGGACGTCGCAGCGGTGCTCCCGGCACTCGCGAGCGACCTCGATCCGGACGCGACCGTGGTCTCGCTGGCCGCCGGCGTGCGGACGGCCACCATCGAGGACGTCCTGCCGGACACGGTGGCGGTCGTGCGCGCCATGCCGAACACGCCCGCCGTCATCGGCCGCGGGATGTTCGGGGTCTCGCCGGGGAACCGGGTCTCGAGCGAACGCCTCGACACCGTCGTCGACCTGCTCGGCGCGGGTGGCGAGGTCGTCGTCGTCGACGAGTCGCGCCAGGACGCCGTGACGGCCGTGTCGGGCTCGGGGCCCGCCTACGTCTTCTACCTGGCCGAGCAGATGATCGCCGCCGGGATCGACGCCGGCCTGGATCCGGAGGCGGCCCGCACCCTGACCGTCCAGACCCTCCTGGGCTCGGCCGAGCTCCTCGCGGGATCCGACGACCAGCCGGCCGAACTGCGGCGCCGGGTGACCTCGCCGAACGGCACGACGCACGCCGCGATCACCACCTTCGACGACCAAGGCGTGGGCGAGGGGATCCGTGCCGGCGTTCGCGCCGCCGCCGCCCGCTCCGCGGAACTAGGCTGACGCCATGGAAGATCGCGCCGTCGTGGTGTTCGACGAACGCCTGACCGAGTACGACTTCGGGCCCTCGCACCCGATGGCGCCGGTGCGGGTCAAGCTGACGATGGCTCTGGCCGACGAGTTGGGCGTCCTCGAGGGCCTCGACGTGGTGGGCGCCCGCCAGGCCACCGAGCAGGAGCTGCTGAGCGTCCACACGCACGACTACGTCGAGCGGGTCGTGAACCTGAGCAAGCACCCGACGCACACCGACTCCGCGCATGGCCTGGGCACCGAGGACAACCCGGTCTTCCGCGGCATGCACGACGCCAGTGCGCTGATCGCCGGCGCCAGCCTCGAGGCGGCCCGCCTGGTCTGGACCGGCGAGCGCAAGCGGGCGATCAACGTCAGCGGCGGCCTGCACCACGCCATGCCCGGGCGGGCCAGCGGCTTCTGCGTCTACAACGACGTCGCGATGGGCATCAAGTGGATGCTCGACCACGGCGCCCAGAAGATCGTCTACATCGACGTCGACGCCCATCACGGCGACGGCGTGCAGGCGATCTTCTACCACGACCCCCGGGTGCTGACGATCTCCTTGCACGAGTCGCCGAAGACGCTCTTCCCGGGCACCGGCTACTCGACCGAGATCGGTGCCGAGGGAGCCGAGGGATCGGCCGTCAACGTGCCGCTGCCGCCGGGCACCTCGGATGCGGGCTGGCTGCGCGCGTTCCACGCGGTCGTGCCGGCGATCGTGCGCGAGTTCGGCCCCGAGGTCATCGTCAGCCAGCACGGCTGCGATTCGCACATGGACGATCCGCTGACGAACCTGATGCTCAGCGTCGACGGGCAGCGGGCCTCCTACCTCGCGGTGCGCGACCTGGCCGAGGAGGTCACCGAGGGAAAGTGGCTGGCCACCGGTGGTGGCGGCTACGCGGTCGTGGACGTGGTGCCGCGCGCCTGGGGCCACCTGCTGGCGATCGTCAGCGGGAATCCCCTCCCGCCCGAGACCGAGACCCCGGAGCGCTGGCGCCGGGCCGTCGAGGAGCTGCGCGGTCAGCCTGCGCCGACCCGGATGACTGACGGTCGCCGGGCGCTCTACCGCCCCTGGGAGGAGGGCTACGACCCCGCGTCGTGGCTCGATCGCTCGATCCAGGCGTCCCGGACGGAAACTTTTCCTCTGAATGGCCTTGATCCCTCGTATTGAGGTAATTTCCCGGTGTAACTGGGTGTTTCAGTGTACGCAGGCGGTACAAAAGGCGGCCGGGATTGGCGTAAGGTACGCCGGGCATCGACGAGTTTCAAATAATGTGTTCCCACCGGACTCATCTGCCACTAGTCTTCACAACAAGCACGCGCGCTCACTCTCCGGTGGGGAAGCCGGAGAGCGCGCGTGCCCCTGGGAGGATGGTGTGGAGATGTCTGAGGGAACCCGTTTCATGACCGTTGCCGAGGTCGCGGACCAGATCCGTGTCTCGAAGATGACGGTGTACCGACTCGTGCATTCCGGCGAACTCGAAGCCGTGCGTGTGGGCCGTTCCTTCCGTGTGCCCGAGCACGCGGTCGAGGAACTGCTGAGCAAGTCGTTCTACCAAGCCGGCTGACGCGTCCGGCGGTTCGCAGGGGGGCGGACCGCCGGGGCGACAGTCGTGCCTACGCCACCGCGTGTGCGCCAGGTGGATGCGATCGCCTAGTGTTTGGTCTGTCCTGTGTGTGAAAGATCAGATTGAGGTGAGTCGTGGGTTCTGTCATCAAGAAGCGCCGTAAGCGGATGTCGAAGAAGAAGCACCGCAAGATGCTGAAGCGCACTCGCGTCCAGCGTCGCCGTCTGGGCAAGTGACCGATGTCCGGGGTCGTCCTCGTCACGGGCGCGGCCACGCCCGGCGTGGCTCGCGCCGCGCGGCGCATCGCTGAAGCGGGTGACGTCAGGGTCGTAGCAGTCGACACGACCTTGCCCACCGACGATCTCGGGTCAGTCAAATTCGTGCGTGCGGACATCCGCACGCCGGTCATCTCCAAGGTTCTCGCCGTCGAGGACATCGACACCGTGGTCCACATGGACCTGGCGCCGATGCGCTCGCGCGGTGGCGGAAGCGCCACCAAGGAGATCAATGTCATCGGCACGATGCAGGTGCTGGCGGCGTGCCAGCGGGCCGACACGGTCCGCCGCGTCGTTCTGGCCAGCAGCGCCGCCGTCTATGGCGCGTCGCCGCGCGACCCGGCGGTGTTCACCGAGTCCGCGACGGCCCGCGGCGGCACGAAGTCGGGCTTCGCCAAGGACATCGTCGAGGTCGAGGGGTACACCCGCGGCTTCGCTCGGCGGCGTCCCGACGTGTGTGTGACGACCCTGCGCATGGCGCAGTGGCTCTCTCCGCACTTCCCGACGGTCCTGGGCACCTACTTCTCGAACCCGGTCCTGCCGGTGCCGATGGGCTTCGACGCCCGTCTGCAGCTGTTGCATCCCGATGACGCGTTCGAGGTGATCTCCCGCGCCGCGCTCGAGGACCACCCCGGCACGTTCAACGTCGCGGGCGACGGCGTGCTGATGCTGACGCAGGCGGCTCGCCTCCTGGGCAAGCCGACGCTGCCGATCCCGCCGGTGGGCTTCGGCTCGGTCCTGCGCCGCATGGTGCACTTCATGGGCTCTGACGTGTCCCCGGGCGTCCACCGCCTGCTGACCTACGGCCGCGTGCTGGACACCACCGCGTTGCGGGAGATCTTCGGCTACAGTCCCCGGCACACGACGCGCGAGACCTTCGAGTGGTACGCCGAGACGGCGCGCCCGGGTCTGTTGCACGCATGGGGGATCACGCGATGAACGACAACCTGAAGGGGATCGGCACGTCCGGTCCGGCCGGTCGAGGCAACGGCTCGACGTCGCCGTCGCGCGCCGCCCGGTCGTTGGCCGGACCCGCCGCAGGCAAGTCGGCAGCGCGCAAGCCCTCGGCGAAGAAGGCTGCTGCGGCGGCGGACGACGGGAAGCCTGCCGCGAAGAAGGCGGCCCCGAAGAAGCCTGCCGCGAAGAAGACCGCGGCGGCCAAGAAGACCACGGCCGCGAAGAAGACCACCGCGACCCGGAAGACGGCCGCGAAGAAGGCGACGAAGCAGACGGCGGCGGCCCAGCCGACCGAGCCGTCCGGCGTACGCGAGTCCGTGGCGCCGGAGCCCGCCGAGGAGCCGACGACCTCGACGCGCGAGCGCCATCTGCACGCCGTGCCCGAGGACGACGGACCCGGCCAGCAGGAGCCTCCGCGCGAGGCGACCGCCGATCTGGATCCCGAGGACGTCGCCGCCGCCTTCGCCGAGGGAGCGCGCCGACTCCTCGGAACCGACTGGCAGGCGACGATGACCGACATCGCCGTCAGCCTGCGTCGCCGGCTCTCGGGTGACTACTCGGTCGATGAGTTCGGCATGGATCCGGAGGTCGTCGACCTGCTGTCGCACCTGGTCGAGCCGCTGGCCGAGAGCTGGTTCCGTCTCCAGGTCCGCGGGATCGAGAACATCCCCGCCGACGGTGGGGCGCTGCTCGTGGCCAACCACTCCGGCACCGTGCCCGTCGACGGCCTCATCACCGGCTACGCGGTGCGCAAGTACGCCGGCCGGCCGATTCGGCCCCTGGGCGCCGACCTGGTCTTCCGGCTGCCGTACGTCGGTCAGATCGCGCGCAAGATGGGTGCCACCCTCGCGTGCGCCGAGGACGCCGAGCGACTGCTCACCTCTGGCGAGCTCGCCGCGGTGTGGCCCGAGGGCTTCAAGGGCGTCGGCAAGCCGTTCAGCGAGCGCTACAAGCTACAGCGGTTCGGCCGCGGCGGCTTCGTCTCGTCGGCCATGCGGGCCCAGGTGCCGATCATCCCCGTCTCGATCGTCGGTGCCGAGGAGATCTACCCGCTGATCGGCAACATCCCCTCGCTCGCGCGACTGCTGGGCGTGCCGTACATCCCGATCACGCCGTTCTTCCCGTTGCTCGGCCCGCTGGGACTCGTCCCGCTGCCGAGCAAGTGGATCATCGAGTTCGGTGAGCCGATCCGGACCGACGCGTACCCGCCCGAGTCCGCCGACGACCCGATGCTGCTGTTCAACGTCACCGACCAGGTGCGCGAGACGATCCAGCAGACGCTCTACAACCTGCTCGTCGAGCGCGGCAACCCCTTCGTCTGACGCCCGAGCCGGGCGGCGCGGCGTGTCCCGCGCCGGCACCTCTGCTCCGGCTCAGCCGATCCGCCGACGCAGCGCCCGGCGCGCCCGCTGTGCGATCCCCGCGCCGCCGGACGGCGGGTCCGCCGGCGTGGCCGGGCGGGACTCCTGGGGCTGCGCCTGCAGGACGAGGATCATCTGGTGGGGGTCCACCGCGTTCCAGTCGCGACCCACGACCTTCCAGCCGTGGCGCTTGAAGAACAACGGCGACACCGTGGCGTCGCCGGACCACGGGGCGGGGTCTCCGTCCTCGGAGAGGTGGGCGATGCCGTGCTCGCGGTGCTCAGCACGCAGCGCGGCCGGGTCGGCGCCCCGCTGCGGCGCCCGCAGGGCCCAGAAGTCGGTCGGACGCACCGTGATGACGAAGATGCCACCGGGCTTCAGCACCTGGCGGGTGGCCTCCAGCACGGCGAGCGCACTCGGTGCGGGCAGGTGGGTGAAGAGGGAGAACGAATAGGCCAGGTCGAACATCGTGCCGTCGACCGGCATCACGTCCGGTGCCTCGTCGCACTGGCGCAGCTGTGCCGCCACGCCGCTCTCCCGGCATGCCTCCAGCGCCGCGGGGCGGGCGTCGACTCCCCACAGCGCGGACGGATCCGTGTAGCGGTACATCAGCCGCAGGTCTCGGCCGTAGCCGACGCCGACGTCGAGGATCGTCCTGCCCTCGAGACGTCCGCCGGTGTGTCGCAGGTAGGCCGTCTCGACCGAGCGGACGAAGGCGGTCGCCTGGGGGAGGAGGTCCTGACCGGACGCACCGGTCCACCCCTGCTGCACCGCCGGGGAGGCCATCGCCGGGAGGAGTCGGCTCAGTCCCGGGCGCGCCGGGTCGGGCAGGCTCCACATGAACTCCGCGAACTCGTCGACGGACAGTCGGCGCAGCTGCTTCACGGCGCGTCCGAAGTCCTGCGGCTCGGCGAGGGACAGCTCCTCGGCGCGCTTGACGATCCGCTGGGCCGGGTGGGTCAACCGGGGTCGGTGCGACAGCGTCGCGGCGGCGGCGACCGATGGCGGCGGCGGCCCCTCACCGAGCAGATCGGCGTACTCGGCCCGGTTCCACGGGTGATTCCAGTTGCTGATCGGTGTGGCCCAGTCCGGCCCGTACGTGATCTGCAGGTACTCCTCGAGCTGGGCGGGCATCTTCACCTTGACGCCGAGGAAGTCGACCTCCTGGGCAGGCAGGACCTGATCGACCGCCAGACCGCGGCGCGCGCTGGGGAACCACGAGACCCGATCGCCCTCGATGAGCCCGACGAACACGTCGACGTGGTGGTCGTCGCCCCACCTGGCCTTGCGATGCGTCGGCAGGTCGCCGGAGACCTCACACCCGGCGTCGAGCAGGACGGCCGAGGTCAGCTCGAGTGCCTCGGTCAGCGACGGCACCTCGGCGGAGTCGAACGCCACGATGAGATCGAGATCGTCGTCGTGCGGGATGAAGTCGCCGTCGCGCACGTGCGCGAGCACCGAGCCGAACCCCAGCATCACCCCCGCGCCGACTCCCTCGAGCATCTCGATGATCCGGTTCGCCCCCTGCAGGTACCGGACCTTCTCGTCGTGCGACCAGAAGCGGAAGCTGCGCAGGACGCCGTGGTTGGTCCACTCCCGGCCCTGCCCGAACAGGTAGTTCACGTTCAGCGACTCGATGAACTCCCGCTTCTGCAGGTCGTCGAGCGCGGCCGTGCCCCGCAGGCCGTGGTAGGCGTCGGTGCGGTCACCGGCCAGGACCTGACGGGTCAGCAGCTGCACGATCTCCTGCCACGGCACCCCGGGCTCCGCGACCGGTGACTCCGGGTCGGTGACCAGTTGCCGGATCGCCGTGTCGACCCACGTCCGACTCCACGTGCTGGACATCAACGCTCCCCAGGCGAAGCCGCGGCGGCCAGGACGCACGGGGGAAGGACCGTCATGCGACGACCCTAGGGGATCGCCGAACCGGAGCCTCGTGGGCCGGCAGCGGGGTCACAGGTCGCACAGATCGGGATGCGTCTGCACCGTGGGGTGTTCCTCGGTCGCGAGCCCGAACTGCAGGTAGAGGGACTGTGCGTACGTCGCGGCCATGGCCTGTTCCTGCTCGCCCAGTCCGTACCGCCGGATCGTGTCGCGCTGCACCGAGACGATCTGACGGAGATGGTCGAGGTTGAAGCTGCTCATCGTCACGCCCTGGTCGTGCCGCCGGTGGAGGTTGAGGGACTCGGGGACGAACGCGATCCGCCCGCGCTCCAGGAGCCGCAGATAGGCGACCCAGTCGCCCGCGTTCCGGTGACCGACGATCTCGTCCCCGTGCTTGCACAGCGTCTCGAGCCACGCCTCGCGCCGGAAGACCGCGGTGCTGACGTTCGGCACGGTGTTCTTGAGGTACAGCGCCGACCGGATCTCGTCCGTTCCGTCGTGGCAGTACGGCTCGGACCAGCGTGCGGCGCCGAGGTCGGCGACGTAGTCGAGGTAGTCCGACGCGACCACGTTGCCGTGCACGTCGAGGATCTTCGACTGGCAGTAGCTCATGACGACGTCCGGATCGGCGAAGGCCTCCGTGACGCGTTGGAGGAAGTCCGGGTGGGACAGGTCGTCGGCCTCCGCCACCCAGACGAAGTCACCGGCGGCGAGCTCGACGCCGGCTCGCCACTGCCGGAAGACCGATCCGGAATTGGTCTCGTTCACGACCAGGCGCACCGGCATCGACGAGGTCCGGGCGAACTCCTCGAGGACGGCGAGGCTGTCGTCGGTGGAGGCGTCGTCGAGGACGATCACCTCGTAGACCGGCAGCGTCTGCGCCGCGATGCTCTCGAGGCGGGCGTAGAGCAGGTGCCCGTAGTTGTAGTTCGGGACCACGACCGAGACCCGGGGCAGGTCCATCCCCGCGAGGGTGGTGAGGTCGAAGAGGTAGTCCGAGAACCGGAACTCGTCCTGCACGATCTGCCGGCCGAGGGCGCCCATGGCGGCGGCCGCCGCGGTGTCGGTCGTCAGGTCGAGCACCGCACGGGCCATGGCGGCGGCGTCGAACTGGTCCACGAGCACGCCCACGCCGCGTTCGACCAGCTCCTGCGCGCCGGTGGCGTCGCGGAAGGCGATCACCGGCAGCTGCGCGTCCATCGCCTCGAGGACGACGGAGGGGAAGGGGTCCTCGCGCGACGTCAGCAAGAAGACGTCGGCAGCGGCGTAGTAGAGCTCGGGGTCCTCCACCAGTCCGGTGAAGACGAACCGGTCCTGCAGGTCGTCGGCGGCGATCCGCGCGTGCACCTGGCCCACCAGGTCGTCGTGGGCCAGGTGGCCGACCCAGACCGCCGCGGCGCGCGGATCGGCCCGGAGGATCTCGGCACAGGCCTCGGCGAAGAGGTCGAACCCCTTGCGCTCGTCGCCGTAGCCCACTCCGAGCACGATGCGGGCATCGACGGGCAAACCGTGGCGACGGTGCACCGTGTCGAGGGGCCCCGCGTTCGCCGGGTCGCCGGGTGAACGCGTCAGGTAGAGGCCCTGCGGACGGGTCACCGCCGTGGGCACGGGCCGGCCGGTGAAGTCCTCGAAGTGGCGCTGCACGACGGCCGAGGGGAAGACGACGACGTCGGAGTTGTCCGTCAGGTCGCCGGCCGCCTGGTCGAGCCCCATCTGCTGCAGGACGCCCGACATCTCGTGCACGAGGGACACGACCGTGAAGCCGGCCCCGCGCAACCAGGGCGCGAGCGCGCCCGAGACCGTGGTGTTCGCCAGAGCGACGGATGCGCCGCGTTCGCGCAGCGTCCGCAGCAGCCCGACGATCCGCTCGGGCGCGTCCTGCTGGAGGTCGATCCGGTGCACGGCGCCCGTCTCGGCGAAGCGCTCCGTCAGCACGCCCGGTCCGAGGAGGATGACCTCGATCGCGAACCCCAGCGATCGGTACCCGCGCGCCAGGTTCAGCGCGAGACGCTGAGCGCCGTGCGGGTGGGCGTCGTGCGAGACGATCACGATCGACGGCCGCCCGTCGGCCTCGGCGTCGACGAGGCCCGAGACGCGGCAACCCGTCGCGATGGCGCTCAGGGGCACGGCGGCCTCGAGCACGTCGTCGAGGGCGGGGATGAACTGCGCCGAGCCGGGGTCGGTGTGGGTCTCGTCGAACGCGAGCGATGCCAGCGGGCGCAGGGCGCTGAGGCGGGCCGCGAACGACCGCGGCGCCCGCGACCCGAAGGTCGCCGCTTCGGAGGCGTCGAGGCCCAGCCGCGCCGCGACCCCGCGGACGTGGGACTCCAGGTGGTCGTGGGTGGCGATGTCGTCACCGATGAGAGCGATGCCCAGGTCCCGATCGGCCAGGAATCGCAGGCGGACGGCGCCGGGGTCGAATTCCTCCGGCTCGTCGGCGTCCAGGCGAACGACGACGTCGACACCGCGCGCCTCCCACTCGGGGACCCGCGCCAGCAGCTGCGTCACGGTGAGGTCACGCACCACCTCGACGACGCTGTCCTCCGTGACCTGCGTGGGGGCGGCGCCGCAGTCCAGCCCGACCCTGAGCGCCTCGAGCCAGGCGTACCCGTAGCGTTCGTCCGGCTCGAGATGGGCGCCCTCGGCCCATTCGTTCCACGCGTTGACGAACACGAACCGGTCCTGGTCCGATGCGCTCCTGCGCCGGGTGTCGCGCACCGCATGGGTCACCCAGCGGGCGAACCTCTCCGGCGAGCTGCCGGCGATGACGGTGGCCGTCTTGCCCCGGCGGGCGGTGTTGTCCCACGAGGGGCAGACGCCACGGAAGCGCCGGTACGGCGTGCCGGAGTAGGCGAAGCTCCGGTCGACGAGGTCGTCCCATCGGAAGACGTGCCCCTCGAACGAGGGGAAGTGCGGCGTGGAGTGGGTCGTCTCGCGGATGCCGCTGTTGTTCGGCGGGAACTCGATGGCGGCGTCGAACCCGTACTCGCCCGGATCCGTGGACTCGAAGGACTGGGTGTAGGCCAGGTAGATCTCGCCGATGCCGTTCTCGCGGCACCAGGTGCGCCACCGCTGCGACGTGGCCTTCGGGTCGGGGAGCAGGTTCGGCCGGTAGACCAGCAGCACCGGTCGCCCGTCGATGCGCTCGTACCGAGGGTCGCGCAGGTAGTCGGCCACGTGTTCGATGAAGGCCAGGTCGTCCTCGGGCGAGTGCTCCTGGGCGATGAGGATGTCGTGGTCGCGACCGTCCCAGCGACGCGACCAGTTCTCGTTCGCCCAACACACCATGAAGGGCAGGTCCAGGGTGGGGTCGTCGAGATAGTTGCGCAGCGGGGTCTCGAGGAGGCGGTGGCCGGCGAACCAGTAGAAGTAGAAGCAGAAGGCCTCGACGCCGTAGAGCTTCGCGAGCTCCACCTGGCGTCGCTGGACCTCGGGATCACGCAGGTCGTAGTAGCCCAGCTCGCCGGGCACGTGGGGCTGGTGCTGCCCCGGCAGGTACGGCCTGGCCGGGCGGACGTTCGTCCACTCGGTGAAGCCCTCGCCCCACCACCGGTCGTTCTCGGCGATCGGGTGGAACTGGGGGAGGTAGAAGGAGACGACGCGCGCGGGTCGATGCGTCGGAGCGTCCCCGCCGTACAGCGGAACCGCGGGCGTCGTGTCCCGGATGTCCTGGACGCCCTGCGGCGGCGCGAGGTGCCGTCCGCCGGACCTGCCGTACAGCTCGTAGTGCACCAGGGCGTTCATCCGGGCCTTGGCGACGTCCCGGTTGAGTGCCAGGTACGCGCTCGTGCTGAACTCCGGGCCCGGGTCGCGCAGCATCCGCCCGCCGACCCGGAGGTAGTGCTCCGCCGGGTCCATCTCCAGGTCGGCGACATCGGGGTAGGTCGCCAGGTACCACTCGGCGTCGAAGTACTGCGAGCGGCGGATGGCCTCCAACCTCATCGAGCCGATCCCGTGCCTCGGTTCAGGCGTCGTCGCAACCGAGCCGTGAGGTTCGACTGCGCCTCGTGCTCCGCGAGGCGGGCCTTCAGGGTCGCGATGCGCTTCTTCGCGACCGCCTCGCGCCGCTTCGACGCGACCAGCAGCCGCGAGAGCTCCGCCGTCTCGGCGTACCGCTGGTCGAGCGCCGCCTGGAGTTCCTGTTCACGGGTCCGAGATGCCGCCACGAAGGCTGCGAACTCGGCCGACAGCCGCGCAACTTCCGGAGACAGAGTTGGTTCAGGCATGGGACAACCCTAAGCGGAGAACCGCCCCCTCGGCGAGAAGAGTGAGACGTTTGTCGCAATCGGCGCCCGCGGGATCACTCCTTCGCGCCGAGGCGCTTGAGCAGCTGGTCGCCCTCGATGTCGAGGTCGGGCAGCGCCCGGTCGAGCCACGCCGGCAGGCGCCAGGCGCGGTCACCGAACATGGCCATCAGTGCCGGCACGAGCGTCATGCGCACGAGGAACGCATCGATCGCGATCGCGATCGCCAGGGCGAATCCGATCTGCTTGATCATCGGGTCGCCGTTGAAGATGAAGCCGGCGAACACGGCGGTCATGATGACCGCCGCCGCGACGACGACGCGGCTCGAGTGCGTGAAACCGTCGATCACCGACTCGCGGCCGCTGTGCCCGTGCACCCACGACTCACGCATCGACGACACCAGGAACACCTGGTAGTCCATCGCGAGGCCGTACGCGATGCCGGTCACGAGGATCGGCAGCAACGCCATGACGGGGCCCGTCGAGTCCAGCCCGAAGAGGCTGTTGAACCAACCCCACTGGAACACGGCGGTGGTGGCGCCCAGCGTGGCGAGGATCGTCAGCAGGAAGCCGGCGGTCGCCTTGAGCGGCACGATGATCGAGCGGAAGACGATCGTCAGCACGATGAGGGAGAGCACCACGACGATGGCCAGGTAGATCGGCATGACGTCGCTCATCTTCTGGGCGATGTCGATGCCCATCGCGGTCTGGCCGGTGATGCCCAGGTCCACGTCGTACTTCGAGGCGATGCCGTCCTCGAGGTCGCGCAGCTCGTGCACGAGGGTCTCGGTCGACGGGTCCGTCGGGCCGTTCTCGGGGATCAGCGAGACCAGGGCGGTGCGGCCGTCCTCGCTCATGCCGGACGGGGTCGCGGAGGCGACGCCCTCGGTCTCGCCCAGCTCGCCCACGATCGCGCCGGCGGCACGCTGGTCGACCGGCTCGTCGGAGCGGGACGACAGCACGACCAGCAGCGGGCCGTTGAGGCCCTCGCCGAACGACTCCTCGACGGCGGCGTAGCTCTCGCGCTGGTCCGTGCCGGAGTTGTAGTTGTCGCCCGCCGGCAGGCCCAGGCGCATGTCCAGAGCGGGGATCGCCATGGCGAGCGTGACCGCCACGACGGCCCCGGCCGCGAGGAAGCGGTGCTTCGACAGGAAGGTGACCCAGCGACGGGCGGTGGCGTGGTCGACGCCGGCCGTCTCGCGCTTGGTGAACTTCGACCGTGCCTTGTCCGAGACGATGCGCTCGCCCACGAGGCCGAGCAGCGCCGGCAGGGCGGTGAGGGCGACGGCCACGGAGACGGCCACGGTGGCGGCGGCGATGATCGCCATGATCGTCAGCAGGCTGATGCCGATGACGGTGAGGGCGGCCAGCGCGATGACGACGGTCGTGCCCGCGAAGAACACGGCGCTGCCCGCCGTGCCCACGGCACGGCCGGTGGCCTCGTGGGCGCTGAGGCGCTCGCGCATGATCAGGCGGCGCTGGCGGTTGACGATGAACAGGGCGTAGTCGATGCCCACGGCCAGGCCCAGCATCAGGCCCAGCACGACGCTCATGGAGCCGAGCTCGTAGAAGTGGCCCAGCGCGTACGCGCCACCCACGCCCACGCCGACGCCCAGCAGGGCGGTCACCAGCGGCAGGCCCGCGGCCACGACGGAGCCGAGCACGAGGAACAGCACGATGGCCGCGACGACGATGCCGACGACCTCACCCAGGCCGACGACCTCGGGGATCTCCTGCAACGAGGCGCCCGGAAGCACCTCGATGTCGGTGCCCTCCAGCGGTGCCTTCGCGGCGTCGAGGGTCTCCTCGATGGCGCCGGTGGGCAGGTCCATCGTCTGCTTCGTGAACTGGAACTGCGCCATCGCGACGTCGCCCTTCGGCGAGATCGTCACGCCGGGGACCAGCTGGTCCTGCACCACGAGGGGCACGGGCTGGTCCAGTGTGCGGCCGGCGCGGACCGCGGCCAGCGCCTGCTCGGCGGCCTTCACCTGCGCGCCCATCTGCTCCTGCGCCGCAGCCTGGTCCTGCGCGGACCCCGCGAGATCGGCGGGGTTCACGACGTACTCGTCGTCGTAGATCCCGTCCATGGACTGCGCCAGGGCGCCGGCCAGCTGCGGGTCGAAGAAGGAGGCTCCGTCAGGGGCGCGGTAGACGATCTGTCCGGCGCCACCGGCGGCGGCCGGCATCTCGTCCTCGAGCTGCTCGAGCACGTTCTGGGCCGGGACGCCGTTGATCGTCACCTCGGTGCTGAGCTTCGGCGCGTTCAGCGCGATCGAGCCGATGATGACGGCGAGCAGGACGAGCCAGGCGCCCAGGAAGCGGAACGGGTGCGCGAAGGCGGTCTTGCCCCAGCGGTACAGAAGAGTGGACACAGGTCTTCCTCACGAAGTGATAGGTGACTCTCACATCGTAGAATGGGCCATGAAACCGGACCAGTCAGGGTGAGGAGACGTATGTCACGGCGCGACTCGCGGGCCAACGCCGAGCGGATCCTCGATGCGGTCCAGCGCTTGTGGGCCGAGGACGCCACCCCGTCGATGGACCAGATCGCCGCCGAGGCAGGCGTGGGGGTCGCCACCGTCTATCGTCACTTCCCGAATCGGGCGGCGCTCGAGAGCGCGGCCTTCGGCCGCATCTTCGCCGAGGAGCTGCTGCCGCTGGTCGAGGACACCGAGAACGAGGACGCCGACCTGCTGGACGTCGTCGCACGGTTCGTCGACGTGATCAGTCGCTACACCCCGGTGCTGGGGGAGGTGGGCGTCAGCCAGGTCACCGACGAGGCCCTGACCGACCTCGCTGAGCCGTTCGTCGAGCTGCTGCGGCGAGGCCAGACGAAGGGAGTCCTGCGCCGTGACCTCGAGCCGCTCGACATCTACTGGCTGCTGCGGATGGTCGTGCTGGGGCTGAACTCGCCGGTGTCGAGCCCCTCGGTGCGCCGTCGCTACCTCGCGATGCTGCTGCAGGCCCTGTCCCCGGACGTCGAGCAGCCGCTGCCGCCCCTGACCGAGCAGGACTACGACCGGCTGAACACGCCCGCGAGCCGCAGGCGCCCGCCGGTCGCGGGGGATCGAGCTACCTGAGGCGTCGCACCTGTCGGCCGAGGAACCAGGCGGCCGAGCCCACGGCGCCCGCCGCCGCGGCCTTCGCGCCGGCCGAGGCGACCTTGCGACCCGTGCGGTAGTCACGGATCAGCCAGCCGTTCTCCTTCGCGTGCGCCCGCAGGGTGCCATCGGGGTTGACCGCGCAGGGGTGCCCGACCAGGGAGAGCATCGGGATGTCGTTGGCGGAGTCCGAGTAGGCGTGGCACCGCGAGAGGTCGAGGCCCTCGGACTCGGCCAGCGCGCGCACGGCGATGGCCTTGCTCTCGCCGTGCAGCATCTCGCCCACGAGGCGTCCGGTGTAGACGCCGTCGACGTGCTCGGCGACGGTGCCGAGCCCGCCGGTCAGACCCAGCCGTCGGGCGATCACCTGGGCGATCTCGACGGGGGCGGCGGTCATGAGCCACACCCGCTCGCCGCGGTCGAGGTGCCACTGCGTCATGGCGCGGGTGCCCGGCCAGATCTTCTGCGCCATGTACCGGTCGAAGACCTCCTCGCCGATCTCCTCGAGCTCGCGGACCTCGTGACCGGCGATGAACTGCAGCGCCGCGTTGCGCGCCTGGTCGATGTGCTCGGGATCCTCGACGCCGACGTACTTGAAGTAGGCCTGCTTCCAGGCCGCCGAGGCGATGTCGCGGGTCGAGAAGAACTTCCGCTCGTGCAGGCCGCGGGCCAGCAGGAAGATCGACGCGCCCTGCATGATCGTGTTGTCGACGTCGAAGAACGCCGCTGCGGTCGGGTCGGCCGGCTGCGCCAGCGCCTGCTCGACCTCGGCGGCGGCCGCCGCGGCCTGCCCTGCCAGGATCGAGCGCGCCTGCAGATTCCGGGGCGGATCTGCTCCATGGCGCGGGGACATGGCGTCACTGTATCCACGAACGCGAGCCGCACGATGTGGTTGACTCGGCGCCATGGCCGTCAACCTCAGTGACGATCTGCGCGAGACCGCGCGTCGTGACCCCGGGGGCATCGCCCTGATCGAACCGCGCTCCGGCCGCCGCGTCACGTGGGCCGAGTTCGACCAGTGGGCCGATCGGGTCGCCCAGACCCTGCTCAGCCGCGGCGTTCTCGCCGGCCAGCGCGTCGCGTTGGTGATGGCGAACGGCATCGACTTCGCCGTCGCCTACTACGGAGTCCTGCGCGGGGGCATGGTCGCCGTGCCGATCAATCCGCGGGCCACCCCGCGCGAGATCTCGCGCATGGTCGAGGCCTGCGCGCCCAAGATCGTCGTGGGTGACGCGCAGTCGATCACCCAGGTCCGCCAGGCGGACACGGGCGAGTCGCTCATCGTCGTGCACCGTGCCGCGCCCGAGGGCGGCGAGCTGCGCTTCGGCGCCCTGCTCGAGCACGCCGTCGACAGCACCCCGGTGGCGCCGGCGGACCCCGAGTCGCTGGCCGTCGTGCTGTTCACCTCCGGCGCGACCGGCCTGCCCCGCGGCGTGATGTTGACGCACCGCGCGCTCACCGCCGACATCGACCAGCTGCTGCGGATCGACTCGCCGCCGGTCATCACGCCCGACGACGTCGTCCTGGGCCTGCTGCCGATGTTCCACGTCTACGGGCTGAACTGCGTCCTGTCGCTGTCGGTGCGCGTGGGCGCCACGGTCGTGCTGGTCGAGGAGTTCGACCCGTCCGGCCTCCTCTCCGAGATCGCCGAGCACGGCATGACGAACCTGCCGGTCGCCCCCCCGGTCATCTCGGCCTGGGTCGGTCTGGAGGGCCTGCGCGAGGCACTCGCCGGAGTCCGCCTGATCGTGTCGGGCGCCTCGGCCCTGGACCCCGACCTCGCCGAGGCGTTCCACGCCCTGTCCGGCCGGCCCGTCGAGCAGGGCTACGGCCTCACCGAGACGGCGCCCGTCGTGACGACCACCATCGGCGACGGTCGCGAGCCCGGCGTCGTGCCGCCGGCGGGCTCCGTCGGCCGGCCGCTGCCGGGGATCGAGATCGCGCTGCGCGACTTCCTCGGCCAGCCCGCGGCCCCGGGCGACCCCGCCCAGGTCTTCGTCCGCGGCGACAACCTGTTCTCGGGCTACTGGCCCGACGGCGAGGACGGCCCGGACGCCGACGGCTGGTGGGGGACCGGCGACATCGGCCTGCTCGACGACGCGGGCAACCTCGTCCTGGTCGACCGCCTGCGCGAGACGATCGTCGTCTCGGGCTTCAACGTCTACCCCTCCGAGATCGAGGAGGCCGTCGCCGAGGCGCCGGGCGTCGCATCCGTCGCGGTGATCGGCGTGCCCGACGACCGCACCGGTGAGGCCGTCGTCGCCTTCGTCGTTCCGGAGGACCCCGAGAGCGACGCCGTGCCGGTCGAGACCGCCGTGCGTGAGCTGGCCGCGCAGCGACTCGCGCGGTTCAAGGTCCCGACGCGGATCCTGGTCGTGGCGGCGCTGCCGCACTCGCCGACCGGCAAGGTGGCCAAGGGCCGCCTCCGCGCCCTGGCGCGCAAGGAGCTGACGTGACCGTCCCGCACGCCGACGACGCACGGGTCGTCGTCTACTCCCGCGAGGGCTGTCACCTGTGCGAGGCAGCCGAGCAGGTCGTGGCCCAGCTCGTCGCCGAGACGGGGGACACCTGGGCCCGCGTCGACATCGACACCGACCCCGACTTGCAGCAGCGGTTCACCGACCAGGTGCCCGTCACCTTCGTCGACGGCCGTCAGCACGACTTCTGGCGCGTCGACCCGCGCCGGTTGCGGGCGGCTCTGGCCTGAAGTGTCGGGCTGATTCGAGGCTGCCGCTGCGGCCGTTGACCGCGTCCGCGAAACTTGCTCCGTGTCTGATCGCATCTACGTCCGCCGTTACGTCGACCCGCTGAACCCGCCGTCGATGGACGATTTCCGTCCGGGATTCGGCCGGAACTCCGGCAATCTGATCTTCGCGGCGTCGGCGCAGCGGACGCTGACCGTCGACGGGGTCGACGTCGAGACGAACAACCTGAACACCCTGAGGCGCAGCGTCGACCGCTTCAACGACGAGGGCCGCCACGTCGTCATCCCGCTGGCGAACGCGTTCCGGCCGGACTACCTGCCCCAGCTGACCGCCCTGACCGAGGCCATCGAGCGACTCACCGTCCCGGTGACGATCCTGGGCGTCGGGGGCCAGTTCCACCTCGACGGGACGGTCGAGACGACGGACGAGGTCGACGACGCGGCACGGCGCTTCATGCGGGCGATCCTGGCCCGCGGCCCGGCCCTCGGCGTCCGCGGCGAGCGCACCGCGGGCTACCTGAACTCGCTCGGCTTCTCGGAGGTCGACGTGATCGGCTGCCCGTCGATGTTCCTGCGCGGGTCGGACCTGAGCATCCGCGAGGCCGCCCCGGTGTTCGACAAGCGGACGAAGGTCAGCCTGAACCTCACGCCGCACGTCCCGATCCCCGACGGCTGGGTCGACGCCGTCTTCCGCCGCCACCCCCGGGCGGAGTACGTCGCCCAGGACCGCAGGGACCTCGACGCGATGCTCGGCGGGCCCGCGGTGAAGGGGGGCTCGCCGGAGTACCCCTCGTCGGTGCGGCACCGCGCGATCCGGGACAACCGGGCGGTCTTCCACTGCCACGCCCCCACCTGGATCGACTCGATGGCGGACCGCGACTTCACCGTCGGCCACCGGATCCACGGCAACATCGCGTCGCTGCTGGCTGGGACCCCCGCCCACGTGATCGTGCACGACAGCCGCACGCGCGAGTTGTGCGAGTACTTCGAGATCCCGCACACGCACGTGTCGCGCCAGACGCTCGAGGACACCCCGGAGCGACTCTTCGAGGCCTCCGACTACAAGCCGTTGATCGCGAACCACCCCGAGCGGGTGGCGCGCTTCGCCGGCTTCCTGCAACGTCACGGGCTGCGCCACGTGCTGGACCTGCCGGCCGGCGAGGCCCCGTTCGACCGCGCCGTGGCCCAGGTCGAGGTCCGCCCCGGCCTGGTGATCCGACCGCGCTCGAGCGAGCCCGAGATCCTCGACCTGCGGGCCTGGAACACGGCGCGCGCCGCCCACCAGGGCCTTGCTCGGGCCGAGGCCAGGATCCAGGCGCTCGAGGAGCAGTTGAAGGCCGCGCAGTCCTCGCGCTCCGGCCTGCGCGGCCTGCTGCGCCGCGACCGCTGACGATGCGCCCCGAGATCCAGGCCCTGCGGGCGATCGCCGTCCTGGCGGTCGTCGGCTTCCACCTGTGGCCGGGCCGCCTCAGCGGCGGCTACATCGGCGTCGACGTCTTCTTCGTCATCTCGGGGTTCCTCATCACCGGCCACCTCCTGCGCGAGGTGGACCGCGAGGACCGCGTCGACCTGGCGCGCTTCTGGGCCCGTCGGGCCCGCCGCCTGCTTCCCGCGGCGTACCTGGTCCTGCTGGTCTCGGCGATCGGCGTGCTGCTGTGGCTGCCGGCGGCGCAGTGGACGCAGAACTTCCGCGAGATCATCGGCTCGGCGCTCTACGTCCAGAACTGGGTCCTGGCCGCCGACTCCGTCGACTACCTGGCGGCGGACGGGATCCCCTCGACCGTCCAGCACTACTGGACGCTCTCGGTCGAGGAGCAGTTCTACCTCGTCTGGCCCCTGCTCGTCGTGGCGGCGCTCGTCGTCGCGCGCCGCACGGGCCGCGCCCGGCGTCCCGTCCTGCTGGCCGTGCTCGCGACGGTGACGCTGGCCAGCTTCGTGTACTCGCTGTGGCTGACGTCCCAGCACCCGCAGCTGGCGTACTTCGCCACGCCCGCCCGGGCCTGGCAGTTCGGGGCGGGCGCCGTGCTGGCGCTGCTCGTGGCCGCCGACCGGATCCGGTTGCCGCGCCGCGCCGCGATCGGGGCCTCGTGGCTCGGATTCGGCGTCATCGCGGTGTGCGCCCTGGCGTACGACGAGTCGACGCCGTTCCCCGGGACCGCGGCCATCGCGCCGGTGCTGGCGACGCTCCTGGTCATCGCGGCGGGCGCCCCGAGCGGCCGGCTCTCGCCGACTCCGCTGATGGCCTGGCGCCCGGTGCAGGCCACCGGCGACCTGTCGTACTCGATGTACCTGTGGCACTGGCCGCCGCTGATCCTGCTGCCCGAGATCCTCGACCGCGAGCTGGGGTTCGGTCCCCGGGTCGGCATCCTCGTCGGCACCTTCGTCCTCGCCTGGCTGACGGTCCGGTTCGTCGAGAACCCCATCCGCTTCGGCACCCGCTGGGGACTGCGCCGCCCGGCCGTGACGGGCCTGGCGTCCCTCGCGGCGGCCGCCGTGGTGGTCGCGGTGGCGACGTACGGCTGGCAGGCCGGGGACGCCGAGGAGCAGCGCGCCCAGGAGCTGACCCGGCGGGTCAACGCCGACATGCCCGACTGCTTCGGCGCGGCGTCCATGCCGGCGGCGGGGGAGTGCGACAACCCCGAGCTGGCCACCCTGCGGGTCCCGGCCGGTCCCGACGTCGGTCGCGACTTCGGCGGGCACCGCGAGTGCTGGGTCGTGAACGACGAGACCGAGCTCAAGTCGTGTGAGTTCGGTGACGCCACGGGCGTCCCGCACGTCGTCCTGCTCGGGGACTCCCACGCCCGCGCCCTGCTGCCGGCGTTCCTGCGCCTGGCGGAGATCGGCGAGCTCACCCTCACGACGCAGCTCAAGGGCGGCTGCGCCTGGTCGACCGACCTGCCCGGCCGCACCGCCGTGCCGGAGGTCCTGCAGACCTGCCCCGCCTGGCGCGAGAACGTCGCGGACTGGATCCGCGAGCACCGCGACGACATCGACCTCATCGTCACGACCGGCTACTCCCGCAACCTCGCCGGCTCGCCGCAGCAGCGCGCCCGCGGCCTCTCGAAGGCGTGGAAAGAGGCGACATCGCTGGGGATCCCGGTCGCCGCCGTGGTCGACAACCCGGACCACGAGTCCCCTCCGGCGAAGTGCCTGGACCGCGTCGACGCGTGGGACGAGACCACCTGTGCGGTCCGCCGCGAGGACGCGTTCCCCTACGGGGACGCCTTCGGCGACGCGGCCCGGATGACCCCGGGGGCCGAGCGGATCGACATGACGGACTTCTACTGCCTGCGCGACGTCTGCCCCTCGATGATCGGCGGCGTGAACGTCTATCGCGACGGTCATCATTTCACTGCGACGTTCACCCGATCGCTCGCTCCGTTCCTGTGGAACCGCATCACGGAGCGGGTCGGACCGCTCGTCAGTGGCGACGCGTGAACGAGGGCTGCCGCTGCTCTCGATTTTGTGAAAGGGTTCCCAAACTCCTAGACTGACGGCGCGTCACGGCCCAAAATTCCCGTCATTCCGCGGCGCAGGAGCACCGTGACCATTCTTCGCAGCCCCGCTGGGATCCCCGACGCCACCGTCGCCCGGCTCCCGCTGTACCTGCGTGCCCTCGACGAGCTCGCCGCCTCCGGAACGGACGTGTGCTCGTCCGAGCACCTCGCCACCGCAGCCGGCGTCAACTCCGCGATCGTCCGCAAGGATCTGTCGCACCTGGGCTCCTACGGCACCCGCGGCGTCGGCTACGACGTCCGCTTCCTGGCCGGTCACATCGCCACCGTCGTCGGGCAGACCCAGCCCTGGCCCGTCGTCATCGTCGGCGCCGGTCACCTCGGCTCGGCCCTGGCCGCCTATCAGGGCTTCGGGGCCCGTGGCGTCAAGGTCGCCGCGGTCGTCGACGCCGACCCGGCCCTCGTCGGCACGGTCGTCGGTGGCCACGAGGTCCGCTCGATCGACGCGCTGACCGACGTCATCGAGTACGGCGAGGTCTCGCTGGCGATCATCTCCACGCCGCCGGCCGCCGCCCAGAGCGTGGCCGATGCGCTCGTCGCCGCCGGCATCACGAGCATCCTGAACTTCGCGCCCACCGCCCTGCAGGTGCCGCCCCACGTCGACCTGCGCCAGGTCGACGTCGCGGCCGAGCTGCAGATCCTGGGCTACCACGCACACCACCGTCGTCAGGCGGACCCGGCCGAGGAGGCGGTTCTCTCATGAGCGAGCGTCAACGAGTGAACCGACGGCACCTCATGCCGTCGCCCTCGTACCGTTCCTTCCCCACGGGGGTGGCGGCATGAGCGTTCTCGTCGTCGGGCTGTCCCACAAGTCGGCGCCGGTCGACCTGCTCGAGCAGGTCTCCCTCGACACCGATGCGACGGTCAAGCTGTCGCACCAGGCCCTCGAGATCCCGGCCATCACCGAGGCCGCCGTCATCTCCACCTGCAACCGGGTCGAGGTCTACGTCGAGGCCGAGCGCTTCCACGGCTCGGTCGAGGACGTCGCGCAGCTGCTGGCCGACCAGTCCGGCCTGCACCGCGACGCGCTGCTGCCGCACATCTACGTCCACTACGACCAGGCCGCCGTCGCGCACCTGTTCCGCGTGGCTGCCGGCCTGGACTCGATGATCCTGGGCGAGACCCAGATCCTCGGCCAGGTCCGTGAGGCGCTGCACCGTGCCCAGGCCGAGTCCACGATGGGCGCCGGCCTCAACGCGCTGTTCCAGCAGGCCCTGCGCATCGGCAAGCGCGGCCACGCCGAGACCGGCATCGACCGGCTCGCGCCGTCGATCGTCACCGCCGCCCTGGCCGCGGCCTCCGACGCGGTCTCGGCCCCGCAGGCACGGTTCCTCGTCGCCGGCGCGGGCACCATGAGCCGCCTGGCGGTCCGCACCCTGATCGAGAAGGGTGTCGAGCCGTCCCGGATCTGGGTCGCGAACCGCACCTTCCAGCGCGCCGTCGAGCTCGTCGCCAGCCACGGCGTCAGCGCCGTGCGCTGGGAGTCGCTCGACGTCGAGCTGTCCGGTGCCGACGTGCTCCTCACGTGCACGGGCGCCACCGGATTCGTCTTCGACCGTGAGCGGATCGCCCGGGCCACCCCGGACGGCCGCGACATCGCCGTCATCGACCTGGCCCTGCCGCGCGACGTCGCTCCTAACGTGCGGGACCTCCCGAACGTCTCGGTCGTCGACATCGAGGTGCTGGCCGAGCGCGCCGCCGCCGACTCGGTCGCCGAGGACGTCGAGCAGGTCCGCCGCATCGTCCAGTCCGAGGTCGACGCCTTCCTCGCCGGTCGCCAGCAGGCCAAGGTCACCCCGACCGTGGTCGCGCTGCGCACGATGGCCACCGAGGTCGTCAGCGCCGAGACCGCCCGCCTGCAGTCGCGGCTCGGCGGTCTCGACGAGGCCCAGTTCGACGAGGTCCGCCGTGCCATGCGCCGGGTCGCCGAGAAGCTCATCCACCAGCCCACCGTGCGCGTCAAGGAACTCGTCGAAGGCCCCGAGAACCTCACCTACGCCGACGCCCTGGCGCACCTGTTCCGGCTGGACCCGGCCGCGGTCAACGCGGTCACCGATCCAGGAGGTGACGCCACATGATCCGTCTGGGAACCCGTGGCAGCCTGCTGGCCACCACGCAGTCGGGCTGGATCGCCGACCGTTTGCGCGAGGCGCACGGCGTCGAGGTCGAGCTCGTCGAGATCTCGACCCTCGGCGACCGCTCGAGCGCTCCGCTGGAGCAGATCGGCGGCACCGGCGTCTTCGTCGCGGCCGTCCGGGAGGCGCTGCTCGAGGGTCGCGTCGACCTGGCCGTGCACTCGCTCAAGGACCTGCCCACCGCGCCGGCCGACGGCCTCACGCTGGCGGCGGTGCCGCAGCGCGAGGACCCGCGCGACGTGCTGATCGCGCGCGACGGGCTCACGCTCGGCGAGCTGCCTCGCGGTGCCCGCGTGGGCACCGGCAGCCCGCGCCGGATCAGCCAGCTCAACGCTCTGGGACTCGGGATCGAGACCGCTCCGCTGCGCGGCAACGTCGACACCCGGATCGGCAAGGTCACCAGCGGCGACCTCGACGCGATCGTGCTGGCTCGCGCCGGTCTGCTGCGGCTGGGCCGCGCCGACGAGGCGACCGAGATCCTCGACCCGATCCAGATGCTGCCCGCTCCCGGCCAGGGAGCCCTCGCTTGTGAGTGCCGTGTCGATGATGACGCGACCACTGCACTGCTCGCCGTGCTCGACGACCCGGACACCCGGGCCGCCGTCACGGCTGAGCGCACCCTCCTCGCCACCCTCGAGGCTGGGTGCACCGCGCCGGTCGGAGCCCTCGCCGACGTCGTCTGGGGGGACGACGGAGACGAACTCTGGCTACGCGCCGTCGTCGGAGATCCCTCCGGCGCACCTGTCATCCGACGATCCGCCGTCGGTTCTCCTGCAGAGGCGGCCGCCCTCGGGCGTCGCCTGGCCCAGGAGATGTTGGCCGACGGCGCCGATCAACTCATGGGATCAGCGACCACCGCATGACCTCCCACTCGCACGAGACTCCGCCACTGATGAAAGCAAGGAAGAGCGTGTCAACCACCTCCGCGATGCCCACGTCCCCCTCGACCCCCGCGACGACCACCCGACCCTCGGTCGGTCGAGTCAGCTTCGTCGGGGCCGGTCCCGGCGACGCCAGCCTCTTGACCGTCCGAGCCGCCGAGCTGCTGGCCGAAGCCGATGTCGTGATCATCGAAGCCCCTGAACAGCAGGCGCTCGTCACGAACGACGCCGAGATCGTCGACGGCGGCACCAACGCCGCCGGCGAGCTCCTCAACCACACCGCCCGAGGCAAGCTCGTCGTCAAGCACGCCAAGACCGGTGCGCACGTCGTGCGCCTCATGGTCGGCGACCCGTTCACCTACGCGACCGGACCCGAGGAGGCGATGGCCTGCGCCAAGGCGGGCATCTCCTTCGAGGTCGTCCCGGGCGTCTCCTCGGTCTCGGCGGTCCCCGCCTACGCCGGGGTGCCGCTGACCGACAAGCAGCACCGCGAGTTCAAGGTCGTCAGCGTCGGCGACGCGAACGTCGACTGGAGCGAGGCCGCGCGTCACGAGACGCTCGTCCTGCTCTCGGCCGTGAACCGCATCGGCGAGGTCGCCACCGGCCTGGTCGCGGCCGGCCGCTCGGCCGAGACGCCCGTCGCGATGACCCGCATGGGCACGACGACGCGTCAGGAGACGGTCGTCTCCACGCTGGCGAACATCGCCGCCGACGCCGCTGCCTCGCAGATGGCGCCGCCCGCGATCATCGTCGTCGGCGAGATCGTCGCGCAGCGCGAGGCGCTGTCGTGGTTCGAGACCAAGCCGCTCTACGGCTGGCGCGTGCTGGTGCCCCGCACCAAGGAGCAGTCGCAGGGTCTGGCGGCGCGGCTGCGCATGTACGGCGCCGTGTCCGAGGAGGTCCCGACCATCTCGGTCGAGCCGCCGCGCAACCCCCAGCAGATGGACAAGGCCGTCCGCGGCCTCGTCGAGGGTCGCTACGAGTGGGTCGCCTTCACCAGCGTCAACGCCGTCAAGGCCGTCCGCGAGAAGTTCGAGGAGTACGGCCTCGACGCCCGTGCCTTCAGCGGCCTGAAGATCGCCGCCGTCGGTGAGAAGACCGCCCAGGCCATCGAGACCTGGGGCATCCGCCCCGACCTCGTGCCGTCGGGCGAGCAGTCCGGTCGCGGACTGCTCGAGGACTGGCCGCCGTTCGACGAGCTGCTCGACCCGATCAACCGGGTCTTCCTGCCGCGCGCCGACATCGCCACCGAGACCCTCGCCGCCGGTCTGGTCGAGCTGGGCTGGGAGGTCGACGACGTCACCGCCTACCGCACCGTCCGGGCCTCGCCGCCGCCGGCGCCGACCCGTGAGGCGATCAAGTCGGGCAAGTTCGACGCCGTGCTCTTCACGTCGAGCTCGACCGTGCGCAACCTCGTCGGCATCGCCGGCAAGCCGCACGCGACGACGATCATCGCCTGCATCGGCCCGGCCACGGCCAAGACGGCCGAGGAGCACGGCCTGCGGGTCGACGTCCTGGCCGAGCACCCGTCCGCCGAGGAGCTGGCCGACGCCCTCGCCCAGTTCGGCGAGCAGCGTCGCGTGCAGTTCCTCGAGGCCGGCGAAGCCGTCCTGCGCCCGTCGCAGAAGAAGCCGTCCTCGCGCCGCAAGGCCTGAGGCCCGTCTGTCGGGTCGGTCTGCCCGGTCACGTGGATTCCCCGCGTGACCGGGCAGACCCCGGCCCCGAAGGAGGCAGCATGATCGAACGTCCTCGCCGGCTGCGGTCGTCCGCGGCCATGCGCCGGCTCGTCCGCGAGACGCGTCTGGCGCCTGCGCAGCTGATCCTGCCGATGTTCGTGGCCGAGGGCGCGTCCGAGCCCCGGCCGATCACGAGCATGCCGGGCGTCGTCCAGCACTCGCGCGAATCCGCGCGGAAGGCCTACGCCGAGGCCGTCGAGCTCGGTCTCGGCGGCGTCATGCTGTTCGGTGTCCCCGAGCGCAAGGACGCGCAGGGCTCCGGCGCCTGCGACCCGGCAGGCATCCTCAACGTCGCGATCGCCGACGCCCGGGCCGAGGTCGGCGACGACCTGCTCGTGATGAGCGACCTGTGCCTCGACGAGTTCACCGACCACGGCCACTGCGGCGTGCTGGACGACCAGGGCCGCGTCGACAACGACGCGACGCTCGAGATCTACGGTCAGATGGCGGTCGCGCAGGCCCAGGCCGGTGCGCACGTCGTCGCGCCCAGCGGGATGATGGACGGCCAGGTCGCGGTGATCCGCGCCGCCCTGGACGAGGTCGGTCACCTCGACACCGTCGTGCTGGCCTACGCCGCCAAGTACGCCTCGGCCTTCTACGGGCCCTTCCGCGAGGCCGTCGACTCGTCGCTGCAGGGCGACCGGCGGACCTACCAGCAGGATCCCGCCAACCGCCGCGAGGCGCTGCGCGAGACGCTGCTCGACGTCGAGCAGGGCGCCGACATCGTCATGGTCAAGCCGGCGATGTCGTACCTCGACGTGCTCGCCGACGTGCGCGCCGCCGTGGACCTGCCCGTCGCCGCCTACCAGGTGTCCGGCGAGTACGCGATGATCGAGGCCGCCGCGGCCCAGGGCTGGATCGACCGCGATCGCGCCATCGACGAGTCGCTGCTGTCCATCCGCCGGGCGGGCGCCGACATCGTCTTGACCTACTGGGCGGCCGAGGTCGCCCGCCGCCTGACCCGCTGAGCGCATCCACGCAAGGAGCACACATGAGCACCACGGCATCCGAGGCACTGTTCGCCCGGGCGAAGCAGGTCTCGCCCGGTGGGGTGAACTCCCCGGTCCGCGCGTTCCGCGCCGTCGGCGGCACCCCGCGCTTCATGGCCTCCGGGTCGGGCGCCTGGCTGACGGACGCCGACGGCAACCGGTTCGTCGACCTCGTCGGCTCGTGGGGCCCGATGCTGCTCGGGCACGCCCACCCCGAGGTCGTCGAGGCCGTCACGGCCGCCGTCGCGCGCGGCACCAGCTTCGGCACCCCTGCGGAGCCCGAGGTCCTGCTGGCCGAGGAGATCGTCGGCCGCACGCCGGTCGAGCGCGTCCGCATGGTCTCGTCGGGTACCGAGGCCACGATGTCGGCCATCCGGTTGGCCCGCGGGTTCACCGGCCGTGACCGGGTCGTGAAGTTCAGCGGTTGCTACCACGGTCACGTCGACGCCCTGTTGGCCGAGGCCGGCTCGGGCGTCGTCACCCTCGGCATCCCGGGCACGCCCGGTGTCCCGGCCCACGTCACCGCCGACACGATCGTGCTGCCGTACAACGACCCGGCCGCCGTCGACGCGGCGTTCGAGCAGTACGGCGACCAGATCGCCTGCGTCATCACCGAGGCCGCTGCGGGCAACATGGGCGTCGTCCCGCCCCAGCCCGGCTTCAACGCCCACCTCTCGCGCGTCTGCGCCGAGCACGGCGCCCTGTTCATCACCGACGAGGTCATGACCGGCTTCCGCGCGGCGCGCAGCGGGTTCTGGGAGATCGACGGCGCGACCGAGGGCTGGCAGCCCGACCTGATGACCTTCGGCAAGGTCATGGGCGGCGGCTTCCCGGCGGCCGCGTTCGGCGGTCGCGCCGAGATCATGGACCTGCTCGCCCCCGTGGGCCCGGTCTACCAGGCCGGAACGCTCTCGGGGAACCCCGTCGCGACCACCGCCGGCCTCACGACCCTGCGGCTGGCCACCCCGGAGGTGTACGAGCGCCTCGCCGCGACGTCGGCGCAGGTCCAGAAGCTCGTGACCGACGCGCTGGCCGAGGCCGGCGTGCCGCACGTCGTGCAGAGCGCGGGCACCATGTTCAGCGTCTTCTGGGGCGTCTCGACGCCCGTGATCGACTTCGCCGGCGCGCAGGCGCAGGACACGGCGGCGTACACCGCGTTCTTCCACGCCATGCTCGACGCGGGGGTCTACCTGCCGCCGAGCGCCTACGAGGCGTGGTTCCTGTCCGCCGCACACGACCCCGAGGTCGACTCCGAACCCCTGTCTAGACTGGCTGAGGCGTTGCCCGCCGCCGCGCGCGCGGCCGCAGCAGCGGTCCGCTGACACGAAGGAACACCAGATGAGCACCCGCACGATCGTCCACCTGATGCGCCACGGCGAGGTCCACAACCCCTCGGGGGTCCTGTACGGACGGCTGACGGGCTACAACCTCTCCGACCTCGGCAACGAGATGGCCGCCACGGTCGCGGAGTCGTTGAAGTTGAACGACATCACGCACCTGGTCGCCTCCCCGCTCGAGCGGGCCCAGCAGACCGCCCGCCCCGTCGCCGACATCCTCAAGCTGCCGATCCACACCGACGAGCGGGTGATCGAGGCCGGCAACAAGTTCGAGGGCCGCACGGTCGGCGTGGGTCCGAAGGCCTTCCTGAACCCGCGCTTCTGGCCGTGGCTGTGGAACCCGTTCCGTCCGTCCTGGGGTGAGGCGTACGCGCACATCGCGGCCCGCATGCTGCTGGCGATCGACGACGCCCGGGAGGCCGCGCGCGGCCACGAGGCGCTCATCGTCTCGCACCAGCTGCCGGTGTGGATCGCCCGCAAGTCCTACGAGAAGGGCCGCTTCGCGCACGACCCGCGCAACCGTCAGTGCTCGCTGGCCAGCCTCACGACCCTGACCTTCGAGGACGACACGTTCACGGGCCTGGTCTACAGCGAGCCCGCCGGCCACCTCATCCCCGACGCCCTGCGCGGGAAGTTCGTCGGAGGAGCATGAGTCTCGTGCGATCCTCGCGACTCGTCGCGGTCGCGTTGCTCCTGCTCGTCCTCTCGGCCTGCGTCGGCGGTGTCGAGGACACCGGTGACGACGGCTTCATCAGCGGCAGCGGCGAGATCACCTTCATCGACCCGGGCAAGCGCAAGCCGGCGCCCGTGCTGAGCGGCACGGACCTCGAGGGGCAGCCGCTCAGCACCGAGGACTTCGCGGGCAAGGTGCTCGTCGTGAACCTGTGGGGTTCGTGGTGCGCACCGTGCCGCAAGGAGGCCCCGGCCCTGCAGAAGGCCTCCGCTGAGCTGGCCGACCAGAACGTCCAGTTCGTCGGGCTGCTGACGAAGGACGACCCGGCCTCGGCCAAGGCGTTCAACGCCAAGTTCGACATCACGTACCCGAGCATCGACGACTCCGCCGGCCGCAACCAGGCGGCCTTCGCCGACACCCTGCCCTCGATGGCGATCCCCACGACGTGGGTCATCGACTCCAACGGCAAGGTCGCCGCCCGCGTGATGGGCGAGCTCACCGACGCGACGCTGCGGGGACTGGTCGAGCAGACCAAGAAGAGCACGCAGTGATCGGAACCGACGTCGGCGACTGGTTCCTGGACACGGCGGTCTCGGGCAACCTCGTCCTCACGGTGCCGGTCGCGCTGCTGGCCGGTTTGGTCTCGTTCTTCAGCCCGTGCGTCGTGCCACTGCTGCCGGGTTACCTGTCCTACGTCTCGGGCGTCGCGGTCACCGAGCTGGAGTCCGTGCGCCGCCGCCGCATCGTCCTGGGCGCCGTGCTGTTCGTGCTGGGCTTCAGTGCCGTGTTCGTCGCCGGAGGGGCCCTGTTCGGCGCCGTCGGCCAGGAGCTGCTGCCGTACCAGCGCGAGATCTCGATCGCCGCGGGCGTGCTGCTCGTGGTGATGGGCATCGCCTTCCTCGGGTTCGTGCCGCTGCTGCAGCGTGACGTGCGGGCGCACGGCGTCCGCCGGGTCGGTCTGCTCGCGGCGCCCGTGCTGGGCGTCGTCTTCGGGGTCGGCTGGACCCCGTGCATCGGCCCCACGCTGACCGCCGTGCTGGCCCTGTCCGCCAACGAGGCCACCGCCGGGCGGGGAGCGTTCCTGACGCTCGTCTACTGCCTGGGCCTCGGCGTGCCCTTCGTGCTCGCGGCCCTGTTCCTGAGTCGCTTCCTGCGCGTCACCGGCTGGGTCCGCCGCCACCAGCGCGCGGTCTCCGTCGCCGGCGGCGTGCTCCTGATCGTCACCGGCCTCCTGCTCGCCACCGGGTGGTGGCAGGACCTGGTCATCTCCCTGCAGCATTGGATCGGTGGATTCGAGGTCCCCCTGTGAGCCCTCGCGAACGGCGTGCCGAGAGCGCCTCCGAACTGCGTCCCCTGGAGTTCCTGCGCTGGGCGTGGCGCCAGCTGACGTCGATGCGCACGGCGCTGCTGCTCCTCCTGCTGCTGGCCGTGGCGGCCGTCCCGGGATCGTTCATCCCGCAGCGCGGCGTCGACGCCTCGGCGGTGCAGCGGTACTACATCGACCACCCGAAGCTGTCCCCGATCCTGGAGAAGCTGGGTGCCTTCAGCGTCTTCTCGTCGGTGTGGTTCAGCGCGATCTACCTGTTGCTGATGATCTCGCTGATCGGCTGCATCCTGCCGCGCACGAAGGTCTACGCGAAGGCGTTGCGGGCGCGGCCGCCCCGGGCGCCGCGGAACTTCTCCCGGCTCCCGGCCTCGGCGCAGTTCGAGACCACCGCCGCGACGTCCGACGTGTTCGCCGCCGGCCGCCGTGTGCTCGGCCGGGCCCGGATCGACGTGGTCGAGGACGGCGACGCCGGCGAGCTGCGGGCCGAGAAGGGCTATCTGCGCGAGCTCGGCAACCTGGTCTTCCACATCTGCATCGTCGTCGCGCTCGTCGGCGTGGCCATCGGCTCGCTGTGGGGCTACCGCGGCAACGTCGTGGTCGTCGAGGGCGAGGGCTTCAGCAACACGCTCTCGCAGTACGACGAGTTCTCCTCCGGCTCGCTCTTCGACGCCGACACGGACCTCGAGCCGTGGTCGCTCGAGCTCGACGACGTGCTGACGCGCTTCTACGTCGAGGGCAACAACCGCGGCGCCCCGAAGCTCTTCCGGGCCACCGGCACGTACTCCGAGGGCGGCGAGGATCGTGGCGACTTCGAGATCGAGGTCAACCACCCGCTGTCGATCGGAGGCGAGGACGTCTTCCTCGTCGGGCAGGGCTATGCGCCCGTCCTGCGCATCACCGACGCCTCGGGGAAGGTGGCCTTCGACGGTCCCGTGCCGTTCCTGCCCTCCGACGCGACGTACACCTCCACGGGTGTCGTGAAGGTGCCGGACGCCGACGGCGACCAGCTCGGGTTCCAGGGCTTCTTCCTGCCGACGGCGTTCTCCACCGATCCCGCGAAGCCGTCCGTCTCGGTGTTCCCCGGTGCCCTCAACCCGCGCATCGGCATGAACCTGTGGACGGGCGATCTCGGCCTGGACGACGGCACGTCGCAGTCGGTCTACTCGCTCGACACGTCCAAGATGACGCAGGTCAAGGACGGCGACGGCAACTTCCGCGTCGACCTGGGCCCCGGCGAGAGCCAGAAGCTCCCCGGCGGCGGCTCGATCGAGTTCGTCGAGCTGCGCCAGTTCGCCCGGTTCCAGATCGGCCACACGCCCGTCGTGTGGCTGCCGCTGTTCGGCGTGGGCGTGGGCATCCTGGGCCTGAGCGCCTCGCTGCTCGTCCGACCGCGGCGGACCTGGATCCGCGCCCGGCGGGACGGATCACGTACCGTGGTGGAGGTTGCTGTGCTGGACCGCGTCCCGCGTGACGACCTGCCCGCCGACATCGACGACCTGGTGTCCCGGCTCCGTGCCGAACTGGGTGACACACCCGAGAAGGAACTGTCATGACGACCGACCAGATGGCCCAGCTGTCGAACTACCTCACCGGTTCGGGCTTCGTGGTGCTGTGGATCGCGTTCTTCTGCCACGTGGCCGAGTGGATCGCCGCCCACCGCATCGCCGCTCCCGCCGCCGTCGCGGCCGGATCGGCCGGTGCCGAGTCCGCCGGTGCCGTCACGACCGACGACGGCGAGCAGGCTCCGCCGGCGCCCGACCGGTTCGTGGGCGTCGCGGTCTCGCTCACCGGCCTGGCCGCGCTGCTGCTGATCGGCAGCTCGGTCACCCGTGGCCTGGCCACGCAGCGTGCTCCCTTCGGCAACATGTACGAGTTCGGCGTCACCGGCACCGCGATCGCGCTGAGCGTCTACATGATCCTGGTGTGGCGCGCGAAGATCCAGTGGCTCGGCGGTGTCGTGCTGGCGGTGTGCCTGTTCATCCTGGCGATGTCGATCTCGACCTACACGCCCGCCGGCCCGCTGGTGCCCGCGCTGAACACGTTCTGGAAGTACATCCACGTCGGCTCGATCATGGTCGCCGCGGCGATGTTCATGGTCGGCGGCGCGGCCAGCGTCCTCTACCTGATCAAGCAGCGCGCGGAGGATCGCGGAAGCGTGGGCCCCGTGCTCAGCCGGTTCCCGGCCGCGGCCCGCATCGACCAGTTCGCCTTCCGCTTCAACGCCGTCGGCTTCCCGCTGTGGACGTTCGGTGCCCTCATCACCGGTCCGATCTGGGCCCACCTGGCCTGGGGACGCTACTGGGGCTGGGACCCCAAGGAGGTCTGGGCGCTCATCACCTGGATCGTCTATGCGGGCTACCTGCACGCGCGGGTCACTGCCGGATGGAAGGGCAAGCGCGCGGCGTACCTGGCGCTCGTCGGCTTCGCCACGTTCATCTTCAGCTACTACGTGGTGAACCTCATGGCGTCGGAGTTCGGCGTCTTCAGCCAGCACACGTACGCGTAGGAGAGATGCGGGCGGCGTCGCTGGTGCGAGCCGCCCGCGTCCTGAGGTCTCAGTACGAGACCCACTGCGTGGTCAAGGGTGCTGTGGTGCAATGGGCCACCGTGAACAAGCACGAGAACGATTTGGACTGCACCCGCTTGAGTGTCTTGTAGTTCTTGCCTTGCCGCTTGACGTAGATCTCGTGGCTCGGCACCGCACGGACGCTCCCCGCATAGATCGACACACGCTTCTTCTCGACGCGGAGGACGAACTTCGACGCGATCGGCTTGATGGTGGAGTTGCAGAACGGGTTCTTCGCCTTGAGCGCGATCTCGACGAGCGCGCCCTTCGAGTCCTTGCGGACGGTCTTGGCGGAGAACGTTCCCGTCGCCTGACGCTGCGACTCGAACTTCCACTTCCCCTTGACCTTCTTGTATCGGTTGGTCTTCCCCACGAACCTGTAGGTGACCTTCGCCGTCTTCTTCGACCAGTCGAACAGGACGACCATGTCGAGTCGGGCGCCCGGGTTGGTGGCCGACCACGACCGGTTGTCGCCGGAGAAGCGGTAGGGCGTCTTGCCCTTCGGGGTACATGGTCCGTTCTGGGCGAGGTTGGTGGCCGGCGTGTACTTCGGGCTGATGAAGGCTCGGTAGCGCAGGAACAGGTCATTCTTGTCAACTGCGTGGCTGGGCGCCTGGCAGGACAGGGCGACGATGATGGTGGTCAGGACGACCGCGATGGCGCGAGTCTGGAATTTCAAGGGATCCCCCGATCGACTGTGTGGAGTCGGATCATTGCATGCGGAGGTTCGGCCCGGGAGGACCTGAGGCCGCTCTGGTCATCTAGGGTCGCCCCATGGGTGCACGCATCGAGGTCGCCGGCCTCACCAAGACGTACGGCGATCTCGTCGCGGTCGACGACCTGACCTTCACGGTCGAGACCGGTGAGTTCTTCGGGCTGCTGGGCCCGAACGGCGCGGGGAAGACCACGGCCCTGGAGATGATCGAAGGGCTGCGCAAGCCTGACGCCGGCACCGTGTCCATCGACGGCCACGACCCGTGGAAGCGCGACCCGGCCCTGCAGCGCCGCCTCGGGGTGCAGCTGCAGTCGTCGGCCTTCTTCGAGCGACTCTCGGCGCGTGAGCAACTGTCCACGTTCGCCGCGCTGTACGAGGCTCCGGCGGAGCGGGTCGACGAGCTTCTGGTCGAGGTCGGGCTGGAGGACAAGGCCGACGCGCGGGTCGAGAAGCTCTCCGGTGGGCAGGCGCAGCGGCTGTCGATTGCGTGCGCGCTGGTGCACGATCCCGAGATCGTCTTCCTCGACGAGCCGACCGCCGCCCTGGATCCGCAGGCCCGCCGCAACCTGTGGGACTTCCTGGAGGGCCTCAACGAGTCGGGACGCACCGTCATCTTGACGACGCACTACATGGAGGAGGCCGAGTTCCTCTGCGACCGGGTCGCGATCATCGACCGCGGTCGTCTGCTCAAGCTCGACTCGCCCGCCGCGCTGGTGCGCGATCTCGACGCCCCGACCCGGATCAGTCTGGCTCCCGGCGCGATCGCGGAGAGCGAGGCTGCGGCCATCGCCGGTGTCGAGCAGGTCACGGTCCACCCCGATCGCACGGAGATCTCCACCCGCCGACCCGCCGAGGTGCTGGCCGAGCTGGCGCGGCGCGATGCGCTGAACGGACTCACCGCCTCGGGGGCGACCCTCGAGGACGTCTTCTTGGACCTGACCGGACGGGAGTACCGCTCGTGAGGTCCTTCCTGTCGCTGACCCGGGCGATGTTCCTCGGGTTCGTCCGCGACCGCATGACGCTGTTCTGGGCCGTCCTGTTCCCGCTGATGTTCCTGGTCGTCTTCGGCGGCCTGCTCGACGACCAGGGCGCCAGCAAGCTGCCGGTCGGGCAGGTCGGCGCAGTCGCGGCGTTGGACCGGATGCCGCCCGAGGCGCGTGCGGCGCTCGAGCAGAGCGTGGACATCGAGAAGGTCACCAACGAGGACGAGGCGTTGCGCGAGGTGCGCGACGGCGACCTCGCGGCCGTCGTCAGCGAGGACGGCGACCGGTTGGTCGTCCACTACTCCCAGGCCGACCAGGTGGCCGCGGCCCGCGTGCGCGCCACGTTCCAGGGCATCGTCGACGCGGCGAACCTGGCCCAGGCCGGAGTCTCGCCCACGTACTCGCTCGACACGCGTCAGGTCGAGGACGAGTCACTCGAGGCGATCCAGTACGTCACGCCGGGGCTGCTCGGCTGGGCCATCGCCATGAGCGCGACGTTCGGCGCCGCCACGAACCTCGTGAACTGGCGCCGCAGCGGACTGCTGCGCCGGCTGCGGCTCGCGCCGGTCCGGACGTCGTCGGTCGTCCTCGCCCGGGTGGGAGTCAGTCTCGTGGTGGCGCTGGGCCAGACGGCCATCTTCATCTCGCTGGCGGTCTTCGGGTTCGGCCTGCAGCTGACCGGCTCGTGGCCCCTCGTGATCCCGCTGGTCCTGGCCGGGACCCTCGCGTTCCTCGCCGTCGGCCTGCTCGCCGGATCGGTCAGCCGGACCGAGGAGGGCGCCGTCGGCCTGGCCAACTTCATCGTCCTGCCGATGGCGTTCCTGTCCGGGTCGTTCTTCTCCCTCGAGGGGGCGCCGGACTGGCTGCAGGCGGTCAGCCGGCTGCTGCCGCTGCGGCACCTGAACGACGGGATGCTCGACGTGATGGTGCGCGGCCACGGCCTCGAGGCCGTGTGGCAGCCGATGGGCATCCTGCTGGCCTTCGCCGCCGTCTGCACGCTGGTGTCGGCGCGGCTCTTCCGCTGGGACACCTGAGTCGGTCAGAGGCCGCGCAGGTAGTCCGGGTCGTCGTCGGGCCCGAGCGGGCGCGGGGGGCCGGGACGCCGCGGCCCACCGGTGGAGCGACCCTTGGCCACGCCGAAGATGATCCACAGCAGAGCACCCGCATAGGGCGCCAGCGCAATGAGCAGCGCCCAGCCCCACTTCGGCAGGTGCTGGACGCGATCGCGGGGCGTGGCCACCAGGTCGTAGAGGCAGTAGACCGCAAGGACCACGGCTGCGAGTACCAGGAAGACCTTGCCCATGGGGCGAGCGTACCGACCCCGATCCAGCCGCGCGGCGTGACGCCGGAGGCCGTCACCGCCCCCGGGCCACTCGGGGCCAGCCACTAGAATTCGGGTCATGAAGGCCTTCTGGACGTACACGCTGGCTCGACTCGGGGTCTTCCTCGCCACCTGGGCGGTCCTGTGGGGGCTGTCGCGACTGGTGTTCGAGGGTGGCGCGGTGCTGGACCTGTGGGTCCTGCTGCTCGCGCTGATCGTGTCGTCGATCATCTCGATCATCGCGCTGCGCTCGATGCGCGACCGTGTCGCACTCAAGTTGCAGGAGCGGGCTCGGTCCCTGAACGACCGGATCGAGGAGTCCCGTCGTGCCGAAGACGTCGACTGACGAACGCGCCTGGCTCGACGAGGCGGTGCGCCGTGTCGAGGCCGATGCGAACCGCAGTGCCGACACCCACCTGCACGCGCTGGACCTGCCGTTCCCCGGCGTGCAGATCTACCTCAAGGACGAGTCCGTCCACCCGACGGGCAGCCTGAAGCACCGGCTCGCGCGGTCGCTGTTCCTCTACGCGCTGTGCAACGGCTGGATCCACCGGGGGTCCACCATCGTCGAGGCCTCCAGCGGCTCGACCGCGGTCTCCGAGGCCTACTTCGCACGGTTGCTGGGCCTGCCGTTCGTGGCGGTCATGCCGCGGGGGACCAGCGCCGAGAAGATCGCGCTGATCGAGTGGTACGGCGGTCGCTGTCACTTCGTCGACGGCCCGCGTGAGATGTACGCCGAGGCGCAGCGGCTGGCCGACGAGTGCGATGGGCACTACATGGATCAGTTCACGTACGCCGAGCGCGCCACCGACTGGCGCGGCAACAACAACATCGCGGAGTCGATCTTCGCGCAGATGGCCGCGGAGCCGCACCCGATCCCGTCGTGGATCGTCGTCAGCGCGGGCACCGGAGGCACGTCCGCCACGATCGGCCGGTTCGTGCGGTACCGGCGCTTCGCCACCCGGCTGCTCGTCGCCGATCCCGAGAACTCGGCGTTCTTCGACGGCTGGGACCAGGACCGCTCGGACGTCACGACCGACGTGGGCCCGCGCATCGAGGGCATCGGCCGGCCCCGCGTCGAGCCGTCGTTCGTCGGCGGCGTGGTCGACGACATGGTCCGGGTGCCCGATGCGGCATCGATCGCCGCGATGCGCTGGACCTCCGACCTGATCGGACGGCCCGTCGGCGGGTCAACCGGCACCAACATGTGGGCGGCGCTGGGCCTGGCCGCCCAGATGGTCGAGGAGGGTCGCGAGGGATCGATCGTCACGCTGCTGTGTGACGGCGGCGATCGCTACACCCACACCTACTTCGACGACCGCTGGGTGGCCGAGCACGGGCTCGACCCGACGCCGCACCTGCGGCAGCTGGCCGAGCTGACCCGGACGGGGACGTTCACACCGGGCCGATGAACAGCCCGACCGTCAGGCCGACGGCGTAGAGCAGCTCGCCCATCCCGGTGTCCTTCAGGACGGGGATGAGCGCCGGTCCCGCAGCGCCCGTGCGAACCATCGCGGCCGCGCGCCCGGCGGCCGGCATGCCGATCCACGCCAGCAGCGCCCACGGGGTCACGGTCGCGCACCAGGCCACGACGATGACGAACGCCACCATGACCAGCGCGATGTAGAACCAGCGGGTGCGCTGGTCACCGAGCAGCACCGCGAGCGTGCGCTTGCCCGTCTCGGTGTCGGTCGGGATGTCCCGCAGGTTGTTGGCCACGAGGATCGCGCACGCGAGGGCGCCGACGCCGATCGCGCCGGCCACACTGACCGCGTTGACGTGACCGAGCTGGACGTACGTCGTGCCCAGCACGGCGACCAGGCCGAAGAACACGAAGACGCTGACCTCGCCGAGGGCGCGGTAGCCGTAGGGGTTCTTGCCCCCGGTGTAGCCCCAGGCGGCCAGGATCGCGAGGACGCCGACCGCGATGAGCCACCACCCGGAGGTCGCGGCCAGCACGAGGCCGAGCAGTCCACCCAGACCCAGGAAGCCGAAGGCGGCCGCCTTGACCTTCTCGGGGGCCACGAGTCCCGAGCCGACGAGGCGCAGCGGGCCGACCCGGTTCTCGTCGGTGCCCTTGATGCCGTCGGAGTAGTCGTTGGCGTAGTTCACGCCGATCTGCAGGGCCAGGGAGACGCCCAGCGCGAGCAGGGCCTTCCACCAGACCGCACCGTCGTCGAAGGCCGCGGCGCCCGTGCCGACGGCGACGGGGGCGATGGCGGCGGGCAGGGTGCGCAACCGGGCACCCTCGATCCACAGGTTCAGTCCGGTCGGCGTGCTCACCCCGTGAGTCTAGGAGGGCCCGGCGGGCACGGATCTACAGTGGTCGGGTGGCCGCCTCCCTCGCTCCCGTCACCGGCTCGGCGCGCGAGGTCGCGCGCCTGCTCCACCCGTGGGTCGAGCACGGGGGCGATCCGCTGGTCGTGCTCACCTCCGGCAGCACGGGCGAGCCCAAGCCGATCCGGCTGTCGCGCGACGCCGTCCTGGCCTCGGCGCACGCCGCACTGGAGCGCCTCGGCGGACCCGGCCAGTGGCTCTCGGCACTGCCGCCGACCGGCGTCGGCGGGCTCCAGGTGCTGGTGCGCTCGATCCTCGCGGGCACGGAGCCCGTGTACCTGGACGACCACCTGGACATGGAGGCGGCCGTGGCCGCCCTGACCGGTGAGCGTCGCTACGCCTCCCTCGTGCCGACGCAGCTGTTCCGGCTGGTCGAGTCCGGCCGTGCCGAGGCGCTGGCGTCGCTGGACGCGGTCCTGCTCGGCGGTGCGGCCGCCCCGCGGGCCGTGCTGGAACTCGCCGCCGAGGCTGGCGTGCGCATCGTGCGCACGTACGGGATGACCGAGACCTGCGGCGGCTGCGTCTACGACGGGGTGCCGCTGGACGGGGTGCGCCTGCGGATCGAGGACGACGGCCGGATCGCGATCGCCGGACCGGTCCTGGCCGAGGGCGTGGGGGAGTGGCTCGTGACCAACGACCTGGGCCGGATCGACGAGCACGGGCGCCTGAGCGTCCTCGGCCGAGCCGACCAGGTGGCCGTCAGCGGCGGGGTCAACGTGCCGCTCGCCGCGGTCGAGTCCGCGCTGCGTGACGAACCCGACGTGCTGGACGTCGTCGTGGTGGCCCAGGCCGATCCCGAGTGGGGCCAGCGCGTCGTGGCTTACGTGGTGGGCGATCTCGACCGCGAGCGCGCCGGCGCAGCGCTCCAGCGCCTCGGGTACCCGCGGACGTGGACCCCGCGGGCCGTCCACCGACTCGACGCCCTGCCGCTGCTGCCGAACGGCAAGCCCGACCGGCGGACGCTGGCGGGGGGCAGCCTCCCCGGCTGACCGGAGAGACTGCCGCGTGCTCAGAGGCTCGCGAGGGCCTCGGCGATCGGGGTGTCGCCGCCGATGGCCTCGAACTGCTTGCCGATCGTGTGGTCGTCGACCAGGGCGGCCGCGACCAGGGCGGCGACGTCGGCGCGGGGGATCTCGCCTCGATCGGTCGTCTCGGCCACGGTGACCCGGCCGGTGCCGTCGTCGTCGGTCAGGGCGCCGGGCCGGATGATCGTCCAGTCCAACGAGCTCGCGCGCAGGGCCTCGTCGGCACCGCGCTTGGCCTCGACGTAGGCCTGCCACACCTCGCCGGCGTCCTCACCGGGATCGGTGTCCACGCCCATGGCCGAGATCTGGACGAACCGCTTGATCCCCAGCCGCTCGGCGGCCTCGATGGACTTCAACGAGCCCTCCAGGTCGACCGACTTCTTGCGCTCGATCTTGCCGTCCGGACCGCCGCCCGCGGCGAAGACCACGGCGTCGCAGTCGGTGAACGCCGTCGCGAAGTCGTCGACCGTCGCCGCCTCGATGTCGAGCAGCCGGATGGCCGCTCCCGGCAGGTCGGCCTCGTGGTCGGGGTTGCGGACCAGGGCGACCGGCAGGTCGCCCCGTTCGGTGAGCAGGGGGATGAGCAGGCGGGCGACGTGGCCGTGCCCGCCGACGATGGCGATGTCAGACATGCGTCCACCGTAGGCACGGCGGCACCGCTTCGCAGGGTGGCGAATATGTGGGTGCGCTGGAACGAGGAGCCCGCACCGTGGATACTCTCGTGGGTGGAGTTCCGCACCTACTCGATCCGGATGCGTACGCGTTTCCGTGGTCTCGAGAACCGTCAGGGGATGCTGGCCGAGGGCCCGGCCGGCTGGGCCGAGTTCAGCCCCTTCCCCGAATACGACCATGTCGCGTCGCTGCCGTGGCTGCAGGCCGCCATGGAGGCGGCCACCAAGCCGTGGCCCGAGCCGGTGCGCGAATGTGTGCCCATCAACGGCATCGTCCCGGCGGTCGGCGACGGTGCCAATGCCGCCCGGATCGCGGTCGAGAGCGGCTGCGGCACGATCAAACTCAAGGTCGCCGAGGCCGGCGAGACCCTGGAGCACGACGTCGAGCGGGTCGCGGCGATCCGTGACGCGCTGCCCGGCGGACTGATCCGCATCGACGCCAACGGCGGCTGGAGTGTCAAGGACGCCGTCAAGGCGATCAAGAAGCTCGACTACGTCGCCGGCGGGCTCGAGTACGTCGAGCAGCCGTGCGCCACGGTCGAGGAGCTCGCGCAGGTGCGACGCAAGGTCAACGTCCCGATCGCGGCCGACGAGTCGATCCGTCGGGCCGCCGATCCCTTCCGGGTGCGCGACCTCGACGCTGCCGACGTCGCCGTGCTGAAGGTGCAGCCGCTGGGCGGGGTGCGGGCGTGCCTGCGCATCGCCGAGCAGATCGGCATGCCCGTCAGCGTCTCCAGTGCGGTCGAGACCTCGATCGGCCTGGCCGCCAGCGTCGCGCTGGCCGCGGCGTTGCCCGAGTTGCCGTACGCGTGCGGGATCGGCACCGCCCACCTGCTCACCGGCGACGTCGTCACCCACCCGCTCAAGCCGGTGGACGGCCACCTCTACCCGACGCGCCCGGTCCTCGACGAGGAGGCGTTCGCGCTGGTCGCGGCCCCGCCCGAGACCGACGAGCGCTGGCAAGCCCGTCTGGCCCACGTCCGGGAGATGTTGTGAGGGAGAGATTTTGTGAGTGATGACAGAGCGGTCGAAGTCGCCCGGCGCCTCGTCGCCGCCCTGCTCGCGCAGGAGGTCACCGAGGCCGTGCTGTCCCCGGGGTCGCGGTCAGGCCCTCTCGCACTCGCGCTGTACGCGGCCGACGAGCAGGGCCTCATCCGCCTGCACGTGCGCGTCGACGAGCGCGAGGCCGGCTACCTCGCACTCGGCCTGGCCAAGGCCTCGGGCCGACTGACGCCCGTCATCACCACCTCCGGCACCGCAGTGGCCAACCTGCATCCCGCGCTGCTCGAGGCACTGCACGCGGGCGTCCCGCTGCTGGCGGTCACCGCCGACCGGCCCGCGCGGCTGCGGGGGACCGGCGCCAACCAGACGACGATCCAGCCCGGCATGTTCCCCGGGATCACCTTCACCGACCGCATCACGGGTCTGGCCGGGGCCGTGCGCGAGGGTGGGCCGGTCCACCTGAACGTCGAGCTCGACGAGCCGCTGGTCGAGTCGGTGTCGTGGCAGTTCCCGCAGAACTCGTGGTCGATGAGCGCGCCCGTGTCGGGCCGCACTCAGGTGCTCGAGTCCGGTCCTCGCACCGTCCTGGTCGCGGGTGACGGCGCCGATCCGGCTCTCGCCGCCGTGGCCCAGCAGGCCGGGTGGCCGATCCTGGCCGAGCCGTCGTCGGGCCTGCGCAGCGCGCCCACGTCCATCGCCTGCGGCCGGATCGTGCTGGGCGGCCGCCTGATCGAGCGGATCGAGCGGATCGTCAGCGCCGGGCACCCCACGCTCTCGAGGCCGGTCACCAACCTGCTCACCCGGACGAACCTGCCCACCGTGCACGTCGGCGACGCCTCGACCTTCCCGGGCGTGCCCGGTGCCAACGTCACGTTCGCCGACCGGATCTCGGTGCGCGGCTCGGGCGACGAGTCCTGGGTGCGCAGCTGGATCCAGGCCGGCGACCGCATCGAGAACGCGCTGCTCCACGCCGAGCAGTTCGTCGTCGCGAAGGCCGTCTGGGAGGCGGCCACGCCAGGGCTGCTCGTGCTCGGCTCCTCCAACCCCATCCGCGACGTCGACCTCGTGGCGCCGGTGCGCGTCCCGGGGCCGCGCGTCCTGGCGAACCGGGGCCTCGCGGGCATCGACGGCACCGTCTCCACGGCCATCGGCGCGGCGCTGACCAGCTACGGACGGGCCATCGCGCTGATGGGCGACCTCACCTTCCTGCACGGCGCCAACGGGCTGCTGATGGGTCCGATCGAGCCTCGTCCCGACCTGACGATCGTCGTGCTCAACGACGACGGTGGCGGCATCTTCCACACCCTCGAGCAGGGATCGCCCGAGTACTCCTCGGCCTTCGAGCGGGTCTTCGGCACGCCGACCCGGACCAAGATCGACGCCTTGTGCGCCGCACACGGGATCAAGCACCGGCTCGTCCAGGCCAGTCAGCTCGAGGGATACCTGAGCCGGACCCCCGTCGGCATCGAGGTGCTCGAGGTCCAGGTCACCCGCGCCGGGAGGCGTGCGCTGCAGTCGGTTGTCTCGGGTCTCGCCGCCGTCTAGGTTTGTGGCCAGCGTCACACCGAGTTGCGCTGGAGCAGGAGTGGGCATGGCCGACGAGGCGTTCGACTACATCATCATCGGCTCGGGCAGCGCCGGCGGCGTCCTCGCCGCGCGACTGACCGAGGACCGCGACCGCCGCGTCCTGTTGTTGGAGGCCGGTCCCGCCGACGACGACGAGATGATCAAGGTCCCGGCCGGTTTCAGCACGCTGTTCAAGACGCGCTGGGACTGGAACTACGAGACCAGCCCGCAGAAACACCTCGCCGGCCGGCGGGCCCACTGGCCCCGTATGAAGGGCCTCGGCGGATGCTCGTCGATGAACGCGATGATCTACATCCGGGGCAACGCCGCCGACTACGACGAGTGGCGCGACTCCTACGGTGCGACGGGGTGGGGCCATGACGACGTCCTGCCGTACTTCATCAAGTCCGAGGCGAACCAGCGGCTCGCGGGCCCTCTCCACGGCACGCAAGGCCCCGTCGTCGTCGAGGACCGCCGGTTCACCCACGAGCTGACCGAGGCGTTCGTCGAGTCCGCCGTCGCCGGCGGCCTCAAGCGCAACGACGACTTCAACGGCGCCGAGCAGGAGGGCGCCGGCATCTACCAGGTGACCAACCGCCGTGGCGCGCGCTGGTCGGTGGCCGACGCCTACATCCGCCCCGCGATGACCCGGCCCAACCTGACCGTCCGCACGGGCGCGCTCGTGTCGCGCATCCTGCTCGAGGGGAACCGGGCCACCGGCGTCGCGTACCGCAGCACCGCCGACGGGCTCGAGCACGTCGTGCGGGCCGAGGCCGAGGTCATCGTGTCGGCCGGCGCGATCAACAGCCCCCAGCTGCTCATGCTCTCGGGCATCGGGCCGGGAGCGCACCTGCGCGAGCACGGCATCGACGTCGTGGTGGACTCGCCCGGCGTGGGGCAGAACCTGCAGGACCACCCCGTGGCCGGCACGCTGATCCACACCCGCAACACCACGGACCTCGCCGAGGCGATCTCGGTCAAGAACCTGTTGCGCTGGAAGGCCACCCGCTCCGGTCCGCTCGTCTCGAACGTCGGCGAGGGCGGCGCGTTCTACACCTCGCGCGACGACCTGGCGCTGCCCGACATCCAGATCCACGTCGCACCGACCGCGTTCTACGACAACGGCATCCACGAGCCCGTCCGGCGCACCGTCACGATCGCGCCCACCCTGGTGAACGTCCAGAGCCGTGGCAGCATCCGGCTGCGCTCGGCCGACCCGACGTGGCACCCGGCGATCGATCCGGCCTACTTCGACGACCCGGCCGACCTGGACGCGATGCTCGGCGGCTACCGCCGGATGCTCGACCTGGTCTGGCAGGGCCCGCTGACCCGTCTGCTCGACGAGCCGTGGGAGCCGGCGATGCGTCAGCCGACCGACGACCAGATCATCGACGTCGTCTCGCGCCTGGGTCAGACGCTCTATCACCCGACCTCCACGTGTGCCATGGGTACCGTCGAGGGCAGTGTCGTGGATCCGCAGCTGCGGGTCCACGGTGTCGAAGGCCTTCGGGTCGCCGACGCGTCGGTGATGCCGCGGGTCACGCGTGGCAACACCAACGCGCCCACCATCATGATCGGCGAGAAGGCCGCCGATCTCATCCGAGGAGCCTGACATGACCGCCACCATCGAGCCCGACGTCGCATCGTCCGACGAACCCCAGCCCACCTTCGACTCGTTCAACCCCGCGACCGGCGACGTCGTGGGCACCCATCCGATCGACGGCCGCGAGCAGGTCGAGGCCGCGGTCGCCGCCGCGCGCGAGGCGACGGGCTGGTGGCAGGGCCTGGGCTTCGAGGGCCGCAAGGAGTACCTGTTGCAGTGGCGCAGCGTCCTGACGCGGCGCCTGCACCAGGTCGCCGACCAGGTCCACCGCGAGGGTGGCAAGCCGCACGGCGACGCGCTGTTGGAGGCCGGGCTGGCGATCGACCACATCGCCTGGGCCGCGAAGCACGCGCCCAAGGTGCTCGGCCGCAAGAAGGTCGCGTCCGGCCTGCTGATGACCAACCAGGCCGCGTCCGTCGAGTACCAGCCGCTCGGCGTCGTCGGCGTCATCGGGCCGTGGAACTACCCGGTCTTCACGCCGATCGGCTCGATCGCCTACGCCCTCGCGGCCGGGAACACGGTCGTGTTCAAGCCCAGCGAGTACACCCCGGGCGTCGGACGCCTGCTGGTCGACACGTTCACCGAGGTCGTCCACGGTCGTCCCGTCCTGAACCTCGTGACGGGCCTGGGCGAGACCGGCAGCGCGCTGTGCACCGCGGACGTCGACAAGATCGCCTTCACCGGATCGTCGGCGACGGGCAAGAAGGTCATGGCCGCGTGCGCCGAGAACCTGACCCCGGTCGTCATCGAGGCCGGCGGCAAGGACTCGATGATCATCGACGAGGACGCCGATCTGGCGTCCGCCGCCGAGGCCGCGCTGTGGGGTGGCCTGTCCAACGCGGGCCAGACCTGCATCGGCACCGAGCGCGTCTACGTCCACGAGCGCGTCTTCGACCCGTTCATGGCCGAGCTGCTGCGCCAGGCCGAGGGACTGCGCCCCGGGTACGACGACGGCGGCGTCTACGGCCCCTCGACGATGCCCAAGCAGCTGGACGTGATCCGCAGCCACATCGAGGACGCGATCGCCCGCGGCGGCCGGCCCGTGCTGGGCGGTGCCGACGCGGTCGGCGAGCGCTTCGTGCAGCCGACCATCCTCACCCACGTCCCCGAGGACTCCCTCGCGGTGACCGAGGAGACCTTCGGTCCGACGCTGGTCGTCAACCCGGTCAAGGACATGGACGAGGCCGTCGAGCTGACGAACGCCACGAAGTACGGCCTGGCCGGCGCGGTGTTCGGCAAGAAGCACGCGATGGACATCGCGTCGCGGATCCGCTCAGGGATGACCTCGGTGAACTCCGTCATCGCGTTCGCCGCCGTGCCCGGGCTGCCGTTCGGCGGGGTCGGCGACTCGGGCTTCGGCCGGATCCACGGACCCGACGGCCTGCGTGAGTTCACGTACCCGAAGGCGATCACGCGCCAGCGGATGAAGCCGGTCATCATGTTGCAGTCGATGGCCCGCGACGAGAAGACCGAGAGCCGGTTCGCGCAGCTGCTCACGGTCCTGCACGGCGGCACCGGCACCCTGCCGAAGCGCCGCTGAGCGTGGTCGAACGCCCCGAGTCCGCGAGGGCCCGGGGCGTTCGGTCCGTCGGGTGCTACTTGCGGACGCGGAAGTTCTTCTTCACCACCGGTCCGTAGCCCTGGGCGTTGCGTGCCTGGACGTAGACGGCGTCCACGCCTCGGCGCAGCTTGGCCCGCTTCACGACGAGCGACCTCCGCGAGCCGCTGACGGTGCGCTTGACCAGGACCTTGCCGCCCTTGCGGACGATGACCCGGTAGGCCGTGATCCGGGCGCCGCCGTTCGAGGCGGGAGCGCGCCAGGTGATCTTGCGGTTCTTCGAGACGGCCTTGCCGCGGACCTTCAGGGCGCGCACCTTGCCCGGCCTCGTGACCGGCTTGCGGAACAGGTCGGGGAAGACCGAGTACTTCGCCTGGAAGAAGTGAGCGACGGCGAACGACCCGTTGCCCAGCACCGTGAGCCCGGTCGCGAGGCTCAGCCCGGAAGCCGGACCGCCGAGCACCTTCAGCGGCGCCTGCGCGCCGTCGGCGTTCGGAGCGAACACCCGGACCGTGGCAGGGTTGAACGTGGCGACGTGGACGCGCCCGGCCGCATCGGTGTCGAGACCGTTGATCTCGGTGTTCGGCAGGGCGTTGGTGACGGACTGGATCGGCGTCGCGCCCGCACCGTCTGCCGAGCGCGAGTAGGCCCTCAGTTGCGTGCCGTTGGGCACCCACACCTTCGAGCCCGACACGGCCAGTGACTGGCCGGTTCCGAGACCTGTGACGGAGCGCTCGGTCGGCGCGGTCGCGCCCGTCGCCGAGGGAGCGTAGACGTTGTAACGGTCGGACTTGCGCACGTAGATCTCGCCGCCGGCCACGTCGACTCCCCATGCCGGTCCGGCTCCGGTGCCGAAGGTCTTGACCGGTGCCACGTTCCCGTCCGCGTTCGGCGCGAAGACGCTGACCGTGCCGTCGATCTGCGAGACGTAGAGGAAGCCGTTCGCGTCCAGCGCCACGTCTCGCGGCCCGTTCAGGTCCGTTGCCGCACCGCTGATCCGCCGGAGCGGAGCAGAGGGTCCCGACGCGTTCTTGCGGTGCACGACGACGGAGTCGTTGTTCTGCGAGGCGACGTAGACGTTCCCGGCCGCGTCGTCCTCCATGCCGATCGGACCGGCCAGCTCGCCGCTGACGGTCTTGGCCGGAGGTACGTCCACGGGCGCCGCGCCGGCAGGCGTCGCGGTCGTCGCGATCAGGCCGGCGACGAGTGCACCGGTCGTGCCGAGGGTCAGCCCTCGGACCGAGGTCTTCTTCAGCGGGGTCATGTCGGTCTCCAATCAGGACGGGAGCGTTCCTCCCATGACGCTGGTGAGCCCGCGACATCGATCGTGAGACGGCCCCCCGTAATCTCAGGTGGTGACTTTCTCGCGTTACGTGGCCCTGGGCGACTCGTTCACCGAGGGCGTCGGCGATCCCGATCCGGCCCTGCCGAACGGCGTCCGTGGCTGGGCCGACCGCTTCGCGGCGGCGCTCGATCGCGCCCAGGGCGGGGGCCTGCTGTACGCCAACCTGGCCATCCGCGGCCGCAAGCTCGTGCCGATCGTGGCCGAGCAGATCGAGCCCGCGATCGCGCTGGCGCCGGACCTGGTGACGATCTACGCCGGCGCCAACGACATCATGCGGCCGAAGGTCGATCTCGAGGCGATCCTGGCCGAGTACGACCGCGCCGTGGAGCGGCTCGTGGCCTCGGGCGCCCATGTCGTCATGTTCACCGCGGCCGACCCGGGGGACACCCGCACCTACGCGATGGTGCGGCACCGGTTCAAGCGCTACTGCGAGGCGGTGCGCCAGATCGCCGCTCGCCACGGAGCCACGCTGGTCGACTACTGGCACCTGACCGACTACCGCGACGCCCGCCTGTGGGACACCGACCGGATGCACATGTCGGCGGCGGGCCACCAGCGCATGGCCATCGCCGTGCTCGACGCCCTGGGCGTGCAGCACGACCTGGTGCCGCTGGTGCTGGCCGATCCTGCGCCGCTGACGTGGCCCGAGCGGCTCAAGGCCAACGTGCAGTGGGCGATCGAGTACCTCGGCCCGTGGATCAAGCGGCGGGTGACGGGTCGGTCCAGCGGTGACGGGCTCTCGCCGCGCTACGCGCAGCTGACGCCGATGGCCCAGGTGCGCGGCTCAGTCGCGTAGGTCACGCTCGACCGGGCTCCAGCCCCGGGCCCGGGCCTTGATGACGGTACCCGCCAGCTGCGTCTCGAGGTCGTGGGCGCGCGCCTCGATCGCGGCGGCCGCCTCGGCCCCGACGTCGGTCAGCAGCCGGACCGCGACCGTGCCGTCGTCGCGGATCGCCCACCCGCCCACGATCTGGCCGTCCTTCCAGACGGTGGGGCCGGCGTTGCCGTTCGTGTCGAAGACCTGGTCGGCGTGCGGGCCCAGGTACCAGTCGCGGTGCTTCCAACCCATCGTCGTGGGGTCGAGCGCCGGCAGCAGGGCGACCCACGGCTCCGGCTCGGGGGTGGGGTCGAGGTCGTCGGCCAGCACGAGCCCGGTGCCGTCGTCCAGCTCGACCTCGGCGGTCTCGAGCCTCGCCAGCGCCGCGATGGTGTGACCCTTGGTCCAGCCCGTCCACCACTTCAGGTCCTCGGGCCGGGCCGGGCCGAAGCGCGCCAGCCACCGCCGGGCCACCAGGGCGCGCGCCTCTTCCGCATCGGGCACGTCGGTCAACTGCGGCAGCCAGTGCCGCATCGAGGACCAGCGGAACTGCGTCGACGCCCACGTCCCGGCGGGCCGTGCGCGCACCACGTGGCCCTGGGCCGACATCACGGTCAGCAGCCGGCTGGCGATCGACTGCCGTGTCGCGTACCTGGTCCCCGCGGAGATCTCGATCCGGGTGGCCAGCAGAGGATCGCTCGCGGCCAGGTCGGCGCTGCTGAAGACGCCGAGCCGGTCGACGGCGGCCAGGGCGGACGCGTGCGCCCGCTCGAGCCACTGCTCCGGCGCGGCCAGCGCCGAGCCGGCCACCAGGGCGACGAGCTTGCGGTACTCGGACTCGGCGACGGACTGGCGCGTGGCGCCGAGGTAGGCCCCGGCATCGGCCACGGGCACGGCGAACACGGTGCGCCGCATGACCAGCAGGCGAACCAGGGTGCGGTCGTCGTACAGGGCCCGTTCCACCTCGGACACCGACGGCTCGGCCATGCGGGCCAGGACCGAGAGCATCATCGAGGCCGGATCGGTGCTGTGCAGGGCCGTGACCGCCGCGGTCACCTCCTCGGGGGTGCCCACGGGCGCGGCGAGTGCATGGCGCACGCCCAGCCGTCGCCGCCGTTCGGCCGTGTCGAATCGCCGCATGCCGCGACCGTACCGGCTCTCTCGGACGGCTCGGTGTCGGTTTACCACGGTCACATGGGAATCCAGCGCTTCCCCAGGGAAACTTCCCTGGGGGCGTGCGGGTTTACCACGGTCCCGTGGTAAACCGACGAGCCCGCGGTCAGGTCAGGGCGTCGCGGACGGGGATCAGCTTGGCGTCGGCCTCGGCGAGCTCGTCGGCAGGCGCCGAGTCGGCGACGATGCCGCACCCGGCGAACAACCGGGCGCTGCGACCGTCGGGCGCCACCTGCGCCGAGCGCAGGCCGATGCCCCACTCGCCGTCCCCGGAGGCGCCGATCCAGCCGACCGGGCCGGCGTACCGGCCCCGGTCCAGGCCCTCGATCTCGGCGATGACCCGCACGGCGTCGGCCGTCGGCGTGCCGCCCACGGCGGCGGAGGGGTGCAGCGACGCCACGAGCGCCAGGACACCTGCGTCGTCGCGCAGCACGCCGGTGACGTCGGTGGCCAGGTGCATGACGTTCGGCAGGTGCAGGACGAACGGCGCCTCGGGGACGTTCATGCCCGTGCAGTGCGGTGCGAGCGCGTCGGCGACCGAGCGCACGGCGTACTCGTGCTCCTCGAGGTCCTTGCTCGACCGTGCGAGCGAGGCGGCGAGCCCCAGGTCGCGAGCGTCGTCGCCGGTCCGCCGGATCGTGCCCGCGAGGACGCGCGAGGTGACCAGGCCACCTTGCAGACGGACGAGCATCTCGGGCGTCGAGCCGAAGAACCCGTCGACGTGGAAGGTCCAGCAGCTGGGGTAGGTCCGGGCCAGACGGGCCAGCGGCGAGCGCACGTCCAGCGGCTCGTCGAAGGTCGCCTCGACCGATCGGGCCAGCACGACCTTGTCGAGGCCGCCGGCCTGGATGCGCTGGACGGCCTTCTGGACCGTCGCCGTCCAGGCCGCGCGGCGCCGGGGGTCGTCGGCGAAGCTCGTGCCGACGGGGGAGGAGGGCGTGGTCGCGGTCAGGTCGGGGACCGGGCCGAGGGAACGACCGATCGTGGTGACCCAGCACCGTCCGTCGCGGCGCCCCACGACGATCTCGGGGACGGTCAGGCTCGAGCCGGGCCGGTCGGCGAAGGTGAAGCTGCCGAAGGCGACCAGGCCGCTGCCGGGCAGCTCGACCTCGTCGCGGACCACGGAGGACTCGACGACGTCGGCCCACCAGTCGTCGGCGGCATCGAAGCGACCCCGCCCGTCGGGGCTGAAGCTCGCGGCGCGACCCCAGCCGACGACGCCGTCGCCGCCGTGCACCCAGGCCAAGGCGTCGGGGGAAGGCGGCAACAGGCCGAGCAGGTCGCCCGGGTCGGCGATCTCGCGGGACCTGGCGACGAGCGGCTCAGGCCGTCCATCGGTCGCCAGCGTGCTCACTCGCGCCAGCCTACTCGCGGCCCGGTGAGGCCGGTGCGGGACCGGGGAACGGCCCGGGCGACCGCTGTCCGCCCGACGTGAGAAGGTGGCCAGATGAGAGCCGGGCTGGACAAGGATCCCCGTGACGTCGCGCGCATGTTCGACACCGTCGCGGCACGCTACGACCTGACGAACGACGTCCTCTCCCTGGGGCAGGACCGCCGCTGGCGCACGAAGGTCGTCGAGACCGTCGCTCCGCGCCGTGGCGAGCGGATCCTCGATCTGGCGGCCGGCACCGGCACGTCGAGCGCGCCCTTCGCCGAGGCGGGCGCCCACGTGGTGCCGTGCGACTTCTCCATCGGGATGCTCGAGGTCGGCAAGCAGCAGTACCCCGGCCTGAACTTCACGGCCGGCGACGGCATGGCGCTGCCCTTCGCCGACGGCGTGTTCGACGCCGTCACGATCTCCTTCGGCCTGCGCAACATCCACGACCCCCTGCAGGGTCTGCGCGAGCTGCTCCGCGTGACGCGCCCCGGCGGCCGGATCGTGGTGTGCGAGTTCTCCACCCCCACGTGGAAGCCGTTCGAGACGGTCTACTCCAACTACCTGATGCGGGCCCTGCCGGCGATCGCGCGCACGGTCTCGTCCAATCCCGAGTCCTACGTGTACCTCGCCGAGTCGATCCGCTCCTGGCCCGACCAGCGCGGCCTGGCGATCCGGATGACCGAGGCCGGGTGGGGGCCCGTCACGTGGCAGAACCTCACCGGCGGAATCGTCGCGGTGCATCGCGCCGAGCGCCCGATGTGAGGCCGTTTCCCAGTTAGTGTTGCCTAACTCACACGTCCGTGGGACGCGGTTACTAGAGTGGTGAACCCAGAGCCTGTGAAGATCTTCACAAGGTTCGTCGGCGGGTGACTGGAGGTGCCGTGAACGCATACATCCCGATCTTGGTGCTGGGCGGTCTCGCCCTGGCGTTCGCGCTGTTCAGCGTCGGTGTCGCACCGTTCACCGGGCCGTCCCGGTACAACCGCGCCAAGCTCGACCGTTACGAGTCGGGCATCGAGCCCAGCCCCCTGCCCGAGGGCGGCGGCAAGGTCTCGATCAAGTACTTCTTCACGGCGATGATGTTCATCGTCTTCGACATCGAGGTCGTGTTCCTGCTGCCGTTCGCCGTCGCGTTCGACGAGCTCAGCTGGTTCGCGTTCTTCGCCGTCATGCTCTTCCTGCTCAACATCACGATCGCGTACGTCTATGAGTGGCGTCGCGGCGGAATGGACTGGACCTGATGGGCCTCGAGGAAAAACTCCCCAGTGGCGTCCTGCTCTCCACCGTCGAGGGTTTGGCCGGCTACTTTCGCAAGGCGTCCTTCTGGCCGGCCACCTTCGGCCTGGCCTGCTGTGCCATCGAGATGATGACGTTCGGCGCCCCCCGCTACGACTCCGGTCGGTTCGGCATGGAGGTCTTCCGGCCCTCCCCGCGCCAGGCCGACCTGATGATCGTCGCCGGCCGGGTGAGCCAGAAGATGGCCCCCGTCCTGCGCCAGATCTACGACCAGATGCCCGGCCCGAAGTGGGTCCTGGCGATGGGTGTGTGCGCCAGCTCCGGCGGCATGTTCAACAACTACGCGATCGTCCAGGGTGTCGATCACGTCGTCCCGGTCGACATGTACCTGCCCGGCTGCCCGCCCCGCCCCGAGATGCTGATCGACGCGATCTTCAAGCTGCGCGACTCGATCCAGCACACCCAGCTGGGCGCCGACCGCAACGCCGAGATCCGTGAGCAGGAGGCTGCCGCCCTGGCGGCGCTGCCCACCTCCTCGCAGATGGGACTCATGCGATGAGCGACGAGAAGCAGAAGAACCAGGCGCCGAAGCGTGACGAGACCCAGGACGCCTCGTTCGAGACGCGGGCGGAGCTGAAGAAGTCCGACGCCGTCGAGCTCGAGGTCGTCGAGGTCCGCCAGGGTGCCTTCGGTGTCCACGGCACCGGCGACACCACCGGCTTCGGCGGACTGCAGCGCCCGGTGGTCATGCCCGGCGCGTCGATCCCGCCGTACGGCGGCTGGTTCGACGAGGTCGCCGAGCGGCTCGCCGGTGGCGAGGGCCTGGCCGACGCGATCGAGAAGGTCGTCGTCCACCGGGGCGAGATCACGTTCTTCATCCGTCGCGAGCTGCTGGCGCAGGCCGCGCGGCACCTGCGCGACGACGCGGCACTGCGCTTCGAGCTGCTCAGCGGCGTCAGCGGCGTGCACTTCCCCGGCGACACGGGCCGCGAGCTGCACGCCGTCTACCACCTGCTCTCGATGACCCACAACCGCCGCATCCGCCTCGAGGTCACGTGCCCCGAGGGCGATGCCCGCATCCCCAGCATCGTGGGGACCTACCCGACCGCCGACTGGCACGAGCGCGAGACGTGGGACATGTTCGGGATCGTCTTCGACGACCACCCGCACCTGACCCGGATCCTCATGCCCGACGACTGGCCGGGCCACCCGCAGCGGAAGGACTACCCGCTCGGCGGCATCGACGTCGAGTTCAAGGGTGGCTTCATCCCCGCGCCCGACAGCCGAAGGAGTTACTCCTGATGGTGACCACCGACCCGTACGCCGACACCTCCGAGTCCTCCTCCGGCCAGGTCTTCAACGTCACCGGCGGCGACTGGGACACGATCAACGCCGACAGCCTCGAGGGTGACCGGCTCGTCATCAACATGGGCCCGCAGCACCCTTCGACCCACGGCGTGCTGCGCCTGATCCTCGAGATCGACGGCGAGCAGGTCCACGACGCCCGCGCCGGCATCGGCTACCTGCACACCGGCATCGAGAAGAACATGGAGTTCCGCACCTGGACCCAGGGCGTGACCTTCTGCACCCGCATGGACTACGTCGCCCCGTTCTCGAACGAGGCGGTCTGGGTCGGTGCGGTCGAGCGCCTGCTGGACATCGAGGACCAGATCCCCGAGCGCGCCCAGATCATCCGCGTGCTGATGCTCGAGCTGAACCGCATCTCCAGTCACCTCATCGCGATCGCGACCGGCGGCATGGAGATCGGCGCGCTGACCGTCATGACCTGCGGGTTCCGCGACCGTGAGGAGATCCTCAAGTCGTTCGAGCTCATCACGGGCCTGCGCATGAACCACGCCTACTTCCGTCCCGGCGGCGTCGCCCAGGACCTGCCCGACGGTGCGGTCACCCAGCTGCGCGACCTGGTCGCGCTGCTGAAGAAGCGCCTGCCCGAGTACGCGGCGCTGTGCAACGCCAACCCGATCTTCAAGGGCCGCCTGAAGAACGTCGGCCACCTCGACCTCGCCGGAGTGCTGGCGCTGGGCATCACCGGCCCGATCCTGCGCTCGACCGGCCTGGACTGGGACCTGCGCGTCAAGCAGCCCTACTGGGGCTACGAGACGTACGACTTCGACGTCATCACCCGCGACGAGCCCGACGCCTACGGCCGCTTCATGATCCGCCAGCTGGAGATGTGGGAGTCGCTCAAGATCGTCGAGCAGTGCATCGACCGGCTCGAGTCCACCCAGGGCCAGCCCGTCATGGTCGCCGATCGCAAGATCGCGTGGCCTGCGCAGCTCTCGGTGGGCGCGGACGGCCAGGGCAACTCGCCCGAGCACATCGCGCACATCATGGGCGAGTCCATGGAGGCGCTGATCCACCACTTCAAGCTGGTCACCGAGGGCTTCCGGGTCCCGGCCGGCCAGGCCTACTTCGCGGTGGAGTCGCCCAAGGGCGAGATCGCGTGTCACGCGGTGTCCGACGGCGGCACCCGCCCGTTCCGGGCGCACTTCCGCGACCCCTCGTTCGTGAACCTGCAGGGCGTCTCGGCGATGAGCGAGGGCGGCATGCTCTCGGACGTCATCGTCGCGGTGGCGTCCATCGACCCCGTGATGGGAGGGGTGGATCGCTGATGTCGTTGATCAACGTGACCGCCCTTCGTGGTCGGGGCTCAAGAACACTGGTCGAGGCCAGTGGTGACGGGAGTGGTTGTTCGTGACGGACCAGATTTCCGAGGGGCTGTCGGACCAGACGATCGCCGATCTGCACGAGCTGGCCGGGCGATACCCGCAGGCCCGCAGTGCGCTGCTGCCGATGCTGCACCTGGTGCAGGCCGATCAGGGCCGCGTCACGTCCGAGGGGATCGCCGTCTGCGGCGAGATCCTGGGCCTGACCGAGGCCGAGGTCAGCGCCGTGGCGACCTTCTACACGATGTACAAGCGCCGCCCGATGGGCAAGCACCACGTCGGCGTCTGCACCAACACGCTGTGTGCCGTCATGGGCGGCGACGAGATCTTCGAGCGGCTCTGCGGCCACCTGGACGTCGGCAACGACGAGACCAGCGAGGACGGCCAGATCACGCTCGAGAAGGTCGAGTGCAACGCGGCCTGCGACTTCGCGCCGGTGATGATGGTCAACTGGGAGTTCTTCGACAACCAGACCCCCGAGTCGGCCGTCGAGGTCGTCGACCGGCTCCGTGCCGGTGAGACGGTCCAGTCCACCCGCGGCGCCACGATCACCTCGTGGCGCGAGGCCGAGCGCGTCATCGGCGGCTTCGAGGACGGCCTGGTCGACGAGGGACCGGCCGCCGGTCCGGCCTCGCTGGCCGGACTCGAGATCGCCGCCGAGCGTGGCTGGTCGGCTCCGCCGCTGGACGCCTCGGGCGCCGAGGCGACGCGCGAGTCCACGGCCCAGGCCGTGGACGAGGCCGACACCCGGCGTGCCGAGAGCGAGAACGTGGTCGAGCAGTCCGCGGCCGACGTCCGTGGCGGCGAGGACCCGGACGAGAGCGAGGCGACCCATGACTGACGTACTGACTCCGGTCCTGACCGCGAACTGGGCGGACGACCGCGCCTGGACGCTCGACGCCTACACGGCTCGCGGCGGCTACCGCGGCCTGGAGAAGGCGCTGACGATGGAGCCGGACGCCATCATCGAGCAGGTCAAGGACGCCGGCCTGCGCGGCCGTGGCGGCGCCGGCTTCCCCACGGGCATGAAGTGGGGCTTCATCCCGCAGGACAACCCGAACCCCAAGTACCTCGTGGTCAACGCCGACGAGTCCGAGCCGGGCACCTGCAAGGACATCCCGCTCATGATGGCCAACCCGCACGTGCTGGTCGAGGGCGTCATCATCGCCTCGCGCGCCATCCGGGCTCACACCGCGTTCATCTACGTGCGCGGCGAGGTCCTGCACGTCATCCGCCGCCTGCGCGCCGCCGTGCGCGAGGCCTACGCCGCCGGCCACCTGGGCCGCGACATCCACGGCACGGGCTACGACCTGGACCTGATCGTCCACGCCGGTGCCGGCGCGTACATCTGCGGCGAGGAGACGGCGCTGCTCGACTCGCTCGAGGGCCGTCGCGGCCAGCCGCGTCTGCGCCCGCCGTTCCCCGCGGTCGCGGGTCTGTACGCCTCCCCGACGGTCGTCAACAACGTCGAGTCGGTCGCCTCGGTGCCGGGCATCATCGCCGGCGGTGCCGACTGGTTCGCGTCGATGGGCACCGAGAAGTCCAAGGGCCACGGCATCTTCAGCCTCTCGGGACACGTCGCCCGTCCGGGCCAGTACGAGGCTCCGCTCGGCATCACGCTGCGCGAGCTGCTCGAGCTCGGCGGCGGCATGCGTCCCGGCTCGGAGCTGAAGTTCTGGACCCCCGGTGGCTCGTCCACCCCGATCCTCACCGCCGAGCACCTCGACGTGCCCCTGGACTTCGAGGGAGTCGGCGCCGCCGGCTCGATGCTGGGCACCCGCGCCCTGCAGATCTTCGACCAGACCACGTCGGTCGTGCGGTGCGTCCTGCGCTGGACCGAGTTCTACAAGCACGAGTCCTGCGGCAAGTGCACGCCGTGCCGCGAGGGCACGTGGTGGCTCGTCCAGACGCTGCGTCGCATCGACGACGGCCAGGGCCAGCCCGGCGACATCGAACTACTGCTGGATCTGTGCGACAACATCCTGGGCCGCGCCTTCTGCGCCCTCGGCGACGGCGCCACCAGCCCCATCACGTCGGCCATCGAGTACTTCCGCGAGGAGTTCGAGGCCGGCATGACCACGCCCAGCCGCGACCTGTTCCCGCCCGCGGCCTCCACCCTGTTCGCGAAGGAGGGCGTCCGATGACGCTCACCGAGTCCAACGGCGCCGACACGACGCCGGTCGAGCTCATCACGCTGACGATCGACGACGTCGAGGTCAGTGTCCCCAAGGGCACCCTCGTCATCCGCGCCGCCGAGCTGATCGGCACCGAGATCCCGCGCTTCTGCGACCATCCCCTGCTCGCGCCCGTCGGCGCCTGCCGCCAGTGCCTGGTCGAGATCCCCGACGCCGGCAACGGCCGGGGCATGCCCAAGCCGCAGGCCTCGTGCACGATCGAGGCCGCGCCCGGCATGGTCGTGCGCACCCAGGTCACCTCGCCGGTCGCCGAGAAGGCGCAGGAGGGGATCTTGGAGTTCCTGCTGGCCAACCACCCGCTCGACTGCCCGGTGTGCGACAAGGGCGGCGAGTGCCCCCTGCAGAACCAGGCGCTGTCGCACGGTGCGGCCGAGTCCCGCTTCATCGAGACGAAGCGGCTGTTCCCCAAGCCCCTCGCGCTGTCCAGCCAGGTCCTGCTCGACCGCGAGCGTTGCGTCCTGTGCCAGCGCTGCACGCGCTTCCAGTCCGAGATCGCCGGCGACCCGTTCATCGCCCTGCTCGAGCGCGGTGCGCAGCAGCAGATCGGCATCGCGCCGGACGTGCCGTTCGGCTCCTACTTCAGCGGCAACACGATCCAGATCTGCCCGGTCGGTGCGCTGACCAGCGCCGACTACCGGTTCCGCTCGCGCCCGTTCGACCTGATCAGCGTCCCCTCGGTCTCCGAGCACGACGCCTGCGGCTCGGCGATCCGCGTCGACCACCGCCGGGGCAAGGTCATGCGCCGTCTCGCCGGTGACGACCCCGAGGTCAACGAGGAGTGGATCACCGACAAGGACCGCTTCGCGTTCACCTGGTCGCGCCAGGCCGACCGGCTCACCACGCCGCTCGTGCGCAACCCGCAGACCGGCGAGCTCGAGCCCACCTCGTGGCCCGGTGCCCTCGCCGTCGCCGCCCGCGGTCTCGCGGCGGCGGCCGGCAAGGCCGTCCTGACCGGTGGCCGGCTCACGGTCGAGGACGCCTACGCGTACGCCAAGTTCGCGCGCGTCTCCCTCGGCACGAACAACATCGACTTCCGGGCCCGCGCCACCTCCAAGGAGGAGGCCGAGTTCCTCGCGGCCAAGGTCGCCGGCACGCCCGTCGGCGTCAGCTTCGCCGACCTCGAGCGCGCCGACACGGTGGTTCTCGTGGGCCTCGAGCCCGAGGACGAGGCCGGCACCCTGTTCCTGCGCCTGCGCAAGGCCAGTCGCAAGGGCGTCAAGGTCATCGCGATCGCCAGCCACACGACCCGGGGCCTGACCAAGATGAACGGCACCCTCGTGCCGGCCGTCCCCGGCGGCGAGGCGGCGGCCCTGGCGGCCCTCGACCTCCCGGCGGGCAGCGTGATCCTCGCCGGCGAGCGACTGGCCACCGTGCCCGGCGCCCTCTCGGCCGTCGCGGCCCGCGCCACCGAGACCGGTGCCCGCTGGGCCTGGGTCCCGCGTCGTGCCGGCGACCGCAGCGCGCTCGACGCGGGCTGCCTGCCGAACCTGCTGCCCGGCGGCCGCCCCGTGGCCTCGGCCGAGGCACGCGCCGACGTCGCGGCCGACTGGGGCGTCCCCAGCCTGCCCACCGAGCCCGGCCTGGACACCGAGGCGATCATCGCCGCGGCCGCCAGTGGCGAGCTCGGCGCCCTCGTGGTGGCCGGCGTCGACGTCGACGACCTGCCCGACCCGGCCCTGGCCCGCGACGCGCTGCGCTCGGTGGACTTCCTGGTCAGCCTCGAGGTTCGCGAGTCCGCGGTCACCGCGCTGGCCGACGTGGTCCTGCCGGTCGCGCCCCCGGTCGAGAAGGCCGGCACCTTCATCAACTGGGAGGGGCGCCTGCGGCACTTCGACCAGGTTCTCTTCGAGTCGCGCGCCCTGCCCGACGTGCGGGTCCTCGCCGGCATCGCCGAGGAGCTCGGCCGGCCCATCGGCCTGCGCACCCCGCAGGACGCCGCCGCCGAATGGCACGAGCTCGGCCCCTGGGACGGCAAGCGGGCGCCGTTCCGCGGCCGCAAGCCGGGTGCCCCCAAGCTGGTCTCCAAGACGCTCGTCCTCGACACCTGGAAGCTGATGATCGACGACGGTCGCCTGCAGGACGGGGCCGAGACCTACCGGCTCACCGCCCGCGTCCCGGTGCTGCGCGCCAACGCGGCGACCCTCGCGGTCCACGGAGTCGAGCCGGGCACGACGGCCACCCTGACCGGCCCGTCCGGATCGGCGCACCTCATCGCCGAGGTCGCGGACCTGCCCGACGGCGTCGTCTGGGCACCCACGAACTCCGGCGTCCACCTGGGCGCCGCCCTCGGCGTCGGACACGGCGGCCGGGTCAGCCTGGCGGGAGGCGCGGCATGACTCTGGACCAGCTCTTCGGCAACGACCCCGGGTGGGTCGTCGCCCTCAAGGCACTGTTGATCTTCGTCTTCCTGGTGCTCTACACGCTGTTCAACATCTGGTTCGAGCGACGCGTCGTCGCCCGGATGCAGCACCGCATCGGCCCGAACGTCAACGGCCCCTTCGGCCTGTTGCAGAGCCTCGCCGACGGCGTGAAGCTCGGCCTCAAGGAGGAGATCTTCCCCAAGGCCGCGGACAAGGTCGTCTACTACGTCGCGCCGATCATCGCGGTCGTGCCGTCGTTCCTGGCCTGGGCGGTCATCCCGTTCGGCCCGGTCGTGAACTTCTTCGGTCACGAGACCCCGCTGCAGCTGACCGACCTGCCCGTCGCCGTCCTGTACGTCCTGGCCGTCACCTCGATCGGCGTGTACGGCATCGTGCTGGCCGGCTGGTCCTCCGGCTCGATCTACGCCCTGCTCGGTGGCCTGCGCTCCAGTGCCCAGGTGATCAGCTACGAGGTCGCGATGGGCCTGTCCCTGGTCGCGGTCTTCATCTACGCCGGGTCGATGTCGACCTCCGAGATCGTCGCGGCGCAGGAGGACATCTGGTTCTTCATCCCGCTGCTGCCGTCGTTCATCATCTACGTCATCGCGATGGTCGGCGAGACCAACCGCGCCCCCTTCGACCTCCCCGAGGCCGAGGGCGAGCTGGTCGGTGGCTTCCACACCGAGTACTCGTCGTTCAAGTTCGCGATGTTCTTCCTGGCCGAGTACATCAACATGGTCACCGTCTCGGCGCTGGCCACGACGATGTTCCTCGGCGGCTGGCGCGCCCCGTTCGGCATCGCCCAGATCTGGGAGGGCGCGAACGAGGGCTACTGGCCCGTCCTGTGGTTCTTCGGCAAGACACTCGCGTTCATCTTCTTCTTCGTCTGGCTGCGCGGCACGCTGCCTCGCATGCGCTACGACCAGTTCATGCACTTCGGCTGGAAGTGGCTCATTCCGATCGCGCTCGGCTGGATCGTCGCCCTGGCGTTCATCCGCAAGCTGCAGGTCGAGGACATGCTCGACCAGAACGCGATGCTCATCGCCGCGGGTGTGGCGGGGCTCTTGCTGGTCGTCACGTTCTTCCTGCCGACCCGCGACGAGGACGACGAGTCCGAGGTGGTCGAGCCACAGGAGTTCGACGCCTTCGCCGGAGGCTTCCCGGTCCCGCCGCTGCCGCACCAGCGCGAGGCCATGGCCACCGCACCGACCACCTCGCAACCCACGGATGGGGGAGAGTGACATGAGTACGCTCAAGGAGACCCTCTGGGACCCGATCGCCGGCTTCGGCGTCACGTTCCGGACGATGTTCAAGAAGCCCGTGACGGAGAAGTATCCGTTCGAGAAGCTGCCCACGGCACCGCGCTTCCACGGTCGCCACCAGCTCAACCGCTGGCCCGACGGCCTCGAGAAGTGCGTCGGCTGCGAGCTGTGCGCCTGGGCCTGCCCGGCCGACGCGATCTACGTCGAGGGCGCCAGCAACACCGAGGACGAGCGGTTCAGCCCCGGTGAGCGCTACGGCCGCGTCTACCAGATCAACTACCTGCGCTGCATCCTGTGCGGGCTGTGCATCGAGGCCTGCCCGACGCGCGCGCTGACGATGACCAACGAGTACGAGCTGGCCGACGACAACCGCGCCGCGCTCATCTACGAGAAGAACGACCTGCTCGCGCCGCTGCTGCCCGGCATGGTCGAGCCGCCGCACGAGATGATGATCAGCGACGACCACCACGACTACTACCGGGGCAAGTCGCTGCCGATCGTCGAGACCACCAGCGGACCGGAGGAGTCCCGGTGACCGCGTTCTGGATCCTCGCCCCGGTCATGGTGCTGGCGGCGATGGGACTCATCCTCTCCCGCAAGGCCGTGCACGCGGCTCTGTGCCTGGCGATCGTCATGATCTGCCTGGCGATGCTCTACGCGGCGCAGGGCGCCCCGTTCCTGTTCGCGGTGCAGATCATCGTCTACACCGGCGCGATCATGATGCTGTTCCTGTTCGTGCTCATGCTGGTCGGCGTCGAGACCGCCGACTCCATCGTCGAGACGATCAAGGGACAGCGCGTCATGGCCGCCGTCGTGGGCATCGGCTTCGCGCTGCTGCTGTCGCTGGGCATCGCGCAGACGGTGTCCTCCGCGGTCGTCGGCCTGGGCGAGGCGAATGCGAACGGCAACCTGCACGGGTTGGCCTCGCTGCTGTTCACCGACTACGTGCTGGCCTTCGAGTTCACGGCCGCGCTGATGATCGTGGCGGTCCTCGGCGCGATGGTGCTGGCCCACCGCGAGCGCCTCGTCGCACCGCCGACGCAGGCCGACCTGCAGGCCCGCCGCATGCGCGACTACGCCGAGTCCGGCAAGCACCCCGGCAACGCGCCGACCCCCGGTGTCTTCGCTCGCCACAACGCGGTCGACACCCCGGCCCTGCTGCCCGACGGCACCCCGTTGCCCGAGTCGATCCCCGGCACGCTCGTCTCGCGTCACCAGTTCGAGCTGCACGACGCCGAGGACGTCAACCGGGTCGTCGGCGAGATCGCCGCGGTCGACGTCGACCCCGACGAGCGACCGGTCACCACCGAGAAGCCGGACGTCCCGAAATCGGCCGACACCGATGACGAGGGGGAGTCGAAGTGAACGAGTACCTGACCCTCTCGATGCTGCTGTTCTCGATCGGCGCGGCGGGCGTCCTGGTGCGCCGTAACGCGATCATCGTGTTCATGTGCATCGAGCTCATGCTGAACGCCACGAACCTCGCGTTCGTCACGTTCGCGCGCCAGCACGGCAACCTCGACGGGCAGGTGGCGGCGTTCTTCGTCATGGTCGTCGCCGCCGCCGAGGTCACCATCGGCCTGGCCATCATCGTGTCCATCTACCGCACGCGACGGACGACCTCGGTCGACGACGCGAACCTGCTCAAGGCCTAAGGAGCTCGCGTTGCTGGACCTTTCCTGGCTGCTCATCGCCATCCCACTGGCGGGAGCCGCGCTCCTGCTGACCTGGGGCAAGGAGTCCGACCGTTTCGGACACCTCATCGCGACGGCGTGCTCTGCCGCGTCGTTCGTGCTGGGCGTCGTGCTCTTCGCCCAGCTGGCCGCTCGCGACGAGGGTGACCGCTCGGTCACCACGACGCTCGGCACCTGGATCGACGCCGGCGCGTTCCACGTCGACTTCTCCTTCACGTTCGACACGCTCTCGAGCCTGTTCGTCCTGCTCATCACGGGCGTCGGCACGCTCATCCACGTGTACTCGATCGGGTACATGGAGCACGACGAGCGCCGTCGCCGCTTCTTCGCCTACCTGAACCTGTTCATCGCGGCGATGCTCACGCTCGTGCTCGCGGCGGACTACCTCGTGCTCTTCCTGGGTTGGGAGGGCGTCGGCCTGGCGTCCTACCTGCTGATCGGGTTCTGGCAGCACAAGCCCTCGGCCGCCGCCGCCGCCAAGAAGGCCTTCGTGATGAACCGCGTGGGCGACCTGGGCCTGGCGCTGGCGATCATGACGATGTTCGCCTGGTTCGGCACCACCTCGATCGCCGCGGTCAACGAGCAGGTCGGCTCGGTCTCGGGCAACGTCGCCACGGCACTCGGCCTGCTGTTGCTGCTGGGCGCGTGCGGCAAGTCCGCGCAGTTCCCGCTGCAGGCCTGGCTGCTCGACGCCATGGAGGGCCCCACGCCCGTCTCGGCACTGATCCACGCGGCCACGATGGTCACGGCCGGCGTCTACCTGGTCGTGCGGTCGCACGACATCTTCGACGCCTCGTCCACGGCCCGCAACGTCGTCATCGCCGTCGGCGTCATCACGCTGCTGATGGGCGCCTGGATCGGTTGCACGAAGGACGACATCAAGAAGGCCCTGGCCGGCTCGACGATGAGCCAGATCGGCTACATGATGCTGGCCGCGGGCCTCGGCCCGGCCGGCTACGCCTTCGCGATCTTCCACCTGCTGACGCACGGCTTCTTCAAGGCCAACATGTTCCTCGGCGCCGGCTCGGTCATGCACGGCATGAACGACGACGTGAACATGCGCCACTACGGCGGCCTGCGCAAGGTCATGCCGGTCACGTTCTACACGTTCGGCATCGGCTACCTCGCCATCCTGGGCTTCCCGGGCACCTCGGGCTTCTTCTCCAAGGACAAGATCATCGAGGCCGCGCTGGGCCACAACATCTGGGTCGGCCTGGCCGCGCTGCTGGGTGCCGGCGTCACGGCGTTCTACATGACGCGCCTCATGCTGATGACGTTCTTCGGCCAGCGCCGCTGGCGCGAGGAGGTGCACCCGCACGAGTCGCCCTCGGTCATGACCGTCCCGCTGATGGTGCTGGCGGCGCTCTCGCTGCTGGCCGGCATCATGGCGCTGGGTGGTTGGATCGAGGACTGGCTCGAGCCGGCCACCGGCCACACCGAGCACCACGACCTGCCGCTCCCGGTCATCGCGATCACGCTGATCGTGCTGCTGGTGGTCGCCGCCGGCGTCGCGCTGGCCTGGCTCACCTACGGCCGCGATCGCGAGATCGCCGGCGAGACCCCGGCGGACTCCGAGGTCTCGGTGTTCACCCGCGCGGGCCGCGCCGAGCTGTACGGCAACGCCGTCAACGACACCCTCGTCGTGCGGCCTGTCACCCACTTGACCCGCGCGCTGGTGTGGGTCGACGCCAAGGTGCTCGACGGAGTCGTGACCGGCTCCGCCGACGGCATCGGCGGTATGTCCCGTGAGCTGCGCAAGCCGCAGACCGGCTTTGTCCGTTCCTATGCACTGATGGTGCTCGGAGGTGCTCTCGTGGTCCTGCTGGGCCTGCTGGCGGTGACGCTCGCATGATGCTGTCCCTGCTCATCGCCGTTCCCTTGTTGGGCGCCCTCGTGGTCGCCCTGCTCCCGCGGACGTCCGACGGAGCCACCGCGCGCTACGTCGCCTTCGGTGTCTCGATCCTCACCCTGGTGATGTCGCTGACCCTGTTGTTCCGATTCGACATCGACAGCGGTGGCTACCAGCTGACCGAGGACCTCGAGTGGATCGGGGCGCTCGGCGTCCACTGGGCCCTCGGCGTCAACGGCATCGGCCTGACGATGATCTTCCTGACGACGGTGCTCACGCCGATCGTGCTGGTCGCGTCCTGGCGCGACAAGGAAGCCGACCCGGCGCGCACCAACACGTACTTCGCGTGGATGCTCGTCCTCGAGGCGCTGGCGATCGGCGTCTTCGCGGCCACCGACGTCTTCGTCTTCTACGTCCTGTTCGAGGCGACGCTCATCCCGCTGTACTTCCTCATCGGCGCGCACGGCTCGGGCCACCGCAGCTACGCCGCGGTGAAGTTCCTCATCTACAACCTCGCGGGCGGCCTCATCATGCTCGCCTCGGTCGTGGGCCTGTACGTCCTCTCGACGCAGCAGGGCGGCCCCAGCTTCCTGCACGCCGACCTGATGAACCTCGAGATGTCCCAGACCACCGAGCGGTTGCTCTTCCTGGGCTTCTTCATCGCCTTCGCGATCAAGGCTCCGCTGTGGCCGCTGCACACGTGGCTGCCCGACGCCGCCGCCTCGGCGACGCCCGGCACCTCGGTGCTGATGGTCAGCATCGTCGACAAGATCGGCACGTTCGGCATGATCCGCTGGTGCCTCGAGCTGTTCCCCGGCGCCTCGGAGTGGGCCAGCCCGGTCGTGCTCGTCCTCGCGGTCATCAGCATCCTCTACGGTGCGCTGCTGGCCGTCGGCCAGGACGACCTGCGCCGCCTCATCGCGCTGACCTCGGTCTCGCACTTCGGCTTCATCATCCTGGGCATCTTCGCCTTCACCTCGGTGTCGATGACCGGCTCGGTGCTCTACATGTTCAACCACGGGCTCTCGACCGCGGTGCTGTTCCTCGTGGCGGGCATGCTCATCGCCCGCCGCGGGTCGGCCCGGATCAGCGACTTCGGTGGCGTCCAGAAGGTCGCCCCGGTGCTGTCGGGCGTCCTGCTCATCGGCGGTCTGTCGAGTCTCTCGCTGCCGGGTCTGGCGCCGTTCGTGTCCGAGTTCCTCGTGCTCGCGGGCACCTTCACCCGGTCGATACCGCTCGCTGCCGTGGCCACGCTGGGCATGGTGCTGGCCGCCGTCTACATCCTGGTGATGTACCAGCGCACGATGACCGGTCCGCTGAACGAGGCCACGGCCGGATTCCACGATCTCTCACGGCGCGAGGTCGGGGCCATGGCGCCGGCGATCGTGCTCATCATCGGCCTGGGCTTCGTCCCGCAGCCCTTGCTGCAGGTCATCGATCCCGCGGTCGAGCCGGTGGTCACCACCGTTGGGGTCGGTGACCCGCCGCAGCGCGCGCCCATCGACCTCACCCAGCAGACGGAAGGAGCCCACGAATGATCGGCGCACTTTCGTCCGCCCTGCCCGGCGCCCTCGCGGCGGCCGGCCCCGACATCGCCGCGGCCGAGTTGGACTACCGCCAGCTCTCGCCGCTGATCGCGGTCTTCGCGGTCGCGATGATCGGCCTGATCGTCGAGATCACGGTCCCGCGCCGTGCCCGCTTCGTCACCCAGGCGGTCGTCGCCGTCGCCGGCACGCTCGTCGCGCTCGGCCTCAGCGTGTGGGTCTACCTGGGCCTCGACGAGGTCCCCGAGGCCCGCTGGCCGGCCCTGGGCGGCACCGGCGCCGAGGGTGCCGTGTCCGTCGACGGTCCCGGTGTCCTGACCTGGGCGATGCTCCTGGTCTTCGCCGCGCTGTCGTTCCTGCTCTTCTCCGAGCGCAGCCACGAGCGCGGTCTGAGTGACTTCGTCGGCCGCGCGGCCGACGCTCCCGGTTCGCCGGGCGAGGCGGAGGCCACGCAGGCCCGACTCGAGCACACCGAGGTCTTCCCGCTCGCGGTCTTCTCGCTCTCGGGCATGATGCTGTTCGCCGTCTCGAACGACCTCATCACGATGTTCGTGGCCCTCGAGGTGCTCTCGCTGCCGCTGTACGTGCTGTGTGGGGTGGCGCGCCGTCGTCGCCTGCTCAGCCAGGAGGCCGCGATGAAGTACTTCCTGCTGGGGTCCTTCGCGTCGGCGTTCTTCCTCTACGGCGCCGCGCTGGCGTACGGCTACGCCGGCAGCCTCAACCTCACCGAGATCGACACCGCCGTGTCGGCCCGGGGCGACGAGACGCCGATCCTGCTGGGCGCCATCGGCCTGCTGCTGGTGGGCCTGCTGTTCAAGGTCGGCGCGGTCCCGTTCCACAGCTGGACCCCCGACGTCTACCAGGGCGCGCCGACGCCGGTCACCGCCTTCATGGCCGCGGCCACGAAGGCCGCCGCGTTCATCGCGATGATGCGCGTGCTGTTCGTCGCGTTCGGCGGGGCCTCGTGGGACTGGCGTCCCGTGCTGTGGGTCATCGCCGTCATCACGATGCTGATCGGCTCGATCGTCGCGATCAGCCAGACCGACGTGAAGCGCATGCTGGCCTACTCCTCGATCGCGCACGCCGGTTTCATCACGGTCGGCCTGTCGGGTGCCTACCTGGGCGACCAGGAGGGGCTGGCGATCACCTCGATCTCGTCGGTGCTGTTCTACCTGCTGGTCTACGGCATCAGCACGATCGGCGCGTTCGCGATCGTCACGGTCATCCGTGACTCCGCGGGCGAGACGACGCACCTGTCCAAGTGGGCCGGACTGGGCAAGGAGTCGCCGTTCCTGGCCGGCTCGTTCGCCCTGTTCATGCTCTCGTTCGCGGGCATCCCGCTGACCGCCGGATTCATCGGCAAGTGGGCGGTCTTCAGCGCCGCCTGGGGCGGCGGAGCGTGGCTGCTGGTCGTGTTCGGCGTGCTGTGCAGCGCGATCGCCGCCTACTTCTACGTGCGGTTCATCGTCCTGATGTTCTTCACCGAGCCGGTCGGCGACGGCCCGACCGTGGCCGTCGCGGGTGTGCCGACTACCGTGGTCATTGCCTTGGCCGTGATCGCAACGGTCGTGCTGGGCGTGGTTCCGGGTCCCGTCCTGGACCTGGTCCAGAACGCCGGCGCCTTCGTGCGCTAGCAGGGCATGTCGTCGGCGGTCATCGGAAGGAAGTGGCACGTGGCCAGCGTGGGGTCGTTCGCGGATGGCGCGTTGGAACAGCGGGTGTCGGACGGGGTGACCCGGGTCGAGGACCTGCTGGCGCGCTCGGTCCACAGTCCTGAGCCGTTGGTCGCCGAGGCCTCCTCGCACCTGCTCCAGGCCGGTGGCAAGCGGTTCCGGCCGCTGCTGACGCTGCTGTGCGCCGAGTTCGGCGACCCGGCCGCGCCGCAGATCGTGCCGGCCGCGGTCGTCGTCGAGCTGACCCACCTCGCGACGCTCTACCACGACGACGTCATGGACGAGGCGTCCATGCGCCGCGGTGCGCCCAGTGCGAACGCGCGCTGGGACAACTCCGTCGCGATCCTCGTCGGCGACTTCCTGTTCGCCCGGGCGTCCTCGCTCGTGGCCGACCTCGGTCCCGAGGCCGTGCGGATCCAGGCCGAGACCTTCGCGCGGCTGGTGCACGGACAGCTCCGCGAGACGCTGGGCCCCGGCCCGGACGAGGATCGCCTCCAGCACTACCTGTCGGTCGTGGCCGACAAGACCGGCTCCCTGATCGCCACGGCGGCCCGGTTCGGCGCGATGATGTCCGGCGCCGGTCCCGACGTCGAGCAGACGCTGCTCGAGTTCGGTGAGCGCATCGGCATCGCCTTCCAGTTGGCCGACGACATCATCGACGTCGCCAGCGACGCCGGCGACTCGGGCAAGGTGCCCGGCACGGACTTGCGTGAGGGCGTGCCGACGCTGCCGACCCTGCTGGTCCAGGCCTCGCCCGTGAACGGCGACGAGCGGCTCCGCGAGCTGCTGGCCGGCCCGATCGCCGACGAGGACGACGTGCAGTGGGTCATCCGAGCCCTGCGTGAGCACCCGGCGATGGACGAGGCGCGTGCCTACGTCCGGGCCGAGGCCGACGCCGCTCGCACCCTGCTCGCCAAGCTGCCCGAGGGCGCAGCCCGCGACGCGCTCGACGAGATCTGCACCCGCGCCACCGACCGCCTCGGCTGACGCTCGGGAGGGGGGTGGCGCTGGTCCTGGCGCCCTGCCGCTGGTGATGGACTGAACGAGGAATCCCTCCTTGACCATTCCTGGTCATCGACCTGGAGGCAGCCGAGAAGATCACCAACACCACCGCGAACAACACCCTGCGCGGCATCGGGCGCCTGGTCGAGGCCGGCGTGCTCCGCGAGATCACCGGTGCTGAGCGCTACCGGGTCTGGGTGTGTGGAGACGTCGTCGACGAGGTGGCCGAACTGGAGCAGCGGATCGGGTTGCGGTCGCGTCCGTCGTCGCGCTGGCGCTGAGGGCTCAGATCGCCGTGGAGTCCGCGGCGCACTCGTCGGCCAGCCGGCGGTTGCGCCGATGCGTGTGCAGGGCGTCGTAGGTGAAGATCACCAGGGCCGACCACACGATCACGAACCCGACCCAGCGCGCGGTGCCCATGTGCTCGCCGAAGATCGTCAGGCCGAAGATGAACTGCAGGATCGGTCCGAGGTACTGCAGGATGCCGATCGTGGTCAGGGACAGCCGGGTCGCGGCCGTGCCGAACATCAGCAGCGGGATCGCGGTGACGATGCCCGTGCCGATCAGCAGGACGGTGTTCAGCGTGCCCTCGTGGCCGAACGCCAGCGTGCCCCGCACCTGCAGGAAGATCAGGAACGCTACCGCGAACGGCGTCAGGATCATGGTCTCGACCGACAGCGCCTCGATCGTGCCGAGGTTGGCCCGCTTCTTGAGGAACCCGTAGGTCGCGAAGCTCGTCGACACCAGCAGCGCGACCCACGGCGGCCGGCCGTAGTCGACGGTCAGGACGACGACCGCGACGATGCCCAGGCCGACGGCGACCCACTGCAGCCGGCGCAGGCGCTCGCCGAGCACGAACACGCCCAGCAGCACGGTCATGAGCGGGTTGATGAAGTAGCCCAGACTCGTCTCGATCACGTGGCCGTTCGTGACGCCCCAGATGAAGCCGCCCCAGTTCAGCGTGATGACGACCGAGGCGAGCGCCAGCGGCACCATGAGACGACGCTGGACGATGATCGAACGGAACACGACCCACTTGTGTGTGATCGTCAGCAGGCCGAGGCAGAACACGAAGGTCCACACGATGCGGTGGGCCAGGACCTCGTAGGCCGAGGCGGGCTCGAGCAGGGGCCAGTACAGCGGGAAGAAACCCCAGCACAGATAGGCCGCGACGCCGTAGAGAAGTCCTGCCCGGGAATCGGTGTTCGTGCTGCTCACAGTCACACCCAACACTGTGGCATCGACGGGGACTCTTGCGGGTCCCTCTCGTCACTCGTATGGCGCATTTGGCCCGGCAAACTTCAAGAAACGACGACGCGGGCCGTTGCGGATCGGTAGCGTGTCGGGCGTTTATGACCTGCGGCCCGGGAGGGCTGCGACCTTATCCCGGGAGTTGTTCCATGCGTCGTCTTTTCCATGCCTTGACCATCGTGCTCGTCACGATCGGTCTGGTGGGGGTGGCCGCCCCTGCCCAAGCCGCCTCCAAGCCCGGTGTCAAGATCTCGAAGTTCACCGTCACCAAGCCGGCCTACGGCGCGTCGACGGTCATCAAGCCCAAGTACCGCAAGGGCCCGCGGACCAAGATCGTCTCCGCGAAGGTGACCGTCCGGGGAACGGCGCAGGCGGGGCGCAACGTGAACGCGTCCGGCACGTCGGTGCGGGTCACCGCCGGCACCTACAAGGTCACGACGAAGGTCGTCTTCAAGGTCAAGAAGACCAAGAAAACCAAGAAGTGGTCCGGCAAGAAGACGAAGACCGCCAGCTACACGCACATCATCGGTCAGGGTGCCAAGAACTGCGCCACGATGAGTGACTACAACGCCATCCGCGTCGGCGACGACGACACGTTCGGATCGTTCAAGCCGGAGGTCGAGAGGCTCATGGCGCACGTCGGCAAGGGCGACGGGTCCGTGCTCCTGGAGGACATGTACTGGTACTTCTACGACAGGGGCGACTACGAGACGGCCGCGTTCGTGGCGAACATGCAGGAGGTCTACGGCGACGACGCCTCGACCGAGATCGTGACTTACAAGATGTGCGCCTCGACCCGGAGCATCGAGGTCTTCTACGTGAACTACACGCGGCATGACAACGTCCGCGTCGACGAGGTCATCGACAAGGAGATCGTCTGACCGCATCGGTCGGAACGCCCCTTCGACGAGGCACTCGGGACTGCTCCCGGGTGCCTCGCCTCCGTTCCGGGCGTGTGTCCCGAACGCTGTGTCCGGACCGGCGGTTGACCTAGAGTCTCGCCATGACGCTGCGGACTCGCTTCCTGCTGCTTCTCGCGCTGCGTTGGCTGGCCACCGGTCTCCTGCTGCCGGTCTCGCTGCTGCTCCCCCTCGAGCGCGGACTGACGGTTGCCGAGGTGGGTCTGGCGATGGCGGCCCAAGGCGTGGTGGTGCTGCTGTGCGAGGTCCCCAGTGGTGCGCTCACGGACGCGTGGGGACGCCGTCCGGTCTTCGTGGCCTCGGGGGTCGTGGCGATCGCGGGGTACTGCGTGGCGTTCACGGCGCAGTCGGTCCTGGCGTTCGCGCTGGCGTGGGCTGTCCTCGGCTTGTTCCGCGCGCTGGACAGTGGCCCGCTGGAGGCCTGGTTCGTCGACGCCGAGCACGCCCGGGGCGCTGCGGACGAGGTGCCTCGCGGCCTCGCCGCGGCCGGGGGAGTGATCAGCGCCTCGCTGGCCGCCGGCGCCCTCATCTGTGCCGGGCTGCTGCGGGTCTCGCCGTGGTCCGCCGAGGCCACGCTCGCGATGCCCTACCTCGTCGCGATGGGGATCGTCGTCGTCCAGATCGTCTGCGCCTGGCGCCTCATGGACTCGGTCGCGCGCAGCGCACGGCCGTCCGGAGCGGCCTGGCGCGCGTCCCTGGTCTCCGGCGTGCGGGTGGCCTTCGGGCGGCATCTGCGGCTGCTGTCCGCCTCGATGGTGCTCGTGGGCCTCGGCGTCGCCGCCCTCGAGCTGTTCATGCCCGTACGGCTCACGGAGTTCTCAGCCGGTGCGTCGTCGGCGGCGTCCCGGCTCGGCGTCGTCTCGTCCGCCGCGTGGGGGCTGGCGGCCCTGGGAGCGGCGATCACGACGCGGCTGCTGAACTCGGTCGGACCCGCCGTCCTGACGCCGACCCTGTTCGTAGTGGAGGGCTTGGGGCTGGTCGCCATGGCGGCGGCCACGGGAGTCGGGATCCTCGTCGCGGGCTACTGGCTCTGCTACCTCGTGCACACGTCGTCGGGCGCGATGTACAACTCGCTCGTCCACCGCCGGGTCGACGACGCCCAGCGTGGCACCGCGCTGTCAGTGGCGTCGATGGCGTTCCTGGGCGCGGGCGCCGCCGGGGGAGTGGGGCTGGGCGCGCTGGGAGAGGCGACGAGCGCGTCGTGGGCCCTCGCGACCGGCGCGTGCTTCATGATCGCGGCGGCAGTGCTGGTCGTCGCCGCCGTGCGCCGTCCTCAGCGGTAGTTGGTGAACTGCACCGCGAAGTCGAGGTCGGCGCCCTTCACCAGCGAGATGACCTCCTGCAGGTCGTCACGGGACTTGCTCGTGACGCGCAGCTCGTCGCCCTGGATCTGCACCTTGACGCCCTTGGGCCCCTCGTCGCGGATCAGCTTGCTGACCTTCTTGGCCTGCTCGGTGCTGATGCCCTCGCCGAAGGTGCCGTTGATCTTGACGTCCTTGCCCGACTGGCGCGGATCGTCGGCCTCGAAGGCCTTGAGGCTGATGCCGCGCTTGATGAGCTTGGTCTGGAAGACGTCGAGGATGGCCAGCGCGCGCTCCTCGGCGTTGGCGGTGATCTCGATGCCCCACTCGCCCTTCCACTCGATGGACGCGCCGGTGTTCTTGAAGTCGTAGCGCGTCGCGATCTCCTTGGCCGCCTGGTTGAGGGCGTTGTCGGCCTCTTGGCGGTCGATCTTACTGACGATGTCGAAGGAGGAATCGGCCATGACCCCCACCCTAGCCGCCCTGATTTCTGGGTTCGCCGAGCGCTGGGGTAATCTTGCCGACTGTTGCGGCAGGTTGCCCGAGCGGCCAAAGGGAGCTGACTGTAAATCAGCCGGCATTGCCTACAGAGGTTCGAATCCTCTACCTGCCACGTGACCCGAGCCCCCGACCGAACCGGTCGGGGGCTCGTTCGTTCCTCGGGACGTCCGGTTCTGCCGATGGTCTCGGTCGGCCGGAGCCCCTATCGTCGGGGCATGGATTCAGCGGACGCCGATCGCCGACCCGGCGCGGACCGGTCGTTGCACTCCCTCTACGAGCTCGTCCCCGACGCGTACGAGCTCGACCTGCTGGAGGAGGCGCGCCGCCCGCCGGCCGCGCTCCTCCACGACTGGGCCGCGGCGTTCGCGCGCGTCCACCGCGAGACGATCGCCGCGATGGGTTACGACGCGGTCGAGGCTCCGGCCGGGCCCGACGGTCCCGCTCCGTCGCCCACGCAGGCGTGCTTCCTCGTCGAGCGGCTGCTCGGCGGAGAGGTCGTCGACGACGAGACCTGTTGACCCGCGGGTACGGTGATCAGGTGGCACAGACCTGGTTCGACCGCAGGACCCACGCGGGCCGGCGGTGGACCGTCGAGGAGCTGCTCGAGGCCAAGCGGGCCTCCGGCCAACGCCTCAGCGTCGTGATCCCGGCCCGCAACGAGGCCGCCACGGTCGGCGACGTGGTGGGGCGCATCCACGAGGACTTCGTCCGGCGCTGCGACCTCGTCGACGAGCTGGTGGTGATCGACGGCGAGTCCACGGACGACACCGCGCGGATCGCGGCCGAGGCCGGCGCGACGGTCCACTCCCTGGCCGCCGTCCGTCCCGAGCTGGGCACGCGCGTCGGCAAGGGCGAGGCGATGTGGAAGGCGCAGTTCGTCACCACCGGCGACCTGATCGGCTTCGTCGACGCCGACCTGACGGAGTGGGACACGCACTTCGTCCCGTCGCTGTTCGGGCCGCTGCTCACCGACGCCTCGGTGGCGCTCGTCAAGGGCTTCTACGAGCGACCCTTCCGCTCCGGCTCGACGGACGACCCGAACGGCGGCGGACGCGCCACCGAGCTCGTCGCGCGCCCGCTGCTGGCGCTGGCGCGACCCGAACTCACGGCGGTCGTCCAGCCGCTCGCGGGGGAGTGGGCGGTACGCCGCTCGGTGTACGAGACGCTGTACGTGCCGATCGGCTACGGCGTCGAGCTGGCGGCGTTGATCGACGTCGCCGACAGTCTCGGCCTGGACGCCATCGCGCAGGTCGACCTCGGTCGCCGGGCGCACTCGCACCAGTCCCTGCACGACCTGGGGCCCATGTCGGTCCAGCTCATGGCCGCGGTGTTCAAGCGCATCCGTCAGGCCGTCCCCGCGGACGTCACCCTGCGTCAGTTCCGCGCCGTCGCGGAGGGGTACGCGCCGGTCGCCCACGACATCGACGTCACCGAGCGCCCGCCGGCCGTGCAGGTGGCGCGATGACCCTGCGCCTGGGACGGCACTCCTTCGACGACGACCGCACGCTGATGATGGCGATCGTCAACCGCACGCCCGACTCGTTCTTCGACCGCGGTGCCACGTGGGCCGAGGACTCCGCGTTCGACCGCGTGCGCCAGGTCGTCGACGAGGGCGCCGAGATCGTCGACATCGGTGGCATCAAGGCCGCTCCCGGCGAGGAGATCGACGCGCAGGAGGAGAAGCGGCGGGTCGTCGGCTTCGTCGAGCGGGTCCGCGAGGCCTTCCCCGACGTCGTCATCAGCGTCGACACGTGGCGGTCCGAGGTCGCGCGGGCGGTGTGCGAGGCGGGTGCCGACCTGCTCAACGACGCCTGGGGCGGCGCCGACCCGTTGCTCGCCGAGGTCGCGGCCGAGTTCGACGTCGCGATGGTCTGCACGCACACCGGTGGCGTGACGCCGCGGACGCGGCCGCACCGGATCGAGTACGAGGACGTCGTCGCCGACGCGATCGCCTCCACGGTGGCCCAGGCCGAACGTGCCGTGTCGCTGGGAGTGTCGCCCGAGAGCCTGCTGATCGACCCGGCCCACGACTTCGGCAAGAACACGTTCCACTCCCTGGAGGTCACCCGCCGCCTCGACGAGATGGTCGCGACCGGCTGGCCGGTGCTCGTGTCCCTGTCGAACAAGGACTTCGTCGGCGAGACGTTGGACCTCCCCGTGGGCGAGCGGCTGCTGGGCACGCTCGCCGCCACCGCCGTCGCCGCGACGGCCGGCGCGCGGGTCTACCGCGTGCACCAGGTGCCCGAGACGCGTCAGGTCGTCGACATGGCCTGGACGATCGCCGGCCGCCGGCCGCCGGCACGTGCGATCCGAGGGCTCGCGTGATCCGCCGGCTCGTCATCGTGCCGCCGGTCCCGGCTCTCCTGCCGCGGTACGCGAGCCTGCACGACCCCGTGGCCGAGTTGCGCGCGTCCGCGACGGGCGTCGTCCGCGCGATGACCGCCGACGCCGACGCGGTGGCGATCGTCGGCCAGGACCCCTTCGCCGAGCCCGTGGCGCGGGCCCTGCTGGACGCCGCCGGCTTCTCCGGGCGGATCGGGCCGGAGGCCGACGTCGTCCTCGTCATGGCCAACGGCAGCGCCAAGCGCAGCGAGAAGGCCCCGGGGCACCTCGACGAGCGGGCCTTCGACTTCGACGACGTGGTCGACCTGGCGATCCGGTCCGGCGACGGGCGGCGCCTCGCGGCGCTGGACGCCGATCTGGGGGCCGAGCTGTGGGCCAGCGGCATCGGAGTGCTCGCCGACCTCGGCGACACGCTGGGCGGCCCGTGGCGGGTCTCGGTGCCCTATGCCGACGCCCCCTACGGCGTCCTGTGGTGGGTCGCCGCCTGGGTCCGCGACTGACCGGAGGCGTGACGGAGGCCGTGTCCTACGCTGAGGGCCGTGGCCTACGACGCACTGTTCGACTCCGTCTTCGCCCGCATGGATCCCGAGCGGATCCACGAACGGGCCTTCGCCGCGATCCGCGCCGGACGGCCCGTGACGCGGCTGGCCTACCGCGTCGAGCCCAGCCCGGTCACCGTCATGGGGATCGAGTTCCCGCACCGCTTCGGCCTGGCGGCCGGCTTCGACAAGAACGCTCGCGGTGTCCTCGGCCTGCTGGCCCTGGGGTTCGGGCACGTCGAGATCGGCACCGTCACGGCCAAGGCGCAACCGGGCAACGAGCGGCCTCGGCTGTTCCGCCTCGTCGACGACCACGCCATCGTCAACCGGATGGGCTTCAACAACGACGGCGCGGCGGTGGTCGCGTCGCGACTGCACCGGCTGCGCGGCACGGCCGCGGGCCGGCGTGCGGTGATCGGCGTCAACATCGGCAAGACCAAGGTCGTGCCGGCCGAGCACGCCGCCCAGGACTACGTCGAGAGCGCCCGGCTGCTCGCGCCCTACGCGGACTACCTCGTCGTCAACGTGTCCAGCCCCAACACGCCCGGCCTGCGGGACCTGCAGGCCGTCGAGTCCCTCGAGCCGATCCTCGCCGCCGTCAAGGCCGTCGCCGACGGGAACCACGCCGGCCGGGTGCCGCTCGTGGTCAAGATCGCGCCGGACCTGGCCGACGAGGACGTCGACCGGGTGACCGACCTGGTGCTGGCGTTGGGCCTGGACGGCATCAGCGCCACGAACACCACGATCGCGCGCCCCGACGACCTGCGGACGCCGCGGTCGATCGTGGAGGCCGCGGGTGCGGGCGGACTGTCCGGCCCGGTGCTGGCCGACCGTGCGCTCGAGGTGCTGCGCGCGATCCGCTCGCGCGCGGGTGACGGGCTGACCCTGATCGGCGTCGGGGGAGTGACCGACGAGGCCGATGTCAGGGCCCGCATCGAGGCGGGCGCGGACCTCGTTCAGGGGTACACCGGGTTCATCTACGGCGGTCCCTCGTGGCCGTCGAGGCTCGCCCGGGCCGCACGATAATGCCTGCGATTGCAGGGGGCGCCGAACAAGTGCCCACCCCGATTTGGGAACCCGGCACCTGACCCGGTATCTTTACTTGTCGGCTTGCCCCTTTAGCTCAGTCGGCAGAGCGTTTCCATGGTAAGGAAAAGGTCTACGGTTCGATTCCGTAAAGGGGCTCTGAGGAGCGGGGCGACTCGCAACTTACGTGGCTGGGTAGCTCAGGTGGTTAGAGCACACGACTCATAATCGTGGTGTCGCGGGTTCGAGTCCCGCCCCAGCTACCGACAAAGGCAAGAAACGAAGCCCGTTCGCAAGGGCACGACCAGAAGAGGCACACCGTGGCCAGCAAGAGCTCCGACGTTCGTCCCAAGATCACCTTGGCTTGCACCGAGTGCAAGGAACGCAACTACATCACGAAGAAGAACCGTCGCAACGACCCCGATCGCCTCGAGGTCAAGAAGTACTGCGCGCGCTGCAACGCCCACCAGGCGCACCGCGAGACGCGCTGACGTTTCTCCTGCGACGACCCCCGTGCCTGCCGGCGCGGGGGTCTTCGGCGTTCAGAAAGGGGTCCGCCCGTGACTGCTAGCGTCACCCGTATGGACTTGTCCGAGGTCACCACGCTGCGCCTGGGCGGCCCCGCACGGACCGTGGTCGAGGCGACCTCGGAGGCCGAGTTGATCGACGCGGTCCGCGCCGCCGACGAGGCCGGCGAGCCGGTCCTGCTGGTCGGCGGTGGCAGCAATCTGGTCGTCTCCGACGCCGGCTTCGACGGCACCGTCGTGCTGGTCCGCACCCGCGGCATCGACGTCTCGGCCGATGCGTGCAGTGGCGCGATGGTCACCGTCGCCGCCGGCGAGGACTGGGACGCGTTCGTCGCCCACGTCGTCGAGCACGACTGGGAGGGCGTCGAGGCGCTCTCGGGCATCCCCGGGTCGGTCGGTGCCACGCCGATCCAGAACGTCGGCGCCTACGGCCAGGAGGTGGCCGACACGATCGTCAGCGTCCGCACGTGGGACCGCCACGAGAAGCGGGTGCGCACGATCCCGTTCACGGACCTGGGGTTCGCGTACCGCCACAGCCGCTTCAAGGGCGAGCCCGACCGGTTCGTGGTCCTGACGGTCGCGTTCCAGTTCCGCTTCGCCGGAGGGCTGAGCGCGCCCGTGCGCTACGGCGAGCTGGCCCGGCGTCTCGGTGTCGACACCGGTGAGCGGGCCCCGCTGCAGCAGGTGCGGGAGACGGTGCTGGAACTGCGTCGTGGCAAGGGCATGGTGCTCGACGCCGACGATCACGACACGTGGAGTGCGGGATCGTTCTTCACCAATCCGATCCTGTCCGCGGACGCCGCGGCGGCCCTGCCCGACGAGGCGCCGCGCTTCGAGCAGCCGGACGGCACCGTCAAGACCAGCGCGGCGTGGCTGATCGACCATGCCGGCTTCGCCAAGGGGTTCACCCGCGGTGCGGTGGGCCTGTCCGGCAAGCACGTGCTGGCGCTGACGAACCGCGGCGGCGGCACGACCGCCGAGCTGCTCGACCTGGCGCGAGAGGTGCGCGACGGCGTCGAGCGCACGTTCGGGATCCGGCTCGTCAACGAGCCGGTGCTCGTCGGCGACGCCCTGGTGTAGGACGCCGCCGACGGCGACTCAGAACAGCGAGACGAGCGACACGCCGGAGTAGTCCGTGCCCGACGAGGTCGACGAGCTGGCGATGCCGATGATGGCGATCGTGATGATGAAGGCGAACGCGAGGACGGCCAGGATCAGCATCACGGAGCCGATGATGCCCAGGATGCGGCCCGCCTGCGCCTCGCCGCGGCCCTCGTAGACGCCGGGGTTGGCGTCGATCTCGGCGACGACGCGGTTGCCCATGACCCACGCGAACGGGGCGAGCGCCCCGCACACGATCAGGCCGAGGATGCCCAGGATCAGGATCAGGGTGGCCTTGGGGTGCTTCGGCGGGGGAGTGCCCCACTGCTGTCCCGCGACCGGGTACTGGCCGGGCTGGGGCTGCTGGGCACCGTAGGGCTGCTGCTGGCCGGGGTAGGGCTGCTGCTGGCCGGGGTACGTGGGCTGCTCGGAGCTCGGCTGGGGATCGTGCGGCTGCTCGCCGGACGGCTCGCCGGGATACGACGGCGGCTGGTTCTCGCTCATGGCGTCATCGTTCCATGTTCGTCGGCCAGCCAGGCCTCGACACCCTGCAGCGCGCGGGTACGCAGGTCCTCGGGCGCCATGGAGGCCCGCAGCGACCGTTGTGCGAGGTCGGCCAGCTCCTGGTCACTGAAGTTCTGCGCGGCTCGCAGGAGGGCGTACTGGCCCGCCAGGCGGGTGCCGAACAGCAACGGGTCGTCGGCCCCCAGGGCGATCTGCACGCCCGACGCCATGAGGTCACGCACCGGCACCTCGTCGATCGTCCCGTAGACGCCCAGGGCGACGTTCGAGGCGGGACACACCTCCAGGGCGATCCCGGATGCCGCGAGCGACTCGAGCAGGCGCGGGTCCTCCACGGCGCGGACGCCGTGGCCGAGCCGGTTCGGCTCCAGGTGGGTCAGGCACTGACGGACGTGGTCGGGGCCGCGCAGCTCGCCCGCGTGGGGCGCCAGCACGAGGCCGGCGCGCCGGGCGATCGCGAACGCCGGCGCGAAGGAGGCGGTGTCGCCGCGGCGCTCGTCGTTGGAGAGCCCGAACCCGTGCACCCCGCGACCGGCGTACTGGGCGGCCAGGCGCGCCAGCGTGCGCGCGTCGAGCGGATGGCGGGTGCGGTTGGCCGCGACGATCACGCTCATGCCCAGCCCGGTGCGCGCCGACGCGTCGCGGACGGCGTCGATGACCAGGTCGGTGAACGCCGTGATGCCGCCGAACCGGGCCGCGTAGCCGGAGGGGTCGACCTGGATCTCGGTCCAGACGGAGCCGTCGGCGGCGTCGTCCTCGGCGGCCTCGCGCACGAGCCGGCGCACGTCGTCCTCCGTGCGCAGGACCGAGCGCGCGACGTCGTAGAGTCGCTGGAAGCGGAACCAACCCTTCTCGTCGGCCCCGGACAGTCGCGGGGGCCACTCCTCCACGAGGGCGGCGGGCAGGTGCACGCCGTCGCGCTCGGCCAGCTCGATGAGCGTTCCGTGGCGCATCGAGCCCGTGAAGTGCAGGTGCAGATGAGCCTTGGGCAACGTCGTCAATGGCCGCACACCGCCATGCTGTCACGGCCTCGGCGGCGCGGCCGACGAGCGTCCCGCGGGGCCGAGTTTCGCTTTCTCGGCCCGGCCGCGTACACTTGAGGAAACCGGCGAAACTACCCTGTTTCGTCATGCCCGGAATCGGGCGAAGGGCACTGGCGCAACTGGTAGCGCATCGGTCTCCAAAACCGAAGGTTGGGGGTTCAAGTCCCTCGTGCCCTGCAAGGTCGGCCCCCGGGCCGACGACGTTCGACGAAGGAGCACCGTGAGCGAGAATCACGAACTGGCCGGGACGCGCACCAAGCGCACGTCCCCGCTCACGTTCTACCGCCAGGTGGTCGCCGAGCTGCGCAAGGTGGTCTGGCCGACCCGCCCGCAGGTCGTCAATTACTTCTTCGTCGTGCTCGTCTTCGTGTTGATCATGATGGCGTTCGTCGCCGCGCTGGACTTCGGGTTCGGCAAGGCCATGTTCCAGATCTTCGCCTAACCCAAGGACTGAACTTCGTGACCTCCGCATTCGACGAGACCGACGCCACCGTGGACGAGACGTCCACCGACGAGGTGTCGGCCGACGAGACCGCTGCCGACACCGACAGCGTGGACGAGGCTGCCGTCGAGGCGGACGCCTCCGACTCCGACTCCGACTCCGACCAGGCCGAGACCGACCAGGCCGAGGCTGACGAGACCCCCGCCGAGGACGAGGCGGAGAAGGCCTCCGACCCGCTGCAGGAGTTCCGCGACCGGCTCTGGAGCCAGCCCGGCGACTGGTACGTCATCCACACGTACGCCGGCATGGAGAAGCGCGTCCAGCAGAACCTCGAGAACCGCAAGGTCGCGCTCAACGCCGAGGACTACATCCACGAGATCGTCGTGCCGACCGAAGAGGTCGCCGAGATCAAGAACGGTCAGCGCAAGCTGGTCCGTCGCACCGTGCTTCCGGGCTACGTGCTCGTGCGCATGGACCTGACCGACGACTCGTGGGGCGTCGTGCGCCACACCCCGTCGGTCACCGGCTTCGTCGGCAACACGCACCAGCCGGTGCCGCTGAGCCTGTCCGAGGTCGAGAAGATGCTCGCCCCGGCCGTCGAGGCCGAGGCCGCTGCCGAGGCGGCCACCGCCGCGGCCGAGCCGCAGCAGCCCGCCCAGGCCCGTGTCGAGTTCAGCGATTTCGCCCCCGGCGACTCGGTGCTCGTCATCGACGGCCCCTTCGCGACGCTGCACGCGACCGTGACCGAGATCAACATCGACGGCCAGAAGGTCAAGGGCCTCGTCGAGATCTTCGGCCGCGAGACCTCGGTCGAGCTGCCGTTCGACTACATCCAGAAGGTTTGATCGCCCCGCGATCGAAGGTCCCGGCGTCGCATGAACGAGCGGCGTCGGACACAGAACGAACAACACAGTAAGAAGGACCCGAAATGCCTCCCAAGAAGAAGGTCGCGGCTGTCGTCAAGGTGCAGCTGCAGGCCGGCAAGGCCAACCCGGCACCGCCCGTCGGTACCGCGCTCGGCCCGCACGGCGTCAACATCATGGACTTCTGCAAGGCGTACAACGCCCAGACCGAGTCCATGGCCGGCAACGTCATCCCCGTCGAGATCACGATCTACGAAGATCGCTCGTTCACGTTCGTCACCAAGACGCCGCCGGCCGCTGAGCTGATCAAGAAGGCCGCCGGTCTGGCCAAGGGCTCGTCCACCCCGAACTCCGACAAGGTCGGCAAGCTGACCCGGGACCAGGTGCGCGAGATCGCCCAGACCAAGATGCCCGACATCAACGCCAACGACATCGATGGCGCGATGAAGATCGTCGAGGGAACCGCCCGCTCCATGGGCGTCACCGTCGACAACTGATCACCCCGGTGGTCTCCCGACCGCCGATCCCCCGTGGGAGGGCCAGCTGGGCCCGCACCACACCTGGTAGCAACAGACAGCAATGTCTTGAAGAAGTAAGGAACCAGTCATGACACAGCACAGCAAGGCGTACCGCGCCGTCGCCGAGAAGATCGATCGCGACGCGCTCTACACGCCCCTGCAGGCCACGACTCTGGCCAAGGAGTCCGGCTCCAAGAAGTACGACTCGACCGTCGACGCCGTCGTGCGTCTCGGCGTCGATCCCCGTAAGGCCGACCAGATGGTGCGCGGCACCGTCAACCTGCCGCACGGGACCGGCAAGACCGCCCGGGTCCTGGTCTTCGCCACCGGCGCCAACGCCGATGCCGCTCGTGAGGCCGGCGCCGACTTCGTCGGCTCCGACGAGCTCGTCGACAAGATCAACGAGGGCTGGCTCGACTTCGACGCCGTCGTCGCCACGCCGGACATGATGGGCAAGGTCGGTCGCCTCGGCCGCGTCCTCGGTCCGCGCAACCTGATGCCGAACCCCAAGACCGGCACCGTCACGACGGACGTCGCGAAGGCCGTCGGCGACATCAAGGGCGGCAAGATCGAGTTCCGCGTCGATCGTCACGCCAACGTGCACTTCGTGGTGGGCAAGGCGTCGTTCAGCGCCGAGCAGCTCGCCGAGAACTACGGCACGGCGATCGAGGAGATCCTGCGTCTGAAGCCGGCCAGCTCGAAGGGCCGCTACATCAAGAAGGCCACGATCTCCACGACGAACGGCCCCGGCATCCCGGTCGATCCGTCGCGCACGCGCAACTTCGCGTCCGACGACGAGGCCTGAGCCACCAGCTCCACGAACGACGCCGTCTCCCTTCGGGGAGGCGGCGTCGTCGTCGTGTGGGGCAGTCGTCGTGAACCGGCCGAAGTTGGGGCACGCGCGGGTAGTCTCGGCCCATGAGGAAGTCGCTCGCGATCCTGCCCGCCGCCACGCTGCTGGTCCTGTCCGCCGCCTGCGGGGGATCCGGTGGTGATGACGCCACGCCTGCTGCTGCCACCGCGTCCGCGTCACCGTCCGCCGCGGTGGAGCCCGCCGCCGACAGCCCTGCCGAGCTGACCCGCGACAACTTCGTCGAGCGGATCGGCGCCGCCCAGGCGAAGGCCGGCAGCACGCACCTGCAGATGTCGACGGACGCGAACGGTCGCAGCCTGTCGCTCGACGGGGACGTGCAGCTCGGCGAGGACGTCCAGGACGCGCGCACCCGCCTGACGATGGACGTCGGCCAGATGGCGATGGAGCTGCGGATGGTCGACGGCGTCGCCTACCTCAATCTCGGCGCCATGAGCCAGGGCAAGTTCGTCAAGGTCGACCTCACCGACCCGAAGAACCCGCTGGCCCGTCAGTACGGCTCCCTGACCGGCCAGATCGACCCGACGGAACAGTTGAAGACCTTCCGCTCAGCCCTGGTGGAGTTCGAGAACCAGGGTGACGGCGGCACCGTCGACGGCGTCGAGACCACGAAGCTGCGGCTCGTGCTCGACACGACCAAGGTGATGAAGAAGCAGCCCGCGGGGTCGGCGGGGTCGAAGGCCTCCGTCCCGGAGCAGATCGAGTACACGCTCCTGGTCGGCTCCGACGACCTCATGCGTCAGATGACGATGGACTTCGGCGTCGACCCCGTGACGATCGACTGGTCGAAGTGGGGCGAGCCCGTCGAGGTCGAGGCCCCGCCGAAGTCGGAGATCACCGACAGCAGTGCCCTCACGCCCCTTGCCGGCCTCGGTGCCGCGCGCAGCTGAGCGCACCGATTTGGAGTTGCGGCACCGGTCCGCCTAGACTGGTCGAGCCGAAGACCGCCGGTGGTGTCTCCCACGAGTCACCCGAAGCGCCCGAGAGGGTGGCCTGCGTAGGTTCAGATCAGGGTTCGTCCCTGCGTTCACACCGAGCGTCCTGTGCCTGCGCACAGGACGCTTTTCTCGTGCCAGGTGGTCTTCGCATGACAGTGAAGGAGACCCATGGCACGCCCGGACAAGGCAGCAGCCGTCGCCGAGCTCGCGGACAACTTCCGCGAGTCCAACGGCGCGGTGCTCACCGAGTACCGCGGCCTCAACGTCAAGCAGCTGCATGAATTGCGGCGCGCGCTTGGCGATGCCGCGAGCTATGCCGTCGCCAAGAACACGCTGACCAAGATCGCCGCGCGGGATGCCGGAATCGAGCTCGACGAGTCGTTGCTCACCGGTCCCACCGCGATCGCCTTCATCACGGGCGATCCGGTCGACGCTGCGAAGGGTCTGCGTGACTTCGCGAAGGCTAACCCCGCTCTCGTCCTGAAGGGTGGCTTCCTCGATGGGAAGACGCTCTCCGCGGACGAGGTCAACAAGCTGGCCGACCTCGAGTCGCGTGAGGTTCTCCTCGCGATGCTCGCTGGCGGCCTGAAGGCCAACCTGGCCAAGGCCGCGGGGCTGTTCAACGCCCCGCTCTCGCAGGCGGTCCGCACCATGGCGGCGCTGCAGGCGAAGGCCGAAGCCGATCCGTCGGTCCTGGCTGCGGGAGCTCCCGCCGCCGAGTCCGCCGAGCAGGCACCTGCCGACGAGGCCCCCGCGGCCGAGTCGGACACCGAGAACGTCGAGACCGACGTCACCGAGGGCTGAACCGCCCCGATCACCATCGGGACCCCCTCGGGGTCTCATTGTCGAAAGGACGCCACTATGGCGAAGCTGAGCACCGATGAACTGCTGGATGCCTTCAAGGAAATGACGCTGATCGAGCTCTCCGAGTTCGTGAAGCAGTTCGAGGAGACCTTCGAGGTCACCGCCGCCGCTCCGGTGGCCGTGGCCGCCGCGGGCGCCCCCGCGGGTGGCGGCGACGCCGCTGCCGCCGAGGAGAAGGACGAGTTCGACGTCGTCCTCGAGGCTGCCGGCGACAAGAAGATCCAGGTCATCAAGGAGGTCCGCGGCCTCACGAGCCTGGGCCTGAAGGAGGCCAAGGACCTCGTCGAGAGCGCCCCCAAGGCCATCCTCGAGGGCGTCAACAAGGACGCCGCCGAGAAGGCGAAGGAGGCCCTCGAGGCCGCCGGCGCCACGATCACCCTCAAGTGATCTTCGGCTGACTGCTTGAACGAAGCGCCCATCCCGGGAGGGGTGGGCGCTTCGTCGTTCTCCTTACCCTTTGACGCATCAGCACCATGACGCATGAGAGCCCTTGACGCATCTGCGCAAGACCGACAGAGTCCGGCGTGGACGCGGGCAGCAGGCGTTGCTCAACGGGAGCGTCGCGGGAATCGTCGGGACCATCTGTGTCGCGGGCACACCGGTTGCATGCGCGGTCGCCGGAGCGATTGCCGCAGTTGCCTTGGTCTACTTGAACAAGTGCGGGACGTGCCCGTCGTCGAGGAAGAACCTTCGCGTGTACGTCTACAGCCGCACGGCGAAGTGCGTTAAGTGACAGAGGTGAGTCCCATGGTCTGGCCTTCGGTGGTCGTGCTCGGATTCCTGGCGATTCTGCTGGTCCGGCTCAAGGTTCTCGAAGCAGAGCGGCGCAGCGCGAGGGTGAGTTGGGTGCGGATGATCCTGACCGTCCTCGCGGGTGTCGCGGTGTGGATGCTCGCGGGTGGGCTCGGATCGCTGCCCGACTCGTCAGGTAGTTATCTTGGCGTGTTGTTGGTGGGCATCGCCGCCATACCTTCGATGCTCGCTCGCCGCTCCAGGACATCGGCCCCAGCGAGTTAGCAGGGGCTCACCAGTGCGAAGCGCCTACCCCGTCCGGGGTGGGCGCTTCGTCGTGTCCGCGTTGGCAGCGGTCGCGGGTCTCAACCAGAAGACCGCCGAGAATGCGCTCGTCCCCCCGGGGGCGGGCGCATTCGGCGTACCTGATATGGGCTGAATTCGCCGCAATGGCAGGGGGGAAACGAATGATCGTCCCCGATCCTGTCGGCCTTGTCAAGGCCCGGGGTTGATATCGGTGTGTCGTCGGGTTAGTCTTAAGGTTCGCACCCACTTTGCCATGCCCTGAAACTGTGCTGTCCGTGGTGGACAGGCCTTGACAGGGCTCCTGAAGCGTGCGCGCTCGCGGCACCAGCCGCGTGACTTCGTGCGGCGAGAGCCGCGCGTCGACAACTGAAGAGTACAGAACCGCCACGTTCATCGCATGCGAGTTCCTTCGGAAGGACTTCTCTTGGCCGCCTCGCGTACCGCCGCACACCCGAACCACAGCAGCAACCCGCGTATCTCTTTCGCGAAAATCGCCGAACCGCTCGAGGTTCCCGAGCTCCTCTCCCTGCAGACCGACAGCTTCGACTGGCTGATCGGTAGCGACGCCTGGCGCGAGCGCGTCGAAGCCGATCTGGCTGCGGGCCGCAACGATGTCTCGGCCAAGTCCGGCCTGGAGGAGATCTTCGAGGAGATCAGTCCCATCGAGGACTTCTCCGAGACGATGAGCCTGTCGTTCCGCGACCACCGGTTCGAGCCGGCCAAGTACTCCGTCGAGGACTGCAAGGACCGCGACGTCACGTACGCCGCCCCCCTGTTCGTCACCGCCGAGTTCATGAACAACGAGACCGGCGAGATCAAGAGCCAGACCGTCTTCATGGGCGAGTTCCCGCTCATGACCGACAAGGGCACCTTCATCATCAACGGCACCGAGCGTGTCGTCGTCTCCCAGCTGGTCCGCTCGCCGGGTGTCTACTTCGAGCGCACCGCCGACAAGACGTCCGACAAGGACATCTTCACGGCGCGCGTCATCCCCTCGCGCGGTGCCTGGCTCGAGTTCGAGATCGACAAGCGCGACATCGTCGGCGTCCGTCTCGACCGCAAGCGCAAGCAGTCCGTCACGATGCTGCTCAAGGCGCTCGGCTTCACCGAGGAGCGCATCCTCGAGGAGTTCGGCCAGTACGAGTCCGTCCGTCTGACGATGGAGAAGGACTCCGTCCGCAGTGACGTCGTCCGCGAGGAGCTCGAGAAGAAGGCCCGCGACGCCGCCGTCACCAACGAGATGGTCGACGCCGAGGTCACGCGTCGCTCGCTCATCGACATCTACCGCAAGCTGCGTCCGGGCGAGCCGCCGTCGGTCGAGGCCGCGCAGACCCTGTTGGAGAACTACTACTTCAACCCGAAGCGCTACGACACGGCCAAGGTCGGTCGCCACAAGATCAACAAGAAGCTCGGCACGGACGCCGCCTTCGACCAGCAGACCCTGACGCTCGACGACGTCGTCGCCACGATCCGCTACGTCGTCGCGCTGCACGACGGTGCCACCGAGCTCGAGACCCCGGCCGGCACCATCCCGGTCGAGGCCGACGACATCGACCACTTCGGCAACCGCCGCATGCGCACCGTGGGCGAGCTCATCCAGAACCAGCTGCGTACGGGCCTGGCCCGCATGGAGCGCGTCGTGCGCGAGCGGATGACGACCCAGGACGTCGAGGCCATCACGCCGCAGACCCTGATCAACATCCGCCCGATCACCGCGGCGCTGAAGGAGTTCTTCGGCACCAGCCAGCTCTCGCAGTTCATGGACCAGAACAACCCGCTCGCGGGCCTGACGCACAAGCGTCGTCTGTCGGCCCTCGGCCCGGGTGGTCTGTCGCGTGAGCGCGCCGGCTACGAGGTCCGCGACGTCCACCCGTCGCACTACGGCCGCATGTGCCCCATCGAGACGCCTGAAGGCCCGAACATCGGTCTGATCGGCTCGCTGGCGTCCTTCGGTCGGATCAACCCGTTCGGCTTCGTCGAGACGCCGTATCGCCGCGTCATCGACGGCAAGGTCAGCGACCAGATCGACTACCTGACCGCCACCGACGAGGACCGCTACATCGTCGCGCAGGCCAACTCGCTGCTCAACGACGACGGCTCGTTCGCCGAGGACGCCGTGCTGGTGCGCCAGCGTGGCGGCGAGGCCGAGCTCCGCCCGGCCGCCGAGGTCGACTACATGGACGTGTCGCCGCGCCAGATGGTGTCGGTGGCCACGGCCCTGATCCCGTTCCTCGAGCACGACGACGCGAACCGCGCGCTCATGGGCGCCAACATGCAGCGTCAGGCCGTCCCGCTGATCCGCAACGACGCCCCGCTCGTCGGCACCGGCATGGAGTACCGTGCCGCCGTCGACGCCGGTGACGTCACCGTCGCCAAGAAGCCCGGCGTCGTCAAGGAGGTCTCGGCGGACTCCGTCGAGATCATGGAGGACGAGGGCACGTACACCACGTACCGCCTGGCGAAGTTCCGTCGCTCGAACCAGGGCACCTGCACGAACCAGCGCCCGCTGGTCCGCGAGGGGCAGCGCGTCGAGGCCGGCACGCCGCTGGCCGACGGTCCCTGCACCGATCACGGCGAGATGGCGCTGGGCACCAACCTGCTCGTCGCCTTCATGCCGTGGCAGGGTCACAACTACGAGGACGCGATCATCCTGTCCCAGCGCGTCGTCCAGGACGACCTGCTGACCTCGATCCACATCGAGGAGCACGAGGTCGACGCCCGCGACACCAAGCTGGGCCCGGAGGAGATCACGCGCGACGTCCCGAACGTCAGCGAGGAGACCCTCGCCAACCTCGACGAGCGCGGCATCATCCGCATCGGCGCCGAGGTCGGCAACGGCGACATCCTCGTCGGCAAGGTCACGCCCAAGGGCGAGACCGAGCTGACCCCCGAGGAGCGCCTGCTGCGCGCGATCTTCGGCGAGAAGGCGCGCGAGGTGCGCGACACCTCGCTCAAGGTCCCGCACGGCGAGTCCGGCACCGTCATCGGCGTGCGCGTCTTCGACGCGTCCGAGGGTGACGAGCTCAGCCCCGGCGTGAACCAGCTGGTCCGCGTCTACGTGGCGCAGAAGCGCAAGATCAGCCACGGCGACAAGCTCGCCGGCCGTCACGGCAACAAGGGCGTCATCGCCAAGATCCTGCCCATCGAGGACATGCCGTTCCTCGAGGACGGCACGGCGGTCGACATCGTCCTGAACCCGCTCGGTGTGCCCGGTCGTATGAACGTCGGCCAGGTCCTGGAGAACCACCTGGGCTGGATCGCCAAGTCGGGCTGGGAAGTCCCGGCCGATGTCAAGGACGAGTGGGCCGAGCGCCTGCGCAAGATCGGTGCCGACTCGGCTCCGCCGAACACGAACATCGCCACCCCGGTGTTCGACGGTGCGCGCGAGGACGAGATCTCCGGTCTGCTGTCCAACACGCGTCCCAACCGTGACGGCAACCGCATGGTCCAGCCCGATGGCAAGGCGGTGCTCTTCGACGGTCGTACCGGCGAGAAGTTCCCCGGCCCGATCAGCGTCGGCTACATGTACATGCTGAAGCTGCACCACCTGGTCGACGACAAGATCCACGCGCGCTCGACCGGCCCGTACTCGATGATCACCCAGCAGCCGCTCGGCGGTAAGGCCCAGTTCGGTGGCCAGCGCTTCGGTGAGATGGAGGTCTGGGCCCTCGAGGCCTACGGCGCCGCCTACGCGCTGCAGGAGCTGCTGACGATCAAGTCCGACGACATCGTCGGCCGCGTCAAGGTGTACGAAGCCATCGTGAAGGGCGAGAACGTCCCCGAGCCGGGAATCCCCGAGTCGTTCAAGGTTCTCGTCAAGGAGATGCAGTCGCTGTGTCTCAACGTCGAAGTGCTCTCGGCCGACGGCAGCGCCGTCGAGATGAAGGACTCCGAGGAGGAGTTCTTCCGCGCCGCTGAAGAGCTCGGTATCGACCTGTCCCGCCGCGAGCCGTCGTCCGTCGACGAGCTCTGAGCACCGGACACCCACTCAGAACTTCGAAAGGGAAAGAAGACACCGTGCTCGACGTGAACTTCTTCGATCAGATCAAGATCGGTCTCGCGACCGCCGACGACATTCGCAATTGGTCGTTCGGTGAGGTCAAGAAGCCGGAGACGATCAACTACCGCACGCTCAAGCCCGAGCGTGACGGACTCTTCTGCGAGAAGATCTTCGGTCCCACCCGGGACTGGGAGTGCTACTGCGGCAAGTACAAGCGCGTGCGCTTCAAGGGCATCATCTGTGAGCGCTGCGGCGTCGAGGTGACGCGCTCGAAGGTCCGCCGTGAGCGGATGGGCCACATCGAGCTCGCCGCCCCGGTCACGCACATCTGGTACTTCAAGGGTGTGCCCAGCCGTCTGGGCTACCTGCTGGATCTGGCTCCGAAGGACCTCGAGAAGGTCATCTACTTCGCGGCCTACATGATCACCTCGGTCGACGAGGACGCGCGTCATCGTGACCTCGACAGCCTCGAGGCCAAGATCCGCCAGGAGATCGACCAGATCGAGAACCGCAAGAACGACGCGATCAACTCCCGAGCCCTCAAGCTCGAGGAGGACACCGCGGCGCTCGAGGCCGAGGACGCCAAGGCGGCCGAGCTGCGCAAGGTCCGCGATGCGGCCGAGCGTGAGATGGGCCAGCTGCGCGATCGTCACGACCGTGAGATCGCGCGCATCCAGGAGGTCTGGGACCGCTTCAAGAACCTCAAGGTCCAGGACCTCGAGGGTGACGAGATGCTGTTCCGCGAGATGCAGTACCGCTTCGGCAAGTACTTCGACGGCTACATGGGCGCTGCGGCGATCCAGAAGCGCCTGCAGGACTTCGACCTCGAGGCCGAGGCCGAGTCGCTGCGCGAGATCATCGCGACCGGCAAGGGCCAGCGCAAGACGCGTGCCCTGAAGCGGCTCAAGGTCGTCTCGGCGTTCATGGGCAGCGAGAACAACCCCGCGGGCATGGTCCTGGACGCCGTCCCGGTCATCCCGCCGGAGCTGCGCCCGATGGTCCAGCTCGACGGTGGCCGTTTCGCCACCAGCGACCTGAACGACCTGTACCGCCGCGTCATCAACCGCAACAACCGCCTCAAGCGACTGCTCGACCTCGGCGCGCCCGAGATCATCGTCAACAACGAGAAGCGGATGCTGCAGGAGGCCGTCGACTCGCTGTTCGACAACGGCCGTCGTGGCCGTCCCGTCACGGGTCCGGGCAACCGTCCCCTGAAGTCGATCTCGGACATGCTGAAGGGCAAGCAGGGCCGGTTCCGTCAGAACCTGCTCGGCAAGCGCGTCGACTACTCGGGCCGTTCGGTCATCGTCGTCGGCCCGCAGCTCAAGCTGCACCAGTGCGGTCTGCCCAAGCAGATGGCGCTCGAGCTGTTCAAGCCGTTCGTGATGAAGCGCCTGGTCGACCTGAACCACGCGCAGAACATCAAGAGCGCCAAGCGCATGGTCGAGCGTGCTCGGCCGGTCGTGTGGGACGTCCTCGAAGAGGTCATCACCGAGCACCCCGTGCTGCTCAACCGCGCGCCCACGCTGCACCGTCTGGGCATCCAGGCGTTCGAGCCCCAGCTGATCGAGGGCAAGGCCATCCAGATCCACCCGCTCGTGTGCTCGGCGTTCAACGCCGACTTCGACGGTGACCAGATGGCCGTGCACCTGCCGCTGTCGGCCGAGGCTCAGGCCGAGGCCCGCATCCTGATGCTCTCGACGAACAACATCTTGAAGCCGTCGGACGGCCGACCGGTCACCATGCCCACCCAGGACATGATCATCGGTCTGTACTTCCTCACGCTCGACCGTGAGGGTCACGTGGGCGAGGGTCGTGCCTTCAGCTCGACCTCCGAGGCGACGATGGCGTTCGAGCGTGGCGAGATCACGCTGCAGAGCAAGGTCAAGATCCGCATCGACGGCGAGATCCGCGAGACCACGCTCGGCCGGGCGATCTTCAACGAGACGCTGCCCGCGGACTACCCGTTCGTGAACTTCCAGGTCGGCAAGAAGGAGCTCGGTGTCATCGTCAACGACCTCGCCGAGCGCTACAGCAAGGTCGACGTGGCGGTGGCGCTGGACAACCTGAAGGACGCCGGCTTCCACTGGGCGACCCGCTCGGGTGTCACCATCTCGATGGACGACGTCGTCAGCCCGCAGGACAAGGTCGAGATCCTCGAGAAGTACGAGGGTCAGGCGGCCAAGGTCCAGCAGCAGTTCGACCGCGGTCTGATCACCGAGGACGAGCGTCGCCAGGAGCTCATCGAGATCTGGACCCAGGCCACGGCCGAGGTCGCCTCGACGATGGAGGAGCTGTTCAAGGCCAGCGGGGACAACCCGATCTGGATGATGGTCAACTCCGGTGCTCGCGGCAACATGATGCAGCTGCGTCAGATCGCCGCCATGCGAGGCCTGGTGGCGAACCCGAAGGGCGAGATCATCCCGCGCCCGATCAAGGCGAACTACCGCGAGGGCCTGTCGGTCGTCGAGTACTTCATCGCGACCCACGGTGCTCGTAAGGGCCTGGCCGACACCGCGCTGCGTACGGCCGACTCGGGTTACCTGACCCGTCGTCTGGTCGACGTCAGCCAGGACGTCATCATCCGCGAGGAGGACTGCGGCACCGAGCGCGGTCTGCCCAAGACGATCGCGACGCGACTCGACGACGGCACGCTCGTCGCCGCCGAGAACGTCGAGACGTCGGCCTACGCCCGCAACGCGGCGGTCGACATCGTCCACCCGGAGACCGGTGAGGTGCTGGTCGGTGCAGGTGAGGACCTCGGCGACGTCGAGATCCACCACCTCATCGCCTCGGGCGTCGAGACGATCAAGGTGCGCACGGTCCTGACCTGCGACGCCAAGACCGGCACGTGCGCCAAGTGCTACGGCCGTTCGCTGGCCACCGGCAAGCTCGTCGACATCGGCGAGGCCGTCGGTACCATCGCGGCCCAGTCGATCGGTGAGCCCGGCACCCAGCTGACGATGCGTACCTTCCACACCGGTGGTGTGGCCGGTGACGACATCACCCACGGTCTGCCGCGCGTCGTCGAGCTCTTCGAGGCCCGCCAGCCCAAGGGCAAGGCGCCGATCACCGAGGCTGCCGGTCGTGTCACGATCGACGACTCGGACAAGGGCCGCAAGCTGGTCGTCACGCCGGACAACGGTGGCGAGCCGATCGAGTACCCGGTCACCAAGCGCGCGCGCCTGCTGATCCAGGACAACGACTCGGTCGAGGTCGGTCAGCAGCTGACGCACGGTACTCCGGATCCGCAGGAGGTTCTGCGCATCCTGGGTGTCCGCAAGGCTCAGGAGCACCTGGTCGACGAGGTCCAGGAGGTCTACCGCAGCCAGGGCGTGGCGATCCACGACAAGCACATCGAGATCATCGTCCGCCAGATGCTCCGTCGCGTGACGGTCATCGAGCAGGGCGACGCGCGACTCATCCCCGGCGACCTCGCGGACCGCGCGGTCTTCGAGGAGGAGAACCGTCGCGTGGTGGCCGAGGGCGGCACCCCCGCCTCCGGTCGTCCGGTCCTGATGGGCATCACGAAGGCCTCGCTGGCCGTCGAGTCCTGGCTGTCGGCCGCCTCCTTCCAGGAGACGACCCGCGTCCTCACCGAGGCCGCGATCCAGGGCAAGTCGGACTCGCTGCGCGGTCTGAAGGAGAACATCATCATCGGCAAGCTGATCCCGGCAGGCACCGGCCTGGATCGGTACCGCAACATCCGGGTCGAGCCGACCGAAGAGGCGCGTCAGAACGCCTACGCGGTCACCGGCTACGACAGCTTCGACTACCAGTTCGGAGCATCGGACGCGGCGCCGGTGGCGTTGGACGACTACGACTTCAGCTTCGACAGCTGAGTCACTGAGTCACCGCGAAGGGGCCCTGCCGATCCGGCAGGGCCCCTTCGTCATGCCCGGCTCCGTCATGCCGGTCAGCCGCAGGCGGTCAGCGCAGCCGCGGGCTGAGCGGGACGTCGAGGTGCGGCGGCAGCGCCTCGTCGACGCCTCGGTCCCACACGTCGGGGTGGGCGCCGCGGTGGTAGGTGTCCTCCTGCGGGTCGCGGAACATCCACGTGAGGCGCGGCTCGAAGACGGGCCGGAACACCGTGGCCACGGGCTTGGTCATCAAGATGTTGGCGACGATGATCGCGACGACGATGCAGCCCAGGACGGCGGTGGCGCCGTACGGTTCGATCCGCTCCCAGAGCCGGAAGTGCCGGTCGAGCCACACGATGATGAACCCGTGCAGCAGGTAGCAGTAGAACGTGCGACCGCCCAGCGTCGTGGTCCAGGAACGGGCACGAGGCACCAGTGAGAGTGCCGCCAGGGTGAGCACGAACGCGATCACCAGCAGGGCGGCCCGCGTGGCGATGCCCTCGACCGGGCCGGCGTCGAGCTCGTCGTAGCGGGCCTTCCACAGCAGCCACGTGGTGGGCCAGCGGTCGGCCCACGACTGCGCGTACAGCTGGCACAGCACGAACGTGGCGACCAGCAGCACGACGGCGGCCGCCCGGATCCGGGCGCGGCCCAGGCGCAGGAACAGGTCGCGATCGAAGTGGAGCCCGATGACGTAGAACGGCAGCAGGCCCAGGACCTTGGGCAGGGCCAGCACGTTCGGGATCTCGATGAGGCCCGACAACAGCGAGATCAGCACGGCCGTCGTGATCGGGTACTTCAGCGCCCGCCAGATCGGGGTGGTCAGCCGCCAGATGAACAGGGCGGCCAGGAACCAGCCGAGCCACTGCGGCGACAGGATCATCCAGTGCTCGGGCTCGCCGTCGTAGTGACGGGTGATCAGCTGCAGGCCGGTCTCGACGATCAGGTACGGCACGATCAGGGTCGACACGATGCGCCTGATCTGGCGGAAGTCGCCGACGTAGTGGCGGGCCGTGTAACCCGAGATCAGCACGAAGAACGGCATGTGGAAGGCGTAGATCCACGTGTAGACGCCGCGGGCCGAGTCCATCACGACCAGCTCGGTCAGTGAGTGGCCGACCACCACCAGGAGCATCACCCAGTACCGGGCGTTGTCGAGGTAGGCGACGCGTTCCTTGGGCGTGGTCGTGCTGATCGGCAGGGGGTCGAGTCGGCTCATCGCCCTCGACTCTAGTTGCTCGGCCGCCCGAGGACAGCCCGGTGAACCTGCCGCGAGAGGAGGCTCAGACCGTCGGGTCGACGAACAGCGCGAGGTAGTTGCCGCGCGCCGAGAGCGTGTGCACCGTGCGGATCCGGCGGCCGTCGGCCCCGGTGCCCCACGTCGTGATGATGACCTCGTTGAGGTCGGCGACGACGTCGCGCTTCAGCGCCGCCTCCGGGACCCGTCCCTGGGTGAACGCCGTCGCGATCTCGGTCGCGATGGACGCCCGCGGGGTGGTCATCGTGGCGAACGCCGGGCGCTCCCCGGACAGCAGGACCGTCGCGCTCGTGGGCGGGGTGTAGCCGTCGAGCACCAGCTCGGGCGCGTCCTCGTCCATCTTGGGCCAGATCCAGCCCGTCTTCTCGTCGGTGTCCTCGACCTTCGGCGGGTCGGCCAGGTCCTCGGGAGAGCGCTCCTCCTGGCCCGTGCGCGGGTCGCCGACGTAGGCCAGCGACAGCGTCATGACCGGACGTTCGAGGGAGGCGTAGTTGCCCGTGCGGGTGGGGACTCGGCCCGGGTCGACCGTCAGGACCACGTGCAGGTCGCGGCCACCGGGGCTCACCCCGGTGACGTCGAGCTTGCAGCCGGTGATCCGCCGATCGGTGGCCTTGCAGTACGCGGCCAGGTCGTCGGTGACGATCTGGGCCTCGGGCAGCAGCACGGAGAGGTCGGCCAGCATCCGGCGCAGGACGAGCGTCGGGTTGCCGTCGACGCGCATGAGCGAGACGAAGGTGTCCGGACGCGGCGGATCGTCGAGGTCCTCGAAGAGGTCACCCTCGGGCCGGGTGTCGAGCGTGGGCGTCGGTGTCGGCGTGGGCTCGGTGGCCTCGCCGTCCTCCTCCGCCTCCGCGGCCTCCTCGAGCGCCTGCTCGGCACGCACGGCGTCGAGTTCGGGCTTGTACGCGTCGATGAGGCGCTCGCTGCGGTAGCGCACCAACGGGCCGAGCTGGGTCGCCCCGTCCGGCACGCTGATGCCGTATCCGATCGGGCTGGCCGGACCGGACTCGTGGGAGTCGATTCCCGGGGGAGTGGTCGTGCGATCAGCGCTGGGGATCGCCCCAGTGGAGGTGCACCCGGTCACAATCAGCAGCGCCGCTGTCGCGGCGATGGCGGCAGTCAGACGACGCATCGAATCCCTCGGTAGATGTGGACCTCCCGAGGATACCGGGTGGCGTCGTATGGTTCTGTCCATGTTCGCGCCGAGCCAGCCCGAGTCCATCTTCACCTACGGTGCCCCCGCCTTGAAGTTCGGACCGGGCGCCCGTCACGAGATCGCGCACGACCTCGGTCGATTCGCCGCCAGCCGGGTCCTGGTGGTGACGGACCCGGGGGTCGCGGCCACGGGCGCGCCCCAGGAGCTCGCCGACCGCATCGAGGCGACAGGCGTCGAGGCCATCGTGTTCGACGGCACTCGCGTCGAGCCGACGGACGCCAGCCTCAACACGGCCATCGACTTCGCCCGCTCCCACGGCCCGTTCGACGTCGTGATCGCGTTCGGCGGAGGCAGCAGCATCGACACCGCCAAGGCGGTCAACCTGCTGCTGACCAACGAGGGCGAGCTGATGGACTACGTCAACGTCCCGGTCGGCCGTGGCCAGGCGCCGGCCAAGCCGTTGCTGCCGCTCATCGCCGTCCCCACCACGACGGGCACGGGCAGCGAGAGCACGACCATCTGCGTGCTGGACGTCGTGGCGCAGCACGTGAAGACCGGCATCTCGCACGCCGCGCTGCGTCCGACGTACGCGGTGGTCGACCCCGAGCTCACGATCACGCAGCCGGCGGGGGTCACGGCCGCATCGGGGCTGGACATCCTGTGCCACGCGCTCGAGAGCTACACGGCGCGTCCCTTCACCTCGTACGAGGCCAAGGCCCCGCAGGAGCGGGTGCCGTACTGCGGCTCCAACCCCATCGCCGACCTGTGGGCCGAGAAGGCGTTGACCCTCATGAGCACGGCGTTCCGCGAGGCGGTCCGTCACGGGGACGACGTGGCCGCGCGGGAGCAGATGGCGATGGCGGCGACCTTCGCCGGTCTGGGGTTCGGCAACGCCGGTGTGCACATCCCGCACGCCAACGCCTACCCGATCGCCGGCCAGGTGGGCGACTTCCACCCGGAGGACTACCCGAAGCCCGACGGCACCACGGGCCACGGCCTGGTGCCCCACGGCATGGCCGTCTCGATGACCGCGCCGGCGGCGTTCCGCTTCACGTTCGAGGCGGCGCCGGACCGGCACGTGCGTGCGGCCCGGCTGCTGGACCCGGACGCCGTCATGACCGACGATCCGGCCGAGCTGCTGCCGACGGTGCTCACGGCGGTGATGCGCGACGTGGGCGTCCCGTCCGGGCTCGCCGAGCTCGGGTTCGGCGAGTCCGACCTGCCGTCGCTGGCCGAGGGCACCCTGAAGCAGCAGCGCCTGCTGGCGACCGCTCCGCGCGAGGTGACGGAGGACGACGTCGTCACGATCCTGTCCGGCTCGGTCGAGCTGTGGTGACGGCGCGCGCGTGACGGCACGTCCCACCGCGGCCGACCGGGTGTTCGCGCTGCTGCGCGAGCGCATCGTCGGCGGCGACCTGGCCGCGGGCTCGCAGCACTCCATCTACCGGTTGTCCGAACAGCTGGACGTGTCGCGCACGCCGGTGCGTGAGGCGGTGCTGCGTCTGGCGGACCTGGGTCTGGTGGAGGTCGAGCGCAACCGAGGCATCCGCATCCGCGGCGTGACGGTCGCCGACGTCCGTGAGGTCTTCGAGCTGCGGCTCCTGCTGGAGGTGCCGGCTGCCGCGGCCGCCGCCCGTCGCGCGGACGCGATCCTGCGCTCCGCGCTGGCCACGAACATCGAGGTCACGCGCGAGCACGCGCAGGCCGGCCGCGAGGCCGACTTCACCCAGGTCGACCGGGACTTCCACGCCTTGATCGCCTCCGCGTCGCAGAACACCCGGCTCGAGGCCGAAGTGGCGCGGCTGCGCGACTCGATCCAGGCACGCGGGGTCTCGACGTTCGGTCGCTCGCGCCCCCTGGCCGAGGTCGTCGCCGAGCACGCGCCCGTGGCCGATGCCATCGGGCGGGGCGAGCCCGAGCAGGCCGCCGGTGCGATGGCCGATCACCTCGAGCACACCGGCACCCTGCTGATGGGACAGGTGGCGGCTCGCGACGAGGTCGTCGATCGCCGGTGGGCCGCGCCGGTGCGTGCGGCGGTCGCGGCAGCAGGCAGTAGCATGCTACTGACGGACGACTCTGACGAAGGACCGCGATGACCACGCCCGGCCTGGACGACCGCCTCGACACCACCGGTGACGTCGTGGCGGCACTCGAGCGAGCCGGCGTGCGCGACGTCGACTCCTCCTCGCTGGCGCGGGCGCTCTACAGCTCGGACGCCTCGCTCTACCGCGTCGAGCCGACCGTCGTGGTGCGACCGCACGACCTCGACGAGGTCCACGCCGTGGTCGAGGCGTGCCGGACGACGGGAACGCCGCTGACGTCGCGCGGCGCCGGGACCTCGATCGCCGGGAACGCGGTCGGTACAGGTGTCGTGCTGGACTTCTCGCGCCACATGAACCGGATCCTCGCGATCGATGAGGCGACCCGCACGGCCGAGGTGCAGCCCGGCGTCGTGCACGCCGCCCTGCAGCGCGTGGCCGCGCCGCTCGGGCTGCGTTACGGACCCGACCCCTCGACCCACACCCGATGCACCGTCGGCGGCATGATCGGCAACAACGCCTGCGGCAACCGGGCTCTCGGGTACGGCCGCAGCGCCGACAACGTGGCCGCGCTCGACCTGCTGACGATGGCGGGGGAGCGGTTCCAGGTCGGCCGGGACGTGGCGGTGACGTCCGACCGTCTCCAGGGACTGCGCTCGCTGGTCGGTGCCAACCTCTCGACCGTGCGCACCGAGTTCGGGCGGTTCGGCCGCCAGGTCTCGGGCTACAGCCTCGAGCACCTGCTGCCCGAGCGGGGCTTCGACGTCGCCTCGTTCATGGCCGGCACCGAGGGGACGCTCGCCGTCACCCTGGGAGCGACCGTCGACCTCGTGCAGGACGCGCCGGTGCGCCACCTCGTGGTGTTGTCCTTCGCGTCCATGGCCGAGGCCGCCGACCACGTCCCCGCGATCCTGCCCTTCGAGCCGATCGCCTGCGAGGGACTGGGCGGGCGCATCGTCGAGGTCTACCGAGCGGCTCACGGCGTCTCCTCGGTCCCCGACCTGCCGAACGGCGACGGGTTCCTCTACGTCGAGCTGGCCGGTGACGACGCCGCCGAGCTGCGCGCACGGGCCGACCGGGTCGTCCGTGCATCGGGCGCCCTGGGGCACCGGCACGTCACGTCGCCGATCGAGCAGTCGGTGCTGTGGCGGATCCGCGAGGAGGGTGCCGGACTCGCCTCGCGTGCGTGGGACCGTCCGGCGCTGGCCGGCTGGGAGGACGCCGCGGTCCCGCCCGAGCACCTCGGTGTCTACCTGCGCGAGTTCGAGGACCTGCTCGCCCAGCACGACCTGCACGGCACCCTCTTCGGTCACTTCGGTGACGGCTGTGTGCACGTGCGCATCGACTTCCCCCTGGACGCTCCGGACGGGCACCGGGGGTTCCGCTCCTTCCTCACCGACGCGGCGACGCTGGCGGCCTCGCACGGCGGATCGTTCTCGGGGGAGCACGGTGACGGTCGGGCCCGCTCCGAGCTGTTGCCTCTGATGTACTCGCCCGAGGCCATCGGCCTGTTCGAGCAGGTCAAGCACGTCTTCGATCCCGAGGACCTGCTGAACCCCGGCGTGCTGGTCCGTCCGCGTCCCCTCGACGCCGACCTGCGCACGCTGGGCGCGGGCTGGCCCGCAGGTCTGCCGGGAACTCGCAAGGGACTGAAGCTGCTGCACGACGACGGCGACTTCGGTGTCGCCGTGCACCGCTGCACGGGTGTCGGCAAGTGTCTGGCCGCGCCCGCCGCGGGGGTCATGTGCCCGTCGTTCCAGGCGACCCGCAACGAGAAGGACTCCACCCGGGGCCGCTCGCGGGTCCTGCAGGAGATGGTCGACGGCCGCCTCGTCGGTCAGGGCTGGTCGAGTCCCGAGGTGCACGAGGCGCTCGACCTCTGCCTGTCGTGCAAGGGCTGCCTGGGCGACTGCCCCACCGGCGTGGACATGGCCAGCTACAAGTCCGAGGTCCTGCACCAGACGTACCGGGGCCGACTGCGTCCGCGCAGCCACTACATCCTCGGTCGCCTGCCGATGTGGGCCCGCCTCGGTGCCCCGCTGGCGCGGCTGTCGAACATGGCCCTGCGCCTGCCCGGGATCGCTCACCTGGCGCGCTGGGTCGCGGGCATCGACCAGCGTCGCAACATCCCGGCGTTCGCGCCGCGGACGTTCTCGCGCGAGATGGCCGACCGCGAGCCGGCCGTCGGCGGTGATCCGGTGCTGGTCTGGGCCGACTCGTTCACCGAGTACTTCTCCACCGAAGCCGGTCGCGCCGCGGTGCGGCTGCTCGAGGCCGTCGGGTACGAGGTGCGATTCCTCGAGCGGCAGCAGTGCTGCGGCCTGACGTGGATCTCGACCGGTCAGCTCGATCACGCCGCGAAGCTGGCCGGTGCGGCGGTCGAGCAGCTGCACCCGTTCGTCGCGCAGGGCATCCCCGTCGTCGGTCTGGAGCCGTCGTGCCTGGCCGTCCTGCGCACCGACGCCGTCGAGCTGGTCGACGACCCCCGGGCCGCCGAGGTCGCCCGCGGGGTCTTCACGCTGGCCGAGCTGCTGCGTGACCGGGAGCAGCTCGAGCTGCCCGACCTCACGGGCCGCACCCTGGTCGTGCAGCCGCACTGCCACCAGTCGTCCGTGATGGGCTTCGACGCCGATCTCCAGCTGCTCGCGCGTACGGGCGCGACGGTCAAGCGGGTGGGCGGTTGCTGCGGACTGGCGGGCAACTTCGGGGTGGAGAAGGGGCACTACGAGGTGTCGGTGGCCGTCTCCGAGCTGCAGCTCATGCCCGCCGTGCGCGAGGCCGGGCCGGACGCGATCGTCGTGGCGGACGGCTTCAGCTGCCGCACGCAGCTCGAGGACCTCGCCGACGTCCGGGCCGTCCACCTGGCTCAGCTCCTGCTGGGGGAGCACTGACCAGAGGGTGACCGCCGCTCCGGGCTCCGGGCAGGATGTGCGCATGGAAGATCCGCTGATCCTGCTCGGCCGTGAGATGGCCGGGTTCGCCGCGCTGGTCGGTGACGTCGCCGGCGACGAGCCCGTGCCGTCCTGTCCGGGGTGGACGACCGCGGACCTGGTCACGCACCTGGGCGCCATCCACCGGTGGGCCGCCGCCATCGTGCTGTCGGGGCGGCGGATCGCCGATGAGCCGGCCGTGACGGCGACCGAGCCGCTCGACGAGTGGTACGCCGGGACGGCGACCGCCCTCATCGCCGCGCTCCAGGCCGTCGACCCCGATGAGCCGGTGCCCAACTTCGCGCGCATCGACGAGGTGGCGGCCTTCTGGCCCCGGCGACAGCTGCACGAGACCTGCATCCACCGCGTCGACCTGCTGCAGGCGTGCGGGCGACCCGAGCACACGTGGGCCGTCGACCCCGAGGTGGCCGCCGACGGCATCGCCGAGGCGATCCGGGTCTTCGGCCGGCGGATGACCGACCGCGGCCGGCGCCCCCACGTGCACGCGCCGATCCGCCTCGTCGCCACGGACCTGGACCGCACCTGGATCGTGGCCCCGGACGAGGACGACCCCCTCGCGGCGCCGCGCCTGGTGCAGCGCGAGGTCGACGTCGAGGGGGAGGCCGTGGGCACGGCCACCGACCTCTACCTCGCCGTGTGGGGGAGGGCGCCTGCGTCCACCGTCGCTCCGTCGGGCGCCGCCGTGGCGTGGTTCGCCGGCCCCCGCGTGTGCTGACCGCATCCTGGCGCTGGCCCGCGAGCCGAGGCGATTTGTCCCGACACGGCGGGCTCAGGTAAGATGGGGAGCCGTGCCCGACGTGAGTCGGCGCGACGTTCGAACGGACAAGGGCCCCTGGCCCGATGATCCGTGACCACGGCGGTCGGATACCGCCGCGGTGGAGATCGAGGAAGACCTGCGAGGCGGCATGCGCGCCCGCGATGTAACGGGAGAATTCTCCCAGGAAGAGGCATAGTGCCCACCATCAACCAGCTTGTCCGCAAGGGCCGCCAGAGCAAGGTCGTCAAGACCAACACGCCGGCCCTCAAGGGTTCGCCCCAGCGGCGCGGCGTGTGCACCCGCGTGTACACCACGACCCCGAAGAAGCCGAACTCCGCGCTGCGCAAGGTCGCCCGCGTCCGGCTCTCCAGTGGCACCGAGGTGACCGCCTACATCCCCGGCGAGGGCCACAACCTGCAGGAGCACTCGATCGTGCTCGTTCGCGGTGGTCGTGTGAAGGACCTCCCCGGTGTTCGCTACAAGATCATTCGCGGCTCGCTCGACACCCAGGGTGTCAAGGGCCGCAAGCAGGCTCGCAGCCGTTACGGCGCGAAGAAGGAGAAGAGCTGATGCCTCGTAAGGGTCCCGCTCCGAAGCGTCCGATCGAGACTGATCCGGTCTACGGCAGCCAGCTGGTCACCCAGCTGATCAACAAGGTTCTGTTCGACGGCAAGAAGCAGGTCGCGCAGCGCATCGTCTACACCGCCCTCGAGGGCACGCGTGAGAAGTCCGGCACCGATCCGGTCATCACGCTCAAGCGCGCGCTCGACAACGTCAAGCCCGCCCTGGAGGTCAAGAGCCGCCGTGTCGGTGGCGCCACCTACCAGGTGCCGGTCGACGTCCGTCCGAACCGTCAGACCACCCTCGCGCTGCGCTGGCTCGTCAAGTACAGCTCCGAGCGTCGCGAGAAGACCATGGCCGAGCGCCTCATGAACGAGCTGCTCGACGCCAGCAACGGTCTCGGTGCCAGCGTGAAGAAGCGCGAGGACACCCACAAGATGGCCGAAGCCAACAAGGCGTTCGCCCACTACCGCTGGTGATCCTGGGCGCAACGTCGTTGCGCTCTCCCACCGAACCACTTCTGTAAAGGCTGATCCACACGTGGCAACCGACATCACCACCGACCTGACCAAGGTCCGCAACATCGGCATCATGGCGCACATCGATGCCGGTAAGACCACCACCACCGAGCGCATCCTGTTCTACACCGGCATCACCTACAAGATCGGTGAGGTCCACGAGGGCGGCGCCACGATGGACTGGATGGAGCAGGAGCAGGAGCGCGGCATCACGATCACGTCGGCCGCGACGACCTGCTGGTGGAACAAGCACCAGATCAACATCATCGACACCCCCGGTCACGTCGACTTCACCGTCGAGGTCGAGCGCTCGCTGCGCGTCCTCGACGGCGCCGTCGCCGTGTTCGACGGTGTCGCCGGTGTCGAGCCGCAGTCCGAGACGGTCTGGCGTCAGGCCGACAAGTACGGCGTCCCGCGCATGTGCTTCGTCAACAAGCTCGACCGCACGGGCGCCTCGTTCGACTTCTGCGTCAAGACGATCCGTGAGCGCCTCGGCGCCACGGCCCTCGTCCTGCAGATGCCGATCGGCGCCGAGTCCGACTTCCTGGGTGTCGTCGACCTGATCGGCATGCGTGCCCTGACGTGGCGCGGCGAGACGACGATCGGCGAGGACTACGCCGTCGAGGAGATCCCGGCCGACATGGTCGCCGCCGCCGAGGAGGCCCGCGAGGCCATGCTCGAGACGCTGGCTGACGTCGACGACGATTTCGCCGAGCTGTTCCTCGAGGGTGCCGACATCTCCGTCGACGTGCTCAAGGCCGCCATTCGGCGCGCGACGCTGGCTGCCAAGCTCAACCCGGTGCTGTGCGGTACCGCGTTCAAGAACAAGGGCATCCAGCCCCTGCTCGACGCGGTCGTCGACTTCCTGCCCAGCCCGATCGACGTCGGCGACATCGTCGGCCTCGACCCGAAGGACGAGACGAAGACCGACACGCGTGCGCCGTCGGACGACGCTCCGTTCTCGGGCCTGGCGTTCAAGATCGCCACGGACCCGCACCTGGGCAAGCTGACCTTCGTGCGTGTCTACTCCGGTCGCCTCGAGGCGGGCACGCAGGTGCTCAACGTCACGAAGGGCCGCAAGGAGCGGGTCGGCAAGGTCTACCAGATGCACGCCAACAAGCGTGAGGAGATCGCGTCGGTCGGCGCCGGCCAGATCGTGGCCGTCATGGGCCTCAAGGACACCACCACCGGTGAGACGCTCGCTGACGCGGCCCACCCGATCGTGCTCGAGTCGATGACCTTCCCGGATCCGGTGATCCAGGTCGCGATCGAGCCGAAGACCAAGAGCGACCAGGAGAAGCTGGGCGTCGCCATCCAGAAGCTCGCCGAGGAGGACCCGACGTTCCAGGTCCACACGGACGAGGAGACGGGTCAGACGATCATCGCCGGCATGGGCGAGCTTCACCTCGACATCCTCGTCGACCGCATGAAGCGCGAGTTCAAGGTCGAGGCGAACGTCGGCAAGCCGCAGGTCGCCTACCGCGAGACCATCCGTGGCACGGTCACCGGTCACAGCTACACGCACAAGAAGCAGACCGGTGGTTCGGGTCAGTTCGCGAAGGTCGTCATCGGGCTCGCGCCCAATGGCCCCGACGCCGGTGGCGAGGGTGGCTACGAGTTCGTCAACGAGGTCACGGGTGGTCGCGTCCCGCGCGAGTACATCCCCTCGGTCGACGCCGGTGGCCAGGCCGCCATGGAGTTCGGCGTGCTCGCCGGATACCCGATGGTCGACGTCAAGTTCACCCTCGAGGACGGCGCCTACCACGACGTCGACTCCAGTGAGCTCGCGTTCAAGCTGGCCGGCAACCAGGCCTTCAAGGAGGCCGCTCGCAAGGCGAACCCGGTTCTCCTCGAGCCGATGTTCGCCGTCGAGGTCACGACGCCCGAGGACTACATGGGCGACGTGATCGGCGACCTCAACTCCCGACGTGGACAGGTTCAGTCCATGGAGGAGGGCTACGGCGGCGCCAAGATGATCAAGGCGCTCGTGCCGTTGTCCGAGATGTTCGGTTACGTGGGCGATCTGCGGTCGAAGACCTCAGGCCGCGCGTCGTACTCGATGCAGTTCGACTCCTACGCCGAGGTCCCCAAGGCCGTGGCCGAAGAGATCATCAAGAAGGCCCGCGGCGAATGAGCTTCGGACCCATCGCGTAGGGTTGCCAGAGGTTCGCTCCGACGCGTTCCACACGGCGTTTCAGTCAACAAGATCTAGATACACCAAAACCAGGAGGGCCCCAGTGGCTAAGGCGAAGTTCGAGCGGACCAAGCCGCACATGAACATCGGCACCATCGGTCACATCGACCATGGCAAGACGACGCTGACCGCGGCGATCACCAAGGTGCTGCACGACAAGTACCCCGATCTGAACGAGGCCTCGGCCTTCGATCAGATCGACAAGGCTCCGGAGGAGCGTCAGCGCGGCATCACGATCTCGATCTCGCACGTTGAGTACCAGACCGAGAACCGTCACTACGCGCACGTCGACTGCCCCGGCCACGCCGACTACGTCAAGAACATGATCACCGGCGCGGCTCAGATGGACGGCGCGATCCTCGTGGTCGCCGCCACCGACGGCCCGATGCCGCAGACGCGTGAGCACGTGCTGCTCGCCCGCCAGGTCGGCGTGCCGGCCATGGTCGTGGCGCTCAACAAGTGCGACATGGTCGACGACGAGGAGATCCTGGAGCTCGTCGAGCTCGAGGTTCGCGAGCTGCTCAACGAGCAGGACTTCGACGGTGACAACGTTCCCGTCGTCAAGGTTGCGGCCCACCCGGCCCTGACCGGCGACGAGAAGTGGGCCGAGTCGATCCTCGAGCTCATGAACGCGGTCGACGAGTACATCCCGCTGCCCCCGCGTGAGACGGACAAGCCGTTCCTCATGCCGGTCGAGGACGTCTTCACGATCACCGGTCGTGGCACCGTCATCACGGGTCGTATCGAGCGCGGCATCGTCAAGGTGAACGACACGGTCGACATCGTGGGCATCCGCGAGGACAAGCAGACGACGACCGTCACGGGCATCGAGATGTTCCGCAAGCTGCTCGACGAGGGCCAGGCCGGCGAGAACGTGGGCCTGCTGCTGCGTGGCACGAAGCGTGAGGACGTCGAGCGCGGCATGGTCGTGATCGCTCCCGGTTCGACCACCCCGCACACGGAGTTCGATGGTCAGGTCTACATCCTGTCCAAGGAGGAGGGTGGCCGTCACACGCCGTTCTTCAACAACTACCGTCCGCAGTTCTACTTCCGCACCACGGACGTCACCGGCGTCGTCACGCTGCCCGAGGGCACCGAGATGGTCATGCCCGGCGACAACACCGAGATGTCGGTCGTGCTGATCCAGCCGATCGCCATGGAGGAGGGCCTGCGCTTCGCCATCCGCGAGGGCGGCCGTACCGTCGGCGCCGGCCGTGTCACCAAGATCCACAAGTGATCTGATCTGACACGCACTGCGTGAGGAACCCCCGAGGCTTCGGCCTCGGGGGTTCTTTCTTTTTCCGGCGCCGCCGCGCCGGCCGGTAGCCTCGCGGTGTGGGCCATGATCACGCGCACGGCGCCGGGGTGAAGCACCGAGGACGCCTCGGACTCGTGCTGGCGCTCACTCTCTCGGTCCTCGTCCTGCAGGTGGTCGTGGGCCTCGTGACCGGCTCGCTGGCGTTGCTCGCCGACGCCGGCCACCTGCTCAGCGACTCGTTCGGCCTGGTCCTCGCGCTGGCGGCCATCGCGGTGGCCCAGCGACCCGCGGGGGCGCGCAGCACCTACGGCTTCCATCGCACGGAGGTGCTGGCCGCCGGACTCAACGCCCTGATCCTGATCGGTCTGTGCGTCGCCATCGTGATCGGCGCCGTGCGACGGCTCGAGGATCCGCCCGCGATCGAGGGCGGCTGGGTCCTCGCCGCCGGCCTCGTCGGCCTGGTCGTCAACGTGGTCGGGCTGCTCGTGCTGCGCTCCGGCGCCCAGGAGAGCCTGAACGTGCGGGGCGCCTACCTGGAGGTCATGGGCGACGCCCTGGGCTCCGTGGCGGTCATCGGGTCGGCCGTCGTCATCCTCGCGACGAGCTGGTACCCGGCGGACCCGCTCGCGTCCCTGCTGATCGCCGCGCTCATCGTGCCCCGTGCCGTCTCGCTGTTGCGTGACGTCGCCGAGGTCCTGCTCGAGGCCAGCCCGCGCGATGTCGACCTCGACGCCGTGCGGAACCACATCCTCGGCGTCCGCGGTGTCGTGGACGTCCACGACCTCCACGTCTGGACCATCACCAGCGGGATGCCGGTGATGAGCGCCCACGTCGTCGTCGACGAGAGCGTGGTCGACATGGGCGACGCCCACGCGGTGCTCGACCAGCTCGGCGAGTGCCTCAGCGGTCATTTCGACGTGGCCCACTCGACCTTCCAGCTGGAGCCGGCGGGACACCTCGAGAACGAGAGCCACCGCCACCGGTAGGTCGCCGTCCCGGGGCGGGTGTGACGAGGCCGACGACGTTCCACGAGCCCCGATTTGGAAACTCCGGGAGATGTCTGTCAGAATGGTCAGGTTGCCCCGGCATGTTCGCGGTGGCTCCTGCGGTTGGGAACTCACGCCCAGCTCAACGCACGAGCCGAACCCGAGTCCATGTTGTCCGGCCAGCCGCACCGCATCGCGGGGCGGAGCCGGTCCAACCACCTAACTCGAGAAGTGTGTGTTCCTCTGTGCCCCGCAGGCACCGCGACACGCCCGACCTCGGGGAACGGAGACGGGGGCATGCCTACCCCGAACCCGGGGGCTGGCGAAGACGAACGTAAAGGACGAGCGAGAGCATGGCGGGACAAAAGATCCGTATCCGGCTCAAGGCCTACGACCACGAGGTCATTGACTCCTCGGCGAAGAAGATCGTCGACACCGTGACCCGGACCGGCGCCAAGGTCGCCGGCCCCGTGCCGCTTCCGACGGAGAAGAACGTGTACTGCGTCATCCGTTCGCCGCACAAGTACAAGGACAGCCGCGAGCACTTCGAGATGCGCACCCACAAGCGGCTCATCGACATCATCGACCCGACGCCCAAGACCGTCGACTCGCTCATGCGACTCGACCTGCCGGCCGGCGTCGACATCGAGATCAAGCTCTGAGGGAGGGACGCACACCATGAGCAGCAGCACACTCACCGCGCGCGGCCTTCTCGGCCGCAAGCTCGGGATGACGCAGGTCTGGGACGAGAACAACCGGGTCGTCCCGGTGACCGTCCTCGAGGCCTCCACGAACATCGTCACCCAGATCCGGACGCGCGAGACCGATGGCTACAGCGCCATCCAGCTCGGCTACGGCGAGGTCGACGGACGCAAGCTGAACAAGCCCCAGGCGGGCCACTTCGCGAAGGCCGGCGTCACGCCGCGCCGCCACATCGTGGAGATCCGCACGGAGGCCGTCGCCGACTACACCCTCGGCCAGGAGATCTCGCCCGAGATCTTCGCCGCCGGTGACAAGGTCGACGTGACCGCCACCAGCAAGGGCAAGGGCTTCGCCGGCGTCATGAAGCGTCACGGCTTCGCCGGCGTCTCCGCCTCGCACGGCGCGCACCGCAACCACCGCAAGCCCGGCTCGATCGGTGGCTGCGCCACCCCGGGCCGTGTCTTCAAGGGTCTGCGCATGGCGGGCCACATGGGCACGGACACCGTGACCACCCAGAACCTCACCGTCCACGCGGTCGACACCGAGCGGGGCCTCATCCTGGTCAAGGGCGCTGTGCCCGGGGCCAAGGGCGCTCTCGTCGTCATCCGCTCCGCTGCGAAGGGAGCCTGACCGACATGGCACAGACCATCGACGTCGACCTGCCCGTCGACATCTTCGACGCCCGCGTCAGCATTCCGTTGATGCACCAGGTCGTCACCGCACAGCTCGCCGCCGCCCGTCAGGGCACGCACGACGTCAAGTCGCGCGGCGAGGTCCGTGGTGGCGGCAAGAAGCCGTACCGCCAGAAGGGCACCGGCCGCGCCCGTCAGGGCTCGATCCGCGCGCCCCAGTACAACGGTGGTGGCGTCGTTCACGGCCCCACGCCGCGTTCGTACGACCAGCGCACGCCCAAGAAGATGAAGGCCGCCGCCCTGCGCGGTGCCCTCACCGACCGGGCCCGCAGTGGCCGTCTGCACGTCGTCGAGTCCTTCGTGACCGGTGACGCGCCGTCGACCAAGGCAGCGCTCGCCGTGGTGCGCGACCTCACGATCCGTCCCCGCGTGCTCGTGGTCCTGGACCGCGACGACGCCGTGACGGCCAAGAGCCTGCGCAACGCCGAGCTGATCGCCACGATCACCTTCGACCAGCTCAACACGTACGACGTGCTGCTGGCCGACGACGTGGTGTTCACCAAGGCCGCGTTCGACGCCTTCGTGGCGGCGCGCTCGGCTGAGGGTGTCGACACGGTCAAGCTGAGCCAGGCGGTCGTCGAGTCCGACGCCCCCGCGGCCAAGCCGGCCAAGAAGACGGCCAAGAAGGTCGCGGCCCAGGCCGAGACCGCCCCGGTTGAGACCGCCCCGGCGGACGAGCCCAAGGCCGGCGCCACGAAGACCCAGCCGTACGGCCCCGGTTCGAAGGCGCCGCTCGCGAGCGGCAACGCGCCCAAGGGTCACGAGATCAAGGGCAACGAGAACTCGAAGAAGTACCACACGCCTGACAGCCAGTGGTACGACCAGACGGTCGCCGAGGTCTGGTTCGACTCCGTCGAGAGCGCCGAGGCCGCTGGCTTCGCTCCCGCCGGTGGCGCCGAGGCCCAGGAGGAGAACTGATGACCAACCACGGAACCTTCGCCCGGGACGTCCTGATCGCCCCGGTCGTCAGCGAGAAGAGCTACGGCCTCCTCGACGACAACAAGTACACGTTCCTGGTCCACCCGGACGCCAACAAGACCCAGATCAAGATCGCCGTCGAGGAGATCTTCGGGGTCAAGGTCACCGGTGTGAACACGATCAACCGCAAGGGCAAGGCCCGTCGCACTCGCAACGGTGTCGGCAAGCGCAAGGACACCAAGCGCGCCGTCGTCAGCGTGGTCGCCGGCCAGAGCATCGACATCTTCTCGAGCCCGAGCTGAAGGACTGACTGACATGGCTATTCGCAAGTACAAGCCCACCACCCCGGGCCGTCGCGGCTCGAGCGTGGCGGACTTCGCCGAGATCACCCGCACCACGCCCGAGAAGTCGCTGGTCGAGCCGCTGCCCAAGAAGGGCGGCCGCAACAACCAGGGCCGGATCACCACCCGTCACCAGGGTGGCGGCCACAAGCGCGCCTACCGCGTGATCGACTTCAAGCGTTACGACAAGGACGGCGTGCCGGCCAAGGTCGCTCACATCGAGTACGACCCCAACCGCACCGCCCGTATCGCGCTGCTGCACTACGCCGACGGCGAGAAGCGCTACATCATCGCGCCCGAGGGCCTGAAGCAGGGCATGGCCGTCGAGGCCGGTGCCGGTGCTGACATCAAGCCCGGCAACAACCTGCCGCTGCGCAACATCCCGGTCGGCACCACGATCCACGCGATCGAGCTGCGTCCGGGCGGCGGCGCCAAGATGGGCCGCTCGGCCGGCGCCAAGGTGCAGCTCGTCGCCAAGGAGGGCTCGAAGGCGCAGTTGCGTCTGCCCTCCGGCGAGATGCGCTACGTCGACGTGCGTTGCCGCGCCTCCATCGGTGAGGTGGGCAACTCCGAGCAGTCGAACATCAACTGGGGCAAGGCCGGCCGCAACCGTTGGAAGGGCAAGCGCCCGTCCGTCCGTGGTGTCGCCATGAACCCGATCGACCACCCGCACGGTGGCGGTGAGGGCAAGACCTCCGGTGGCCGTCACCCGGTCAGCCCGTGGGGCAAGCCCGAGGGCCGTACGCGTAAGCGCAAGGCCAGCGACCAGATGATCGTCCGCCGTCGCAAGAGCGGCCGCTGAGAGAGGACCTGGAGAAAAAGATGCCTCGTAGTTTGAAGAAGGGTCCCTTCGTTGACGGCCACCTTGAGAAGAAGGTGGACGCCCAGAACGCAGCCGAGACCCACAACGTGATCAAGACGTGGTCGCGCCGCTCGATGATCCTGCCGTCCTTCATCGGACACACGATCGCCGTGCACGACGGCCGCAAGCACGTTCCCGTGTTCATCACCGACTCGATGGTCGGCCACAAGCTGGGGGAGTTCGCTCCCACCCGCACGTTCAAGGGCCACGAGAAGGACGACCGGAAGGCGAAGCGCCGATGAGTGCCACTACCCGCGACAACGTGAGCGAGCGCCGCGCGCGCCTGCTCGGCGACCGTCCCGGAGCCTTCGCCGTGGCGCGCTACGTGCGTGTCACCGCGCAGAAGTCCCGCCGTGTCGCCGACCTGATCCGCGGCTCGCGCGTCGAGGATGCCCTGACCATGCTGAAGTTCCAGCCGCAGGCTGTGGCCGAGAACTTCTACAAGCTGGTCGATTCGGCAGCCGCGAACGCCGAGACCACCGAGGGTCTGGATCGTTCGACCCTGGTCATCACCACGGTGATGGTCGACGAGGGTCCGACGATGAAGCGCTGGCGCCCCCGCGCCAAGGGTGCGGCCAACCGCATCCTCAAGCGCACGAGCCACCTGACGGTGGTCGTCGAACCCGCAACCGATGAGAAGAAGGGTGGCAACTGACATGGGTCAGAAGATCAACCCGCACGGTTTCCGCCTGGGCATCTCCACGGATCACAAGAGCCGTTGGTACGCCGACAAGCTGTACTCCAGCTACGTCGGTGAGGACGTCAAGATCCGTCGCCTGCTGACCAAGGGCATGGACCGCGCCGGCATCAGCCGCGTCGAGATCGAGCGCACCCGCGACCGGGTCCGTGTGGACATCCACACGGCTCGTCCGGGCATCGTGATCGGCCGTCGTGGCGCCGAGGCCGACCGCATCCGCGGCGACCTCGAGAAGCTGACCGGCAAGCAGGTCCAGCTGAACATCCTCGAGGTCAAGCAGCCCGAGATGGACGCGCAGCTCGTCGCGCAGGGCGTGGCCGAGCAGCTCTCCGGTCGTGTGCAGTTCCGCCGTGCCATGCGCAAGGCGATGCAGACGACGATGCGCTCCGGTGCCAAGGGCATCCGGATCCAGTGCTCGGGTCGTCTCGGCGGCGCCGAGATGAGCCGCTCGGAGTTCTACCGCGAGGGTCGCGTCCCGCTGCACACGCTGCGCGCCGACGTCGACTACGGCTTCTACGAGGCCAAGACGACCTTCGGCCGCATCGGCGTGAAGGTCTGGATCTACAAGGGCGAGGTCGCCGGTACCCGGGCCGAGCGCGAGGCCGAAGCGGCCCGTCGCGCTGCTGCTCCCGGCAGCCGTCGTCCCGGTCGTGGAGAGCGTGGCGGCCGCCGCCCCGCTCGTGACGCCGCTCCCGCTGCCGCGCCGGCTGCCGCCGAGGCGGCTCCCGCGGCCGCTCCTGCGGCCACCGAAGGAGTTGAGTCCTGATGTTGATGCCCCGTCGCGTCAAGTACCGCAAGCAGCACCACCCCAAGCGGCGTGGCATGGCCAAGGGAGGCACGGAGCTCGCTTTCGGCGACTTCGGCATCCAGGCCGTCGAGGGTCACTACGTGACCAACCGTCAGATCGAGTCCGCTCGTATCGCCATGACCCGTCACATCAAGCGTGGCGGCAAGGTCTGGATCAACATCTACCCGGACCGCCCGCTGACCAAGAAGCCCGCCGAGACCCGCATGGGTTCCGGTAAGGGCTCGCCCGAGTGGTGGGTCGCCAACGTCAAGCCCGGTCGCGTGATGTTCGAGCTCTCGGGCGTCACCGAGGAGGTCGCCCGTGAGGCGATGCGCCGCGCGATTCACAAACTGCCGATGAAGGCCCGCTTCATCACCCGCGAGACAGGAGACCTGTGATGGCAAGCAACGCCGCAGAACTCCGCGACCTCACCGCCGATGACCTGGCCGCGAAGCTGAAGGAGGCCAAGGAGGAGCTGTTCAACCTGCGCTTCCAGAACGCCACCGGTCAGCTCGACAACACCGCGCGTCTGCGCACGGTGCGCAAGGACATCGCGCGCATCTACACGGTCATCCGTGAGCGCGAGCTCGGCATCATCGAGCCGCTGCCGAATGAGGGGGCGAAGGCATGAGCACGAAGGACAACGAAGTGAGCAACGAGCGCGCCGCACGTAAGATCCGCGAGGGTCTGGTCGTCAGCGACAAGATGGACAAGACCGTCGTCGTCAGCATCGAGGAGCGCTTCAAGCACCCTCTGTACGGCAAGGTCCTGCGCCGCAACATCAAGCTGAAGGCTCACGACGAGGCCAACGAGGCCGGCATCGGCGACCGCGTGCTCCTGTCGGAGACGCGTCCGCTGTCGGCCACCAAGCGTTGGCGCATCGTCGAGATCCTCGAGAAGGCGAAGTGAGAGACAGATGATTCAGCAGGAGTCGCGACTCAAGGTCGCCGACAACACGGGTGCCAAGGAGATCCTCTGCATCCGCGTTCTCGGTGGCTCCGGTCGTCGCTACGCCGGTATCGGCGACACGATCGTCGCCACCGTCAAGGATGCGATCCCCGGAGGCAACGTCAAGAAGGGCGATGTCGTCAAGGCGGTCATCGTGCGCACCGTCAAGGAGCGCCGCCGTCCCGACGGTTCGTACATCAAGTTCGACGAGAACGCCGCCGTGATCCTCAAGGCTGACGGCGACCCGCGTGGAACCCGCATCTTCGGCCCCGTGGGCCGCGAGCTGCGCGACAAGAAGTTCATGCGCATCATCTCGCTCGCTCCGGAGGTGCTCTGAGATGGCTCGAATTCGCAAGGGTGACCAGGTCAAGGTCATCGCCGGCAAGGACAAGGGCGTCGAGGGCAAGATCATCGCCGTCCTGGAGAACGACCGCGTGATCGTGGAAGGCGTCAACCGGGTGCAGAAGCACACGCGCGCCGGACAGGCCGGAGCCGAGGGCGGCATCATCACCGCCGAGGCTGCGATCCACGTCTCGAACATCATGCTCGTCGTCGACGCCGACGGTGAGAAGACCACCACCAAGGTCGGCTCTGGCGTCATCGACGGCAAGAAGACCCGTATCAGCCGCAAGACCGGAAAGGAGATCTGAGATGGCCACCACCACCGGTCCCCGCCTCAAGGCGAAGTACCGCGAGGAGATCGTCGCCGCGCTGCGCGAGCAGTTCGACTACGACAACGTCATGCAGGTCCCCGGCCTGACCAAGATCGTCGTCAACATGGGCGTCGGTGAGGCGGCCCGCGACGGCAAGCTCATCGAGGGTGCCATCAAGGACCTCACGGCCATCACCGGCCAGAAGCCCCAGGTCACCCGGGCCCGCAAGTCGATCGCCCAGTTCAAGCTGCGTGAGGGCATGCCGATCGGCACGCACGTCACGCTGCGTGGCGACCGCATGTGGGAGTTCCTCGACCGTCTCCTGACGCTCGCGCTGCCCCGTATCCGCGACTTCCGTGGGCTCTCGCCCAAGCAGTTCGACGGCCGTGGCAACTACACGTTCGGTCTGACCGAGCAGGTCATGTTCCACGAGATCGATCAGGACAAGATCGATCGCAGCCGGGGCATGGACATCACGGTCGTCACGACGGCCACCAACGACGACGAAGGCCGCGCGCTGCTCAAGCTGCTCGGCTTCCCGTACAAGGAGAACTGACATGGCGAAGACCGGTCTGAAGGTCAAGCAGGCTCGCACGCCGAAGTTCGGCGTTCGCGGCTACACGCGCTGCCAGCGCTGCGGCCGTCCCCGCTCCGTCTACCGCAAGTTCGGCCTGTGCCGTATCTGCCTGCGGGAGATGGCGCACCGCGGCGAGCTGCCCGGCGTGACCAAGAGCTCCTGGTAATCACCACCACCCAACCGCAGCAGGTCCCCTCCCACCCGCAGGCCCCGGCCGGCGAGCACGAGACGGAAACCGCAGCGAGAAACGGAACACCACTGTTATGACGATGACCGATCCGATCGCGGACATGCTGACGCGTGTCCGCAACGGCAACCAGGCGTACCACGATGCCGTGACGATGCCGCACTCCAAGCTCAAGGAGGGCGTCGCCGCCATCCTGAAGCAGGAGGGCTACATCACCGATTACGCCGTGGCCGACGCCCCCGAGGGTGAGGTCGGCAAGACGCTGACCATCACGCTCAAGTACGGACCGCACCGCGAGCGCTCGATCGCCGGCATCCGCCGCATCAGCAAGCCGGGCCTGCGTGTCTACGCCAAGTCCAACAACCTTCCGAAGGTCCTCGGCGGCCTGGGCGTGGCGATCATCTCCACGAGCCAGGGTCTGCAGACCGACCGTCAGGCCAACAACAACGGAGTGGGTGGGGAAGTCCTCGCCTACGTCTGGTGACGAGAGGAGACTGAACATGTCGCGCATCGGCAAGCTCCCCGTCGCCGTACCTTCCGGCGTCGAGGTCAACATCGACGGACAGACCGTCACCGTCAAGGGCCCCAAGGGCCAGCTCTCGCACACTGTCGCGGAGCCGATCACCGTTCGCAAGGACGATGACGGCGCCCTGTCGGTCGAGCGTCCGAACGACGAGCGTCGCAGCAAGGCCCTTCACGGCCTGTCGCGCACGCTGGTCAACAACATGGTCATCGGTGTCACCGAGGGCTACGAGAAGAAGCTCGAGATCGTGGGCGTCGGTTACCGCGTGCTCCCCAAGGGGCCGTCGGAGATCGAGCTCAACCTCGGCTTCAGCCACCCGGTGCCGTTCACGGCACCCGAGGGCATCACGTTCACCGTCGAGGGTCCGACCAAGCTGACCGTCTCGGGCATCGACAAGCAGGCCGTGGGCGAGGTCGCCGCCAACATCCGCAAGATCCGCAAGCCGGAGCCGTACAAGGGCAAGGGCGTTCGGTACGCGGGAGAGCGCATCCTGCGCAAGGCCGGAAAGGCTGGTAAGTAAGCCATGGCAATCTCGATCAAGCACGCCAAGCACACCGCAGGTCGGGTCGCGTCGCGTCAGCGTCGCCAGATCCGCGGTCGTAAGAAGATCCAGGGTTCGGCCGAGCGTCCTCGTCTGGTCGTCACCCGCTCGAGCAAGCACATCGTCGCCCAGGTCGTCAACGACCTGGAGGGCCACACGCTGGCCTCGGCTTCCACCATGGAGTCGGACCTGCGCTCGTTCGACGGCGACAAGACGGCCAAGGCGAAGAAGGTCGGCGAGCTGCTCGCCGAGCGCGCCAAGGCCGCCGGCATCGACGCGGTGGTCTTCGACCGCGCCGGCAACAAGTACGCCGGTCGCGTCGCCGCGCTGGCCGACGGCGCCCGCGAGAACGGGCTGGATTTCTGATGACCATCACGACGAACAAGGGGAGTGCCGCATGAGCACGCGCCGACAGGGTGGCGAGCGTCGCGGAGGCCGCGGCGACCGCAACGCCGACAAGTCCAATTACATCGAGAAGGTCGTCACGATCAACCGTGTGGCCAAGGTCGTCAAGGGCGGCCGGCGCTTCAGCTTCACCGCGCTGGTGATCGTCGGTGACGGCGACGGCCAGGTCGGTATCGGCTACGGCAAGGCCAAGGAAGTCCCGACGGCCATCGCCAAGGGTGTCGAGGAGGCGAAGAAGTCCTTCTTCCGCGTCCCGCGCATCCAGGGCACCATCCCGCACCCCGTGCAGGGTGAGAAGGCCGCCGGTGTCGTCTTCCTGCGCCCCGCGTCCCCCGGTACCGGCGTCATCGCCGGTGGCCCGGTCCGCGCCGTGCTGGAGGCCGCTGGCATCCACGACGTCCTGAGCAAGTCGCTCGGTTCCTCCAACGCGATCAACATCGTCCATGCGACGGTCGAGGCTCTGCGTCTGCTGGAGTCGCCCGAGGACGTGGCTCAGCGCCGCGGCCTGACCGTCGAGGAAGTTGCTCCTGCTGCCCTCATCCGGGCCGGCAAGGTCAAGTACGGAGAAACGGAGGCGACCGTCTGATGGGCAAGATCGAAGTGACCCAGATCCGGTCCGCGATCGGCCGTGAGTCGAACCAGCGCAACACGCTGCGTTCGCTCGGGCTCAAGCGCATCGGCGACGTCAAGGTCGTCGAGGACCGTCCCGAAATCCGCGGCATGGTCAACACCATCCCGCACCTTCTCTCCGTGAAGGAGGTGGACTGATCATGGCGATCAAGCTGCATCACCTGCGCCCGGCCCCGGGTGCCAAGAAGGCCAAGACCCGCGTGGGTCGTGGTGAGGGCTCCAAGGGCAAGACCGCTGGTCGTGGCACCAAGGGCACCAAGGCCCGTTACCAGGTGTCGGCCAGCTTCGAGGGTGGCCAGGTCCCGCTCCACATGCGCCTGCCGAAGCTCAAGGGCTTCACCAACCCGTTCCGGGTCGAGTACCAGGTCGTCAACGTGGGCCGGATCGGCGAGCTCTTCGCCGACGGCGGTGCCGTCGACGTGCCGTCCCTCATCGAGAAGGGCGCCGTCCGCAAGGGCAAGCCCGTCAAGGTGCTCGGCGGGGGCGACATCGACGTCGCGGTCCAGGTGACCGTCGACAAGGTGTCGGCCTCGGCCAAGTCCAAGATCGAGGCCGCCGGCGGCTCGGTCACCGCGTCCTGACGCGGTAGTTCGGTAGTCGGAAGCGAACGTCGGGCGGGTTCTCCCCATGGGGAGAGCCCGCCCGTTTCGCTCACTGTTACAGTCAGACGGCGTCAAGCCGTGAAGCGGGAGGAAGTCCGTGCTCAAAGTCTTCGTGAACGCGTTCAGGACACCTGAACTGCGTCGCAAGATCCTCTTCGTGCTGGGGATCGTCGTGCTCTTCCGGCTCGGCTCCATGCTGCCCGCTCCGGGCGTGAACGTGGCCAACGTGCGTCAGTGCGTCGACCAGGCCGCCGGCGGCGAGAACGCCGGCCTGTTCGCCCTCATCAACGTCTTCTCCGGCGGCGCCCTGCTGCAGTTGACCGTGTTCGCGCTGGGCATCATGCCCTACATCACCGCGAGCATCATCCTGCAGCTGCTCGTCGTCGTGATCCCGCGGCTGGAGGCCCTCAAGAAGGAGGGCCAGTCCGGTCAGGCGAAGATCACGCAGTACACCCGCTACCTGACGGTCGGCCTGGCGATCCTGCAGGCTGCCGGCATCGTGGCGCTGGCCCGCAGTGGCGACCTGTTCCAGGGCGCCTGCAACCTGCCGCTGCTCTACCGCCCCGACAGTCTGGCGTCGTATCTGCTCATCGTCCTGACGATGGTCGCCGGCACGACCGTGATCATGTGGTTCGGCGAGCTCATCACCGATCGCGGTGTCGGCAACGGCATGTCCGTCCTGATCTTCACCCAGGTCGTCGCGACCTTCCCCGGTGCGATGTGGAACATCCGCCAGGGCCAGGGCTGGACCACCTTCGCCATCGTGATCGCCGTCGGCCTGGCCGTCGTCGCCCTGGTCATCTTCATCGAGCAGGCCCAGCGCCGGATCCCGGTGCAGTACGCCAAGCGCATGGTCGGTCGCCGGATGTTCGGCGGCTCGTCGACCTACATCCCGCTCAAGGTGAACCAGGCCGGCATCATCCCGGTCATCTTCGCCTCCAGCCTGATGTACCTGCCGGTCCTGTGGGTCAACTTCAACCAGGGCTCCCCGGCCTCCACGTGGATCCAGGATCACCTCGTCACCGGCGAGCACCCGCTCTACATGGCGATGTTCTTCCTGCTGATCGTGTTCTTCACGTACTTCTACGTGTCGATCACCTTCAACCCCGAGGAGGTCGCCGACAACATGAAGAAGTACGGCGGCTTCATCCCGGGCATCCGCGCCGGCAAGCCCACCCAGGACTACCTGGCGTACGTCCTCTCGCGCATCACGGCTCCCGGTGCCCTGTACCTGGGCCTGATCGCGCTCATCCCCATGCTGGCGATCTCGCTGGTGGGCGCCAACCAGAACTTCCCGTTCGGCGGCACGACGATCCTGATCATCGTCGGCGTCGGTCTGGACACCGTGAAGCAGATTGAAAGCCAGTTGCAGCAGCGCAACTACGAAGGGTTCCTGAAGTGACGCGACTCCTCATCATGGGTCCGCCCGGGGCGGGCAAGGGCACGCAGGCGGTGGCGCTCGCCGAGCGCATCGGCGGTGCTCACATCTCGACCGGCGACATCTTCCGCGCCAATGTGGCGCAGCAGACCGAGCTCGGTCAGACCGCGCAGCGGTACATGGACGCCGGCGAGTACGTGCCGGACGAGGTGACCAACGCGATGGTCGCCGACCGGCTCGCCCAGGACGACGCTCGCGAGTCGTTCCTGCTCGACGGCTACCCGCGCACGCTGGACCAGGTCGCCAAGCTCGACGAGATCCTCGGCGCGCTGGACTCCAAGCTCGACGGCGTCATCGCACTGACCGTGGTCGAGGACGAGCTGATCGCGCGTCTGCTCGAGCGGGCCAAGAGCAGCGGTCGCTCCGACGACACCGAGGACGTCATCCGGCACCGCCAGGACGTCTACCGTGCCGAGACCGAGCCGTTGCTCGCGGTGTACCGCGACCGCGGTCTGCTGATCGAGGTCGACGGCATGGGCACCCCCGAAGAGGTCGGTCGCCGCATCGCCGACGCTCTGCCGTCCTGATCCGGTCCGAGGAGTCCCCGTGTTCGGCGAGTCCATCGAGCTGAAGACCCCCGAGCAGCTCGCCACGATGCGCCAGGCGGGTCTGGTGGTCGGCCGCACCCTCGAGGTGCTGCGGGCCGCCGTGGCCCCGGGCGTTTCGACGGCGGACCTCGACGCCCTGGCGCGCGAGCGTCTCGCCGCCGAGGGCGCGACCTCGAACTTCCTGGGCTACCACGGGTTCACCGGGGTCATCTGCGCCTCGGTGAACGACGAGATCGTCCACGGCATCCCGGGCGACCGGGTGCTGGCCGAGGGCGATCTCATCTCGATCGACTTCGGCGCGGTCGTCGACGGCTGGCACGGCGACGCCGCGATCACCGTCCCGGTCGGCGAGGTCGCACCCGAGGTGGCCGAGCTCAATCGCGTCACCGAGGAGTCCCTGTGGCGGGGCATCGCCGCCGCGCGCATCGGTGGGCGCGTCGGCGACATCTCCCACGCGATCCAGTCCTACGTCCGCAGCCAGGGCCGCTACGGCATCACCGAGGGCTTCACGGGGCACGGCATCGGCTCCGAGATGCATCAGGCGCCGGACGTCCCGAACGCCGGGCGTCGCGGCAAGGGCCCCAAGATCGCGCTGGGCATGGCGCTGGCCATCGAGCCGATGATCACGCTGGGCACCTCGCGCGCCGAGATCCTCGAGGACGACTGGACCGCCGTCACCACCGACGGCACCTGGGCGGCGCACCACGAGCACTCCATCACCGTCACGACCGAGGGTGTCTGGGTGCTCACCGCGCTCGACGGCGGCGCCGCCCGCCTCGCCGAGCTGGGCGTCCCGTGCGCCGACCCCGCCTGACCTCCCCGCGGGCGAGATGTGCTCCGAATTCCACCTTTCAGATTGATTGAAAGGTGGAATTGGGAGCACATCTCGGGTGTGGGAGAGACTGGGCGCATGCGCATCTCGTGGTTGGCCCCGGTCGTGCTCGGCGCCGTGCTGCTGGCCGGTTGCGCCGATCGCGGCGACGACCCCGACCGGCCGGCGACCACCCCGAGTCCGTCGAGGGCTGCTGCCGAGGCGACGCTCCGGGACTATCTCGTGGCGGCCGACGCCGGCGACTGCGACGCGGTCAAGCAGACCGTGCTCCTGCCCGAGCAGGTCGAGTGCGGGGACGTCCATGAGCAGGAGGGCCGCTGGTCCGCCGGAGGCGCCGACCTCCGGGCGGTGGCCATGACGACCGAGGTCGTCGAGACCAGTGCGACGGTGACGGTCGACTGGCCGAAGGATCCCGAGGACGTCTGGAGCCTCGAGCACGTCGACGGTTCGTGGCGGGTCGTCAACGCCGACGCCGGTGACGGGGTCTGAGTCCGCTCAGCGGTGCAGCTCGGCGGTGCAGCACTTGACGCTGCCGCCGCCCTTGACGAACTCCGTCAGCGCGACCGGCACCGGGCGATAGCCGCGGGGGACCAGGGCGGTCGCGAGATCGGTGGCCTCGCGGGGGAGCACCACGTTCCAGCCGTCGCTGACCAGATTCAGTCCGAAGGCCAGTGCGTCGGCCTCGGAGCACTCCCAGGACCCGGGGAAGAGGCGGCGTAGGGTCCGCCGGCTCCGTCGGCTGAACGCGCCTGGGAACCACGCGATGTCCGCGGGTGCCTCTCCGCCACCGTCGTCGAGGACGGCCAGGGCGACGTCGAGGTGGTAGAAACGCGGGTCGACCAGGTCCAGGGACACGACGGGACGGCCCAGTGCGGCCGCCGCCTCCGCGTGGGCGTCCCGGCTGGTGCGGAACCCGGTCCCGGCCAGGACGACGTCGGCCAGGACGAGGAAGTCGCCCTCGCCCTCGTTGACGTGGGCCGGCCGGCTGACCTCGCGCCCGGTGCCGCGCAGGAAGTCGACGTGGGCGTGCGCCTCGGCCTGGCGCTGCGGGAACGCGAAGGCCGCGCCGTAGGTGCGCGTGCCGATCGAGACGGCGCCGTTGGCCGCGAACACCATGTCCGGCAGGCCCGGAACCGGGTCGAGCAGGTCGACGCGGTGACCCAGCCCCAGGTAGGTGTCGTGGAGCTCCTGCCACTGGAGCCGAGCCGCCACGGAGTCGACGGCCACCGTGGGATCCATCCACGGGTTGATCGCGTAGACGACGTCGAACTGCGTGGGCGGGCACATCACGTAGTGCCGGGTGCGCGCCGCGCGGGGCGCGACGGCCCGTGGCGTCGTCAGGATCTGGGTCATGGGACTCCCTCGGTCGATTCCTCGATCCTAAGGAGCGCCGGACGATCGAACCATCGATCTTTCCTGCCTCTGGCCGACGATTCGTTGCGCATTCCGCGCCCAGACCTTTGGTACGTTGCGGGCATGAGCCTGGACCAGATCGATCGTGACCTGCTGGAGGCACTCACCGAGGACGGCCGCGCGAGCTTCGCCGCGCTGGGCTCTCGCGTGGGACTCTCAGCACCGGCCGTGAAGCGCCGCGTCGACCGCCTCGTCGAGACCGGTGTCATCAGTGGCTTCACGGTCGTCGTGGACCCGCACCATCGCGGCTGGACGACCGAGGCGTACGTCGAGGTCCACTGCCAGGGCACGATCTCGCCCGCCGTCCTGCGCGAGGCCTTCCTGCAGGTCCCGCAGGTCCACGCCGCGGCGACCGTGTCCGGAGCGGCCGACGCGATGCTGCACCTCGTCGCGGAGGACGTCCGCGACCTGGAGCAGGCCCTGGAGAGCATCCGGGCGGGGGCGGCCAACGTCAGCCAGACCGAGACGTCCATCGTCCTGTCGCGGCTCGTGCACGACCGACGCAGCGTGGCCGGGCAGGAGCGTCGGGAAGAGCGACCGGCGGACCCGGCGCGACGCTAGCGTGACCGCATGACTCGATCGCGGACCGCCTCGGTCGGTGCCGGACTCGTCGGCGCCCTCGTCTTCGTCGAGTTCGTCAGCGGGTTCCTGCAGGGCTACTACACGCCGTTGGCCACCGACATCGCCCGGCACCTCGACATCAACGACGCGGACGTGAACTGGTTCGAGGCGGCGCAACTGCTGTTGTCGGCGCTGTGCGTGCCGCCGCTGTCCAAGCTGGGCGACCTGATCGGGCACCAGCGGGTCCTGGCCTGGTCGGCCGGGCTGACCGCAGTGGCGACGTGGGGGATCGCCGTGTCCTCGAGCTTCGAGACGTACCTGGTCTTCTGGGCCCTGCAGGGCGTGTTCACGGTCTGGCTGCCGCTCGAGGTCGCCCTGATCTACCGGCGCAGCATCGGCCGGCCGATGCGCGCCGCCGCGACACGTCGCGCGACGGGCGTCATCGTCGCGGCGTTGCAGGCCGGTGCCATCGCGGGCGCTCTCTCGGCGGGCGCCACGTCGGCGGTGTTCGACTCACTGTGGATGGTCCTGGCCGTGCCGGCGGTGCTGACCGTCGCCGTGGTGGTGGTGATCATCGGGTTCGTCCCGGGCGGACACGAGGTCCAGCCCGGCAGCCTCGACGGGCCGGGGCTGGCCTGGATCAGCGCGAGCCTGCTGCTGGTGACGGGAGGTCTGTCGCTCGTGCGGGTGTGGGGTGCCGGCTCGCCGTGGCCGTGGGCGGCGATCGTGCTCGGAGCGCTCGCCCTGGTCCCCTTCTGCCGCCACGAGCTGCGGACGCCGGACCCGATCATCGATCTGCGGGTCATGCGACAGCCCGCGATGTGGCCCGTCCAGTTCACGGCCCTGATGTTCGGGGTCAGTGTCCTCGGGGCGCAGATCCCGTTGTCGACCTTCGCGCAGACCGATCCGGAGGTCCACGGCTACGGCCTCGGTCTGGACTCCACGTCCGTGGCCCCGATCATCGGCGGCTACGTGTTCTCGATGCTCGTGGGCGCCCTGCTGTTCGCCCGGATCAGTCAGCGGTCGAGTCCTCGGGCGTGCCTCATCGGTGCCGCCACGCTGGTGGGGGTCGGGTACGCGGCCCTGCTGGCCCTGCACGGGTCGGTGCTGCAGATGGCCGCCTGCATGGTCGTCGCCGGGCTGGGCTCGGGTGCGCTCGTCGCGGCCCTGCCCGCGGCCGCCGCAGCGGCCGCACCCGAGGGTCGGACGGCCGTGGCCACGGGTCTGACGAACACGACCAAGACCATCGGCGGCTCCTTCGCCTCGTGCATCTTCGGGGTCGCCCTGGCCGCCGGGGCGACGCACGCGACGGCCGCCTCGCTCTCGGGGTACTACACGGTCTGGATCGTCTGCTCGGCCACGGCGTTCGTGGCGGCGATCGGGCTCAGGTTCGTCCCTCGGCTGGCCTTCGCCGATCCGGTGGCACGAGAAGAGGAGCTGGAACGATGACCGCAGCCGAGCGACTGGCCGAGCTGATCGCCTGCCGCACCGTCTCTGCGCCCGACGAGCGCGACGAGGCGCAGTTCGTCGCCTTCCGCGAGACCTTCGCGCGGCTCTACCCGCGGCTGCACGGGTCACTGGAGCTGACCGAGTTCGAGGGCGGCACCCTGCTGTTCCGGTGGCCGGGTCGCACGTCGGCCGATCCGCTGGTGCTCATGGCGCACTACGACGTCGTCCCCGCGCCGGCCGAGCAGTGGGATCGCGACCCCTTCTCCGGAGCCCTCGAGGACGGGTTCGTCCACGGCCGCGGCGCGCTCGATGACAAGGGCCCGCTGGTCTGCATCGCCGAGGCCGTCGAGTCCCTGCTGGCGGAGGGGTTCGAGCCCGCCCGCGACGTGTACCTGTCGTTCGGCGCCGACGAGGAGGTCTTCGGTCGCGGTGCGTCCGACGTGGTGGACCACCTCGAGTCCGCCGGCGTCCGGCCGTGGCTCGTCTCGGACGAGGGCGGCGCGGTCGTCGACGACGCCCTGCCCGGCGTCTCCGCCCTCACCGCGATGGTCGCGATCGTCGAGAAGGGCAGCGTCGACGTGGGCCTGCTGGCGCGCGGCGGGGGAGGGCACGCGTCCACGCCGTCCCGCCACGGCGCCACCGCCCGGCTCGCCCGCGCCGTCGTGCGGCTCGAGCGACATCCCGCGACCCCGCACCTGTCCGATCCCGTCCTGCAGATGCTGGACGCCCTGGCCGAGCTCGTGCCGCGCCCGGCCGGCGCCGTGCTGCGCCGCGCACGTCGGGCCAACCGCCCGGTGGCCGAGCTGCTCGCCCGGCTGGGCAAGGAGACCGGCGCGATCGTGCGCACCACGATGGCGGTGACCCAGCTGAGCGGCAGTCCCGCCCGCAACGTCCTGGCCACCGAGGCGCGCGCGAACGTCAACGTGCGGCTCGCGATCGGCGACACGAAGCAGCAGCTGGTGACGCGCCTGGAGCGGCTGCTCCGAGGTCTCGACGTCGAGGTCGAGCGCGTCGACGGCGACGATCCGCCCCCGGTGTCGCGGACCGACAACGACGCGTGGCGGGCCCTGGGCGATGCCATCGCGGTGCTGGGCCCGGACATCCATGTCGTGCCGTACGTGCAGACCGGAGGCACCGACTCGCGGCACTTCACCCGGATCAGCGACTCGGTCTACCGCTTCGCCCCGCTGCACATGACTCGGGCGCAGCGCGACTCGATCCACGCCCCGAACGAGAAGGTCGCGATCGAGACGCTCGAGCGCGGCAGCGCCTTCCATCGCGCACTCATCACAGGGCTGGGCTGAAGGACCTAGAGTCGGCCCATGGCAGTCGATCCCACCGGTACGGACCTCAAGCGATTCCTGGCCGAGGACCCCGGTGGTCCCGTCGTGATGCTGAACCTGCTGCAGTTCCGCGAGGACGGCATCGCGTCCTACCGCGAGTACAGCGAGCGGGTCGGTCCGTTCCTGGCCAAGGTCGGCGGCGAGGTCGTCCACGCGGGCAACCTGTCCACCGCGCTGGTCGCCCCGCAGGACTGGCCGTGGGACGCCGTGCTGCTGGTCCGCTACCCCTCGCGCGAGGCGTTCAGCCAGATGGTGGCCGATCCCGAGTACCAGCAGATCACCGGTCTGCGGTCGCAGGCGCTCGACGCTGCGGTCCTGCAGGCCGGCACCACCTGGGGTGTCTGAACCCGCTTCCGGGGCCCGATTTGAGTCCGGGGCCCCCTTCGACGTAGACTTGTGTGTCGGCCTAGTCGGGCCGTATCCCCATGCCCAATGGCAAACCCGGGAACGGGTGGGGACACGTGCGCGTGCCTGGTCGAACAGTCGATACGAAGAAGTTGAGGTGTATGGCGAAAAAAGAAGGCGTCATCGAGATGGAGGGCGCGGTCGTCGAGGCCCTGCCCAACGCGATGTTCCGGGTCGAGCTGGCCAACGGCCACAAGGTCCTGGCACACATCAGCGGCAAGATGCGCCAGCACTACATCCGGATCCTCCCCGAGGACCGTGTCGTGGTGGAACTCTCGCCCTACGACCTCAGCCGCGGTCGCATCGTCTACCGCTACAAGTGACAACTACACATCCCCCACGTTCAGTTCGTACCGAAGAGAGAGCTTCTCGATGAAGGTCAACCCGAGCGTGAAGAAGATCTGTGACAAGTGCAAGGTGATCCGTCGCCACGGCCGCGTCATGGTGATCTGTGAGAACCCGCGCCACAAGCAGCGCCAGGGCTGAATCAGAAAACCCTCTTCTTCAACGCAGCACCCTGAACATCTGATGGCTCATCCGGGCCCCGTCCACGACGGAGTCCGGGTGTCACCTCCGGCGCAGAGGCCGGAGCCCGATCGAGGCGATCGGGATGCCCCAGGTGACGACACCTCTGCCGAACCGAAAGGAACTGCCAGCACATGGCACGCCTCGTCGGAGTGGATCTGCCGCGCGAAAAGCGCGTGGTGATCGGACTCACGTACATTTTCGGGATCGGCCGCACTCGTGCGGTCGAGGCCCTCGCCGCCACCGGCATCGACCCCAACACCCGTGTTCACGAGTTGACCGACGACCAGCTCGTCGCGCTCCGTGACTACATCGAGGCGAACTTCCAGGTCGAGGGTGACCTGCGCCGCGAGGTCACCGCGGACATCCGCCGCAAGATGGAGATCGGCTCGTACCAGGGCCGCCGTCACCGTGCGCACCTGCCCGTTCGCGGCCAGCGCACCAAGACCAACGCGCGCACCCGCAAGGGCCCCAAGCGCACCGTCGCCGGAAAGAAGAAGTGAGGTAGCCGATGCCCCCGAAGAACTCCGGCGCCAAGAAGGTGCGCCGCAAGGAGAAGAAGAACGTCGTTCAGGGCGAAGCCCACATCAAGAGCACGTTCAACAACACGCACGTGACGATCACCGACCCCAGCGGTGCGGTGATCGCGTGGGCCTCCGGCGGAACCGTCGGCTTCAAGGGCTCGCGCAAGTCGACTCCGTACGCCGCCGGCATGGCCGCCGAGGCCGCCGGACGTCAGGCGATGGACCACGGCATGAAGAAGGTCGACGTCTTCGTCAAGGGCCCCGGCTCGGGACGAGAGACGGCGATCCGGTCGCTCAGCGGCGTCGGCCTCGAGGTCGGCACCATCTCTGATGTGACCCCCAGCCCCCACAACGGCTGCCGTCCGCCCAAGCACCGTCGTCTCTGACGCGTCGACTTTCTTCAAGGAGTAATCACCCATGGCCCGTTACACCGGACCTCTCACCAAGAAGTCGCGCCGTTACGGCGTCGACCTCGTTGGTGGGGACAAGGCCTTCGAGCGCCGTCCGTACGCGCCCGGCCAGCATGGCCGCACCCGCGTCAAGGAGTCGGAGTACCGCACCCAGCTGCAGGAGAAGCAGAAGGCGCGTTACACCTACGGCGTCCTCGAGAAGCAGTTCCGCAAGTACTACGAGCTCGCCTCGCGTCGTCCCGGCAAGACCGGTGACAACCTGTTGATCCTGCTCGAGAGCCGCCTCGACAACGTCGTCTACCGTGCCGGCCTGGCCCGCACGCGTCGTCACGCCCGCCAGCTGGTGACCCACGGTCACTTCCTGGTCAACGGCGTGAAGACGAACATCCCGTCGTTCCAGGTCAGCAAGCACGACATCATCGACGTCAAGACCAAGAGCCTGGACACGACGCCGTTCATCGTCGCTCGTGAGACCCACGACGCCGACACGGTGCCCGGCTGGCTCGACGTGTCGCCCGATCGTGGCCGCATCCTCGTGCACAACAAGCCCGTGCGCGAGCAGATCGTGGTTCCGATCCAGGAACAGCTCATCGTCGAGTTCTACTCGAAGATCTGATCCTTCACCAACCTCCACCAACCCGGCCCTCATATAGCGGTGGGACCGGAAAGGAAGATGCATCATGCTGATCGCACAGCGCCCCGTTCTGTCCGAAGAGGTCGTCGACGAGTTCCGTTCGCGGTTCGTCATCGAGCCCCTCGAGCCCGGATTCGGTTACACCCTCGGCAACTCGCTGCGTCGTACGCTGCTGTCGTCGATCCCGGGTGCGGCCGTCACCTCGATCAAGATCGACGGTGTCCTCCACGAGTTCTCGACCATCGAGGGCGTCACCGAGGACGTCACCGAGATCATCCTCAACCTCAAGAACCTCGTCGTGTCGTCGACGATCGACGAGCCCGTGGTCATGTACCTGCGGGCCGACACCGCCGGTGACGTCACCGCCGCGGCGATCACGCCGCCGGCCGGCGTGGAGGTCCACAACCCGGACCTGCACGTCGCGACGCTCAACGACAAGGGTCGTCTCGAGATCGAGCTGGTCGTCGAGCGTGGCCGCGGCTACGTCTCGGCCGTCCAGAACAAGACGGGCGACGAAGAGATCGGCCGCATGCCGGTCGACTCGATCTACAGCCCGGTCCTGAAGGTCACCTACAAGGTCGAGGCCACCCGCGTCGAGCAGCGCACCGACTTCGACAAGCTGATCATCGACGTCGAGACCAAGTCCTCGATCCTGCCGCGCGACGCGATCGCGTCGGCCGGTTCGACGCTGGTCGAGCTCTTCGGCCTGGCCCGTGAGCTCAACGTCGAGGCCGAGGGCATCGACATCGGCCCCTCGCCGGTGGACGAGCAGCTGGCCGCCGACCTCGCGTTGGCGATCGAGGACCTGGACTTCACCGTCCGTTCCTACAACTGCCTCAAGCGCGAGGGCATCCACACCGTGGGTGAGCTCATCACGCGCAGCGAGCAGGACCTGCTGGACATCCGCAACTTCGGGTCGAAGTCGATCGACGAGGTCAAGGCCAAGCTCGCCGAGCTCGGTCTGTCGCTCAAGGACAGCCCGCAGGGCTTCGATCCGTCCGCCGTCATCGACACGTTCGACGAGGACGCCGGATTCGCCGAGGACGAGCAGTACTGAACTGCTCTGACACCACTGATTCAGGAGTAACGACATGCCCACCCCCACCAAGGGTCCTCGCCTCGGCGGCAGCCCTTCGCACCAGCGGCTGATCCTGGCGAACCTGGCCCAGAGCCTGTTCGAGCACGGCCGCATCACGACGACCGAGGCCAAGGCCAAGCGCCTGCGCCCGTACGCCGAGCACCTCATCACCAAGGCCAAGACCGACACGGTGGCCAACCGCCGCCACGTCGTCAAGGTCATCCGTGACAAGGGCGTGCTGCACACGCTCTTCACGGAGATCGGTCCGGCCATGGCCACCCGTCCGGGCGGCTACACGCGCATCACGAAGATCGGTCCGCGCAAGGGCGACAACGCCCCCATGGCCGTCATCGAGATCGTGGAGGCCAAGGACTTCGACGCCGCCGCGCCGAAGGCTCCGGCTGCCGAGGCCGCTCCGGCTGTCGAGGAGGCCCCGGTCGAGGAGACCGTGACCGACGAGACCGTCGAGACGCCCGCCGAGGAGACCGCTGAGGTCACCGAGGCTCCGGCCGACGAGGCGACCGAGTCCACGCAGGACGAGGCCAAGTAACACCTCTCGTTCGAAGCGCCCATCCCGCTGGGGTGGGCGCTTCGTCGTTCCCGGGCAGCGTCGCCTCCGCCTCGCACCCGCGGGTTACCATCAAGAGCCACTCGTGAAGCGGGTCGGCGAGACATTGTCGGGGGAAGGTCCATCATGACGCCGTGGCTGCGCCGCCCACTCACCCTGCTCGTGCCTGCGGCGCTGACCTGCGCCCTGGCGGCGGGCTCGCTGCCAGCAGTCGCGGCCGATGCTCCGGACCCGCTGAACACCGCGCCGTTGTCCCAGCCCGCCCGCGGCCTGATCGTCAAGCTCGCCGATGACGCGGACGGTGCCGTGGCCGACCTGGTCGACGACGTCGCCGCCGAGCTGCCCAGCGACATCGGCGTGGCCGAGACGACCTCCGGCCCGGCCGACCTCGGCCTGCTGGAGCTGTCCGAGGAGGTCGAGTCCGAGGATCTCGACGCCGCGATCGAGGTGCTGGAGTCCGACCCTCAGGTCGAGTGGGTCGTCCCCAACGGCGTCCGGCTGCCCTCGGCGACCGCGAGCGACTCGTACTTCCGCGACGGCCGGCTCTGGAACCTCAACGGCGCCTGGGGCGTCGAGGCCGACAAGGCCTGGGACATCACCACCGGCAGCCCGAACGTGCGGGTCGCGGTCGTCGACACGGGCCTGGTCGCCAACCATCCCGATCTGGAGGGGCAGTCCGTCGCGGGTCGCGACTTCGTCGACGACGAGTACGACTGCGCCAACCTCGCCTGCTCGCGGATCCGGTACCGCAACTCGTTCACCAGTGCCAACGACGGCAACAGCTGGGACGCCAACCCCGCGGACCCCGGTGACTGGCGCGACTACGCCGGCCAGTGCGCAGGGATGGCCCAGGGCCGCAGCACCTGGCACGGCACCCACGTCGCCGGCACGATCGCGGCGAAGCGCGACAACGGTGGCGTCGTGGGCGTTGCGCCCACGGTCAAGGTGCAGCCGGTTCGCGTCCTGGGGCGCTGCGGCGGCACCGACTGGGACATCGCGATGGGGGTCCTGTGGGCCTCGGGCGTGAACGTCACCGGCTACGACGGCCGTCGTCACGGCGCCGTCCCGGTCAACCGGACCCCTTCCAAGGTCATCAACCTCTCGCTGGGTGGGTGGGTGCCTCGGCCCGCGGACGTGCGGGAGCTGTGCAAGTTCTACGGCCAGATCGCGTCGGTCGCGCGCACGCGCGGGTCGACGATCGTGGCGGCCGCGGGCAACAACGGGCGGAACCACGCCCAGAACGTGCCCTCGTCGTGCCCCGGGTACATCGCGGTGGCGGCCACCAACCAGCAGGGACTGCGCGCGAGCTTCTCGAACTACGGCGCGGGGATCGACGTGGCCGCTCCCGGCGTCGCGATCTACTCGACCGCGAACTCCGGCGCGACCGGCCCGCAGACCAACTCGTATCCGGCGTACCGGGGCACGAGCATGGCCGCGCCCAGCGTCTCGGCCGCTGCGGCGATGGCGTACTCGGCGGGGATCACGCACCCCGACGTGGTCGAGCGCGTACTCAAGGCCACTGCACGACGGGCGGCCGGGTGCTCCGTGGCCCAGTGTGGCGCGGGTGTCGTCAGCGCCCACCGGGTCCTGACCGCCAAGGCCCCGACGAGTGCGCCCCGATTGACCGGAACGCCGCGGCCCGGTGGCACGCTGCGGGCGACGCCGGGGGCGTGGCGCAACGGCGCCACCGTCAAGCTCACCTGGCTCCGTGCCGGCCGCGCCGTCGCTGCGGGCCCCGCGTACCGGGTGACGAAGGCCGACATCGGCAAGGTCGTCACGGTGCGGGCGACCGCCACGAACGGCTCGCCGGGGATCTTCCACCAGAGCTCGGTCGCGGTGAAGGTCAAGCCTCGTCTGGCCTTCGGCCTGCCGTCGAAGCTCAAGAAGTCCACGCGCGCCAAGATGACGGTCAAGGTCAAGGCGCCCTACGTGCGCCCGACCGGCACGATCAAGGTCTACGACGGCAAGAAGCGCATCGCCGTCAAGAAGCTGAAAGCCAAGAACAAGGGCAAGGTCGTCATCAAGCTGCCCAAGATCACGAGGAAGGGCAAGCACCGCATCCGGGTCGTCTACTCCGGCAGCGGCAAGGTGAGTGCGGCCAAGCGGAGCAAGGTCGTCCGCGTCCGCTGATCTCCTGCGCCAAAGGGGGGACGTGACACCCGTGGCACCGGTAACCTGCTGAGGTTCACCTCGTTCGTCGAGACGTCCCCTCCCGTCAGGACACCGCCGTGCGCCGCAGCCTGCCCTTGTTGGTCCTTCCGGTCCTTGTCGCGGCCACCGTGATGGTCGACGTCGGCGCCTCGGCGGCGCCGTCGGGCCCGCCGCCGGGCACCGCTGTGTCGGTCACGACCGATCCCGCGGGCGCGAAGGCGCCGGCCCTGGCCCGCGGCCTCATCGTGAAGGCGCGCACGGACACGCCCGCCCGACGTGCGTCGATCGCCCGGAGCGCGCGCACCGAGCTGCCCGACGGCAACGATGTGGCGTCGACCAGCAGCGCGCCGGCCGGGCTGTCCGTCCTGCGGCTGCAGGACCCGGTCCCCGTCGGCGAGCTCGATGCGGCGATCGCCGAGATCGACGCACGTGCCGATGTCGAATGGGTCATCGCGGACCGGCTGCGATCGGCCTCCAGCGTGCCGCCGGTCTCGGTCGACGACCCGCACTTCCTCATCCAGGGGAACCTGTGGGACACCCGCGACACCATCGACGGCCTGCCGACGAACGGCGGCTTCAGCACGAAGGCACCGGCGTTGTGGCGCTCCACGAAGGGCGACCCCTCCGTGGTCGTGGCGGTCGTCGACACCGGCCTCGCCGCGCATCCTGACCTGGTCGGCCAGACGGTCGCGGGCTACGACTTCGTCGACGACGAGTGCACGCCGGTCGGCGACGCCTGCCACTACGACCGCACGTACATCAATGCCGGCGACGGGAACGGATGGGACGCCGATCCGGCCGATCCGGGCGACTGGCTCGACGAGGGCCTGGTGACGAAGTGCTTCGGCCCGATCGACGACCCGGCCGACTACACGGCCGACAGCTCCTGGCACGGCACGCACGTGGCAGGCACGGTCGCCGCGAAGGCCGGGAACGGTATCGGCGTGGCCGGCGTGGCGCCGGGCGTGAAGGTGCAGCCCGTCCGCGTCATGGGCCACTGCGGCGGCTGGGACCTGGACATCGTGTTCGGGATCCTGTGGGCGTCCGGCGAGGACCTGCGCGAGTACGGCGTGCCCCTGAACCCGACGCCGGCGAAGGTCGTCAACCTGTCGCTCGGCGGCGTGTACGACTCGGCGGCCGAGGCCGCCCAGGACTGTGAGCTCTACAGCGACGTCGCCACCGTGGCTCGGGCGCGCGGCGTGACGCTCGTGGCCGCTGCGGGCAACTCGTCCGGCCAGGCGATCGCGCCGCTCAACCTGAGCGTGCCCGCGTCCTGCGCCGGGTACGTGAGCGTCACCGCCTCGAGCGACACCGGACACCGCTCCTGGTACTCGACCGCGGGGGAGGGGGCGGACATCGCCGCACCCGGCGGTGACATGCAGGTGCCCACCACGTCGGCCGAGCGCGGCATCTTGTCCACCATCAACCTGGGTGCGACGCGACCGGCGGCGGCGGGCTACGGCTTCTACCAGGGCACGAGCATGGCCGCTCCGGCCGTGGCTGCGGGTGCGGCACTGCTGTACTCCCTGGGCATCACCGGCCCTGCCGCCGTCGAGGCGGGCCTGAAGTCGGCGGTTCAGCCGTTCTCGACCGTGCCCTACGGGCAACGCACGATCGGCGGCGGGACCGCGTCGCTCACGACCGACGAGCTCGACTGCACCACCACGGGACGGACGGCCTGCGGCGCGGGCATCCTGGACCTGTCCCGGGTGACGGCGCCCCTCGGCGCGCCGAAGATCACCGGGACGCCGGCACTCGACGTGGTCCTGCAGGGCCAGTCGCGCGGTCTGACGACCGGAGGCGCCGGCTCGACCATCACCTGGTGGCGAGGAGCGACGAAGGTCGGCACGGGAGCGACCTATCGGGTCGTCGCCGCGGACCTGGGTCGGACGTTGACCGTGCGGGACACGGTGGCCTCGGGGCCCTTCGCCGGTGCCTCGCGGGCGGCGTCGGTGGACGTGCCGGTCGCGCCGACCCCGACCCCGAAGCCGACGCCCCAGCCGGTGGCCAAGGTGAAGGCGACGGTGCGGATGTCGGTGCCGTCGAAGGTCAAGCGCACGAAGCGCGTGCCGGTGACCGTGCGGATCGCGGCGCGCGGCGTGCGTCCCACCGGCACGGTGCGGGTGTACGACGGCCGCAAGCGGCTCGCGACACGGAAGCTGCAGGCCAAGCACGGCGGCAGCCTGCGGATCACCCTGCCGAAGCTGAAGAAGGGCAAGCACCGCATCCGCGTCGTCTACTCCGGCAGTGCCACGGTGCGCTCGGCAGCGACGAGCAAGGTCGTCCGCTCCCGCTGAGTCGCGTCACGCGGCGAAGGAGTCACCCCGTCCGATGCGGACGGGGCCCTGCGCCGCGGCGTCGCCTCAGCGGACGCCCAGGGGTGCGGCCAGGGGCAGCGACCACGGCAGTGCCTCGTGCTCACGGAGTCGGTCCCGCAGCACCTCTGTCAGGTGCTCGGGCATCGGTGTCGTCCGCCGCGAGGTGAGGTCGACGTGGAGCTCGAGGAACTCCAGGGTGTTGGCGATCGTCCCGCGCGAGCGGTTGACCACGATCGTCAGCCCGTGGATCGCCTTGGGTGCGACGCCGAGGATGCGCAGGTGGACCGACAGCTCGTCGCCGACCAGGGACTCGTCGAGGAAGCGGATGTGGTGCTCCACGCTGAAGACGCTGTGTCCGGTGCGAGCGCGGTAGGCGTCGTCGAACCCCAGCTCGGTGAAGGCCGCGTCGGAGGCCTCCATGTGCAGCCGGTAGTAGTGGCCGACGTTGACGTGTCCGTTGCCGTCCTCGAACTCGGGCGGCGCGACCAGGGACAGGGCGGTCCCCAGGCCGGAGACGTCGTCGATCGTGGGCGCGGTGGCGGTGGTCATGGCGGTCACTCTAACCATAGTTGAATCGAGTTTCATATCCCTCGCCCGCCTCGTCGGGGGTACCCGGGGTGACGTGGCCGCGTTTAGGTGCTAAAACTGAAACCAAGTTCACCTTGTGACGCACGACACGTGTCGTCACGTCAGTTGCGATCGAAGGACGACATGGTCAACATCGTTTCCCGCGTCTGGGCCCACGCCGACTCCGAGCCGGGCCGGGTGGCCGTCCGGTCGCCCCGCACGATCACGTTCGAGCAGTTGCGCGAGACGAACCGGCGGGTCGCCGGCGCCGTCCGTGCCGCCGGCCTGCAACCTCTCGATCGGGTGCTGTTCATCGCGCCGACGATCCCCGAGTTCCCCGAGGTCTACTACGGCCTGCACGCGGCCGGGGTGACCGTCACGACGATGAACGTCATGTCGACGGTGCCCGAGATCGACTACGTCCTCGACGACTGCGACGCGTCGCTGGTCATCGCCTGGCACGAGTGCGCCGATGCTGCGCGCACGGCGGCCGAGCGGCGCGGGATCCCGTTCTGGCAGCTCGACCCGGGCGTGACCATCGAGGCCGAGCCCCTGATGCAGGCCCACGAGCACGAGCCCGACGACACCGCGATCATCCTCTACACGTCCGGCACGACCGGTCGGCCCAAGGGTGCCGAGCTGACGGCCGGCAACCTCGTCGAGACCGTGGACTCCTTCACGCCCGTCCTGGAGCTCAGTGACGACGACCGGTTCGGTACCGCGCTGCCGCTGTTCCACGTCTTCGGGCAGGCGGTGTGCATGAACACGGCGCTCGCGGTGGGGGCGTCCTTCTCGCTGCTGAGTCCGTTCGATCCGGTGAAGATGCTGGAGATGGTCCGTGCGGATCGGCTCACGACGCTCTCGGGTGTGCCGACCATGTGGAACGCGATGCTGCACGCGCAGGGTGACTTCACCCCCGAGGACTTCGCCTCGCTGCGCATGGCCACGTCCGGCGGCGCCTCGCTGCCCGTCGAGGTCATCCGGGCCTTCGGCGAGCGCTTCGGCTGCACGATCCTCGAGGGCTACGGCCTGACCGAGACGACCGGTGCCGCCACCTTCAACGACCTGCGTCGCGAGCAGCGCACCGGCACGACCGGTCCCGCGCTGCCCGGGACCGTCATCGAGGTCCGGGACTCCACCGGCGCGGTGTTGCCGCCCGGTGAGGTGGGCGAGGTCTTCATCAAGGGGCCGACCGTCATGAAGGGGTACTGGAACCGGCCCGAGGCGACCGCGAGCGAGCTCGTCGACGGTTGGCTGAAGTCCGGCGATCTCGGATCGCTCGACGACGACGGCTACCTGACGATCGTCGACCGGGTGAAGGACCTGGTGATCCGCGGTGGCTACAACGTGTACCCCCGCGAGGTCGAGGAGGTGCTCTACGAGCACCCGGCCATCGTCGAGGTGGCTGTGGTGGGCATCCCCGACGACCACTACGGCGAGGAGATCGCCGCGGTCATCGCTCTCGCGCCGGGTCACGAGACGACGGGCGAGGAGCTGCGCGCCTGGGCCAAGGAGCGACTGTCGGCCTACAAGGTGCCGCGCGTCTACTCCTTCGTCGACACCCTGCCCAAGGGCGCGACGGGCAAGATCCAGAAGCGCGCGATCGACAAGGACGCGCTGCTCGAGATCGCCCGCGCCGCAGCGCGCGCCCGATGACCTCCGGGACGGCGCGGGCCGAGCAGGACGACGTCTTCGCCTCCGAGGCGCCGCCGCGCGCCGTGCTGTTCGACTTCGGGGGAGTGCTGACGACCAGCGTGTTCGAGTCGTTCGCCCGGTGCAGCCTCGAGATCAGTGGCGACCCCGACCTGCTGCTGCAGGTCGTGGCGCAGGACGAGGCCGCGAGCGCGGCGCTCGTCGAGCACGAGTGCGGCCGCATCGAGGACGAGGAGTTCGAGGCGGCCGTGGCGCGTGCGCTGGCGGCCCGTGGTGTCGAGATCGAGCCGGACGGCCTCATCGCCGCGATGCAGCGTGGCCTCGAACGTGACGTCGCGATGCGCACCGCCGTCGAGCGCCTGCGTGAGCACGGCGTCGCGGTCGCCCTCGTCTCGAACTCCCTCGGCCGGGACTGCTACACGGGGCACGACCTCGACGAGCTGTTCGACGTGCAGGTCATCTCGGGTCGCGAGGGGGTCCGCAAGCCGTCGCGGGCGCTGTACCGCATCGCCTGCGAGCGGCTGGACGTCTCGCCCGCCGAGGCGCTCATGGTCGACGACCTGGCGATCAACGTGCGCGCCGCACACGCGCTGGGGCTGGGCGGCGTCGTGCACCGCAGTGCCGAACGGACCATCGGGCACCTCGCGGATCTGCTCTCCCTCCCGGTCGGCGATCTCCGCGCCGAAAACCGTTCTTGAACTTGAGCCCGAATTCAGGTTAGAGTGTGAACCACGTCACCCCGACCCCTTCCGACACAAGGAGCAGCATGGACATCACCGGCAAGGTCGCCGTCGTCACCGGAGCCGGTGGCGGCATCGGAGCCGCTCTGGCCGAGGCGCTGGTCACGGCCGGCGCCCGGGTCGTCCTGGCGGACCTCAAGGCCGACGGTGTCGACTCCGTGGCGGCCCGCCTCAACGCGCAGACCCCCGGATCCGCTGTCGCGGTCGCCGGCGACGTGTCCCGCACCGAGCAGATCGAGAAGCTGATCGCCGCCGCCGAGGAGTCCTTCGGTCCGGTCGACGTCTACTTCGCGAACGCCGGGGTCGGCGGGGGAGTGTCCCTGGACGCCTCCGAGGAGGAGTGGGACCTCGCGCACCAGGTCAACGTCATGGCGCACGTGCGCGCGGCCCGCCTGCTCGTGCCCGGCTGGATCGAGCGGGGACAGGGTTACTTCGTCTCGACCGCCTCGGCAGCCGGCCTGCTGACGCAGATCGGCTCGGCGACCTACTCGGTCTCCAAGCACGGTGCCGTCGCGTTCGCCGAATGGCTCTCGATCACGTACGGCGACCAGGGCGTGGCCGTCAGCTGCCTGTGCCCCATGGGCGTCAACACCGACATGCTCACCGGCGGCGGACCCGTCACCAACGAGACGCAGCGCCGCGCCGCGAAGGCCGTCACCGACGCCGGCGGCGTGCTCGAGGCCGACGAGGTCGCCGCGATCGTGCTCCGGGCCATGGCGGCCGAGGAGTTCCTCATCCTGCCCCACCCCGAGGTGAAGGTCTTCGCCTCCCGCAAGACCGGCGACATCGACCGCTGGCTCGCGGGGATGCGCCGTTACCAAGCCTCACTCGCCTGATCATCGCGCTCGAACGCGACCCACCGAACAGCCAAGGAGCTGACATGCAATTCGAACTCTCGGACACTGCCAAGGAGTACCAGGAGAAGCTGCTCGCCTTCATGGACGAGCACATCTACCCGGCGGAGGCCGTCTACCACCGGCAGATGGCCGAGGCCGGCGATCCGAACTTCCACCCGCCGATCCTCGAGGAGCTCAAGGCCGAGGCGCGCAAGCGCGGCCTGTGGAACCTGTTCCACCCCCACAAGGACGAGGCCTGGGGCTCGCCGGGTCTGAGCAACCTCGACTACGCGCCGCTCGCCGAGATCATGGGTCGCAGCCCCTACATCGCCCCCGAGGCCATGAACTGCAACGCCCCGGACACCGGCAACATGGAGGTGCTGCAGCTGTTCGGCACCGAGGAGCACAAGGAGAAGTACCTCAAGCCGCTGCTCGCCGGTGAGATCGCCTCGGCGTTCTGCATGACCGAGCCGGCCGTGGCCAGCTCGGACGCGACCAACGTCGAGCTGCGCATGGTGGCCGACGGCGACGAGTACGTCCTCAACGGGCGCAAGTGGTTCGCGTCGAACGCGCTGCACGCGAACTGCAAGGTCCTCATCGTCATGGGCAAGACCAACCTCGAGGCCGAGACCCACCGTCAGCAGTCGATGATGGTCGTCCCGATCGACGCCCCGGGCGTCACGATCGTCCGTGGCCTGCCGGTGTTCGGCTACATGGACCGCGAGGGCCACGCCGAGATCCTGTTCGAGGACGTCCGCGTCCCCAAGACCGCGCTGCTGGCCGGCGAGGGTGACGGCTTCATGATCAGCCAGGCCCGCCTCGGCCCGGGCCGCATCCACCACTGCATGCGCTCGATCGGCATGGCCGAGCGCGCGCTCGACCTCATGATCAGCCGCGCGCAGAGCCGCACGACGTTCGGTCAGCCCGTGGCGATGCGCTCGAACATCCAGGACTGGATCGCCGAGGCGCGCATCGAGATCGAGATGATCCGCCTGCTGGTGTTCAAGACGGCGTACCTGATGGACACCGTGGGCAACCAGAAGGCTCGTACCGAGATCGCGGCCATCAAGGTCGCGGCGCCCGAGATCGCGTTGAAGATCATCGACCGGGCCATCCAGGTCCACGGCGGCGGCGGCGTCACCGACGACTTCCCGCTGGCCAGCTTCTACGCGCACCAGCGCACCCTGCGGATCGCGGACGGCCCGGACGAGGTGCACAAGCGCACCATCGCGCGTGTCGAGCTGCGCCGCATGGAAGCCGAGCTGTCCCGCGCCTGAGCGCCACCGGTGTGTGCGGGCGGTCCCTGGACCGCCCGCACGCCCGGCCACGCCCAGCGTGGCCTCCCATCCCCGCCGATCCCAGGAAAAGAACGATCAATGCTGATGGAGACGAAGTGACATGAAGTGGCGTCAGTTCCTGGTGTCCCGGCTCGTCCGGCTCGCCTTCGTGCTGGTGGCGATCACCACCCTCACGTTCCTCATGATGCATCTGGCCCCGGGTGATCCCGCGCGCCTCGTGGCCGGCATGGACGCGGACGAGCAGGCGGTCGAGGTCGCCCGCGAGCGGCTCGGTCTCGACCAGCCGATGTACCGCCAGTTCCTCGACTACGTCGGTGGCCTGTTCCGTGGCGACATGGGCACGTCCTTCGCCACCAACCAGCCGGTGACGTCGGAGATCGCGCAGAAGATCGGACCCACCGCGCAGCTCGCGGTGATCGGCATGGCGCTGATCCTGCTCGTGGGCCTGCCCCTGGGCATCATCGGCGCGGTCCTGACCCGCAACGGTCACCGCTGGTTCGAGATCATCTTCAGTGGATCGACCGGCGCGATGGCCTCGATCCCGCAGTACCTCATCGCGACCTTCCTGGCCTTCCTGTTCGCCGTGACGTGGCAGCTGCTGCCGGTCGCGGGATCAGGATCGATCGAGGCCGCGATCCTGCCGGCCGTGGCCATCGCGGTCCGTCCGGCCGCGTCGATCGCCCGCCTCGTGCGGGTGCGGACCCTGGAGGTCCTCGAGTCCCCGTACGTCCGCACGGCACGCAGCAAGCGACTGCCGACGCGCAAGCTCTACCTCTCCCACGTCTTCCCCAACTCGATCACGACCATGCTCGCCATGGGCGGCGTCACCTTCGCCAGCCTGATCGGCGGCGCGGTCATCGTCGAACAGGTCTTCGCCCGCCTCGGGCTCGGCACGACGCTGGTCCACAGCGTCCTGGTCGGCGACTACCCGGTCGTCCAGGGCATCGTCCTGCTCCTCGGGCTCTCCGTGGTCCTGGTCAACGCCCTGGTCGACGTCATCCTCGGGATCGTCGATCCCCGCACCATGGAGGCCGGCCGATGAGCACGAACCGCCACGGCACCACGCGCCAGATGGTCCGCGCGTTCCTGTCCAGCCCGACCGGCATCATCTCGGGCCTGATCCTGCTGGGCCTGACCGTGCTGGTCATCATGGGCCCGAACGGGTTCGGCGACCAGGCCGTCGTCAGCAACATGGCGCGCTCGAGCGAAGGGCCGTCCGCGGACCACCGCTGGGGCACCGACGCCCTGGGTCGCGACATCTTCACCCGCACCCTGGCCGCGACCCGGCTGTCCATCCTCTACGCCTCCGCCGCGGTCTTCTTCGCGATGATCGTCGGTGGCCTGATCGGCGGCCTCATCGCCGCCGGCAGTCCGCGCGTCCGCAAGGTCGGTGCCACCGTCATCGACACGATGATGGGCTTCGGCGACATCCTGCTGGCCGTCGTCGTGGTGGCCATCGTGGGCGTCGGCGCGAAGGGCGCCGTGCTCGCGATCGGTGTGGCGTTCACGCCGCACTTCGCCCGCTTCACGTACAGCCTCGTCGACTCGGTGATGGTGCGCGACTACATGTCCGCAGCCCGGGTCGTCGGCGTCAACAAGTCGGGCATCGGACGCCGGTACGTCGGCCGCAACGTGGCCGACAGCCTCGTCATCGTGACGTTCACGACCGTCGCCGAGGGGATCATGGCGATGTCCTCGCTGAGCTTCCTGGGCCTGGGTATCCAGTCCCCGCAGTTCGACTGGGGCCAGATGCTCACCGACGGGGTCAAGAACTTCTACCTCAACCCGTACGCCGCCCTCGTGCCGGCGTCGTTGATCCTCATCACCGGCCTGGCGGTCAACCTCTTCGGTGACGCCCTCGCCCGCGCCGTCAACCCGGTGCTGTGGAGTGAGCGGCCGAGCCTGTTCCGCTCGCGGTTCCGTCGCAACCGCGCCAAGGCGCTGGCCGAGACGCCCGAGATCACGATCGACCCCGCCATGGAGACCGAACTCAGGAAGGGACGCCCATGAACGACGCTCCCGTGAACGACGACCGCCTGCTGGACGTGCGCAACCTCTCGATCAGCATCGAGAACGGCGACGAGGCGCCGCCGCTGGTGCGGGACGTCTCGTTCCACCTCGACCGCGGCGAGATCGTCGGCATCGTCGGCGAGTCCGGCAGCGGCAAGACCCTGACGTCGCTCGCGGTGTCGCGGCTGCTGCCCCAGGGCCTGACGATGACCGCCGACCGGGTCGACTTCGACGGTCACGACCTGCTGAACGGGTCGGACCGCGAGCTGCGGACCGTGCTGGGCACCAACCTCGCGATGGTGTTCCAGGACCCCATGTCCTCGCTCAACCCGGCGCGCAAGATCGGCGCCCAGATGATCGAGACGGTGCGCGAGCACCGGGGCCTGTCCAAGAAGGAGGCGCGGGCCCTGGCGATCCGAAGCCTCGAGGACGTGCACATCACCGAGCCGGCCAAGCGACTCAAGCAGTACCCGCACGAGCTGTCCGGCGGCATGCGCCAGCGCACGATGATCGCGATGGGCCTCATGGGCGAGCCGAGTCTGATCCTGGCCGACGAGCCCACCACGGCACTGGACGTGACGGTGCAGGCGCAGGTCATGCAGTTGCTGTGCGACCTGAACGACCGCAAGGGCAGCGCCGTGCTGCTGATCTCGCACAACATCTCGCTGCTGTCCGAGGTGTGCGACCGGATCATCGTGATGTTCCGCGGCGAGATCGTCGAGGACCTCACCACGGCGAAGCTGCTCTCGGGCCCCGATCACCCCTACACACAGGGCCTGATCCGCGCGGTCCCCGATCTCAACACGGACCGCAGCGAGGATCTCGTGACCATCGAGGACGGGCAGTTCGACGTCGAACGGGAGATGAACCATGCTTGAGATCCAGAACGTCGAGGTGACGTACCCCGGACCGCCGCCGTTCACGGCCGTCAAGGGCATCGACCTCACCGTGCCGACCGGCTCGACCGTGGGCCTCGTGGGTGAGTCCGGCTCGGGGAAGTCCTCGATCGCCCGCGCCGCCATCGGCCTGACGCCGGTGACGCACGGCAAGATCCTGCTCGACGGCGAGGACGTCACGAATCCCAAGGGCCGGGCGCTGCGCCACCTGCGCGGCCGTGCCCAGCTGGTGTTCCAGGACCCGCACGCGTCGCTCAACCCCCGCATGGAGATCGCGATGGCCGTGCAGGAGGCGGTCAGCGTCGCCACGGGCAAGCGCATCACGTCACGCGAGTGCGCCGACGCGGCGCTGGACCTGCTCGACAAGGTGGGCGTGCCGAAGGCGGCCGTCCGCCGCTACCCGCACCAGCTGTCCGGCGGGCAGCTGCAGCGCGTGTCGATCGCCCGGGCGCTCGCCCTCGAGCCGTCGCTCATGATCCTCGACGAGGTCACCGCGTCGCTGGACGTCTCGGTCCAGGCGCGCATCCTCAACCTGCTGCGTCAGCTGCAGCGCGAGCTCGACGTCTCGATGCTCTACATCTCGCACGACCTGTCGGTCATTCGCTACCTGGCCGACCACGTGTACGTCATGCGCCACGGCGAGATGGTCGAGGCCGGCACGGCCGACCAGGTCTTCGAGTCCCCGCAGCAGGAGTACACCAAGGCCCTGCTCGCCGCCGTCCCCACGCTGGGCGGCAGTCGCTGGCGCTCGCGCCACGACCTCGCCGTCAGCTGACCGAACCCATCGAACGCTCCGAGGCGGAGCACAAGGAGCTCATGCATGAACACCGTTGACCGACTGTGGAGTCACGCCGAGAACACCCCCGACGCGATCGCCGTGCGGGTCGCTGACGAGTCGTGGACGTACGGGCGGCTGCGCGACCTCATCGCCACCTGGGCGGCGCGGTTGGACCGGGCCGGCATCTCGGCGGGAGACCGCGTGCTGCTCGTGGCGCCGACGTCGCAGGAGTTCGTCGTCGTGCACCATGCCGTCGCGGCGATCGGCGCCATCGGCGTGACGGTCAACTCGACGTCGACCGCGGCCGAGCTCGAGTACTTCCTCACAGACGCCGAGTGCGCGCTGGCGATCGCCTGGCACGAGACGCAGGACGTCGCGCGCCGGGCCGCCGAGGCGACGGGGATCGACCTGTGGGTGCTCGAGGCGGGGGACGTCGAGATCGACGTCTCGCCCGATCTGCAGCTGCCCCGGCCCATGGCCGAGGACGACACGTCGGTGCTGCTCTACACGTCGGGGACCACCGGCAAGCCCAAGGGCGCCGAGCTGACCCACGGCAACATCGTGGCCTGCGCCGAGATCATCGCCGGCGCCCTGGAGAGCGACAGCTCGGACCGGGTGGGCACGGCGCTGCCGCTGTTCCACGTGTTCGGCCAGGTCTGCGTCATGGCCAGCACCTTCGCTGTCGGCGCGAGCCTGTCGCTGCTGCGTCCCTTCAGCGGTCCCGGCCTCCTGCAGATGGCCGCGGCGCACCGACTGACGGTCCTGGCCGGTGTCCCGACGATGTGGAACGCCATGCTGCACGCCGACGTGGACGTCTCGCGCGAGGACCTGGCGGGCCTGACGCACGCCCTGTCCGGTGGTGCGGCGCTGCCGCTCGCCGTCGCCGACGCGTTCCGCGAGCGCTTCGGCTGCCGCGTCCTGGACGGCTACGGCCTCAGCGAGACGACCGGCGCGGCCACGTCCGCCAAGCTCAGCGTCCGGCGCAAGGAGGGCTCCGTCGGCCCCGCACTGCCGCGGTTGAAGGCCTGCATCATGGACCCGGACGGCCGTCAGGTCGAGCCCGGCGTCCACGGCGAGGTCGCCGTCGCGGGCCCGGTCATCATGAAGGGCTACTGGCGCCGTCCCGAAGCCACGGCGGAGGTCATGCGCGGCGAGTGGTTCCTGACCGGCGACATCGGCAAGCAGGACGAGGACGGCGACGTGTGGATCGTCGACCGCAAGAAGGACCTCGTGATCCGCGGCGGCTACAACGTGTACCCGCGCGAGATCGAAGAGGTGCTCTACACGCATCCGGACCTGCGCGAGGTCGCCGTCATCGGTGTCCCCGACGACCGGTTGGGCGAAGAGATCGCCGTCGTCTTCGCCCCGCACCCCGGGCGTGAAGTGGACGCCGCACGTCTGCGCGAGTGGTTGGAGGAGCGGGTGGCCCCCTACAAGGTGCCGCGGGTCTACCAGCAGGTCGAGGAGCTGCCGAAGGGCTCGACGGGCAAGATCCTCAAGCGCCAGCTCGACCGCGGTGCGGTCCTGGCGGAGGGGACGCGTGTCTCCAGCGGCAGGAGCGCGTCGTGACGCAGCTGATCGCGACGGAGCCCGTCGCTCGCTGGATCGCCTCCCTGGGGATCGGGGCCGAGGGCCCGATCGAGTTCCAACGGGTCGGCGCGGGGCAGTCGAACCTCACCTTCTTGGTCACCGATGCCGTCGGGCACCGGTGGATCCTGCGCCGTCCTCCGCTGGGCAAGCTGCTGGCATCGGCCCATGACGTCGAGCGCGAGCACCGGATCATGTCCGGGCTGCAGGGCACCGGGGTCCCGGTGCCGGCGATCCACGGGTTCACGAAGGACCCGGCGGTGACGGACGCGCCGATCATGCTCATGGACTTCGTCGACGGTCGGGTGCTGGACAGCATCGAGGCCATCGAGACGGTGCCCCAGGACTCCCGGCGCGCCATCGGGCTGTCGCTGGCCTCGACGCTGGGATCGGTCCACGCGGTCGATCTCGCCGCAGCCGGACTGGCCGACCTGGCCAGCCACGCGCCCTACGCCGAGCGCCAGCTGCGCCGCTGGCACCGCCAGTGGGAGCAGTCCCGCACGCGGGACCTGCCGATCGTCGCCGATCTCGCGCAACGGCTCACCGCCCAGGTGCCCGAGCAGCGCGAGGTCTCGCTGGTGCACGGCGACTTCCACCTGATGAACGTGATCACCGACCCCCGTGCGGGTCGCGTCACGGCGGTCCTGGACTGGGAGCTGTCGACCCTGGGTGATCCGCTGGCCGATCTCGGCGGACTGCTGGCGTACTGGCCCCAGGCCGACGACGAGATCCTCACCGGCTTCCAGGGTCCGACGCTGCCGGGATTCCCGTCGCGCGACGAGCTCGTGGCCCAGTACGCCAAGAGCACGGGACGCGACGTGTCGGCCATCGGCTTCTGGTACGTCCTGGGCCTGTGGAAGATCGCGATCATCGCCGAGGGCGTGTTGCGCCGGTCGATCGACGACCCGCGGAACACCGCCGTCACCGGCCAGATCTCCAGTGACCTGATCGACGCCCTGCTGGCCCGTGCCGATCTCGAGGCACGCGCCGTCGGACTCTGAGGATCACGGGCGCCCCCCACCTGTTGATGTTCGAAATTGAGTACGTGAGAGGTTGACATGAAGTTCAACGAGCGAGTCGGCGCGACGCGCCGCTCCACCCGGCGCCGTGGCCTGGCCACGGCCGCCGTCGCGGCCCTGGCCGCATCCGTCCTGGCCGCCTGTGGCGGCGGGGACAGCTCCGGCAGCGGAGCGTCGGGCGAGACGCCCGAGCAGGTCACGATGGTGCTGCGCAATGACGTGGACACCTTCGACCCGATGTTGACGGCCGCCGAGAACGGCGCCGTCCAGATGTACGAGGCGCTGTACGACACGCTCGTGCGTCGCAACTGGAAGACCGGCGACTACGAGCCGGCGATGGCCACCTCCTGGGAGATCACCCCGACGAAGATCGACTTCGCGCTCAAGGACGGGCTGAAGTGCAGCGACGGCACCGACCTGCTGCCCACGGACATCCAGAAGTCGCTGGAGCGGCTCGCCGATCCGAAGACCGGCTCGATCTACACCGGCCGGTTCTTCGGCGCGGGCGGCGTGAAGCAGATCGTGGCCGACGACGAGGCGAACACCGTCTCGGTCGAGGTCAACGAGCCGCACACCGACCTGATCGACAGCATGGCCGCAGCGTTCATCGTCTGCCCGAAGGGCCTGGCCGACACCGAGGCGCTGGCGACGACGCCCCAGGGATCGGGCCCCTACAAGCTCGCGTCGATGAAGCGCGGCGACACCTACGAGCTCGAGGCCTGGGGTTCGCCCGCCCTCGAGGATCCCGAGAGCGTGCCGGACCAACTGACGTACCGCGTGGTCACGTCCGACTCGACCCGCGCCAACCTCGTCGACACCGGTGACGCGGACATCGTCAGCGTCATCGGGCGCGACTCCAAGCGCCTCGAGGCGAGCATCGAGCCGATCCAGGGCAAGGCGTTCCAGGCCGACTCGATCGTGTTCAACCAGCGTCCCGGCGCCCCGTTCGCCGATGAGCGACTCCGTCGCGTCGTGGCCCAGGCCGTCGACGCCACGAGCTACACGAAGGCGGCGTCCTTCGACGTCGGCGAGGCGATCGACACGCTCGCCACGCCCAACATGGACTGCTACGTCGAGAGCAACGGCGAGATCGGCCTGAAGTTCGACAAGGACCAGGCGAAGGCGGACCTGTCGGCTGCGGGCTACGGCCCCGGTGGCAAGGAGCTGTCGGTGCGCCTGCTGGGCTACGACCTGCAGAACTCCGGCCCGGAGTACGTCGCCGACGCCCTGCGCGAGCTGGGCATCAAGGTCGACATCACGAACGGCACGCTGGCCCAGGCGGCCGGTGTCGTCTACGGCGACGCGGGGGAGTGGGACGTCATGGTCTTCCCGATGAACGCCCCCGCGCCGCACCTGTATCCGGCGGTCACGAAGATGAGCTCGAACCTCGGTGAGGGCGGGTCGTACAACTTCGGCCGGGTCCACAACGAGGAGTTCGACCGCTACGCGAAGCTGGCACCCGCCTCCACCGGGGACGAGCGGTGCGAGAACTGGAGCAAGGCCGAGGCGGCCCTGCTCGAGCGCACCGACGTGGTGCCGATGATGTGGCCGATCGCGAACTACTTCTCGAAGGACCTGACCTTCGAGACGGGCTACCGCACGACCGATCTGCGCACCATCCGCGTCAAGGGCTGAGTCCTCGACGAGATCAGGCCGGTTCGCCCGGGCCTCGTGCCCCGGCGGACCGGCCTTCTCATGATCTGAAATGAAACTGAATTCAGTATTGATATCTCTCGTGACTTGGGTCACACTCAGGTCAGAAGAAACTGAAGTCGTCTTCAGGCTCACGTCCGAAAGGTTGATCATGACTGCTCCCCGAAATCGATCCCTGCGCCGAGGTGTGGGCGCCCTCGGCCTGATGGTGCTGTCGACCTCCGTCCTGGCCGCATGTGGCGGCTCCGCCGAGGGTGGCGACAACGTCGCCGGGGAGGCCCCGAAGCAGGTGACCATGGACCTGCGCAACGACGTCGACACCTTCGACCCGATGCTCACGGCCGCCGATCAGGGCGCCATGCAGATGTACGAAGCGGTCTACGACACGCTCGTCCGGCGCAACCTGACCACCAACGAGTACGGGCCCTCGATGGCCACCGACTGGAAGGTCACGGCCACGCGGATCGACTTCAACCTGAAGCCGGACCTGAAGTGCTCCGACGGCACCGACCTGCTGCCCACCGACGTCGCGAACTCGCTCAAGCGCCTCGCCGACCCGAAGACGGGATCGATCTTCACCGGCCGGCTCTTCGGGGCAGGGGGGATCAAGGAGATCGCCGCGGACGACGAGGCGGACACCCTGTCGATCGAGGTCAACGACCCTCACTCCGACCTGCTCGACGGACTGACGCAGGCCTTCATCGTGTGCCCGAAGGGCCTGAAGGACCTCGACGCGCTCGCGTCGGCCCCGCAGGGCTCGGGCCCCTACAAGATCACCACGCTCAAGCGCGGCGACGCCTACGAGCTCGAGGCCTGGGGTTCGCCGACGGTCGAGCCCGGCGACGTCCCGGAGAAGATCTCGATCCGGGTCGTCACGTCGGACTCCACGCGGGCCAACCTCTTCGAGACCGGCGAGACGGACATCGCCGCGATCACGGGCCGGGACTCCCAGCGGCTGGAGGCCAAGACCAAGCCGATCCAGGGCAAGACGTTCCAGGCGGACTCGCTCACGTTCAACCAGCGTGACGGTGAGCCGATGGCCGACGAGGCCCTGCGGCGCGTGGTGGCCCAGGCGATCGACGCCGGTGACTACACGAAGGCGGCGTCGTACGACCTCGGCGAGCCGATGCACACGATCATCACCCCGAACATGGACTGCTACGACGAGAAGAACGGTGAGCTGGGGGTCAAGTACAACCCGGACCAGGCCAAGGCCGACTTGAAGGCCGCGGGTTACGGCCCTGGCGGCAAGGAGCTCACGCTGCGTCTGCTCGGCTACGACCTGCAGAACTCCGGCCCGGACTATGTCGCGGACGCGCTGCGCAAGATCGGGATCAAGGTGGAGGTCACCAACGGCACGCAGGCGCAGGCCGGCGGCATCGTCTACGGCGACGAGGGGGACTGGGACATCATCGTCTTCCCCTTCCAGTCGCCCGCGCCGCACGCCTACCCCCTCGTGACCAAGATGAGCTCGAACCTGGGTGAGGGCGGTTCCTACAACTTCGGCCGCATCACGAACGAGGAGTTCGACCGGCTCACGAAGCTGGCCCCGGCGGCGACCGGCGAGAAGCGGTGCGAGTACTGGGCCGGTGCCGAGGCCGCGCTGCTCAAGGACACCGACCTCGTCCCGCTCATGTGGCCCGTCACGAACTACTTCACGAAGAACCTGACGTTCGACGCGAGCTATCGCATCGTCGACCTGCGGACCATCCGCGCGGTCGAGTGAGACCGGTGGGCACCCCGGCGCAACCGGGGTGCCCACTCCCTTTCCCATCCGCAGCACGAAGCGCAAGGAGCACCATGTCAGTCGTACTCGCCGAGAAGGTCCTGGACGGTCGAGCCCTGCTCATCACCCTGAACCGGCCCGACGCCCGCAACGCCGTGAACGGTCAGGTCGCCCGCGAGATGGCCGCGATCCTGGACGACCTGGACGCCGACCCCGCGCTGGCCGTGGGCATCATCCGCGGCGAGGGCCGTGGCTTCAGTGCCGGCATGGACCTGAAGGCGTTCCTCGAGGGCGACTTCCCCACGTTCGAGGACCGCGGCTTCGGCGGCTTCGCCGAGCGTGGACCGAAGACCCCGCTGATCGCCGCGATCGAGGGGTTCGCCGTCGCCGGCGGCCTGGAGATGGCCCTGGCGTGCGACCTGATCGTCGCCGCCTCCGACGCGAAGCTGGGCCTGCCCGAGGTCAAGCGGTCGCTCATCGCGGCCGGCGGCGGCCTGCTGCGGCTCGCGCAGCGCATCCCGTACCACGTGGCCGCCGAGATCGCCCTGACCGGAGACCACCTCCCGGTCGAGCGGCTCCACCAGGTCGGCCTGGTGAACCGCGTCGCCGAGCCGGGCCACGCGCTCGACGAGGCCCTCGCGCTGGCCGCCCAGCTGGTCGACAACGCCCCGCTGGCTCTCGAGGGCTCGAAGTACGTCCTGGAGAACGCCGCCGACTGGGGAATGGCCGACGGCTGGAAGCACCAGCAGCCCGTCATGGAGCGCGTGAGCACGTCCGAGGACGCCCGCGAGGGGGCTACCGCGTTCGCCGAGCGCCGGGCGCCCGTCTGGCGCGGACGCTGACCCCTACCGATTTCCCACCACACCCTGCAACGAAGGACAGACATGACCGACACGACCCAGCTCCCCGTCCGCCCCCAGAACGTCGCCGAGCTCGAAGCGCTCATCGGACGGACGATCGGCCCCACGCAATGGCACGACGTGACGCAGGAGAGCGTCGACGCCTTCGCCGACGTGACCGGCGACCACCAGTGGATCCATGTCGATCCCGAGCGGGCCGCCCAGAGCCCGCTGGGCACGACGATCGCGCACGGGCTGTACAGCCTGTCGCTCGGGCCGGCGTTCTCGTACTCGCTGATCTCGTTCGAGGCCTTCACGCACAGCCTGAACTACGGGTACGAGAAGGTGCGCTTCCCGGCACCGCTGCCGATCGGCTCGCGCGTGCGCATGACCACCGAGGTCATCGCCGTCGACCACGTGCCCGGCGGCGTCCAGGTGCGTGCCCGTCAGGTGTTCGAGCGCGAGGGCTTCGACAAGCCGGTCGCGGTCGCTGAATCGCTGGGGCGCCTCGTCGAGGCCGGATGACCCGAACTTGACGTCAAATTCCCGTAGCATGTAACCCATGAGTAGCACGCCAGAGAGTGCGGCGCGTCACCGTCGCTCGGCCGGGTTCTCCGGGGAAGCGACGTCCCGCGACCTGCCCACCACCCCGCGTGGCCTGCGTACCCGCGCCAAGCTCGTCGACGCCGCACGCGTCGTCTTCGAGCGCGACGGGTTCCTCGATGCGCGGCTGGTGGACATCACCTCCGAGGCGGGCATCTCGGCCGGATCCTTCTACACGTACTTCGACAGCAAGGAGGAGATCTTCTCCGCCGTGCTGGGCGAGGTCGAGAAGGAGATGCTCCACCCCGACGTCCGTGCCGTCACCAGCGGGGACGACCCGGTGGAGATGATCCGGCAGGCGAACCGCGCCTACCTGGAGTCGTACCAGCGGTTCGCGAGCTTCATGCGGCTGCTGGAGCAGGTCGCCAGCATCGACGAGGGGTTCCGCGAGCTGCGCCGCAAGCGCGGCGAGTCGTTCGTCCGTCGCAATGCCAAGAGCATCCGCCAGATGCAGCAGGACGGCGTGGCCGGGGCCGACATCGATCCGATGATGGCGGCCTCGTTCCTGTCCGGCATGGTGGCGCGCGCCGCGTACTCGCGGTTCGTGCTGGGCGAGGACTGGACGATCGACCAGATGGTCGACTCGCTGACCGAGCTGTGGGCGAACGCCCTGAAGATCACTCGTCCCGCGACCTGATCGACCCGACGACGAAGCCCTCGACCGCGGACGGTCGGGGGCTTCGTCGTTCGCGGGTCCGGGTCAGCGGGTGGGTCGCGGGTCGCGGCCGGTCGTCTGCGCGGCCACGTCCTGCCGGCGGGGGATGCCCACGGCGGTGATGAGAATGCTGAGCGCCATGGTCGCCGCTCCGATCGAGAAGACGATGACGAACACCGACTCGTGCGGGTGGTCGTCGGGCATCAGGTGACCGGCGATCAGGGCGACCACCAGTGCGCTGCCGAGGGCGCTGCCGGCCGACCGGGTGATCGAGGCCATCGCATTGGCCAGTGCGGTCTCGTGAGGGCGGACGACGGCGGTGACGACGGCGGGCACGGCGGCGAAGCCCATGCTGAAGGCCGCATTCGTGATGACGCCGCCCATGATGACCTGCCAGGCCCGGTCGTGGAACGCCAGGAGCTGCAGGTAGCCGAGCAGGCCCACGACCGAGGAGACGAGCAGTGTCGCGCGACCGCCGAACCGGCTGACCCACATGCCGCCCAGCGGGGAGGCGATGATGCCGATGCTCGCGGCCGGGAGCAGGTAGACCAGGCTCGTCTCGAGCACCGAGGCCGAGAAGCCGTGTCCGTGACTCTCGGGAACCTGGACGAGCGCCGTGATCGCCAGGAAGATCAGGAACATCCCGAAGCCGATGAAGAAGCCGATCGCATTGGCCGATGCCAGGGTCCGGTCGCGCAGCATCGCGATCGGCACCAGCGGCTCACGCACCCGGTTCTCGACCGTGAGCCAGACGGCGAAGGTCACGACCGCGCCGACGAGGCAGCCGACGGTCGTGACGCTCGCCCAGCCCCAGTCGTTGCCCTGGGTCATGGCCAGCAGCAGCAGGATCAGGGCGACGCCCAGCAGGAACCCGCCGGTCCAGTCGACGCGGCCGGTGCGGTGGGGGCGATCGCGGGGAATGACCACGAGGGCCAGGACCAGCAGCACCAGTGCCACGGTCAGCGTGAACCAGAAGATGTTGCGGTAGTCGCGGTCGCCGTGGGTGAGGATGCCGGTCAGGACGAGTCCGGCTCCGGCGCCGACACTGATCGCACCGGTCAGGAACGACAAGCCCAGCGGCAGCCGCTGGGGCGCGAGGTGGTCGCGCAGGATTCCCACGGACAGCGGGAAGAGACAGAACGAGGCCCCCTGCACGGCGCGGGCGACCAGCAGCAGCCAGTAGGAGGAGGTCGCGGCGGCCAGCAGCGATCCGGCGGCGACCGCGACGACGACCACGAGCACGAGGCGGCGGCGGCCGTGGAGGTCGCCGGACTTGCTCAGGACGGGGGTCAGGACCGCCGCGGCCAGCAGGTTGATGGTGACGACCCAGCCGATCGCGGCCGTCGAGACCTCGAGGTCGCGGCTCATCTTGCCCAGCACGGGGACCGCCATCGTCTGCAGCAGCGCGGTCACGGTGGACAGCAGGGCCAGGACGCAGACCAAGGTCGCGCCGGACGTCCGCGTCGGGCGGTCGGCCCGGCGACGCGTGGTGTTCGGTGACATCGGCGTCCCGGCTCGCTTCCTGCGCACGAGGCGCGGTTGACAATCGGGCGGACCCCAGCCAAAGTTGAAACTGAAGTAAGATTCATGTTAGCTCCATCGCGCCCCGGGCGCGAGCACTATTTCCCATTGATCTCGAGCAGAGGACACGTCCATGAGAGAGGCTGTGGTCGTCTCGACCGCCCGCACCCCGATCGGCAAGGCCTATCGCGGGGCGTTCAACAACACCCAGGCCCAGCAACTCGCCGGTCACGCCATCGCCGAGGCCGTGAAGCGGGCCGGCATCGACGGCTCCGAAGTCGAGGACGTCGTCCTGGGCGCGGCGATGCAGCAGGGCAGCTCCGGTTTCAACATCGCGCGTCAGGGCGCCCTGCGCGCCGGCCTGCCGACCTCCGTCGCCGGCATGTCGGTCGACCGCCAGTGCGCCTCGGGCCTCATGGCGATCGCGACCGCGGCCAAGCAGATCGTCCACGACGGCATGGACATCACGATCGGTGGCGGCGTGGAGTCGATCTCGCTGGTGCAGAACGAGCACATGAACGGGCACCGGGCCAACGATCCGTGGCTCGAGGAGCACCGTCCCGACCTGTACATGCCGATGCTGCAGACCGCCGAGATCGTGGCCGAGCGCTACGGCGTGAGCCGCGACGCCCAGGACGAGTTCGCGCTGCTGTCGCAGCAGCGCACGGCCGCCGCCCAGGCGGCCGGCCGGTTCGATGCCGAGATCGTGCCGTTCGAGTCGGTCCAGCTGGTCCAGGACCGCGAGACCAAGCAGATCAGCGAGCAGCGCGTGACGCTGGCGAAGGACGAGGGCAACCGCCCGTCGACGACCCGCGAGTCGCTCGCCGGCCTGTCCGCGGTGCTGCCCGACGGCCAGGTGACCCAGGTGTCGAGCGTGACCGCCGGCAACGCCTCGCAGCTCTCCGACGGCGCGTCCGCCTCGGTGCTGATGGAGGCCAAGGTCGCCGAACAGCGCGGTGCCCAGGTGCTCGGCGTCTACCGCGGCATGGCCGTCGCGGGCTGCGATCCCGACGAGATGGGCATCGGGCCGGTCTTCGCGATCCCGAAGCTGCTCAAGAACCACGGGCTCACGGTCGACGACATCGGCCTGTGGGAGCTGAACGAGGCCTTCGCGTCGCAGGCGCTGTACTGCCGCGAGGCCCTGGAGATCGATCCGGAGCGCTACAACGTCAACGGCGGGGCGATCTCGGTCGGCCACCCGTACGGCATGACCGGCGCGCGCCTCGTGGGCCACTCGCTCATCGAGGGCAAGCGCCGCGGCGTCCGGTACGTCGTCATCTCGATGTGCATCGGTGGCGGCATGGGCGCCGCGGGCCTCTTCGAGGTCGCGTGATGTCCGCGCAGCTCATCGGCGGCACCAGCACCGAGGACGACGTCTACGGCCAGGTCGGTGACGGCATCGGCACCATCACGCTGAACCGTCCCGATCGCCGCAACGCGCTGTCCGATGCGATGGTCGCGGGACTGGAGTCCCTGCTCGACGCGATGCAGGAGTCGCCGGAGGTCGGCGTCATCGTCATCACGGGCGCCGGCAAGGCGTTCTGCTCCGGCGGCGACGTGCAGGACTTCGACGCCAAGGGTGGCGAGGGCGGCGGCAGCACCGAGGTGGACGCCGCGGCCGTCGAGGCCCAGCGGCAGGCTCAGCGCGCGACGGTCGCCAAGATCTACCGCAGCCGCAAGCCCGTGATCGCGGCGATCCCGGGCGCTGCGGCCGGCGCCGGCCTGGGCCTGGCCCTCGCGGCCGACTTCCGGATCGGCAGCGAGCGGGCCGTCTTCGCGACGGCGTTCGGCGCGGTCGGGCTGTCGGGCGACTTCGGCGTGGCGTGGCTGCTCAACGACATCGTGGGGCCGGTGAAGGCGCGTGAGCTCATGCTGCTGAACCCGAGGGTCCGCGCCGAGGAGGCCCGCTCGCTCGGCCTGCTCAACGAGGTCGTGCCCGAGGACGAGTTCGACGCCCGGGTGCGCGCTCTGGCCGAGCAGCTCGCGAACGGACCGGCGCTGGCCTATGAGTACATGCTGGACAACCTCGACCGCGCGCCCCGCGTGAGCCTCGAGGAGAGCATGGACGCCGAGGTGCCCCTGCACAAGGCGACCGGCCTGACCGAGGACCACATCGGCGCGGTCCGCGCCTTCGTGGAGAAGCGCACGCCGACCTTCGGCCGGCGCTGACCACCGATCGAGAGGAACCGCATGATCAACGTGACCGCGGCTGTCACGGTCCGCGAGGACCGCACGGCCGACTTCGAGGCGGCCGTCGCCGCCGCCCGCCCGGGCATGCTCGCCGACCCCGGCTGCACGCGCTGGGACCTGCAGCGGGTCAGCCGGTCCGAGGTGGACTACGTGCTGCTGGAGGAGTACGTCGACGGTGACGCCCTGCGCCGCCACGGCCAGTCCGCCGAGTTCGTCGCCTTCGGTGAGGTTCTCCAGGACCTCATCGCCGGCCCGCCGGTCCTCTCCGTGCTGAAGCCGGTCGGTGAGCAGTCCCGCTAGCGGGCTGCCCGAGGGGCATGAGGCGGGTTCGCTGGTCGACGAGCGACAGGTCCGGGCGCTGCCCGTGACCGCGCGCGGCCAGCGGACCCGCGAGTCCCTGGTCGCGGCGGCGCGGCGGGTGTTCGAGCGCGACGGGTTCATCAACTCGCGCCTGACGGACATCGCCCGGGAGGCCCGCACGTCGATCGGGACGTTCTACACGTACTTCGACGGCAAGGACGAGGTCTTCACCGCCGTCCTGCAGGTCGCCCAGGACGACATGCTCCACCCGGGCCTGCCGCGGGTGGAGGAGGATCCGCAGAACATCGCTGCGGTCCTGGAGGCGTCGAACCGCGCCTACTTCGAGGCGTACCGGCGCAACGCGAAGCTCATGGTCCTGCTCGAGCAGGTCGCCACGATCAACCCGGACTTCCGCGTCCTGCGCCTTGAGCGCTCGAAGGTGTTCACCGACCGGGTCGCGCGCTGGATCGAGTCGATGCAGGAGTCCGGGATGGCCGACCCGACCCTGGAGCCGCTCATGACGTCCCGTGCCCTCGCCAGCATGGTGAGCCGCCTGGCGTACTACTCCTTCGCGCTGGGGGAGGAGTGGGACGTCGACGCGATGGTCGAGACCTCCACCAAGCTGTGGTTCAACGCGCTCGGGATGAATCCGCCCGGGTCGGCCATCGATCCGTGATCCCCGCTGTCGCGGACCATTGCCACCGAGCCACCCACGCGCTAGCCTGAGTTGAATCTGAATTCACCTTTGGGAGACTCCCGTGGAATTTGCCTACGACGCCACCACCAACGACCTGATCGAGCGCCTGACCTCGTTCATGGACGAGTTCATCTATCCCGCCGAGGCGACCTTCTGGGAGCAGCTCGAGGCTGCTCCCGACGTGTGGTCGCCGCCGCCGGTGATCGAGGGCCTGAAGGCCGAGGCGAAGAAGCGCGGCCTGTGGAATCTGTTCCACCCCGGCGCCGAGGGCGCCGGCCTGACGAACCTGCAGTACGCGCCCCTGTGCGAGATCATGGGCCGCAGCCTGCACATCGCCCCCACGGCCACGAACTGCGCCGCGCCGGACACCGGCAACATGGAGGTGCTGAGCATGTTCGGCACCGACGAGCAGAAGAAGCAGTGGCTCGAGCCGCTGCTGGCCGGTGAGATCCGCTCGGCCTTCGCCATGACCGAGCCGGCCGTCGCCAGCTCGGATGCGACGAACATCGAGACCTCGATCGTGCGCGACGGCGACGAGTACGTCATCAACGGCCGCAAGTGGTTCATCTCGGGTGCGATGAACCCGAACGCCAAGATCATGATCGTCATGGGCAAGACCGATCCGAACGCGTCGCGTCACCGCCAGCAGTCCCAGATCCTCGTGCCCCGTGACACCCCCGGCGTCGACATCAAGCGCGGCATGCGGGTCTTCGGCTACGACGACCGCGACCACGGCGGCCACGCCGAGGTCGTCTTCACCGACGTGCGCGTGCCGGTCTCGAACCTCATCGCGGGCGAGGGCGAGGGCTTCGCGATCGCCCAGGCCCGTCTCGGGCCCGGACGCATCCACCACTGCATGCGTCTGATCGGCATCGCCGAGCGGAGCCTCGAGCTGATGGTCGCGCGCGCCAACGACCGCGTCGCCTTCGGCAAGCCCTTGAGCGAGCAGGGTGTCGTCCGTGACTGGATCGCGGAGTCGCGCGTCAAGATCGAGCAGATCCGACTGCTGACCCTCAAGGCCGCCTGGCTGATGGACACGGTCGGCAACAAGGGCGCGCACACCGAGATCCAGGCGATCAAGATCGCCGCGCCCCGCACGGTGGAGTGGATCGTCGACAAGGCCATCCAGGTCCACGGCGGCGGTGGCCTGAGCCAGGACTTCCCGATCGCCGAGTGGTTCGCCCAGGTGCGCACGTTGCGCTTCGCCGACGGACCCGACGAGGTGCACAAGAACGCCCTGGCGCGCCACGAGCTGCGGAAGGTGGCCACGCGTGACTGACGTGCGCGCGGAGGTGGCGGCCCTGCTGGCCCGCTTCGACCTCGAGACCGTCGACCCCGTCGAGTTCCTCGGCGCCCGCTTCGACGCCGGCCTGGCGTGGGTGCACTTCCCCGTCGGGCGCGGCGGGCTGGGTCGTCCTCGCGACGAGCAGCAGGTCGTCGAGCAGTTGCTCGCCCAGGCCGGAGCGCCGGCGCCCGACCTCGGCCTGAACAGCATCGGCCTGGGCATGGCGGCCCCGACTCTCATCGCCTTCGGCACGCCCGAGCAGCAGGACCGCTACCTGCGACCGCTGTTCACGTGCGAGGAGGTCTGGTGCCAGCTCTTCAGTGAGCCCGGCGCCGGGTCCGATCTGGCCGGTGTGGCGACCCGAGCCGTCCTCGACGGCGACACCTGGATCGTGAACGGCCAGAAGGTCTGGACCTCCGGCGCCCAGAACGCCCAGCGGGCGATCCTCGTCGCACGGACCGACCCGACGGTCGTCAAGCACGCCGGCCTGTCGTACTTCGTGGTCGACATGAGCGACCCCGGGGTCGACGTGCGTCCGCTGCGCCAGATCACCGGTGAGGCCGAGTTCAACGAGGTCTTCCTCAGCGACGTCCGCGTCCCGGACACCGACCGGGTGGGTGCGGTCGGCGCCGGCTGGCGCGTCGCCACGACGACGCTCAACAACGAGCGCGTGGCGATCGGCAGCGGCGCGGATCGCGAGGCCGGACAGATCGGCATCGTCACCGAGCGCTGGCGGCGCGACCCGTCCGTGCGGTCCGCGGCCGAGCACGACCGGCTGATGTCCTGGTGGGTCGAGACCGAGGTGACCCGCCTGGCCGGCGAGCGACTCCGTCAGCAGCTCGCGGTGGGCCAGCCCGGCCCCGAGAGCTCGGCGATGAAGCTCGCGTTCGCGAAGCAGGCTCAGCAGGTCTCGGGCTTCGCCCTGGAACTCGATCCCGACGCGGGCCTGCAGTACGACGACTGGACGATGGTGCGGACCGGCTCGGCCAGCTTCCTGGGCCGCGGTCCGGGCTTCCGCTACCTGCGCGCCAAGGGCAACTCGATCGAGGGCGGGACGTCCGAGATCATGCGCAACGTCGTGTCCGAGCGTGTCCTGGGCCTGCCCGCCGACCATCGCCCCGACAAGGGCGTTCCCTTCAACGAGGTGCCCCGATGACTGAACTTCTCTACTCGGACGTCGAGGAGTCGCTGCGCTCGAGCGTGCGCGGCGCACTGAGGCGCACCGTCGATCCCGCGACCGTGGCGGCGCTCTACGACGCCCCGGACACCGACGTCTCGGCCGCCTGGTCCGCCCTCGCGGGGGACCTCGGCCTGGCCGGGTTGCTGGTCCCCGAGGAGTGGGGCGGCGCGGGTGCCGGCGCGCGCGAGGCGTCCGTCGTGCTCGAGGAGCTGGGCCGCGCCGTGGCGCCGGTCCCGTTCCTGGAGAGCGCCGTCATCGCGACGACCGCGTTGCTGGCCGTCGAGGCGCAGGACGTCCTGGAGCAGCTGGCCTCGGGCGACCGACGGGCCGTCCTCGTCCTGCCCTGGTCGGCCCGTGCCGGCGCCTGGTCGGCGGGGGAGGGAGTCACGGCTCCGGTCGCCGGCGCCCTCGGCGCCGACCTGTTCGTCGTGCCGACCTCGGTCGACGGGACCGTGCAGCTGGTGCTGCACGAGACCGCTGACGTCGCGGCGCTGACCTCGCTCGACATGAGCCGGCCGCTGGCATCGGTCGCGCCGACGGGCGAGGGGCGCGTGCTGGCCGAGGGCGACACCGCGGTCGCGGCCGTCGATGCCGCGCTGGCCGCGGGTGCCGCCCTGCTCGCCTCCGAGCAGCTGGGCCTCGCGCAGTGGTGCCTCGAGACCACCGTGGAGTACGCCAAGACGCGCATCCAGTTCGCCCGGCCGATCGGCTCGTTCCAGGCGATCAAGCACCGGCTCGCCGACCTCTACCTCGAGGTCACCCAGGCGCAGGCCGCGGCGCGGTACGCGGCGGACACGCTGGCCACGCGAGACCCCGACGCGCCCGTCGCGCAGGCGGTCGCGCAGTCCTACTGCTCCGACGTCGCGGTGCACGCGGCCGAGGAGGCCCTGCAACTGCACGGCGGCATCGGTATGACCTGGGAGCACGGGGTGCACCTGTACCTCAAGCGCGCCAAGTCCGACCAGCTGGCACTCGGGACGCCGGCCGCCCATCGCGCCGATCTGGCCGGGCTCGTCGACCTTCCGCAGCACTGACCTTTCGACCACGACCGACCCCACCTCCACAGAAGTAAGGACCACCATGGACACGAATGCACTGTTCAGTCTCGAAGGCCGCTCGGCCCTCATCACCGGCGGCTCGCGCGGCATCGGCAAGATGATCGCGGAGGGCTTCCTGAGCCAGGGCGCGCGCGTCTACATCTCGGCCCGCAAGGCCGAGGCGTGCGACGCGACGGCCGAGGAGCTCTCGCAGTACGGCCAGTGCGTCTCGCTGCCGGCCGACGTCTCGACCCTCGACGGCATCAACGACCTGGTCGCCCGCTACCGCGAGCACGAGTCGAGCCTGGACATCCTGGTCAACAACGCCGGTGCCGCCTGGGGAGCCCCGTTCGACGAGTTCCCCGAGTCCGGCTGGGACAAGGTCATGGACCTCAACGTGAAGTCGCTGTTCTTCCTCACGAAGGCGCTGAAGTCGGACCTCGTCGCCGCGTCGGGCGATCACCTGGCGAAGGTCATCAACATCGCGTCGATCGACGGGATCAGCCTGAACCCGCAGGAGACGTACTCCTACCACGCGAGCAAGGCCGGCGTGATCCAGCTGACCCGCCGGATGGCCATCCGCCTGATCGAGGACCGGATCGCCGTCAGCGGCATCGCGCCGGGCGCGTTCGCCTCGAACATGAACAAGGACGCGCGCGATCGCGGCGACGAGATCAAGGCCGAGATCCCCGCGGGCCGCATCGGCGACCCCGAGGACATGGCCGCGGCCGCGATCTACCTCGCCGCGCGGTCGGGCGACTACGTGGTGGGCTCGACCATCACCGTCGACGGGGGCGTCACCCACGCCCGCTGACGCCGCTGTACCCAGCCCTCCCGGTCTCCCCACGAAGGAGATCGGGAGGGCTTTTCTAAAGTTGAACTCAATATTGACTCCAGTCGCCTAGTCCTTCAAGATGGGGCGAACGTGTGAGCACGATCACAGCCCTTTGGAGGAGAACGACGATGGCAAGAACCAGTGCAGCGGTGGTGCTCGGGACCGTCGCGGTGATGGCCCTGAGCGCCTGCGGAGGCGAGGCGAAGGGCTCGAACGGAGCGGCCGGCGAGGTCCCGGAGAGCATCGTCATGGACCTGCGGAACGACATCGACACCTTCGATCCGGCGATCTCCTCGTCCGACCAGGGCTCGATGCAGCTGTTCGAGGCGCTCTACGACACCCCGGTCCGCCAGGACCGCAAGACCGGCGGCGTCGCCCCGGCGATGGCCACGAAGTGGGACGTCACGCCCACGAAGGTCGTCTTCACCCTGCGCCCCGACCTGAAGTGCAGCGACGGCTCGGACCTGTTGCCGTCGGACGTCGCCAAGAACATGCAGCGGCTCGCCGATCCGAAGTCCGGGTCGCCGTTCACGGGGCGCCTCTTCGGACCCGGTGGAGCCAAGTCGATCGTCGGTGACGACGAGGCCGACACCCTGACGATCGAGGTCAACCAGCCGCACGCGGACATGCTGGAGTCGATGACCAACGCGTTCGTCGTCTGCCCGAAGGGGCTGAAGGACGTCGAAGGCCTCGGCACCGCACCGCAGGGGTCAGGCCCGTACAAGATCGCGTCGATGAAGCGCGGTGACGAGTACGTGCTCGAGGCCTGGGACTCGCCGGCTCTCGGCGATGAGGAGGTACCGGCGAAGATCACGATGCGCGTCGTGACGTCGGACTCCACCCGCGCCAACCTCTTCGAGACCGGCGCCACGGACATCGCCGCGATCCTCGGTCGCGACAACGAGCGGCTGGTGAAGGACAACGAGCCGATCCAGGGCAAGGCGTACGGCGCCGACGCCATCTCGTTCAACGAGCGCAAGGGGCGCCCGTTCGCAGACGAGCGCCTGCGCCGCGCCATCGCGCACGCCGTCGACCCGGAGGGGTTCACGAAGGCCGCCTCGTTCGGTCTGGGCGAGCCGACCCGGACGTTCATCACGCCGGACATGAACTGCTACACGCCGGAGAACGAGAAGTTCACGCCGGAGTTCGACCTGGACCGGGCGAAGGCGGAGCTCAAGGCGGCCGGGTACGGCCCGGGCGGCAAGGAGCTGACGATCGAGATGCTGGGCTACGACGTCCAGAACTCCGGACCGGAGTACCTGGCCGACGCAGTGCGCCAGCTGGGCGTCAAGGTCAACATCACCAGCGGCACGCAGGCCCAGGCGGCGGGCACGATCTACGGTGAGAACGAGAACTGGGACATGATCGTCTACCCGTACCAGACCGCGATCCGCACGCCCTTCCCCATGGCCACGAAGATGAGCTCGGTCTACGGCGAGGGTGGCGCGCTGAACTGGGGACGCGTCGACAACGACACGTTCGACGCGATGGTCAAGGACCAGCTCTCGCGGGTGGAGGGTGACGAGCGCTGCAAGCTCTGGGGCGAGGCCGAGGCCGCGCTGCTGGAGCGGGTGGACTTCGTCCCGCTGATGATCCCCGTGGCGAACTACTTCAGCAAGGGACTCACCTTCGACGCGGGCTACCGCGTCGTGAACCTGCGCAGCATCCGCAACGCGGGCTGACGCCCACGAGCCAGCAGCCCCACCGGATCCCCCCTCCGGTGGGGCTGTTGTCGTCCTCAGGCGCCGGCGAGCGAGCGGACCGTCTCGATCGTGTCGGCCTCGGCCGGCTGCTTGTCCTCGCGGTAGCGGACGACGCGGGCGAAGCGCAGTGCCAGTCCGCCGGGGTAGCGGGTCGAGCGCTGGAGCCCGTCGAAGGCGATCTCGACGACCTGCTCGGGTCGCACGTGGACGACGTGTCCCTCGCGATGGGTCTCGAGGGCGAGGAAGCGCTCGGTCTGCCAGGCGAGCATGTCGTCGGTCATGCCCTTGAACGTCTTGCCGAGCATCACGAACCCGGTGGGGGAGGACTCGTCGCGGGCGCCGAGGTGGATGTTGGACAGCCAGCCCCGGCGCCGGCCGGAGCCCCACTCGACGGCGAGGACGACCAGGTCGAGGGTGTGCACCGGCTTGACCTTGACCCAGGCCGCGCCGCGCCGGCCGGCCGCGTAGGGAGCGGAGAGGTCCTTGAGGACCACGCCTTCGTGGCCGGCGGCGACGGTCTCGGCGGCGAAGGCGTCCGCGGCCTCGACGTCGGAGGTGACGAGGCGTCGGACCCGGTGCGGCTCGGGCACGAGCGCGTCGAGGGCGGCGAGACGCTCGTGGCCGGGGGAGTCCAGCAGGTCGCGGCCGTCGACGTGGAGCACGTCGAAGAAGTGCGGCGTGATCGCGACTCCGACTGCCTGGGCGGTGCGGCTGGCGGTGTCCTGGAAGGCCAGCGGGCGGCCGTCCTCGGAGAGCGCGAGCGCCTCGCCGTCGAGCACGAACCGGGTGGCCGGCAAGGACCGGGCGACCTCCACCACCTCGGGCAGCCGCGCGGTGATGTCGTCGAGGCTGCGGGTGACCACGAGCACCGCGTCGCCGTCGCGGTGGACCTGGATGCGGATCCCGTCGAGCTTGGCGTCGACGGCGACCTCGGTGCGGCCGTCGGGGGAGAGGCCGGCCATCGCGGCGGCCACGTCGGGCGCGCTGGAGGCCAGCATCGGCATGACGGGCCGGCCGACCTCGAGGCCGATCGCGGCCAGTGCCTCCTCGCCCTCGAAGGCGGCTGCGGCCGCGGCGACCGTGCTGCCGGCGAGCATCGCCGCTCGGCGGACGGTGGACGCCGGCACGTCGGCGACCTGCGCGATGGCCTCCTGCGTGACGGCGTCGAGCGCGCCCTGGCGGAGGTTGCCGGTGACGATCGCGCGCAGCCACGCCTGCTCGGTGCCGGTGGCGCGCCCGAACAACTCGGTGACGGCCTGCTGGCGCGCGCCCTGCGACCCGGGTCCGGACAACCGGGACATCGCCTCGAACGCCACGTCGACCTCGAGGACGCTGAGCGATGGCTCGCCGGCCGGCGGGACCGTCGCGCTCACGCCCCGCCAGCCCAAGCCGGTGCGTCGCTGGCGCAGCGCACCGCCGAGGTAGGACACGACGACCGCGAGCTCGTCAGGCTCGGTCCGGCGCAGCAGCTCCGCGAGCAGCGCGACCTTCGCCTTCCGCGAGCGGGTGGCTGCGACCTCGGACGAGGTGGCGACGAGCTCGGCGAGCAGCATGCACCCATCCTGCCGCTCGGCACGGACAGTCGCTGGCGCCGACGGGCAGGATGGATCCGTGGACGCCGGTCGGATCAGGGAGCGCTTCGTGGGCCGGATCGCCGGCGTCGGCAGCACGAGCGGCATCCGGGTGGTCGTCGGGCGTTGGGACTCCTCGCCGTGGGGTGCGTTCGCCGACGTGATGCTCGAGGACGCGACCGGCCATCGCGTCCTGCTGGCGCCGTCCGATCGCGTGCGGGACTTCGTCGCGGCGACCTACGCGTTCGACGAGCACGTCATCGAGCCCGTGTCCGTCACGGACACCGCCGACGGGTGGCAGGTCTCGACGCCGTCGCTGTCGCTCCGGCTCGTGACCGGAGGCCGCACTCCGCTCGGCGCGCTGCTCGGACTCGTCCCGAAGCGAGTCGCGACCGCACCCGCGTGGTGCGGCGCGATCGACCCTGTCGCGCGCGTCGTCATGCGCGGCGTGCGGACCCGCGGGACGGCCGGCAACGACCGCCGCGAGTGGTACGGCGCGACGTCGGTCGTCGCGGTGGACGCCATCGCCGGGACCTGGCGAGGGACCGACCTCGGGACGCTCGCCCCGGTCGACCCGCCGTGCCACTTCGGCTTCTCGAGCACGCCGGCGAGGCCCTCGGTGACGAGCGTCGTGACCACGATCGAGCGGCTCGCGTAGCCGCTCAGGCGGTCACCAGGTGTCGATGTAGCGGTGCGACCCCTCGCCCTGCCAGTCGCCGAGGGTCGCCACGATCCAGCGGCGGGTGTCGGCGGGGTCGATGACCTCGTCGAGCTCGAGCTTCATCGCACCGTTGATCGCCTTGCCGGCCTCGTAGTGCTGGGCGACGAGCTCCTCGTAGCGCTCGGCGCGGGCGTGCTCGTCCTCGATCGCGGCCAGCTCCTTGGAGAAGCCGAGCCGGACCGCGCCCTCGAGCCCCATACCGCCGATCTCGCCGGTCGGCCAGGAGAGGGTCGCCGTCGTCTGGGCGAAGCCGCCGGCGGCCATCGCCTGGGCGCCCAGGCCGTACGCCTTGCGCAGGACGATCGTCGTGAGCGGCACCGTGAGGTGCGACGAGATGACGAAGAGCCGGCTGAAGTGGCGGACCGTGGCGGTCTGCTCGGCGTCCGGCCCGACCATGAAGCCCGGGGTGTCACACAGTGACACGACCGGGAGTCCGTGAGCGTCGCACAGCTGCAGGAAGCGGGCCATCTTGTCGGCGGCGTCCGCGTCGATCGCTCCGCCGAGGTGCGCGGGGTTGTTCGCGACGAGCCCGTACGGACGCCCCTCGATCCGCACGAGGGCGGTGATGGCGCCCACGCCGAACTCGCGGCGCAGCTCGAGCACGCTGTCGGTGTCGACGAGGTCCTCGATCACCCGGCGGATGTCGTAGACCTGCTTGCGGTTCTCGCCGATGGCGTGGCGCAGCCGGCGCTGGTCGGCGGCGGTCCACGTCCGGCGGCCGCCCTGGAAGTAGGACAGGTAGCGCTGCGCGACCCCGATCGCCTCGGCGTCGTCGGCGACGACGATGTCGACCACGCCGTTCGGGGCCTGGACCGACATCGGGCCGATCTGCTCGGGGGTGAAGACGCCCAGTCCGCCGCCCTCGATCATCGCGGGACCGGCCATGCCGAGGTTGGCGTCCTCGGTCGCGATGATGACGTCACAACAGCCCAGGAGAGCCGCGTTGCCGGCGAAGCAGCGTCCGGTCAGGATGCCGATGGTCGGGACCACGCCGCTGAGCGAACCCATCGTCGAGAACGTCCGCACGTTGAGTCCGGCAGCCATCAGGTCGGCCGTGTCGGTGTCGCCGGGGCGACCTCCGCCGCCCTCGGCGAAGAGGACGACCGGCAGTTTCCGGTCGCGCGCCAGTTCCAGCAGGCGGTCGGTCTTCTTGTGGTTGAAGTAGCCCTGCGTGCCGGCGAGGACGGTGTAGTCGTAGGCGAGCACGGCGCAGCGGTTCGCGGCGTCGTCGGTGCCGTTGATCGTGCCGAGGCCGGTGATGATGCCGTCGGCGGGAGTGTTGTCCATGAGGTCGTCGAGGCTGCGGCGCTGCCGCTGGGCGGCGACCGTCAGCGAGCCGTACTCGGTGAAGGTGCCCTCGTCCACGAGCAGGTCGATCCACTCGCGCGCCGTGAGGTGACCGCGGGCGTGCCGTTTCGCGACGGCGGTGGTCCGGGCGGCGTCGCGGGTGCGGGCGATCCGCTCACGCAGTTCGGCCAGGTCGGGACGGACGTGGTCGAGGTCGACCTCCGCGTCCTCGGCGTGCTGGTGGTCGACGGTGTCGTCGGGTGTGACCACGGCGATCGGCTGGCCGGCCGCCACTTGCTCACCGACCGCGACCAGCACCTCGGTGACGGTGCCGGCGAACCCGGCGGTGATCGGGTGCTCCATCTTCATCGACTCGAGGGTCGCGAGCGGCGTCTTCGGTCCGACGGTGTCACCGGGCTCGACCGACACGGCCAGCACGGTGCCGCTCATGACCGAGGACACGGTGTCGGACTCCTCGGTGGTGCGCTCGGCGTCCGCCCGCTCGGCCAGGAGGCGGTCGAGCCACGCCGTGGTGACCTCGCCACTGCGGACGGCGTCGTGCGCGAACAGCTCGCGCAGCAGCGGGACGTTGGTCCGCACGCCCTCGATCCGCAGGGCGGCGACCGCCGCGTCGGCGTCGGCGCAGGCCGCCGTGTGGTCGCCCTCGGTGACGGTCACGACCTTCGCGAGAAGCGAGTCGAAGGTGCCGTCGACGACGGTCCCGACCGAGATGCCGGTGTCGACCCGGACACCGTCGGGGGCCGAGAAGCCGGTGACGGTGCCGGTGGTGGAGACGACCGTGCCGCCGACGACCTCCTCGGCGTTGACGCGCGACTGGATCGCGACGACGCCCGGACGGGGTTGCACGTCGGTCGGCACACCCGCCTCGTCGAGCCCGTGGCCGGCCGCGACCAGCAGCTGGGCACGCACGAGGTCGGTCCCGGTGACCTCCTCGGTGACGGTGTGCTCGACCTGGAGCCGGGGGTTGACCTCGATGAACACGGCGTCGAGTGGGCCGCCGCGGCGCAGCAGGTCGGCGTTGACGAGGAACTCGACCGTGGCCAGGCCGCGGTAGCCCAGGGGAGCGACGAGGTCCTTGGCCCACGTGGTCAGCTGGTGCCGGTGGGCATCGGTCAGCGACGGACTGGGGGCCACCTCGATCACCTTCTGGTTTCGCCGCTGGACCGAGCACTCGCGCTCGCCGAGCGTGACGACGCCCGAGCCGTCGCCGAGCACCTGGACCTCGATGTGCTTGGCGCTGGCGAGGAGCCGCTCGGCGTAGACCGCAGGGTTGCCGAAGGCCCGCTCGGCCTCGGAGCGGCACCGCTCGTACGCGTCGGCGAGATCCGCGGGGTCGGTCACCGGACGCATGCCGCGCCCGCCGCCACCGGAGACGGCCTTGATCATGATGCCGGAGGGGTGGCGCTCGAGCAGGGCGGCGACCTCGGCGAGCGAGGCGTCGCGGCCGGTCGCGTCGAGCACAGGAACGCCGTGGGTGACGGCATGCTCGCGCGCCAGGCCCTTGTCGCCGAACAGCTCCAGGATGCGCGGCTCGGGCCCGACGAAGCCGACGCCGGACTTCTCGCACGCAGCGGCCAGCTCGGCGCTCTCGCTGAGGAAGCCGTAACCCGGGTGCACGAGGTCCGATCCGCTCAGGACGGCGGCCGCCACGATGCCCTCGACGTCGAGGTAGCCCGCGACGCCGGACTGGGGGAGCAGCCAGCTGTCGCTGCCGGCGGCCTCGTCGGACGTGTGGACCCGCTGCGGCGTCCAGCCCAGCGCCTCCACCGCACGCTCGATCCGGACGGCGATCTCGCCGCGGTTGGCGATCAGGACCTGCATCACGAGCACCTCTGAATCTGAATTCAGGTTGGACAGCGGTGGCTCACGCTACCGCTCACCGCCGCCCGGGACAACGGCCGTCGCGGTCAGGGACGACGGGCCGACAGCACTCGGAAGCCCTTGCTGCTGGCGACCCGCTCGGTGGGGTAGCCCTGGTCGACGAGCCAGCGTTGCAGGGTGTCGGCGCCGAGGTTCTTGCCCACGACCAGACGCGCCTCGCCCCCGGTCTTGAGCCGAGGCAACCAGGTCAGCAGCAGCTCGTGCAGGGCGTCCTTGCCGATGCGGATCGGAGGATTGGACCAGATCGCGTCGAACCGCAGGTCGGACGGAACCTGGTCGGGCAGCGCCGGGTGCACGTCGAGCCCGGCCGCGTTCTGCGCCGTGAGCTCGAGCGCGCGCTCGTTGACGTCGACGGCCCACACGGTGCTGCCGGCCTCGGCCAGCGAGCAGGCGATCGGACCCCAGCCGCAGCCGAGGTCGAGCACGACCGAGCCGACCGGGGGCGGGGTGCTCTCGGAGAGCAGGATCGCGGTGGCCTTGTCCAGCGAGCCACCGGAGAACACCCCGGTGGAGGTCACGTACTCGCGGCGGTTGCCCCAGACCTCGACCGTGACGGTGCGGCGCTCGTCGTCGGTGAGGGGCGTGGCGTCGAAGTAGTGGCTCACGCGTCGGGCTCGTTCTCGGCGGTCCAGGCAGCCAGCACGGACGGCGTGGCCGTGACGCGCCAGGCGTCGGTCAGCAGCTCGCGCAGCTCGACCGGATCGATCTCGCCCGGGCGGAACAGGACGACGTTGGGCGAGCGGTCGCGCAGGTGGTCGTTGGTGTGGAACGGCGTGGCGGCGTCCTGGATCAGGGCCTCGGCCTCGTCGCGGTCGACCTTGACCGCGACGCAGCCGGGGGAGTCGTCACGGTCGCGCCACCAGGCCACGAGTCGCCCGCCGGTCTTGACCCCGGGCATGCCCCACGACGTACTGGCCTCGGTGTCGGGGAACCCCAGCAGGAAGGCCTCGATGTCGGTCCACGTCGTCGCCGCATCCATGAGGTCAGTCTGGCACGGCCGGCAGACGTTCGAGGAACGTCGTTTGCGCCGCGACGATGACCTCGGCGGCCTCGTCGAGGCCGAACCACTCGACCCGGTCGAGCTCGGGGAAGGCCTGGGTCGTGCCCGAGCCGGGCGGCCACTCGAGGTCGAACGTGCCGGGCGCGACGGACGCGGGGTCGAGATCGGCCTCGACGGCCCACACCCGGACGTCCTTCTTCGACTGGCGCACGGTGCCCAGATCGACCCACGGACCGTCGGGAACGGGCACGCCGAGCTCCTCGAGGAACTCACGAGCGGCGGCGTCGCGGGCGTCCTCGCCGGCCTCGAGCACACCCTTGGGGATGGACCAGGCCCGCTCGTGGCGCCGGGCCCAGAAGGGTCCACCCAGATGCCCCAGCAGCACCTGGCGGCGGCCGTCGCGCACCCGGTGCAGGAGGATCCCCGCGCTGAGCAGGCGGGCCATCACTCGTCCCGGCGTCGCCGCGCCTGCTCGACCCGCGCGGCCAGCTGGTCGTCGGCGGGATAGACGACCTCCTCAAGCACCAGGCCGTGCGCGGGCATGACCTTGACCCGGGGGTCGCGGACCTCGCCAGCCAGGATCTCGGCGGCGAACTCCGGCGGGAAGCGGCGCTCGCCGACGGCCACGAGGCAGCCCATCAGCGAGCGGACCATCGAGTGGCAGAACGCGTCGGCGCGCACCGTGGTGGCGATCGTCTCGCCGCCGCGCATCGTGCGCAGGGTCAGCAGGTTGCGGATCGTCGTGGCGCCCTCGCGCTGCTTGCAGAACGAGGCGAAGTCGTGCTCGCCGAGCAGGTGCTGGGCCGCCTCGTTCATGAGCTCGACGTCCAGCGGCTTCGGCATCGCGGCGACCATGCGGCGCTGCAGCGGGTCGGGGCCGGCCGGGTGGTCGGTCATCCGGTAGACGTAGCGTCGCTCGATCGCCGCGAAGCGGGCGTCGAAGTGCTCCGGCGCCTCGGTCACGCGCACGATCCGGATGTCGCCGGGAACGATGCGGCGCAGACGCCGCTCCAGCACGCCCGGGTGGCTGTCGACGTCGACGTGGGCGACCTGGCCGCGGGCGTGGACGCCCGCGTCGGTCCGGCCCGCGCAGGTCAGGCGCGGAGGCTCGGGCAGGCGCAGCACGGTGGCGAGGGCGGACTCGATCTCGCCCTGGACCGTTCGCAGTCCCGGCTGGGTCGCCCAGCCCCTGAACTCGGTTCCGTCATAGGCCAGATCGATCCGCATGCGCACGACTCCACGGTACTGGGCCGCTTTCCCCGGTGACGCCGCGCCGTATTCGGCTTAGCGTGGAGGCATGCGCACCATGATCGGGCTGGTCGCGGCGGTACTGGCGATCTCCGTGCTGTCGCCGCCGGCTCCAGCCGGCGCCGCGAGCTCCGGCGTGAGCCGCATCCTGCTGACGCCGACCTCCGACCCGGCGAGGTCGCAGTACGTGTCGTGGAGCCGTCGGTCGGTGACCTCGGGCCAGCGGGTCGTGGCCGTCGCCCCCGACGGCACGACGCTGTCCGTGCCCGCGCGACGCAAGCTCGGCACGACCACCCGCACGGCCGGCAGCCGTCAGTACCGGTACTACGTGCGGCTGAGCGGGCTCGCGCCGTCGACGCGGTACCGCTACCGGATCGTGGGTAGGGGCTTCACGTCGGCGTGGCGCACCTTCGCGACGGCCGGAGGCGCGAACCAGTCGTTCCGGCTCCTGCAATTCGGTGACACCCAGATCGACAACGACGGCGTCCCGGAGCGGATCATCGACCGAGCCACCCAGCGCTACCCCGAGGCCGGGCTGCTGTTGCAGGCCGGCGACGTGGTGAACAAGCCGTGGGTGGGCCGAGAGTGGAGTGAGCTGGCCCGTGCGCTGACGCCGTCGGGGCAGCGGAGCAACTGGATCTCGTCGATCGGCAACCACGAGCAGTGCAAGCTCAAGTCCTCCTGCCGCTCGGGCGAGGGGCGTGGTTTCCGCTCCTACTTCCAGTTCCCCTCGAACGGTTACCCCGAGCAGCGGCGGACGTGGTTCTTCGTCGACCGGGGGCCCGCCCGGATCATCGTCCTGGACAGCTTCGGCAAGGACCTCAAGCGCCAGTCGGCCTTCCTGGCGGACGCGTTGCGGACGAACCCGCGGGCGTGGTCGATCGTCCTCATGCACTCCGGTCCCTTCGCCTCGGTCGGCGACCGCAAGAACTCCGAGATGCGCCGCTGGTTCCTGCCGGCGATGGAGCGGTACGACGCGGACCTCGTCCTGTCGGGTCACGACCACTCCTACGCCCGTGGCCGCAAGGCGGGCGTCACCTACCTGACCTCCGTCAGCGGCCCGAAGTACTACGGCTCCTCCGCGAAGGACTGGAAGCGCGGCGGTGCGACCCGGGTGAAGGCGGCGTACCGGACGTCGACCTACCAGGTGGTGACGGTGACGCCGTCGAAGCTCTCGGTGCGCGCGGTCGTCGGCCACCGGGGCAAGGGCGCCAAGCCCTCGGCGAAGGTCGGCTCGACCCTGGATGGGTTCACCCTGACCCGCTGAGTGTCCTCAGCTGGTCGAATCGAGCGCGCTCAGGTCGATGCTCGTGCCGCGCAAGGGCTCGCCGCACTGGTCGCAGGTCAACTCGCCGGCGAAACGGGCTCCGCACGCGCGGTGCGTCTGGATCAGCGCAGGTCCCTCGTCGCTGCCGAACCACCGCTCGGACCAGCCGATCGTCATGGCGATGACGGGGAAGAACGCCAGGCCCTTGGCCGTCAGCCGGTACTCGGACCGCTCGGCGGCCGACTCGCCGGTGACCTGCTCGATGATGCCGTGCTCGCGCAGCGTGCTGAGTCGGCCCGAGAGCAGCGACGGCGGCAGGCCGAGCGCGGCCTCGAACTCGCTGAAGCGCCGCACGCCCAGCAGGGCTGCGCCCATCAGGGCCCAGGACCAGCGGTTGCCGAAGATGGCCATGGTGTCGGGATAGAACGTGTGCCCGACGGCGGCTCCGCGGGTGGAGGAGCGGCGTCGCGTGGCGACCTCGGGCACCGAGCTGCGCCACCCGCCGGTGGGTCCCCATGCCGTGTCGAGGTCCTGGACGGCGACGGGCCGGTGGCACTCGCGGCAGGTCAGGACGGGGGTCGTCTCCTGTCCGCAGGTGATGTGGCGCATCGGCGGGGTCTCGTAGGAGTGCTCGTGCACCCAGGTGCGCTCCCAGCCCCAGATCGCGGTCAGGATCGGCCACGTGGCGCGGCCGGAGTCGGTCAGGACGTACTCGGCGCGCGGCGGGCGCTGCTGGTACTCGTGCCGGGCCATCAGGCCCGAGCGGACGAGGGTGTCCAGGCGGCCGCTGAGGACGGCGTGCGAGATGGGCATCCGGGTCGAGAACTCGGTGTAGCGGCGGCAGCCCAACAGGGCGAACCGCAGCAGGAACAGGGTCCACTCGTCCCCGAGGACGCCGAAGCCACGGGAGAGTGCGTTGGGTGTGCTCGGTCCGGCGGGCTCGTCGGAGGAGTAGCCGCGAATGCTCACTCGGGCATCCTAGGCGCCTCGACGTCCCGGGGCGCGAGATGATTCTTGTAGTCACTCTGTTTAATGCAGTAACCTGCCGTCGTGCCCGCACGGTGCGGCGCGTTCAGGACAGGTGGGATCGATGACCGAGGCCTTCGTCTACGAGGCGGTGAGGACGCCGCGCGGTCGCGTGCGGCGCGACGGCGGAACGCTCGCCGGCGTGCCCGCCCACGAGCTGCTCGCCCAGCTGCTGCGCGAGCTCGAGCGACGCGACCTGCCGCTCGACGCCGTCGAGGACGTCGTCATCGGCGTCAGCACGGCCCACGGCGAACAGGCCGCCGACCTGGGTCGCGTCGCAGTCATGGCCGCCGGGTGGCCGGACGCGATCCCCGCCGGCGTCGTGTCGCGGATGTGCTGCTCGGGCCTGGACGCGATCGCCACGGCCTCGGCCCAGGTGCGGTCCGGGATGCTCGACGTGGTGGTGGCCGGTGGCGCCGAGTCGATGTCGCGTGTGCCGATGATGAGCGACAAGCCGGCGTTCGCCTTCGATCCCGGCATCGGTGGGACGACCGGCTTCGTGACGATCGGAGTGTCCGCGGACCTGACCGCCGCCAAGCACGGCTTCTCCCGCGAGGAGCTGGACGCCTGGGCCGTCCGCTCGCACCGGCGCTCCGCCGCCGCCACGTGGGACTCCGTCGTGCCCGTGACCCAGGGCGGCGAGACCGTCCTGGCGCAGGACGAGGGCGCCCGCGCCGACACGACCCCCGAGTCCCTCGCGGGCCTCGCCCCGCTGTTCGGCGACGACCCGCTCTGGTCGCGCGTCGAGGAGCGGTTCCCCGGCTTCGAGCGACCGGCGCAGGGACTGCACACCGTCGGCACCGCCCCGCAGCTGTGCGACGGTGCCTCGGCGTCCGTCATCGGCTCCGCCGCCGCCGAGCACGTCCTCGGTCGCGCCCCGCGCGGCCGCATCGCGGGCTGGGCGCACACCGCCGTCCGCTCGCCCGGTCTGGACGGCACCGTCGCCGCGGCCCGGCTGGCGCTGGAGCGGGCCGGCATCGACATCTCCGACGTCGCCGTCGCGGAGTTCAACGAGTCCTTCTCGGTCACGCCGCTGCTGCTGACCCGTGAGCTGCGCCTCGACCCCGAGCGCGTCAACATCCAAGGTGGCGCCGTCTCCGTGGGCCACCCGCTGGCCGCCAGCGGCGGCATCCTGCTGGCGAACGCCCTGGACCTGCTGGAGCGTCGCGGCGGGGGATACGCCCTGCTCGTCATCCCCGCGGCCCTCGGCGTCTCGATGGCCGTCGTCGTCGAAGGACTGGCGTCATGACCTACCGCGTCGTCCAGTGGGCGACCGGTGCCATGGGGACGGCGATCCTGCGGACGATGCTGGACCACCCGGGTGTCGAGGTGGTCGGGACGTACGTCTACGGCGCCGCCAAGGCCGGCCGTGACGTCGGCGACCTCGCCCGCCGGGACGCGACCGGCGTGCTGGCGACCTCGGACATCGACGAGATCCTCGCCCTCGACGCCGACGTGGTCGTCCATGCCGGCCGCATCGGCCCGTACGGCGCCCACGACGACGAGATCGTCGCCCTGCTCGAGTCGGGCAAGAACGTGCTCAGCATCAACGGCTACACCGATCCGTTCGTCCACCCGGGCCCGCGGCTGGACCGGCTCCGGGCCGCGGCCGAGCGTGGCGGCGTCACCCTCATGGGGGTCGGGCTCAATCCTGGGTTCATCGGTGAGCAGGTCGCCGTCCTCGCCACGGGCGTGTGCGCCTCGGTCGACCACATCGAGGTCGTCGAGATGGCCGACGCCCGCCTGGTGCAGGACCCCGAGTACCTGTTCGGCGCCCTCGGCTTCGGTGCGGCGCTGGACGAGCACGACCCGAACGATCCCTCCTGGGACCCGGTCGGCGCGCTGAACGGCATGTACGAGGAGGTCCTCGGAGCGATGGCGCACCACCTCGGCCTGACGATCGACGAGGTCATCAGCGACCACGTGTGCCATCCGGCCGGGTCCGACCTCACGGTCGCCGCCGGCGTGATCCCGCAGGGGACCGTCGGGCACACGAACTGGCGCTGGCACGCGATGGTCGACGGCACCCCCCGGCTGACGATGTCGATCCACTGGTTCGTCGAGACCGCGCACCTGCCCGAGCCCGAGCCGCCGCTGTGGCGGGTCAACATCACGGGGCACCCCGGCGTGAAGATCGCGATGGAGCTCGAGAAGCACCCCGCCGACCGCAGCCGCATGGGCGCCGAGCAGTACGCCGTGGCGGGGCAGGTCATCAACGCCGTGCCGCACGTGGTCGCCGCTGAGCCGGGTCTGATGATCCGGCCCGTCGCGACGCCGGCGCGGGCCGACTACGCGACGTTCCGGCCGCGCTGAAGCCCGCTGAAAGAGCTGTTTTCTCAACCCTTCCGTAGCAACTCTGATAAGTGTAGTGTGATGAACGACGCGTGAGTGCGCGTCAGAGAGGTGGATCATGACCAAGTCGCCGAACGTCTGGGTGCTCGGTGGGTACCAGACCGATTTCGCTCGCAACTTCCATCGCGAGGGCAAGGACTTCGCCGATCTCGCGACCGAGGTCGTCGACGGCACGCTGGCCGCCTCCGGGCTCGACGCCGAGGAGATCGGCGTCGTCCACGTCGGCAATGCCTTCGGCCAGCTCTTCGCCGGCCAGGGCCAGCTCGGCGCGTTGCCCGCGACCGTCAACCCCGGCCTGTGGGGCACCCCCTCCTCCCGCCACGAGGCCGCCTGCGCCTCGGGCAGCATCGCGGTCCTGGCGGCGATGGCCGACCTGCGCGCCGGCAACTACGACACCGCGCTCGTCGTCGGCATCGAGCTGGAGAAGACCGTCAGCGGCGACCAGGCGGCCCACCACCTCGGTGCCGCGGCCTGGGCCGGGCACGAGGGTGAGGACGCCACGTTCATGTGGCCCTACATGTTCAGCCAGGTCGCCGAGGAGTACGACCGCCGCTACGGCATCGACCAGGCGCACCTGAGCCGGATCGCCGAGATCAACTTCGCCAACGCGAAGCTCAACCCCAACGCGCAGACCCGCGGCTGGGACGTGCCCGACCTCGGTCCGGCCGGCGACCCCGCCCTCAACCCGCCGGTCGACGGCCGCGTCCGCCGCTTCGACTGCAGTCAGATCACCGACGGCGGCTCCGGCATCGTGCTGGTGTCCGACGAGTTCCTGGTCCGCCACCCCGACCTGCGCCCCATGGCGCGCATCGCGGGCTGGGGCCACCAGACCGTCGGCCTGGGCCTGCAGCAGAAGCTGGACCACTCGGCGGACCAGCCCTACGTCATGCCGCACCTGCGCCGCGCCGTCCTCGACGCGTTCGACCGTGCGCAGATCGGGCTCGACGACCTCGACGCGCTCGAGACGCACGACTGCTTCACGCCCAGCGAGTACATCGCGATCGACCACATCGGCCTCACCGAGCCCGGCGAGTCGTGGAAGGCGATCGAGAACGGCGACATCGAGATCGGCGGTCGCCTGCCCATCAACCCCAGCGGCGGCCTGATCGGCGGCGGACACCCCGTCGGCGCCTCCGGCATCCGGATGGTGCTGGACGCGACCAAGCAGGTCACCGGCACCGCCGGCGGCTACCAGGTCGACGGCGCCGACACCGTGGGCACGCTCAACTTCGGCGGCAGCACCGCCACCACCGTCAGCTTCGTCGTGACGGCCAACTGACCTTCTGACTTCATACGTACGAGAGGAACCTTCATGGATCTGGAACTGGTGGGCAAGCTGCTGTCGACGCTGCCCGAGGACGACGACCACCCCTACCGCACCGGCCCCTGGCGCCCGCAGACCAACGAGTGGGTCGCCGACGACCTGGAAGTCGTCGAGGGTCAGATCCCCGCCGACCTCGACGGCGTCTACCTGCGCAACACCGAGAACCCGATGCACCCGTCGCTGAAGAACTACCACCCGTTCGACGGTGACGGCATGATCCACGTCGTCGGCTTCCGCGACGGCAAGGCGTTCTACCGCAACCGGATGATCCGCACCGACGGCTACCTCGCCGAGCAGGAGGCCGGGCAGTCGCTGTGGGCCGGCCTGGCCGAGCGACCCCAGATCGCGTTGCGTGAGGACGGCTGGGGCGCCCGTCGGCAGATGAAGGATGCGTCCAGCACCGACGTGGTCGTGCACCGGGGCGTGGCGCTGAGCACGTTCTACCAGTGCGGCGACATGTACCGGATCGACCCGTTCTCGGCCCAGACGCTGGGCAAGGAGAGCTGGAACGGACACTTCCCGTTCGACTGGGGCGTCTCGGCGCACCCGAAGGTCGACGACCGGACCGGCGAGATGATGTTCTTCAACTACAGCAAGGAGGCGCCGTACATGAAGTACGGCGTCGTCGACGACAAGAACGACCTCGTCCACTACGTCGACATCCCGCTGCCGGGCCCGCGTCTGCCGCACGACATGGCGTTCACGGAGAACTACGCGATCCTCAACGACATGCCGCTGTTCTGGGACCCGGAGGCGCTCAAGCAGAACGCCCACGTGGCCCGCTGGCACCGCGACATGCCGGCCCGGTTCGCGGTCATCCCGCGCCGTGGTCAGACCAAGGACATCATGTGGTTCGAGGCCGAGTCGACCTACGTCCTGCACTTCACCAACGCCTACGAGGAGGGTGACGAGGTCGTGCTGGAGGGCTACTTCCAGACCGACCCCGAGCCGTCCGACAACGGCACCGGCACGAAGTGGGAGCGGGCGTTCCGCTTCCTGGCGCAGGACCGGATGGAGACCCGCCTGCACCGGTGGCGCTTCAACCTCAAGACCGGCCTGACGAAGGAGGAGCGCCTCACCGACACGGTGTCCGAGTTCGGCATGATCAACGGCTCGTACGGTGGCGTGAAGCACCGCTACTCCTACTCGGCCACGAACAAGCCGGGCTGGTTCCTGTTCAACGGTCTGGTCAAGCACGACTCGTGGACCGGCGCGGAGGAGACGTTCTCCTTCGGTGACGGCGTCTACGGCAGTGAGACCGCGATGGCGCCGCGCGTGGGCTCGACGTCCGAGGACGACGGCTACCTGGTCACGTTGATCTCGGACATGAACGCCGATGCGTCCTACGCCGTGGTGTTCGACGCCGCGCGGCTCTCGGACGGGCCCGTCTGCAAGCTCAAGCTGCCCGAGCGCATCTCCAGCGGGACGCACTCGACGTGGTGTGCCGGCGAGGAGCTGCGCCGCTGGCAGACGGAGGACTCCGCGGCGACCGCCGTCGGCCTCTGAGACGATTGAAGAGCGAAGCCCGCCATTCCTGCGAGAGGATGGCGGGCTTCGTCTTTCCCCGGGGCCGGCCCCGGACCTCCCCGCAGCCCGAGATCTGCTCCCCTTCCGACCTTTCGTCCGGGTTGAAAGGTGGATTCAGGAGCAAATCTCGGGACGGGGGGAGGGAGTCAGCGCGGCTGCAGCGTTCGCGCGGCGAAGCGCTCGCCGGCCGCGCGGTACTCGGTCTCCAGGCGGTCGACGACGGTGGCGACGGGCTCGACGGCGCGGATGGTCTGCAGGCCCTGGCCGGCGGCCCACAGGTCCTTCCAGCGTGCTCCCGCGCCGGCGGTCGAGTCGTAGTCGCGCTCGGCCGGACCGACCATGGCGTCCGGGTCGTAACCGTTCGCGATGAGGCTCGGTCGCAGCCACGACGCGGGGGTGCCGGTGACGCCCGAGCTGACGATCAGGTCGTCCGGGCCGTGGTCGACGACCATCTGCTTGTACTCGTCCTGGGCCATGCTCTCCTCGGTGACGAGGAACCGCGTGCCCATGTAGACCAGGTCGGCGCCCGCGGCGATCGCACCGGCGATGCCGGCTCCGTCGGTCACGCCGCCGCCGACGGTGACGATGCCGTCGAACATCTCGCGCACGGCGGAGATGAACGCGAAGGGCGACAGGTGGCCGGTGTGGCCGCCGGCGCCGGCCGAGACGCAGGCCAGCCCGTCGACGCCCGCGTCGATCGCCTTGCGCGCGAGCTTGAGGTTCACGACGTCGGCGATGACGGTGCCGCCGTAGGACTTCACGACCTCCATGACCGGCAGCGGGGAGCCCAGCGCCGTGATCACGATGTCGGGCTGGTGCTCGGCCACGAGGGCGAGGTCCTCGGGCAGGCGTGCATTGCTGCGGTGGGTCACGAGGTTCAGCGCCCAGGGAGCGGCGTCGGGCGAGCCGGCGAGGCGGTCGCGGATCGTGCCCATCCAGGTGTCGAGCTCCTCGGCGGTCCGGCAGTTCGGGCTGGGGAAGGAGCCCACGACGCCGGCCTCGCAGGCCGCGACGACGAGGTCGGGGCCGGAGATCAGGAACATGGGCGCCGCCACGACGGGCAGCCGGAGGCGGTCGAGCAGGGTGTCGGTCATCGAGGTCACTTCTCTTGCGGGTGGGGGATCTGGTCCCGGGACAGTGGGGGGAATCGTGGGGGACGGCGTTCGAGGAGGCTGGCGAGGCCCTCGCGGAAGTCGGCCGAGCCCAGGACGTCGTCGAGGGTCGCGTCCACCGACTCGGTGGCGTCGCGGACCCGATCGAGCCACGGCGCCACGAGATGTGCCTTGATGGTGGCCAACGATGACGGCGCGCACGTGGCCGCGAGCTCCGCAGCGAGGTCCAGGGCGCGCTCGAGGGGGGCGTCGCTGATCTCATTGACGACACCGAGCCGGTGCGCCTCGACGCCGTCGAAGGTCCGCGCGGTCAGCAGCAGGTCGGCCGCGACGGACTCGCCGGCCGCGCGGGCCAGCAGGGGCCCCATGCCGTGCATGGGCGGCAGTGCGCGGCGCGCGAAGGCGGTGGTGAAGCGGGTGTCCGGTGCCGTGATTCGCAGGTCGCACATCAGTGCCTGCGCGAGACCCACGCCGGCGCACATGCCCGAGATCGCGGCGATGACCGGTTTGGGCACCGTGAGCGTGAACCACTCCGGCTGTTCGATGGTGGCCATCTCGGGGTTGGTGGTCGCGGTGTCGCTGTAGACCTGCAGGGCCTGGGTGTCGGCGCCGGGGCAGAAGGTGCCGCCGGCTCCCGTGACCACGATGGCTCGCACGTCCGGATCGGCCGTGAGCTCCTCGAGTGCGCCGAAGTAGGCCCGCTGGAGGGGCACGGTCCAGGCATTGCGCCGGTGCGGCCGGTTCAAGGTGATGGTGCCGGTCCCGGGTCGGTCGCGCGTCAGCACGATCACGTCCTGCTCTTCACTCATCGCCCCTCCTCGATTCGTGTGGCTGTTCTTATCTGACCTTACATGGAATATGGGGCGGTAAGTCCAGTCATAGGTCGAAAAAGGTCACTTCCTATCTAGTAGTTTTACCGAATCTCAACTAGAATTCCGGCCATGGAACTGTTCGATGAGCACCAGCGCCGGGAGTTCGAGGCGCAGGGGTGGTGGACCGGTCGGACCTGGTCCGCCCTGGTGGCGCGGGCCGTGACGGCCACTCCCGACGCCGTGGCCGTGGCTGACCCGATCAACCGAGCAGCCGTCATGTCGGGGGAGCCCCGGACCCTCACCTGGACGCAGCTCGATGCCGAGGTCCGCCGGATCGCCGCCGCGCTGTACGGACTGGGTGTGCGCCGTGGGGACGTGGTCGGGGTCCAGCTGCCCAACGTCGTCGAGCTGCCGCTGACGCTCCTCGCGGTGGCGCGGCTCGGAGCGATCACGTGCCCCTTCCCGATCCAGTACCGCAGCCACGAGCTGGTCCGCATGTGCGAGCTGGCCGGGGTCGAGGTCTTCGTCTCGACGACCTCGGCGCTCGGCCGCGACCTGGCGGCCGACGCGGCGGAATTCCGCGCCGACGTCCCCGGGCTGCGTGCCGTCGCCGCCTACGGGCAGCCGGAGCAGGACGCGCGTCTCGCGTCGCTGACCCGGGCCGACGACGACGTGCGCGCCGAGGCCGACGCCTACGCGGCCGGCCTGGAGTTGGGCTCGGGCGACGCCGTGACCATCGTCTGGACGTCCGGCACCGAGGGCTTCCCCAAGGGCGTGCCCCGTGCGTACGGCGACTGGGAGGTCCTGGGGACCGCGTGCGTGCAGTCGCCGCGGCTGGTCGCCGACGACGTGCTGCTGAACCCGTTCCCCATGGTCAACGGCGGCGGGCTCGCCGGGATGTTCGTGCCGTGGCTGCTCACCGGGTGCACCCTCGTGCAGCACCACCCCTTCGACCTCGACCTGTTCTGCGAGCAGATCGAGCTCCACCGCGTCACGTACACGTGCGCTCCGCCGCCCGTGCTCAACGCCGTCGTCTCGGGCGCCGGCCCCGATCGTGACCTGTCGTCCCTGCGGGTGGTCTCGTCCGGATCGGCCCCGTTGGCCGGCTGGATGATCGACGCCTGGGAGAACGGACGCGGGGTCGAGGTGCTCAACCTGTTCGGCTCGAACGAGGGCGGGATGCTCTTCGCCGAGCCCGAGACGGTGCCCGACCCGGCCCAGCGCGGACGCCTGTTCCCGCGCTACGGCCGCGAGGGACTGGCCTACCGCACCGACGTGGCCGCGGCGATGTCCGCACGCCTGGTCGACCTGGCAGACGGCTCCGAGATCGACACTCCGGGGCGCCCGGGCGAGCTGCGGCTCAAGGGCCCGGCGATCTTCTCGGGCTACCTCGGCCGGGGCCGTGAGGGCTTCGACGAGGACGGCTGGTTCTGCACCGGCGACGTCTTCGAGATCAGCGCCGAGAACGAGGACCTGCTGGTCCACGTCGATCGCGCCAAGGACCTGATCATCCGCGGTGGCTACAAGATCTCCGCCGCCGAGATCGAGGCCATCGTCACGTCCGACCCGCGGATCTCCGAGGCCGCGGCCGTCGCCGTGCCGGATCCGGACCTGGGCGAGCGACTGTGTCTGTTCGTCGTCCCGTCCGGGGACGAGCCGATCGGCCTCGACGAGGTCGTCTCGATCGTCCGCGCCGCGGACGTCGCGAAGTTCAAATGGCCGGAGCGACTCGAGGTCGTCAGCGCGCTGCCGCGCAATCCGGTGGGCAAGGTGCTCAAGCGTCAGCTGCGTGACCGGCTGAGCGCAACCACGACAGGAGCCAACTGATGGAACCACTGCGTCTGCGACAGGTCGTCCTCATCACGGACGACCTTCCCGCCGCCCGGGACGAGGCGATCGCCGCCTTCGGATTCCCCGGCAGCGTCCGTGACGAGGAGGGGATGGCCGCGCTGGGCTTCGTCCACGAGGTGTTCAGCTTCGCCGACACGTTCGTGGAGATCGTCGCCCCGATCTCGGCGGACTCGCCGCACGGGCGGCTGGTGGCCAAGAACGGCCCGAGCGGCTTCATGATCGCCACGCAGGTCCTCGACCTGGCCCTGGTCGTCGAGCGCGCCGCTGAGCACGGGCTCGAGCCGCTGATGCACCAGGAGTACGACGGCCACATGATCTCGCAGTGGCACCCCAAGCAGCTGGGCACGCTGGCCGAGATCGACCAGGTCGATCCCTTCGAGAGCTGGCACTTCGCCCCGCAGATCTTCGCGCAGTCCGCCACCGACGTGGCGGTCGACATCGTGGGCGCCACCCTGGCCGTCCCGGACCCGGCCGCGGTGGCCTCGACGTGGGGTGCGCTGACCGGCGCGTCCGTCGACGAGGGCCACACCGTCCAGATGGGCCCGGAGTCACTGTCGTTGGTGGCCTCCGGCGACGGCCCGCGCGGGCTGGTCGCGGTCGACGTGCTCGCGGCCGACCCGCACGAGGCCGGCCGGGTCGTCGAGCTGTGCGGCGTCCCCTTCCGTTTCGTCTCCGCCGACACCCAGGAGCAGTCATGACCAGCCCTCACGTCCACTACGAGGTCGCCGACGGCATCGCGACCATCACGATCGACCGCCCGGAGAAGCGCAACGCGCTGAACTACGCGATGTACGACGCGATTCGCGACCACACGGCCGAGGCCGACGCGGACCCCGGCGTGCGGGCGATCATCCTGACGGGCGTGCCGGGACAGTTCTGTGCCGGCACCGACCTGACCGAGCTGCGCGACGTCGAGCCGGGCACGAAGCCCGAGGACCGCGAGGGCCACACCGACGGTCGCCACTGGTACTTCTGGGAGTCGTCGACGCCGGTCATCGTGGCCGTCGATGGTCCGGCGGCCGGCCTCGGCGTCGAGCTGTCGACCCAGGCGGACTTCCGCATCGCGTCCACCCGCGCGAGGTTCTCGTGGATCTTCGTGCAGCGCGGCCTCATCCCCGACACCGGCGCCGGCACGTGGCTGCTGCCGGACCTCGTCGGGCCCCAGCAGGCCAAGCGGCTGGTGTTCTCGGGCGAGTTCATCGACGCCCATGAGGCGCAGCGGATCGGCTTCGTCATGGACGTCGTCGAGCCGGAGGACCTGCTGGCGGCCGCCCGCGAGCTGGCGGCGAAGATCTCGACGGGCTCACCGTTCGCGATCTCGCGCGCCAAGTCGCTGCTCAACTGGTCGTCGTCGCGCACCCGGGACGAGCACCTGCACCATCACATCGAGGCACTGACCCAGTGCCAGCTGTCGGACGACCACAAGGAGGGCGTGGCCGCGTTCCTGGAGCGTCGTCCCGCCGTCTTCACGGGTCGCTGAGCACGGGTCGCTGAGTCACCGACGACGGGTGCTGCTCGTCAGCGGAGCCGTTGCACGATCTCGCGCGTGTCCTCGTCGACCGTCACTGTCGCCAGTGCGCCGTTGACGAGCGGCAGGTGCGGCGGCACGTGTCCGATCTCCAGGTCGAACACGATGGGCAGGTCGAGGCGGCCGAGGGCGTCGATGACCGCGTCACGTTGGGTGAACCCGTCCGAGTCGGGTGCGTTCGTCCGGCCGATGAGGATCGCCTTCGCGTGCTCGAACCATCCGGCGAGGCGCAGGCCGTGGAGGTTCCGGCAGATGGTCGCCGCGTCGTCGCCGGCCGCCTCGAGGTAGACGATGAGGCCGTCGGCGGCATGCTCGCGACCGAACGCCGCCACATCGCCGTACGGGGTGCCGGCCAGGTTGGCCGTGGTCTCGACGCACCCGCCGATGAGCCGGCCGGTGACGTCCACGACGTCGGCACCGTGAACCGTCCACCGGCCGTCGCCGACCAGCTTCCAGCGCGTCGCCCTCGCGTCCTCCTCGAACCGCCACCAGTCGGCGACGAGGCCGGAGTCGTGCTGACGATGCGGGCCGGGCCCAGCGGCGAGGTCCCGCCAGCTCATCAGGGCGTCCGGCACGTCGTAGGGCGTGTCGGCGAGGTTGTCGCCATGGATCGTCGCCCAGCCCAGGCGCGTGGTGAGCGGCAGCAGGAGAGTCGACAGGTCGGAGTACCCCACCAGCCACGTCGGCTCGGCGTCGGCGAGGGCGTTCCAGTCGAGCAGGTCCACGAGATCGATCGCCGTCTCGCCGCCCCAGGGCGGGATCACGCACCGGATGTCCGGGTCGCAGAGCATGGCGGTCAGCTCACGGGCCCGCAGCGCGGCCGGGCCCGACGTGATCGCGGTCCCGTCCATCATGTCGCCCACCACGACGTCATAGCCGGCCTCGCGCAGCCAGTCGACGCTGAAGTCGATGCGGTCGGCGCCCGGCCCCGCCGCCCCGGCCGACGGGGAGGTGACACCGATGCGGTCACCGCGCTGCAGCGGAGCGGGGAATCGAACCATGTCCCGCATCGTGCCAGCCCGACCGCGGCCGGCACCAGCTCACAGCTCGGGGATCGGCCCCTCGAACCGGATGTTGGTGCGGTTCAGCACGCCGTTGCACGCGTTGCACGTGAACTGCGGCACGAACTCGTTCTCGCACGGGATGTGCACGAGGTTCAGCCCGGAGCGGCCGTCCTGGGTGAGCCAGCGCTGGGCCCACCCGTTGATCGTCGTGGTGACGTCGAAGAAGTCCAGGGCCTTCGAGGTGAGCCGGTACTCCTGACGCTTGCCGCCGGCGATGTCCTCGCGCGACATCATCCCGGCCTCGACGAACAGGTGCAGGCGCTGCGTGAGCGTCACCGGGGAGATGCCCAGGTTCTCCTGGAAGTCGTTGAACCGGCGCGTGCCGGTGAAGGCGTCCGAGAGCAGGAAGGTCGACCACCGGTCGCCCAGGACGCCGGTGGCGTCGATCGGGGTCGTCATGGTGGGGGAGCGCCGCGAGCGGCGCTGGACGCTGTCGAGCAGGAGCCGGTCGTCCACCGTGCCGCGCACGTCGCGGGCGCCGACGCCGATGGCCCCGCAGGCGCCACAGCCGAACACCGGCCGGACGTGGTGACCGCAGTCGAGGTGGCGCAACCGGGTCTGGGCGTCGCGGTGGTGGTGTCCCGCCCAGCGTCGGTCCCACACCCACATGGCGACGAGGACCTGCCACAGGTCCAGTCCCGCCTCGGTGAGCACGTACTCACGCCGGGGCGGGTTCGTCTGGTACTCGCGGGCCTCGAGGATGCCCTCGTCGACGAGCGAGTTGAGGCGGCGCGACAGCACCGGATCGGAGATGGACAGGGCGTTGCGCAGGTCCTGGAAACGGCGCTTGCCGTTGAAGACCCACATGACGATCCGCAGCGTCCACATGTCGCCGAGCAGGATCAGGGCGCGCCCCAGCGGCGATGCGCCGTTCTCGTCCGTGATCGCGGCAGTCATGCAGACCCCTTTCGACATCGTAGTTTTGGCTCGTTAGCAACAGTGAGCGTTGAACCGAAGATAGTCAAGGACGCGCCGGGAAGCCCTCGCTTGGGTTTGACAGGTAACTACGGTAAATGTAGTAACTGAGTCAATTCGAGTGGGAGGACGTTCATGAGACTGCACACGCCCGAGCGGGTGGCCGAGTACGAGGCGCTGGGGGTCTGGGGAGTCCCGGTCTGGCCGGAGCGCGTCCGCCGCCACGTCGATCAGGCGCCGCAGCGTACCGCGCTGGTCGACGCCCCGAACCTCGAGCAGCTGATGGGGCTGGCCCCGCAGCGACTCGACTGGGCGGGCGTCCAGGGGCGCGCGACCGACCTCGCGGCGGTGCTGGTCGCCTCCGGCGTCCGCCCCGGGGATGTCGTGGGCCTGCAGCTGCCGAACTGCGCCGACCTCGCCGTCTCCTACGTCGCGCTCTCGACGATCGGCGCGATCGCCACGCCGTTCCCGATGCAGTACCGCGAGTACGAGCTGACCCAGATGTGCGAGCTCGCGGATGCCCGAGCCTTCATCGGAACCGCCGAGTTCCAGGGGGCAGGTCTGGACAAGCGCCTCGACGCCCTGGCGGCGATCGACGCGATCGCCACCGTCTTCACGTTCGGCCCGCGCGCTGTCGGGGACCACGTCGACCTGACGGCCGCGCTGGCCGGCCCCGTCGACCGTGCACCGCTGGCCACGGTGGCCGTCGACCTCGATCCCAACGACGCGGTGACGATCTGCTGGACCTCGGGCACGGAGGCGACGCCCAAGGGCGTGCCGCGCTGCGCCAACGACTGGGAGCCGATGGGCTTGACGAGCGTCGACGCGATGGGTCTCACCGGCCAGGACGTGATCCTCAATCCCTTCCCGATGGTCAACATGGCCGGCATCGGCGGCATGCTCGTGCCGTGGCTGCTGACCGGCGCCACGTTGGTCCTGCACCACCCGTTCGACGCACCGGTCTTCTTCGAGCAGATCCGGGCCGAGCAGGTCACGTACACGGTCGTGCCGCCGGCCCTGCTGGTCCGCGCTCTCGACCTGCCCTTCATGACGCCCGAGGGGATGGCCAGCCTGCGCCACATCGGCTCGGGATCGGCCCCGTTGCCGCCCTCGATGATCCGGGCGTACCGCGAGCGTTTCGGGATCGACATCGTCAACTGCTTCGGGTCGAACGAGGGACTGAACCTCGTGGGCGACCCGGAGACCGTGCCCGATCCGGAGCTGCGGTCCCGCCTGTTCGCGCGGTTCGGTTCGCCGGACCACACGTGGGCCAACCGCGGGCCCCGCGGCTACCGGACGATGCTGGTCGACCCGCACAGCGGCACCGAGATCACCGCCGAGGGCGAGCCGGGCGAGCTGCTGGTCCGCGGCCCCGGGGTGATCGCCGGCTACCTGGCCGGGACGACGACGTCCGACCCGTTCACCGAGGACGGCTTCTACCGCAGTGGCGACCTGTTCATGTACGTCGCGGACGCGGACGGCGACCTGCGCTACCTGCAGTACGTCGACCGGGCCAAGGACATGATCGTGCGCGGCGGGATGAACATCTCGCCGGCTGAGCTCGAGAGCCTCATCGCCGAGCATGCGGACGTCGCGGAGGTCGCGGTCGTCGGCGTCCCGGATCCGGAGCTGGGGGAGCGGACCCGAGCCGTGGTCGTCCCGCACCCCGGGGCGACGGTGACCCTCGAAGGGCTCCTGGCTCATCTGCGGGACCGGCACATCGCCAGCTACAAGCTGCCCGAGAGCCTGGTGGTGGTCGACGAGCTGCCGCGCAACCCCGTCGGCAAGGTGCTCAAGCGCACGTTGCGGCGCACTGACGCCACCTGATCCACGGGATGTACGCAAGCGGCGCACCGGCCTCCGGTGCGCCGCTTGCTTGCGTCTCGGGCGGTGTCTGACACATCAATGAGAAAAGACACTTCAAAACACAGAGTTTCTCTTGACCCGCGCCTTTTCGTACCGTTATAAAGACACATGTACCCGGGGCAAGTGACTCCCGTCACAACACAGCCGGTACTCTCGTCATCACGTACTTCGCTAGTGAAAGGCTCCTGATGCTTCAGGTTTCGGACGTTTTACTCCGCTTCGGCGGGGTGACTGCGCTCGACCGGGTGGGATTCGAGGTCGCCGACGGTGAGATCTGCGGACTCATCGGGCCGAACGGGGCGGGCAAGACCTCCCTGTTCAACTGCGTCACCCGCGTCTACCAGCCCGACGAGGGCACGATCCGCTACGGCGAGGTCGACCTGCTCGGGCTGCGTCGTCACCAGGTCATCCGCGCGGGCGTCGCGCGCACGTTCCAGAACCTGGCCCTGTGGCCGGAGCTGACCGTGCTCCAGAACACCGTCCTGGGCGCCCACGGCACGGTCACGCCGCACCTGCTGCCGTCCCTCGTGGGCTGGCCGGGCTCGCGCCGCACGACCAAGAAGGTCGAGGCGGACGCCTGGCGCCTGCTGGAGCGTCTGGATCTCACCGATCTGGCGCACGAGCGTGCGTCGGGCCTGCCGTTCGGCACGCTCAAGCGCGTCGAGCTGGCCCGCGCCCTCATCAGCCGCCCGTCGCTGCTGCTCCTCGACGAGCCGGCCGGCGGACTGACCCACTCCGAGGTCGCCGAGCTCGGCGACCTGATCCGCTCCCTGCGCGACGAGCTGGGCTTCAGTGTGCTGCTCGTCGAGCACCACATGGGCCTGGTCATGGGGGTCTGCGACCACGTCGTCGCGATGGACTTCGGCCGGACGATCGCCGACGGTCTCCCCGCCGACGTCCAGCGTCACCCCGAAGTCATCGCCGCCTACCTGGGGAGGTCCGCATGACCGCGCTGCTGGAGGCCACCGACCTCACCGCCGGATACGGCGGAGCCACCGTGCTGCGTGGCGTCTCGGTGCACGTCGAGCCCGGTGAGGTCGTCGTCGTGCTCGGCGCCAACGGCGCGGGCAAGTCGACCCTGCTCAGCGTGCTTTCGGGCCAGCTGCCCTTCCAGGGCCGGCTCGCCATCGACGGGAACGACGTCAGCTCGGCACGTCCCGACACCCTGCTCGGCAAGGGCGTGAGCCTCGTGCCGCAGGGCCGGGGCACCTTGTCGGCCATGTCCGTGCTGGACAACCTGCGCGTCGGCGCGGTGTCGCGTCGCGACCGGGCCGGGATCGAGGAGGACATCGACCGATGGTTCACCGTCTTCCCGCGCTTGGCCGAACGGCGTGACCAGATCTCGGGGACGCTGTCCGGCGGCGAGCAGCAGATGCTCGCCATCGCCCGCGCTCTCATGAGCCGCCCCCGGCTGCTGATGTGCGACGAGGTCAGCCTCGGGTTGGCGCCCGTCATCGTCCAGGGACTGTTCGAGACCCTGCGCGACATCAACCGCGAGTCGGGCACCGCCCTGCTGCTCGTGGAGCAGAACGCCGAGCTCGCGCTGGAGATCGCTTCGCGCGTCTACCTGCTGGAGGTGGGCGAGGTCACGACCAGCGGGTCGGCCGAGGCGTTCAGCGCCGACGACAGCATCCGCGCCGCCTACTTGGGCTACTGAGGAGCATTCATGGAGATTCTGCTTTCCCGCGTGTTCGCGGGTGCGACCTCGGGGTCGATCTACGTCCTGATCGCCCTGTGCCTGGTCATCGTCTTTCGCAGTTCGTCGACGATCAACTTCGCCCAGGGCGAGTTCGCCCTGTTCACCACGTACGTCACCTGGTGGCTCACCGAGCGCGGCCTGAACGTGTGGGTCGCGATCATCCCCGCCATCTTCGTCGGCTTCCTGATGGGCGCCGCCGCCGAGCGGTGGTTGATCCGTCCGGTGCGCAAACGAGACGAGACAGCCGTGCTGATCGTCGCTCTGGCCCTGTTCACCGGACTCAACGGCCTCGACGGCTGGATCTGGGGTTCGGACGACAAGGTGTTCCCGCGCATGCTGCCCAGCGGTGAGTCCGACTTCATCTCGATCGCCGGCGCGCGGCTGTACTACGACTCGATCGGGATCTGGGCGATCACCGCCGCGATCGTGGGCGGGCTCGTGCTGTTCTTCAAGTTCACGAGCGTGGGCCTGCAGATGCGGGCCGTCGCCACCAACCCGAAGTCGGCGGCGCTCAGCGGCGTCAAGGTCGGCCGGGTCCTGACCCTCTCGTGGGGTCTGTCCAGTGCCATCGGCGCCCTGGCCGGCGCCCTGCTCATCCCGATGGTCCCGCCGGGCCAGCTGGGCCTGAACGGCATGTTCAACGTCCTGATCTTCGCCACGGCCGCGGCCCTGCTCGGCGGTCTGGACAGCATCAAGGGCGCCGTCGTCGGCGGCCTGGGTCTGGGCATCGGCCTGGCGCTGGTCAACGGCTACGTGACCTTCCTCGGCGGAGGCATGTCCCTGACGGTCGCCCTGGTCGTGATCGTCGTCATCTTGCTGGTTCGCCCCACCGGTCTGTTCGGGGCCCGACGTCTGGAGCGCGTGTGAGTTCCCCAACTGTCCTCGAGCGCGGATCGCGCCTGCACCGAGGCCTCGTGGCCGGCGGTGTCGTGGCGACCGTCCTCGGCGTGCTGTGGCTCAGCGGCCTGGCACCCTTCGAAATGGGTCAGGTCACCCGTGTCCTGATCTACGCGACCGCGATCGCCGGCCTCAACCTGGCCACCGGCTACGTGGGCCTGCTGTCGGTCGGCCACTCGGCCTTCTTCGGCATCGGCGCCTACACGACCGGCATCCTCGTCGTGAAGAACGACTGGGAGGGGTGGGCGACCATCCCGGTGGCCTTCGCCATCTGCCTGGTCGTCGGACTGCTGGTCGGCCTGCCCGCCCTGCGCATCCGCGGTCTCTACCTGGCGATGGTGACGCTGGCCTTCGCCGTGGCCTTCCCGGAGATGGTCGCCCACTTCGAGGACCTGACCGGCGGCGCGAGCGGCATGACCATCCCGCGCCAGGGCCTGCGGCCCCCGGAGTGGACCGGACTGGGTCTGGGCGAGAAGCACGTCTGGCTCTTCTGGCTCTCGATCATCGTCCTGGTGGTCACGCTGTACCTGACCTGGTGCCTCACGCGCAGCCGCTACGGCCTCGCGATGTCCGCGGTGCGCCAGAACGAGGTCGCCGCGTCGGCCTCCGGGGTGAACATCGCGCTGGTCAAGACCGCCAGCTTCGGTCTGTCGGGCGCCGTCACCGGTGCAGCGGGTTCGCTGTTCGCGATCTACATGGGCAGCCTCTACGCCGAGGGGTCCTTCACCCTGCTGGCCGGCATCACCTTGCTGATCGGGCTGGTGATCGGTGGCGAGCGGACCGTGCTCGGCGCGGTCGCCGGTGCGTTGGCCGTCGTGTACGTCCCCTACTACACCTCCGACATCGGCGGCGGACAGGCCTCGGCCGTGCTGTTCGCCGTGGTCCTCCTGTTCGTCATCTTCGTGGCACCGGCCGGCATCGTCGGCACGATCGCCACCGTGCTTCGGCGCCGCGTCGTCGTCCGGGACAAGCGCCCGGACATCACCGACGGCCTCGCGCCGGCCGCGGCGGAGGCTTCGCCGCATCCCGAGCACCTGCTCGACAGCATCACCACCCCCACAGAAAGGTCCTCATCATGACCGCATCCACCTCCATGCGCTGGCTCCGCCGCGCCTCGGTGATCCCGGCGGCCGCCCTGGCGAGCCTCGCGCTCGTCGCGTGCGGTTCGAGCAGTGACGACGGCGACAGCGATGCCTCGAAGGGCTTCGCCCTGAACCTCGACGACTGCGAAGACCCCGACGCGGTCACGAAGAAGATCACGGACGACATCGTGGTGGGCTACAGCGCCGCGCTCTCGGGCCCGGTCGCCGGCCCCGTCGAGCTCGCGCTCGCCGGGTACAACGCGCGCCTCAAGCGGACCAACGACGAGGGCGGCATCAACGGCGTCCAGATCAAGGTCGAGTACAAGGACGACGCGTTCGCCCCGGACAAGGCGAAGGCCAACGCGACCGAGTTCCTGCAGAAGGACAAGGTCGACCTGATCACGACCTTCGGCGCCGGTCAGATCGCGGCGTTCGTCGACGACCAGAACGCCGCCTGCGTCCCGATGCTGTACCCCAGCTCCAGCGACAACCGCTTCACGGACATGGAGGCGTACCCCTGGACCCTGCAGTTCCTGCCGTCGTCCCAGCTGGAGACGAAGTTCCTGGTCGACTACATCACGTCGAACGTCGATGACGCGAAGGTCGGCATCGCCGAGAACGCGACCGCCAGTGGCAAGGCGATGTCCGATGCGTTCAAGGACTCGGCGAAGGACGCCGGCATCAAGCCCGTCGCCGCCATCGAGGACACCGATCCCAACGCCGCGGCGACCACCCTCAAGGAGTCCGGCGCGAACGTCGTCTACCACGCGGGTGTCGTCGGCAGCTGCGGCGTGTTCGACACGGCCCGCGCCCGGGCCAACTTCACGCCCGAGCTGGTCGTGAAGGCCAGCAACTGCGTCAACGCTCCGGAGTACATCGCCGCCGGCAAGGCCGCCGACGGTGTCGTCATCGCGAAGTACCTCAAGGATCCAGCCGATCCCGACCTGGCGTCGGATGCGGGCGTCAAGACGTACCTCGCCGACCTCAAGGGCGCCGCTGACCCGAACAACGCCGTCACGGTCAGTGGCTGGATGCAGGCCGATCTGCTGGTGAACACCCTCCAGCAGGCCGCCGACTCCGACCTCGGCCTGACGCGTGAGTCCATCATGCTGGCCGCGCGCGACCAGGACTACGCGTCCGCGATGCTGCTCGACGGCATCAGCTGGAAGAGCTCGGCCGAGCGCTCCGGCGGCGTGAGCGGCTTCGCCCCCGTGGCGTGGTCCACCGCTGAGCAGCGCTTCGTCTCCGCCGGCGACGTGCTGTCGGTCGACTGACCACTTCCACACCCCGAGCCGGTGTCCCGGGAAACCCCGGGACACCGGCTCGTCCCATTTTCCCGACCAGATTTCTCCGAGCAGAGGATTCGACGATGACCGATATCAAGGCCGAGGTGGGCGGCGTGCTCACCCACGTGGCATGCGAGGCGGGCGCGCACGTGACCCAGGGCGCGAACCTGTTCTTCATCGAGTCGATGAAGATGGAGATCCCCGCCGCGGCACCCCGCGACGGAGAGATCGAGCGGGTGCTCGTGCGTGCGGGCGACGCCATCTCCGAGGGCCAGGTCCTGGCCGTGTTGGTGGACGCCTGATGACGGCGGGCGATGCCGGCTGGCGTCCCGAGGTCGAGGAGCTGCGCCGTCGCGAGGAGCTCGCCCGGCGGATGGGCGGGACCGAGAAGGTCGCCCGCCAGCACTCCATCGGCAAGCTGACGGTCCGCGAGCGGATCGACTCCCTGCTCGATGACGGGTCGTTCCGCGAGGTCGGGACCACGACGGGGCGGGGGACCTATGAGAACGGCGAGCTGGTCGACCTGCTGCCGACGAACGTGGTCATCGGCCGCGGCCGGATCGACGACCGCCCGGTCGTCGTCGGCGGTGACGACTTCACGGTGCGCGGCGGCGCGTCGGACGCGTTCATCATCAAGAAGCAGGTCCACGCCGAGCAGATGGCCCACGAGCTGCGGTTGCCGCTCGTGCGGATGGTCGACGGGACCGGCGGCGGCGGCAGCATCCGCAGCCTCATCGAGATGGGCCGCACCTACGTGCCGGCCCTGCCGGGCTGGGACGTGATCGTCGGCAACCTCTCGACCGTCCCGGTCGTGGCCCTGGCGCTGGGACCGTGCGCCGGCTTCGGCGCCGCCCGCGTCACCGCGAGCCACTACGCCGTGATGGTGCGCGGCATGAGCCAGGTGTTCACCGCCGGGCCGCCGGTCGTCGCCGCGATCGGCCAGAACGTCACGAAGGAGGAGCTCGGCGGCGCGGACGTGCACGGCACCAACGGCACGATCGACGACGTGGTCGACTCCGAGGAGGAGGCCTTCGCCCGCGCCCGACGCTTCCTTTCCTACCTGCCCTCCTCGGTCCACGAGGTCAGTGCGCGGGTCGAGCCGACCGACGACCCCGAGCGCGCCGAGGACTGGCTGGTCGACGCCGTCCCGCGCAACCCGCGCCAGGTGTACAAGGTCCGCGAGATCCTCGAGGCGGTCGTCGACACCGGCTCCTTCATGGAGATCGGCCGGGGCCACGGCAAGGCCGCCGTCACGGGCTTCGCCCGCCTCGACGGCTGGCCCGTCGCGATCTTGGCCAACGACCCCTACGTCTACGGCGGCAGCTGGGGGGCCGCCGCGGCGCGGAAGGTCGAGCGCTTCGTCGACCTCGCCCACACGTTCCACCTGCCGGTCGTGAACTTCGTCGACAACCCCGGCGTCCTGATCGGCACCGGTCCGGAGCAGGAGGGCGCGATCCGCGCCGGCGTGCGGACGATCTCCGCGATCTACCAGGCCGACGTGCCCTGGTGCTCGGTCGTGCTGCGCAAGGTCTTCGGTGTCGGCGGTGCGGGCCACTCGAACCACACCAAGATGCAGTACCGCTTCGCGTGGCCGTCGGCGGACTGGGGCTCCCTGCCGTCGGCCGGCGGCATCGAGGCCGCGTACCGTGCCGAGCTCGAGCTGCTGGAGGATCCGCAGGCCCGCGTGGCCGAGCTGCAGGAGCAGCTGACGCAGATCAGCACGCCGTTCCGCACCGCGGAGCAGTTCGACATCGAGCAGATCATCGACCCGCGCGAGACGCGCTCCCTGCTGTGCGACTTCGCCCGGCTCGCGGCACCCCTGCGGACCGCGGGTCCGACGTTGCGGGGGATGCGGCCGTGACGGGCGTGGAGCGGTTCGACGAGGACGAGGTCGTCCTGCCCCGGTGGATCCGGCGGCTGGCCCGGACCGATCCGGATCGTCCGTTCCTGCGCGACGTGAGCGGCGCCCGGGCGACCTTGGCCGAGTTCGACCGTGACGTGCAGACGTGGAGCGACGCGCTGCGCTCCTGCGCCGTGGGTCGGGGTAGTCACGTGGTCACGATGCTCGAGTCCTCCGTTCCGAGCTTCGCGGCGTGGATGGGCATCGCGTGGACCGGTGCCGTCGAGGTGCCGATCAACGTCGACCTGTTCGGTCGAGTGCTGGAGCACCAGCTCGCAGTCGCGCAGCCGCGGGTCATGGTCATCGCGGCGCGCTCGCTGGAGCACGTCGTCGCGGCCGCCGCGGATCTGACCGGCCTCGAGCGCATCGTCGTGGTCGGAGAGCTCCCCGAGGTGCCTGCCTCGTGGCGCAGCCGCGTGGTCGAGGTCGAGGAGTTCCTGCGGACTGCCGCGCCGGCCGACGCCGCGCCGTGGGAGGGTCCGGCCCGTCACGACATCGCGTCGATCATGTACACGTCGGGGACCACGGGACCGTCCAAGGGCGTCCTGATGCCGTGGGCGCAGCTGCACGCGGCAGCGCACGTGACGGCGCGCATGGTCGCGCGCGGACCGGTGCCGCACAAGGTCCTCTACGTCAACGGACCGCCGAACCACGTGCAGGCCAAGGGTGCCGTCGCCGCGATGGCGCTGGTCGGCGGCGAGGTGCTGCTGCGCCACACGTTCAGCACGCACAACTTCTGGGCGGAGATCGCCGAGCACGGCGTGACCGACACGTCCCTGGTGGGTGCGATGGCGGCGTTCCTGATGGCCCAGCCCGGGTCGCCCCGGGACGAGGAAACGACGCTGAGCAACGTGCTGATGGCGCCGCTCGGGCCGACGGCGGCGGAGTTCTCCGAGCGCTTCGGCGTGCAGGCGTGGAGTGCGTACAACATGACCGAGATCAGCGTGCCGACCGTGCTGGACGACTGGGAGCCCGGCGTGGAGCCCAGTTGCGGACGGCTGCGCGAGGGCTATCCGCACTACGAGGCCCGCGTGGTGGACGAGCACGACCAGGAGGTGGCCGCCGGGGAGGTCGGCGAGCTGATCGTGCGCACCGGGGTCCCGTGGACGCTCAACGCCGGGTACCTCGACATGCCGGAGGCCACGGCCGACGCCTGGCGCAACGGCTGGTTCCACACCGGCGACGCGTTCAGGCAGGACGAGAACGGCTACTTCCACTTCGTCGATCGGCTCAAGGACACGATCCGCCGGCGCGGCGAGAACATCTCGTCCTTCGAGGTCGAGGCGGAGGTGACGGCACACGAAGGTGTCGCCGAGTGCGCCGCGATCGCCGTGCCGTCGGAGTTCGCCGAGGACGAGATCAAGGTCGTCGTGGTCGCCCGGGACGGTCAGAGCCCCACCGCCACCGAGCTGGTCGAGTTCCTGGCCACGCGCGTCCCGCGCCACATGGTGCCGCGCTACGTCGAGTTCGTCGACGCCCTGCCCAAGACGCCGACCCTGCGCGTGCAGAAGGCGCTGCTGTCGCGGTCGGTCGCGGCGCAGGACGGCGTCTGGGACGCGACGGCCTCGCGCTGAGCGTCAGAGCCCGAGCACGCCGGAGGCGATGATCCCGCGCTGGATCTCGTTGGAGCCGCCGTAGATCGACACCTTCCGCGCATTCAGGTGCGCAGCGAGGGCACGGCGGGCCCAGCGGGCCACGGCGGGATCGTCGCCGCCGGCCAGCACCGCCGCGGGGCCGGCCAGATCACACACGAGCTCGGCCACCTGCTGCTGCAGCTGCGTGCCGCGCAGTTTCAGGACCGACGACGCGGGATCGGGGCGGCCGTCGGCCGACTCCGCGGCCACGCGCAACGCGGTCAGCTCGACGGCGACCAGGGCGTTCTCGAGATCGGCGAATCGTGCGCGCACGCGCGGATCGTCCCACGCCGATCGTCCGTCGGGTCCGGCCGAGTGGGCGTACTGCTTGGCCTGGCCCAGCCGCATCTTCGTGTTGCCGACCTGCGCGACGCCGACGCGTTCGTTGCCGAGCAGGAACTTGGCGTACTCCCAGCCGCGGTTCACCTCGCCGACCAGCTGGTCGGCGGGGACGCGGACGTCCTCGAGGAAGACCTCGTTCACTTCCGCCTCGCCGTCGATCATCTCGATGGGCCGGATCGTGATGCCCGGCGATGCCAGGTCGATCAGCAGCATCGAGATGCCGCCCTGGCGCTTCGGCGCGTCGGGGTCGGTGCGGACGAGGCAGAACATCCAGTCCGCCCAGTGCGCGAGGCTGGTCCACGTCTTCTGGCCGTTGACGACCCAGGAGTCCCCGTCGCGCACGGCCGTGGTGCGCACGGACGCCAGGTCCGAGCCCGCCTCGGGCTCGGAGAAGCCCTGGCACCAGAAGATGTCGAGCGCCGCCGTGGCCGGCAGGAACCGGAGCTGCATCTCGGGGCTGCCGAACGCGGCGATCACGGGGCCGACGAGGCCGACGTTGGGGCTCAACGGCGGGAACACGCCGGCGAGGTGCATCTCCTCGCTCCACAGGTGACGCTGCAGGGTCGACCAGTCGCGGCCGCCCCACCGGACCGGCCACCCCGGCACCGCGAGGCCGGCGGCGTGCAGGATCCGGTGCGTGTCGACGATGACGTCGCGGTCCAGGGGGGCCGCCTCGATCACCGGCTCGCGCAGGGACCAGGGGACCTGGGTCGTGAAGAACTCCCGCATCTCGTGCCGGAAGGCGTCGAGCTCGGGACTCAGGGTCAGTCGCATGTCAGGAGAGCCGCTCCACGAGCATGGCCATGCCCATGCCGCCGCCGATGCACATCGTCTCGATCCCGAGGTGCTGGTCCCGTGCCTTCAGGCCGTTGAGCAGGGTCGTCATGATCCGGGCGCCCGTCATCCCGAACGGATGGCCGAGCGCGATGGCGCCGCCGTGCGGGTTGAGCTGGTCGGCCACGTCGATGCCCAGCGCGTCGGTGACGGCCAGCACCTGCGCCGCGAACGCCTCGTTGAGCTCGACGATGTCGATGTCGGTGATCGCCATCCCGGTCCAGTCCAGCACCTTGCGGACGGCCTCGATGGGCCCGACGCCCATGTACTCGGGTTCCAGGCCGGACACCGCCGAGGCGACGATGCGCGCCAGGGGAGTGAGCCCCAGCTCGCGGGCACGGATGTCCGACATGACGACGACGGCGGCCGCGCCGTCGTTGAGCGGGCAGGCGTTGCCCGCGGTCACCCGGCCCTCGGGGCCCATCACGGGTGAGAGCCGGGCCAGGGACTCCACGGTGGTGTCGGCCCGGGGGCCGTCGTCGCGCGTGACGACGGTGCCGTCGGGCAGCGTGACCGGAGCGATCTCCGGATCGAAGAACCCGGACTCCTGAGCCGCGACCGCCCGGGACTGGGACAGGGCGGCGAACTCGTCCATCCGGCCGCGCGAGATGTCGTGGCGCCGGGCGACGTTCTCGGCGGTCTGCAGCATGCTCTGGAAGAGGTCGGCCACGTAGTCGTCGCGGGACGGATCGGTGAACCGCGCATTGAGGTCGTCGTAGCCACTGGGCACGGGCACCTGCGAGACGCTCTCGACCCCGCCCGCGACGAACGTGTCGCCCTCGCCCGCCACGACCGCGTGAGCGGCCGACCGGATCGCCTGCAGGGACGAGGCGCAGGCGCGACTGACGGTGAGGCCCGGCACGGTGTTCGGCAGGCCGGCGAGCAACCCCACCGTGCGGGCGATCCCGAAGCCCTGCTGGCCCTCGGGCACGGCGCAGCCCAAGATCACGTCCTCGATGCTCTCGGGGGCCAGGCCGGGCACCCGCCGGACGGCCTCGGCGACGGCGATCGCGCCGAGGTCGTCGGCGCGCATCGTGGCTAGGGACCCCTTGCGGGCGCGCCCGATCGGGGTGCGGGCGGCGGCGACGATGACGGCTTCGGGCATGGCGATCTCTCCTGTGGTTGGGGGCGCTCAGCCCAGTGGTCCGCCGGCGACGTAGACGACCTGGCCGGAGATGAAGCCCGCACCCTCGCTGCACAAGAAGGCGGTGGTGTGGGCGATGTCCTCGGGCTGGCCGACGCGCCGGACCGGGATGAGCTCACTGAACTGCGCGATGAACTCGTCGAAGTCGTGACCCATCCGAGCGGCGGTGGCCGCGGTCATCTCGGTCTGGATGAAACCGGGGGCGATCGCGTTGACGGTGACGCCGAACGGGCCCAGCTCGATCGCGAGCGTCTTGGTGAAGCCCTGGATGCCGGCCTTGGCGGCGGAGTAGTTGCTCTGACCGCGGTTGCCCAGGGCGGACCCGCTCGACAGGTTGACGACGCGGCCGTAGCCGGCCTCGGTCATGTGACGCTGGCAGGCCCGGGTCATGAGGAACGAGCCCATGAGGTGCACGTCCATGACGGCGTCCCAGTCGTCCATGGACATCTTGAACAGCAGGTTGTCGCGGATGATCCCGGCGTTGTTGACCAGCACGGTCGGTGCGCCGAGCTCGGCGGCGACCGTCGACACGGCCCGCTCGACGGCCTCGGGGTCGGACACGTCCGCGGAGACGGCTGAGGCGATGCCACCGACTGCCGTGATCTCGTCGACGACCGACTGGCACGCGTCGAGATCCAGGTCGACGACGGCGACGCGATACCCGTCGGCGGCGAAGCGACGGGCGATGGCGGCGCCGATGCCCCGGGCGGCTCCGGTGACGACGGCGGTGCGGGAGTCGGACACGGCATTCTCCTGACGAGTGACTTGTCTAAAGTTATCCACTGGAAGCACTTTGGTACAGGGCTTTGATCCGGAGGTCCTGAACTAGCAGGTAAAAATAGACGCGTTGGTCGGGACTTTCCGTGACTCAAGTCACTGTTAAAGTGAAAGTATGACTCAAGCAGACATCATCGACGCCGAGGTTGCGGCCGACGACACCATCAGCTTCAGCCGGCTGGGCTACGAACGCCGCCGGCCCACGTGGGACGACGCGGACCTGGCCGATGTCGCGGGCAGCACGGTGATCGTGTCCGGCGGAACGGCCGGGGTCGGACTCGGCGCTTCGACGAGCCTGGCGGCTCTCGGCGCCCACGTCGTGATGCTCGGGCGCAGCGCCGAGCGCGGCGAAGCGGCCGTCCGTGAGATCACCGCGGCGACCGGCAACGAGAACGTCGAGTGGGTGCGCCTGGACCTGGCCTCCCTGGCCTCCGTCCGCGCCACGGCGGCCGAGCTGCTCGAGCGCTGCCCGCGCATCGACGTGCTCATCAACAACGCCGGCGGCATGTGGGACACCTGGGAGACCTCGGCCGACGGGATCGAGATGAGCTGGGCGACGAACGTCGTGGGTCCGTACCTGCTCACCGAGTTGCTGCTCGATCGCCTCGCGGAGTCCGCACCTGCCCGGATCATCGAGATGACGTCCGGCGGCGCGTACAGCCAGCGCCTCACCCTGGGGGAGCTGCGCGGCGAGGAGGAGGCGTTCGACCCGAAGGCGACGTACTCGCGCACGAAGCGTGCCCAGATCGTCCTGACGGAGCTGCGGGGCGAAGCGGTCGCCGACCGCGGGATCGTCGCCCACGTGACGCACCCGGGCTGGACCGACTCGCCGGGCCTGCGCGAGTCCGGCGCGATGGCGAACTTCATCCGCCGCTTCGAGGCCGACTTCCGCACCCCCGAGCAGGGGGCCGACACCGCCGTGTGGCTCGCCGCGGCGCGCGAGCCGGGCCGCAGCACGGGTCTGTTCTGGCACGACCGCCGCCCGCGGGAGACGCACCGCACCGAGGCGACGCGCGAGAGCGAGCAGGACCGCCTCGAGCTGATCGAGCTGCTGCGCAAGGTCACCGGCCTCGCCGACTGACCCACGCCGAACCACGACCGCCCCGGACTCCACAGGGTCCGGGGCGGTCGTCCGTCCGCGCTCAGCTGCTGAAGGCGATGGCCTCGGCGGAGTCGATGTACTCGTCGAGCCGGTGGATCAGGCCGTCCTCGCCGACCGTGACCACGGCGCAGGCGTGCAGGGTGACCGGCTCGCCGCTGCGGACGTTGGTGCCGCGCAGCACGTGCTGTTGGACGACACCGCCGTCGAACAGCTGGATCCGGCGCTCGGTGTAGCGCCGGTCGCTGACGCGCTTCGCGATGCCGCGCAGCAGTCGGGCGTTCTCCTCCACGGTCTGCTCCACGCCGTCGTGGTTGTGCCAGATGACCGCGTCCGGCGCGTAGACGTTCGCCAGATCGCTCGGGTCCCCGGACTCGGCGGCCGCGATGATGCGGTCCAGCAGTCGGACGTGGGGATGCCGGGTCTCGTCGGTCATCGGGGTCGCCTCAGCTCTGGATCTGACGGCGCAGGTCGCGCTTGAGCACCTTGCCGACGGGGTTGCGCGGCAGCTCGTCGCGGATCTCGAGCCGCTCGGGCAGCTTGTACGAGGCGATCTTCGCCGCGCGCAGGAACTCGACGAGCTCCTCCAGGGTCAGTGAGGTGCCGGGGTTCAGGGTGACGACCGCGGCGACCCGCTCACCCATCTGCTCGTCCGGGTCGCCGACCACGGCGACGTCGGCGACCGCCGGGTGCTCGCCGATCAGGGCCTCCAGCTCGGCGGGCGCGATGTTCATGCCGCCGCGGATGACCAGGTCCTTGCCGCGGTCGAGGTAGTGCAGGAACTGGTTCCGGTCGCCGGCGATCTCGAAGATGTCGCCGGTCATGAGCATGCCCTGCTCGTCGAACGGGTTCGCGCGCGTCTCGGGGTTGATGTAACCGGCGAAGATGGTCGGCCCACCGATCCGCAGCTCGCCGGGCACGCCCGGCTCGGTGACCTCTCGGCCCGTGGCGGGGTCGACGAGGCGCAGCTGCACCCAGTCGGCGATCCGCGAGGACCACGTGACGCCCGGAGCGCCGTAGCGGGGGAAGTACTGCGCGCGGTCGTCCGGGTCGGGGAAGTCCTCGACGCTGGACAGCAGGCTGATGCCCTCGTTCGAGCCGAAGAAGTTGATGACGCCGATGCCGAGCTTCTCCTGCCAGCCGCGCACCATCACCGGCTGCAGCGGTGCGGAGCCCGATCCGATCCGGGTCAGGCTCGACAGGTCCACCTGGCTCAGCAGCGCGTCGTTGTGCAGCAGCATCCACAGCAGGGCGGGCGGCGCGACCGTGTACGTCACGCGCTCGACCGCGACCTGCGCGAGGAACGTCTTGAGGTCGAAGGGGTGGTGCTGGACCAGGACGCACCCGGTCCGCAGCCACGGCAGGAACATGCCGTTGATGCCCGCCATGTTGACCATCGGGAAGGGGTTCAGCAGGACGTCGTCCGCGGTCAGCCGGGGGGCGTCGACGGTCGCGTTGCTGATGGCCACCCACTCCAGGTGGGCACGCGGCACGCCCTTCGGCTCGCTCTCGGTGCCCGAGGTCCAGCACAACGTGGCGCAGTCGTTCGCGTCGTTCGGGTCGGCGGCGCGACGCGCGTCCACGCGAGCCCGCTCATTCTCGGTCGCAGGCGCAGGCGACCACGCGGTGACACCCTCGCCGAGGTCGGCCAGCTCGCTGGGGTCGCCGAAGGCGATGACGTGCTCCAGGGTCGGGATCCGGTCGCGGACCGCCGCGGCCTCCTCTGCCGGACGGCGTCCGGCGAATGCCGCCGTGCTGATGAAGGCGCGGAAGCCGGCCTGGTTCGCCATGCCGACGATCTCGTGCTCGCGGTACTGCATCGGAAGCGGCGAGACGACCACGCCGAGCAGCCAGGCGCCGAGGTAGACCTCCGCGAGCTCGATCGTGTTGGGCAGTTGGACGCCGAGCACGTCACCACGCTGCAGGCCCAGGGCATCGAGACGCGCCGCGACGGTGTGGACCTCGTGGTCGAGCTCGGACCACGTGAGCCGGCGCGGGGAGGAGGCGAGCAGATCGGCGCGGTTCGCCGGGTCGACGATGGCCAGCTCGGCGGCGCGCTCCGCGACCTGCGTCAGGTAGAAGTCGTCGAGGGTCTCCTCGGTCCACCAGCCCTTCGCCTGGAAATCCCGGACCTTCTCCTGTGGGTGCAAGCCCCTCGCGATCGCCATGACCTCTCCTCGTGAAACTTCAGTTGACAGTGTGATACAGATTACTACATTAAACGTAGTGAGTTGCGCTAGGGAAGGGTTGCGATGTCACCGAGTTCCACGGGCCTTCGGGTCGAGTCCGAGGTCGTCCGATGAGCACGGGACGGAGGACGCCGGTCGAGGGCAGCACGGTCGTCGTCACGGGCGCCAACCGCGGGATCGGTCTGGCATTCGTCCAGGAGGCGCTCGCCGCGGGCGCGGCGAAGGTCTACGCCGGCGTGCGGGACGTCGACGACGTGACGCCCGAGCTCGCGGCCACCGGAGCCGAGCCCGTCGCGCTCGACGTCACCGCCCGGGACGTCGTCGCGGCGGCGGCCCGGCACTGCGCCGATGCCACCGTCCTGATCAACAACGCCGGTCTGCACGCCGACGACCGGCTCGTCCAGGCGACGGACCCCGACGCGGCCCGCCGTGAGATGGAGGTCAACTACTTCGGTCCGCTCGAGACCACGCGCGCCTTCGCGCCCGTCATCGCCGCCAACGGCGGGGGAGCGATCGTCAATGTGCTCTCCGTCGCCGCCATCGCACCCACGGCGTTCATGGGCGGGTACTCCCCGTCGAAGGCAGCGGCTCTGTACCTGGGCGGGATCGCCCGTGCGGAGCTGGAGCCGCACGACATCGGCGTCACCTCGCTCATCGTCGGCTCGGTCGACACGCGGATGGCCGCCCACGTGGACGGTGACAAGGAGGACCCGCGCGACGTGGCCCGGGCCGGACTGAAGGCGATGGCACGGGGGGCCTGGACGGCCGACACGGACCAGATGGCCGTCGAGTCGCGAGCCCGGATGGCGCTGGACCCGATCCGCTACGAGCGGGGACTCGGGAAGCTGCTGTTCATCGACCAGCTCAGGACCCAGCGATGACCGCCGACCTGGTGTGGAGCACCCATGGTGACGGCACCACCTTCACCCGGCTCGAGGACGTCCTGCGCCGCAGCGCCGCCGCCACGCCCGACGCGGTGGCGGTCATCGAACCGCACCGGCAGACGACGTTCGGCGAGCTCGACGCGGCGGTGAACCGGTTCGCCTCGGCACTGGCCGCCGAGGGCGTGGGGCCCGGTGATCGCGTCTGCTACCTGGGCGAGAACTCGACGACGTTCTTCGAGGTGCTGCACGGCGCCGCGAAGGTCGGCGCGATCGCGATGCCGGTGAACTTCCGGCTCGCACAGCCCGAGATCGTCTACATCGTGGAGGACGCCCGTCCGCGGGTGGCCGTCCTCGGACCGGGCATGGAGGTCCACGCCGAGGCGATCGCGGCGGTCGACGGTGTCGAGCGCGTCGTGACGGTCGCTCCGCACCCCGGATTCGCCGGGTTGGACGGGTGGCGCGCAGCGCATCCGCCTCGCGATCCGGGGTACGCCCGGGACCCCGAGGACACGGCGGTCATGTTCTACACGTCCGGGACGACCGGCCGGCCCAAGGGCATCGAGCTCTCCTCGCGGAACCTGAGCTCCGCGCTCGCGGGGCCGCTGGAGCTGATCGACTTCAGGGCGGACAGTGTCGCGCTCGCGCCCGTCCCGTTCTTCCACGTCACCGGCTTCGGACTGGCCCTCATGGCGAACCTCAAGGGGTCGGCCCTGCTGATGATCAACCCCGAGGGTCCGGCCGATCTGTGCCGCATCCTGCAGGAGTACGCGGTCACCCACGCGGTGATGGTGCCGACCGTGATCCAGTTCCTGCTCGCCTCGGGGGACGTGCGTGGCGCCGACTGGAGCGCCCTGCGCTGGATCATGTACGGCGGCGCGCCGATGCCAGAATCGGTCCTGCGGGACGCGACCGAGGTGTTCGGGTGCGACTTCTACCAGGGGTACGGCCTCACGGAGTCCACCGGTGGCGTCGCGCTGCTCGGTCCCGAGGACCACCGGCCGACCCCCGAGACGGTGCACCGACTCCGGTCCGTCGGTCGCGTCGAGGGCAACAACACGGTCCGCATCATCGACCCGGCGACCGGCGAGGAGCTGCCGGCGGGCGAGCGCGGCGAGGTCCTCGTCCGCGGCGGCAACATCATGAAGCGCTACTGGAACCGACCCGAGGAGACGGCGGCGGCGATCGACGCCGACGGCTGGCTGCACACCGGCGACGGCGGCTCCCTCGACGCGGACGGCTATCTCTACCTGCACGACCGGCTCAAGGACATGATCGTCAGTGGCGGCGAGAACGTGTACCCGGCCGAGGTCGAGAGCGTGCTCACGGCACACCCGGGCGTCGGCCAGGTCGCCGTCATCGGCGTGCCCTCCGACCGGTGGGGCGAGTCGCCCATGGCGATCGTCGTCCGGTCGAGCGGACCCGAGGGCGCCGCGCTCGACGCGGCGGCGGTGATCGGCTGGGCCCGCGAGCGGCTCGCGCACTACAAGTGCCCGGTCGACGTGACGTTCGTCGACGCCCTGCCCCTCAATGCCAGCGGCAAGCTGCTGAAGGCGCGGCTGCGCGAGGAGTTCGCCGGCTCCTGAGGCGACCGGACGTCGGGGTTCCCCTCCCGGCGACGCGACAGGGGCGGGACCGTCACCGGCCCCGCCCCTGCTCGTCGTGCTCTCAGGCGTGCTGCACGCGGAAGGTGACCCGCCCGAAGTCGATCTCGTCGGGAAGGTCCTGCCCCGCCGCGGTCGCGACGACGTCGATGGCGCTGAGCCGTGCGACGTCGTCCTTGACGAAGCGCACCGTGCGCTCGCCCAGCCGGATGAGGGGCACGTCGTCCCACTCGTCGACCTCGACTCCCAGCACGGCGGCCCAGAGCTCGGCGCGGGCGACCGGGTCGGCCGTGGCGACGTCCATCCCCACCACGTCCTGGATCAGCGGCTCGGCGGGCGTCGCGAAGTCGACGTCGTCCCAGTGCCACGCCTGCGGGTCGGGGATCTCGTCGAGCTCGACGAGCAGACCCATGTCGGCGGGGTGGAACTGGATGATGCGCTTGCCGTGGACGTCCAGGTCGACCGCGATCCGGACACCGGCCGTCTCGGCCGCCGCCAGGTGCGGCGTCAGGTCGCTCACCTGGATCGAGGCGCAGTAGCCGGCGGTGCCGCCGACCTTCGCGAGCCAGCCGTTGATGGGGGCCTTCTCGTTCAGCGGGGCGACCAGCTCGAGGTAGGCGACGTCGCCCACGGGCAGCGTCTCGTCGGCCATGCCGACGTCCTCCAGCATCGGATCGGTGTATCCGGGGGCCAGCCCGAAGAGGGTGCGCAGCCGGTCGCCGTCACCGGCGAAGTCGGCGGTCCCGAGCGCGATCTGGCGCAGGATGGGGAAGGGGGACGTGGTCATCCGATGGTCCTTTCGGCAGCGGCCCAGTGGGGGGCGCGCAGCTCTCGCTTGAGGATCTTCCCCGAGGGGTTCCGGGGGAGCATCTCGATCACCTCGACCGAGGTGGGGCACTTGTAGTGGGCCAGGCGCTCACGGCAGAAAGCGATGATCTCCTCGGCCGTGACGGACTCGCCCTGGTGCGTCACCACGACGGCGTGCGGCGTCTCGCCCCAGCGCTCGGAGGGGATGCCGATGACGGCGACCTCCTGCACGGCCGGGTGCGCCATGAGCGCGTTCTCGACCTCGGCCGGGTACACGTTCTCGCCGCCCGAGACGATCATGTCCTTGAGTCGGTCCTTGAGGAACAGGTAGCCGTCCTCGTCCAGGTAGCCGGCGTCGCCGGTGCGGAACCAGTCGCCGTCGAAGTAGGAGGCCTCCGTCGCGTCGGGCCGGCGCCAGTACGAGCGGGTCACCATCGGGCCGCGGACGATGATCTCGCCGACCTCGCCGGTGGGCAGGTCCTTGCCCTCCCCGTCGACGACGCGGACCTCGACGCCGGGCACCGCGCGACCCGCGGACTGCAGCTTGCTGTCGGCGCCCGTGACGTGGTCCTCGGGACGCAGGATCGTGGTGACGCCGATGGTCTCGGTCAGGCCGTAGCTCTGCGAGAGCTTCGCGTCGAAGATCTTCTGCGTGCCGAGCATGACCGTCTCGGAGATCGGGGAGCCGCCGTAGACCAGGTGCTGCACGCTCGAGTAGTCGGCGGCGGCGGCCTGCGGGTTGGCGATGACCATCGCCATGACCGTCGGGACCATGATCACGTGGGTCGCGCGGTGCGCCACCAGGAGGCCGATCATGCTCTGCGGCGTGACCTCGGTGAACTGGACGATCCGCCCGCCGTGGGCCAGCGAGATGAGCGACCATCCGCCGGCGGCGATGTGGTAGTACGGCGTCGGCACGAGGCTGACCGTGTCCGGCCCGACCTCGAACTGCGCGGCGAAGGCGGCGACCGCGGCGAGCATCGCGTCGCCGGTGGTGGTGACGCCCTTCGGCGTGCCGGTCGTGCCGGAGGAGTACATCAGGGACAGCAGCTCGTCACCGCGCACGTCCTGCTGCGGATCGGTCGTGGACTGCTGTGCGAGCCACGGCTCGTAGCCGACCCAGCCGTCCGGGACGGTGGGCTCTCCCTCCTGGCTGAACACCACGCGCAGGCCGTCGTAGTCGGCGGGCACGAGGTCGGTGAGGTGATCCTCGACCACGAGGACCGAGGGCTCGGCGTCCGACAGGATCCAGGCGATCTCGGGGGCGGACAACCGGAAGTTCAGGGGCACCACGGCGGCGCCGGACTTGGCGGTGCCGAAGAAGAGCTCCCAGAACTCCGTGCCGTTGCGGGCGAGGTAGGCGACCCGGTCGCCGCGCCCGAGGCCGTGGGCCAGGAGGCCCGAGGCGACCTGGTTCGTGCGGGTGTCGATCTCGCCGTACGTGATGGTCCGTCCCTCGCCGACGATCGCGGGCGAGTCGCGGTGCGACCGGCTGCTCGCGCGGAGGAGGTCCGCGACGGTGCGTGCTCCGTTCATGGTGTTCCTTCGGGTGTGGTCCGGTCCTCGATGACCGGGACGATCGTGATGGAGCCGGTGACCAGCGGCTGACGGCACTGGTCGCAGGCGAGGTGGGCCACGAAGTCGTGGCCGCAGGCCGTGTGGGTCTGGACGAGCGCGGGCCCCTCCGGCGAGACGAACCACTTCTGCGCCCACTGCACGGACAGCGCGGTGATGGGGAAGAACGCGCGGCCCTTGTCGGTCAGGTGGTACTCGGGACGTCCGGGGTGGTGCGCGTGCTGGCGGGTCTCGAGGACGCCGAGGGCGCAGAACGAGCGCAGGCGCTCGGCGATGAGGGTGGGGGGCGCGCCGAGCGCGGTCTCGAACTGGCTGAAGCGCACCATGCCGCGGAAGGCCGCCCCGATCAGCGCCGAGGACCACCGGTTCCCGAAGATCTCCAGGGTCTGGGGGTACTGCAGCGAGTTCGGGACCGAGTCGGGTCGACGACGCGTGGAGGAGGCGGGGACCGAGCGCTCCCAGCCGCCGCTGGGCCCCCAGGCCGCGCGGACGTCGCGAGCCTCGACCGGAACGCCGCACGCCCGGCACGTCAGCAGGGGCGCGAACTCGGCGCCGCACGCCTCGTGACGTCGCAAGGGGAGGGTCTCCCCGGCGGGGCCGGTCCAGCTGCGCTCCCACTCCCAGATGGCCAGCATCATCGGCCACAGGGTGCGGCTGCGCGCGGTCGGCAGGTACTCGGCGCGCAGCGGGTTGGTCCGGTAGATGCGCCGCTCGAGCAGGCCGTGCTCGGTCAGTCGGGTGAGCCGGTGGGTCAGCACCGAGTTCGAGATCGGCATGACCTCGCGGAACTCCCCGTAGCGGGTCAGGCCTCGCGACGAGTGACCCAGGATCAGCAGCGACCACTCGTCCCCGAGCAGGCCCAGCATCTGTCCGACGGCGTTCGTCCCGCCCGGTTCGAGCAGCGTGGGTCCCCCGTCGGTCATCGGCCATCCCTCGAAGTCGTGCGGCGTCCCGCGTGGGGACTTGTCATCTGCGTCACACCGTACTACAACTAACGGAGTATCTCTATCAATCGAAGTGAGGATTCATGAGTCGAGCTCTCGACGGCCGGGTCGCCGTCGTCACCGGTGGCGGCAAGGGTCTGGGACGCGCGTTCGCCCTCCATCTGGCCGAGGCCGGGGCCGCGGTCGTGGTGAACAACCGCAACCGCCAGGTCGACGAGAACGGGCTGGGCCCCGCCGACCACGTCGTCGCCGAGATCGTGGCCCGCGGAGGTCGAGCGGTCGCCAACCACGACGACGTCGCCGACCCGGCGATCGGCGACCGGTTGGTCGCGGACGCCCTCGAGCACTTCGGCCGACTCGACATCCTCGTCACCAGCGCCGCCGTCAGCGCCCCGCAGATGGCACACAAGACGACGGCCGAGAGCTTCCGCCAGGTCATGGACATCAACGTGACCGGCACCGTCCTGCCGGCGGCCGCCGCGATGGCGCACATGCGCCGGGCCGGGTCCGGTCGTGTCGTGCTCATCGCCTCCACCGCCGGCCTGCACGGTGAGACCACCGTGTCGGCGTACGCCGCCAGCAAGGGCGCCGTCATCGCGTTCGGCCGCACGGCCGCCGTCGAGGGCGCCGGCAAGAACGTGCTCACGAACGTCGTCCTGCCCTACGCCACCACCCAGATGACCGAGGCCGGGATGGACCCGCGTCATGCCGACCGCATGCGGTCCGACCTCGTCGCGCCGCTCGTCACCGCCCTGGCCTCCCCGGAGAGCACCATCAACGGCCAGGTCATCGTCGCCGCGGGCTCCGCGTTGCGTGCCGCCGACGCCGTCGAATGGGGCACGGTCGGCTACGACGCCGACCAGCCGATCGAGCCGGCAGTCCTCGAGCAGCTGCTGACGCAGTCGCGTGCGGGCGACCCGCACACCTTCACCCACGCCCAGAACGCCTTCCAGAGCCTCGCCGCGGACCTCGCCGCGAGCTCCCACCCGTAAAGAAGAGGACGCATGTTCGACTACCCCTGGGGCGACTTCGCCCTCAACCTGCTCGTCACCGCCGGTGCCCTGGTCGTGTTCTTCGCGATCGTCATGGCGATCGCGCACCTCGTGAACGACCACTCGATCATCGACATCACGTGGGGCCCGGCGTTCGTCGTCGTCGCCGTCGTGTCGTACTTGATGTCGGCCGGTTCCGACGGCGACGACACCCGCCGCCTCATCGTGCTGGCGCTGACCGCGATCTGGGGCCTCCGCCTCGGCATCTACATCGGCAAGCGCAACATCGGCAAGGGCGAGGACCCGCGCTACACGGCCCTGCTGCGCTCGCGCAAGGGCCGCCCGCTCATCCCGTTCCTGGTCAAGAAGATCTACGGCATGCAGGCCGTGCTGGCCTGGGTCGTGTCGATCCCCGTGCAGTTCGCGGTCTACGTGTCGCGCGGGTTCGACGCCCTCGTCGTGGTGGCCATCGCCATCTGGACCATCGGCTTCCTGTTCGAGGCCGTCGGCGACTGGCAGCTCGCCCGCTTCAAGGCCGATCCGGCGAACGCCGGCAAGATCATGGACCGCGGCCTGTGGGCGTGGACGCGTCACCCCAACTACTTCGGGGACGCGTGCGTGTGGGCCGGACTGTTCCTGCTCACCCTCGGCTCCGCCTGGGGCGTCCTGACGGTGTTCTCGCCGATCCTCATGACGTGGCTGCTGACGACGTTCAGCGGCGCGAAGCTGACGGAGAAGGGCATGCGCCGCAAGCGTGGCCCCGAGTTCGAGGCGTACGTCGCGCGCACCAGCGGCTTCTTCCCGCGGCCGCCGCGGAAGGTGGCGGCAGGACCGAAGTCGTGACGACGTCGGTGGCCGCGCTCGGGTCGATCCTGGACCTGAGCCCGGCCGGCGACGGCGCCTGGATCGGGCACGCCGACGGCGTCGCGCTGCCCCAGCTGTACGGCGGCCAGCTCGTGGCGCAGTCGATCGTGGCGGCCGGCCACAGCGTGCCCGGCCGGCTCGTCGACTCGCTCCACACGACCTTCCTGCGCCCCGGTCGATCCGACCTCCCGGTCCGGTTCCAGGTCGAGCACCTGCGCGACGGGCGCCAGTTCTCGACCCGCGTGGTCGACGCCGTCCAGGACGACCGGCTCGTGTGCCGCTCGACGATCTCGCTGATGGAGCCCCGCGAGGGGGTGGCGCACTCGCGGCGCCGACCGGTCAGCGCGTCGGTCGAGGACAGCATCGAGCTGCGCGAGCTGGCCGAGGCCGACGGCGGCCTGGGGGAGTACTGGGAGGGGTTCAGCGCGGTCGACGTGCGGGTCTCCCCGGAGTCCGACGAGACGCCCCTGCACTCGGCCGCCCCGGTCCAGAACATCTGGATGCGGGTCGCCGAGGAGCTCGGGGACGACCCGCTGGTCCACCAGGCGGCGATCGGCTACGTCAGCGACCTGATGCTGATGTCGATGGCGGTCGCGCCCCACGGGCACCGGGCCGGCCAGGAACGGAGCCTGGGGGAGCGGTGGAGCGCGGTGTCGCTCGACCACGCCCTGTGGTTCCACCAGCCGGCCCGGGCCGACGAGTGGCTGCTCTTCGAGCACGCCACCCCGACGGCCCACGCGGGCCGGTCGCTGGTCGAGGCGGCCGTGTTCGGGGAACCCGAGTCACAGGTCTGTCACGTCGTGCAGGAGGCTCTGGTCCGTGAGAACTGACATGCTCGGCTTCGAGGGCTGCTACCGACGGATCGATCACCACCGCGACGAGCAGTCGCACGTCTCGGAGGTGTTCATCCCGTCGGCGGCCGCGATCGGGCCGTGGAGCAACGACCACCAGCACGGTGGTCCCGTCGGCGCGCTGCTGACCCGCTCGATGCGTCGGCTGCCGCACGGTGCGCCGGGACGGATCGCCCGGACGACGGTCGAGATCCTCGGCCCGATCGCCATGGCGCCCATCGAGGTCACCGCGCGCGTCGTGCGCCCCGGCCGCAAGGTCGAGCTGCTCTCGGCAGTGGCGCACCAGCGCAGCGAGGCGGGGACGCGACCGGTCGCCCAGGCGTCGGCCTGGTGGTTGCGCACCGACGAGTCGCCCGAGGTCGTGCACTCGCCGGAGCCCCGGCTGGCGGCGCCCACGGACGAGGAGCTGGCACGCGGCGAGGAAGGCGTGCCGGCCAGCTGGCGCCGCGGCTTCGTCGGGTCGCTGCGCTGGGCCGTGCGCACCCGCATCGGCCAGATCGACGGACCGGCGATCGCGTGGGCGTCCATGCCCTACCCGCTGGTCGAGGGGGAGGACGGTGACGACCTCGAGCGCTGCATCGCGATCGCCGATGCGGCCAACGGGGTCGGCTCGCGGTTGAACCCGAAGGACTGGGTGTTCATGAACACCGAGCTCACGGTGCACCTGGCCCAGCCCCCGGCCGGGGAGTGGACCGGGATGGTCGCCGAGTCCTGGATCGGCGAGGACGCCGTCGGCATGAGCTCGGCCGTCCTGTCCGACCTCACCGGCCCGGTGGGGCGCGTCGCGCAGAGCCTGCTGCTCGAACGGCTCTGACCCGAGGCGGGGACGACGAAGGGGCCGGAACGATGTTCCGGCCCCTTCGTCATGCGTGGTGCGTGCTCACTTCCAGCGTTCGCTGGCCGGCACGAAGTCCAGCTTGCGGTCGCCGGTGTAGATCTGCTTCGGGCGGGCGATCTTCTGCTCCGGGTCGTCGACGAGCTCGAGCCACTGGGCCAGCCAGCCCGACGTGCGCGGGATGGCGAACAGGACCGTGAACATCTCCGGCGGGAACTGCAGCGCCTCGTAGATCAGGCCGGAGTAGAAGTCGACGTTGGGGTAGAGCTTGCGCTTGACGAAGTACTCGTCCTCGAGCGCGATCTTCTCCAGCTCCTGGGCGACCTCGAGCAGCGGGTTGACGCCGGTGACCTCGAAGACGTCGTCGCAGGCCTTCTTGATGATCGTCGCGCGCGGGTCGTAGTTCTTGTAGACCCGGTGGCCGAAGCCCATCAGGCGCTCTTCGCCGTTCTTGACGCCCTCGATGAACGCCGGGACGTTCTCCTTGGTCTTGATGCGCTTGAGCATCTTCAAGACGGCCTCGTTGGCGCCACCGTGCAGCGGGCCGTAGAGGGCCGCGATGCCGGCCGTGACGGCCGAGTACGGGTCGACCTGGCTCGAGCCGACCGAGCGCACGGCGTTCGTGGACGCGTTCTGCTCGTGGTCGGCGTGCAGGATGAACAGCACCTCGAGGGCCTTGGCCAGGCGCGGGTCCGGGTCGTACTTCGGCTCGCTCATGCGGAACAGCATCGAGAGGAAGTTCTCGGTGTACGACAGGTCGTTGTCGGGGTAGATGTAGGGCTTGCCCTGCGCGTGACGGAAGGACCAGGCGCCGAGGGTCGGCATCTTGGCGATCATGCGCACGATCTGCTCGTGACGGATCTGCGGGTCCTTGATGTTGCGGGCCTCGGGGTAGAACGTCGACAGCGCGCCGACGCTCGACAGCAGCATGCCCATGGGGTGCGCGTCGTAGCGGAAGCCCTGCAGCTGGCTCTTGAGGTTCTCGTGCACGAACGTGTGGAACGTGATGTCGTGCACCCACTGGTCGTGCTGCTCCTTCGTGGGCAGCTCGCCGTGGATGAGCAGGTACGCGACCTCCAGGTAGGTGGAGGACTCCGCGAGCTGCTCGATGGGATAGCCGCGGTACTCGAGGATGCCCTTCTCGCCGTCGATGTAGGTGACGGCGCTGCGGGTCGAGGCGGTGTTCGTGAAGCCCGGGTCGTAGACGGCCAGGCCGGGGTCGTCGTCGGACTTGCCGATCTTGCCCAGGTCCGCAGCGCGGATGCTGCCGTCGGTGATCTCAACCTCGTACTCCTCGCCGGAGCGGTTGTCGCGGATGGTCAGCGTCTGCTTATCGGTCACGATCGGGTCTCCTGTGACGTCAGAGTAGTGACGGCCGCGGGGGTGAGCGGCCCACTCCAACTTAGTGTCCCCATGCCTCGGGCGCGAGAGCAGGGTCACGTTCGACCGACCCGTTTTGACCAGGACGGGTACGGCCGGGTAATCTGGGTAGTCGTTGTGTTGCGACGCGTTCAACCGCGCCATCACGACGCGCAGATTCCCGATCACACAGCTTTCGATTAGCAGCGAGAAGGTTACGCCGTGCGTACGTACAGCCCCAAGCCTGCTGACATCACCCGTCAGTGGCACGTCATCGATGCCCAGGACGTCGTCCTGGGCCGTCTCTCCGTCGCCGCGGCGACCCTCCTGCGCGGCAAGCACAAGCCGACATACGCCCCCCACGTGGACGGTGGCGACTTCGTCATCATCGTCAACGCGGACAAGGTCGCGCTGTCCGGCAACAAGCGCTCCGACAAGAACGTCTACCGCCACAGTGGTTACCCGGGCGGCCTCAAGCAGATCTCCTACGGTGACCTGCTCGAGAAGGACGCGCGCAAGGCGATCGAGAAGTCGGTCCGGGGCATGCTCCCCAAGAACCGTCTCGGCCGTCAGCTCATCACGAAGTTGAAGGTCTACGCCGGCCCGGATCATCCGCACGCCGCCCAGAAGCCCCAGCCGTTCGAGATCACGCAGATCTCCCAGTAAGCGAAAAGCGCAGGTTCATCGTGGCTGAGACCACCACCGAAGAGACCGAGTTCACCCCCAACGCCGAGGGCGTCGCCTACACGTCGGAGTCCTCCGGCGCGACCGCGACCAGCGAGATCAACTCGATCATCGCCCCCGGCTCCGCGACAGGCCGCCGCAAGGAGGCCGTCGCCCGCGTCCGGATCGTTCCGGGCACCGGCGTCTGGACCGTCAACGGCAAGCCGCTCGAGGAGCACCTGCCGAACAAGCTGCACCAGCAGATCGCCAAGGAGGCCCTGGCCGTCACCGGTCTGGCGGACTCCTTCGACGTGATCGCTCGTGTCCACGGTGGTGGCATGACCGGCCAGGCCGGCGCGCTGCGCCTGGGTGTGGCCCGTGCGCTCAACGCGATCGACGTCGAGGTGAACCGTCCGACCCTGAAGAAGGCCGGTCTGCTGACGCGCGACTCGCGCATCAAGGAGCGCAAGAAGGCTGGTCTCAAGAAGGCCCGCAAGGCGCCTCAGTACAGCAAGCGCTGATCCGCCGGCGCGTATGGGCCGGATCTTCGGTACCGACGGCGTTCGTGGCCTGGCGAATCGGGACCTGACCGCCGAGCTCGCGGTCGACCTCTCGGTCGCAGCCGCGCACGTGCTCGGCGAGGCCGGTGCGTTCGCCGACCAGCGTCCGACAGCGGTCGTCGCCCGCGACACCCGCGCCTCGGGGGAATTCCTTGAGGCCGCGGTGGTCGCGGGTTTGGCGTCTGCGGGCGTCGACGTCCATCGACTCGGCGTGGTCCCCACGCCGGGTGCGGCGTACCTGACGGCACTGCTCGAGGCCGACATGGGCGTCATGATCTCCGCGAGCCACAACCCGATGCCCGACAACGGCATCAAGTTCCTGGCGCGCGGCGGGGTCAAGCTCGACGACGCGATCGAGGCCGCGATCGAGCAACGCCTCCATGAGGCGTGGGACCGCCCCACCGGCGCCGACGTCGGTCGCGTGGGCGACAGCCACGCCGGTCTGGGCGCCTACGTGCGCCACCTGCTCGACACGCTGCCCATCCGTCTCGACGGCCTGCGCGTGGTCCTGGACTGCGCCAACGGCGCCACCTACGAGGCGGCTCCGGACGCCTTCGAGCGCGCGGGCGCCGAGGTCATCGCGATCCACGCCGCGCCCGACGGTCTCAACATCAACGAGGCGTGCGGATCGACGCATCTCGACGACGTGCGACGCGTCGTGGTCGAGCGGGGTGCGGACGTGGGCTTCGCCTTCGACGGCGACGCCGACCGGTGCCTGGCCGTGGACCAGAACGGCGAGGTCGTCGACGGAGACCAGATCCTGGCGATCCTGGCCCTGCGTGCCAAGCGCGAGGGCCGCCTGGTCGACGACACGGTCGTCGCGACGGTGATGAGCAACCTCGGCTTCACCCAGGCGATGGAGGCCGCCGGCATCACCGTTCGCCGCACCGCCGTCGGTGACCGGTACGTGCTGGAGGCGATGCGCGAGGGCGGGTACAGCCTCGGCGGCGAGCAGTCCGGTCACGTCATCATGAGCCGTTACGCCACCACCGGCGACGGCACCCTGACCGCCTTGCAGCTCGCGGCCGAGATGGCGTCCACCGGCCGGACGATGTCCGAGCTGGCCGCCGTGATGGAGCGACTGCCGCAGGTGCTGCTCAACGTCGGTGGCGTCGATCGTGAAGGGGCCAAGCACCACGAGGTCGTCCTGGCCGAGGTCGCGGCCGCCGAGGCGAAGCTGGGCGACAACGGTCGCGTGCTGCTGCGTCCCTCGGGCACCGAGCAGCTGGTCCGGGTGATGGTCGAGGCGCCCACGGCCGCCCAGGCCCACGAGATCGCCGAGCACCTGGCCGGTGTCGTCCGCACGACGCTCGCGCTCTGACGTGGCGCTCGAGTTCGAGGCCGGCGGGCTCGACCGCGCCGACGTGCGCGCTCTGCTGGCCGAGCACCTCAGTGACATGTTCGCCACCAGTCCGGCCGAGAGTGTCCACGCGCTCGACCTCGACGCGCTGGGCGAGGGTGCCGTCTCGTTCTGGACCGCCCGCGAGGACGGGCGCCTGCTCGGTTGTGGTGCGCTGAAGGACCTCGGGGGCGGTCACGGCGAGCTCAAGTCGATGCGCACGACCGCCGACGCGCGCGGGCGGGGCGTGGCCACGGCTCTGCTCGCCCATCTGGTCGCCACGGCGCGTTCGCAGGGATGGACCCGGCTCAGCCTCGAGACGGGCACCGAGCCGTACTTCGCGGCAGCCCGGCGGTTGTACGCGCGCGAGGGCTTCGAGGCGTGCGAGCCGTTCGGCGACTACGCGCTCGACCCGCACAGCGTCTTCCTCACGCGCGCGATCTGACCCTGTCGCCGTCACCGTCGGCGGTGCCAGACTGACCGCATGACCGTGACGATCGAAGTGCTGGACCCGACCGACCACGGGGCCTTCGTCGAGTTCTACGACGTGTACCGCCGCGCCAACGAGCGCGCCATCGACCAGCCGTGGCTGCCCGACGAGCTGCAGGTGCTCATGGTGGGGGACGAGTACCTGCGCAACGACTCGCTGCTGGCGCGGGACGGCGAGGCGGCTGTCGCGGTGGCCCTGGCCGAGCTGCCCGAGCGCGACAACGTCACGACGGCCTACGCGGAGGTGTGGGTGCCGCCCGAACTGCGTCGGCGCGGGTACGGCAGCGCCCTGATCGAGCTGCTGGAGCGTCGGTCGGCCGAGGACGGACGCGAGCGGATCCTCACCGAGACCCTGCGTCCGCTCGATGCCGAGACGGCGCCGGCGCGGGAGTTCATGCTGGCGCGCGGCTACTCCGCCGACACGACGCTGGTCCAGCGTGAGCTGGCCCTGCCCGCGGCCACGCCACCGGCAGACCTCCGGGACGGGTACACGCTGGCCGCGTGGCGAGCAGCTCCTCCGCAGCGGTGGCTCGAGGAGTACGCCCGGCTGCGGGCGCTGCTGAACCAGGAGATGCCGGCGGGCGAGACCCAGCTCGAGAACGAGTACTGGGACCCCGACCGGCTGCTGCACGAGGTCGACCAGTGGAAGCGCCAGGGACGCACCGCCCAGACCGTCGTCGCCGTGGCCCCCGACGGCCGCCTGGCCGGTCACACCCAGCTGCTCTTCCCGGCGAAGTCGACCGAGGTCTACCAGTGGGACACCCTCGTGCTGCCCGAGCACCGCGGTCACGGACTGGGACTGGCCCTCAAGCGTCACGCGATGCGCGAGGCCGCCGACCTGCTGGAGGGCCGCACGCGCGTCGTGACCTGGAACGACGCCCAGAACGACCACATGATCGCCGTCAACGAGGCCCTCGGCTACCGCCCCACCGCCTGGGCCGACCAGTGGGTCAAGAACCTCGCCTGATCCCTCCCGCCGAGATTTGCTCCGCAACTCACCTTTGAGACGCACTCAAAGGTGAGTTGAGGAGCAAATCTCGGGAGCGGGGGAGGTCAGAGCTTGCGGAGGCGGACCCACTGGACGCTGTGGTCCGACGACTTGCGCAGCACGAGGTCGGCGCGGCCGCGCGTGGTGGCGACGTTCTCGCGCAGGTTGGGCCAGTTGATCGTGTCCCACAGCTCCTCGGCGCGCAGCTGCGCCTCCTCGTCGGTGTAGGTGCTGTACCGGTGGAAGTAGGAGGCCGGGTCGGCGAACGCGGTCTCGCGCAGGCGCAGGAACCGGCTGATGTACCACCGGCGGATGTCGCGGCTGTTGGCGTCGACGTAGATCGAGAAGTCGAAGAAGTCGCTGATCGCCAGGCCGGGCGACCCGTCGCCGCGCGACCGCGGCGGCGCCAGGACGTTGAGGCCCTCGACGATGAGGATGTCGGGCCGCTTCATCGAGATCGTCTCGTCGGTGCGGTCGTAGGTCAGGTGGTCGTAGACCGGCGCTTCGATGACCTCGGCACCGCTCTTGGCCTGCATCACGAACCGCAGCAGTGCCTTGCGGTCGTAGGACTCGGGGAAGCCCTTGCGGTGCATGATCCCGCGGCGCTCGAGCTCGGCGTTCGGCAACAGGAAGCCGTCGGTCGTGATGAGGGCGACGTTCGGGTGGTCGTCGTGCTGGGCCAGCAGGTCACGCAGCAGGCGGGCCGTCGTGGACTTGCCCACCGCCACCGATCCGGCCAGGCCGATGATGAATGGCACGCGATCGGGCTGCGGGTCGCCCAGGAACCGCTCGGTGGCCCGGTAGAGGGCCTCGGCCAGGCGCACGCGCAGGCTGATCAGCTGGGTGAGCGGGACGTACACCTGCTGCACCTCGTCGAGATCCAGCTCCTCGCCCAGGCCGCGGACGCGCTCGACCTCCTCGGGGGACATGGGCTGGACGGCGTCGTGTGCCAACTTCGCCCACGCCGAGCGTTCGAGCTCGACATAGGGGGAGGGGTCCCGTGACATACCGACCATTGTCACCAGCCCTTGCGCCCACCGCGCAGTCGGTACCCTGAACCCATGTGTGGAATCGTCGGATACGTGGGCCATCGCCAGGCGCTGGACGTCGTGATGGGTGGGCTGCGACGCCTCGAATACCGGGGCTATGACTCCACGGGGGTGGGCGTCGTCGACGGCGACCACATCGCCTGGGACAAGAAGGCCGGCAAGCTGGCCAACCTCGATGCCGCGTTGGCGACCCGTCCGCTGCCTGAGTCGACCACCGGGATCGGACACACCCGCTGGGCCACCCACGGCGGCCCGACCGACGCCAACGCGCACCCGCACCTGGACAGCAGCGAGCGGGTCGCGGTCGTGCACAACGGCATCATCGAGAACTTCATGGTCCTGCGCGACGAGCTGGAGGACGCCGGCTACGAGTTCGCGTCCGAGACCGACACCGAGGTCGTGGCGCACCTGCTGCACCGCGAGCTGCAGCAGACCGACGACCTGCCCGAGGCCGTGCGCGCGGTGTGCCGGCGGCTGAAGGGCGCCTTCACCCTCGTCTTCGCCGACGCGCAGAACCCCGGCGTCGTCGTCGGGGCGCGGCGCAACTCGCCGCTGGTCGTCGGCCGGGGCGACGGCGAGAACTTCCTGGGCTCGGACGTCGCCGCGTTCATCGACTACACGGCCGAGGCGATCGAGCTGGGCCAGGACCAGGTCGTCACGATCACCGCCGACTCGATCGAGGTCACCGACTTCCACGGCAACCCCGCGCCGACGACCGAGTACACGGTCGACTGGGACGTCACCGCCGCCGAGAAGGGCGGCTACGAGTGGTTCATGGTGAAGGAGATCGAGGAGCAGCCCAAGGCGGTCGCCGACACGCTGCTGGGCCGGACGGACCCCGACGGACTGCTCCAGCTCGACGAGATGCGGCTGTCCGACGACGAGCTGCGCGAGATCGACAAGATCATCATCATCGCCTGCGGCACCGCGTCGTACGCCGGACTCGTCGCGAAGTACGCGATCGAGCACTGGACCCGGATCCCCTGCGAGGTCGAGCTGGCCTCGGAGTTCCGCTACCGCGACCCGATCATCGACCGCGCGACGCTCGTGGTGGCGATCAGCCAGTCCGGCGAGACGATGGACACCCTGATGGCCATCCGGTACGCCCGCCAGCAGCGGGCCCGGGTGCTGTCGATCTGCAACACCAACGGGTCCACGATCCCGCGCGAGTCCGACGCCGTGATCTACACGCACGCCGGCCCCGAGGTCGCCGTCGCGTCCACCAAGGGATTCCTGTCGCAGGTCGTCGCCTGCTACCTGCTCGGCCTCTACCTGGCCCAGGTCAAGGGCGTGAAGTACGGCGACGAGGTGCGGGTCATCATCGACGAGCTGGAGCAGATCCCCGCGAAGGTCCAGCGGATGCTCGACGACGGCGACCAGGTGCGCAAGCTCGCGGCCGAGCTGGTCGACCGTCGCTCCTTCCTGTTCCTGGGCCGCCACGTCGGCTACCCGGTGGCGCTCGAGGGCGCGCTGAAGCTCAAGGAGCTCGCGTACGTCCACGCCGAGGGCTTCGCGGCCGGCGAGCTCAAGCACGGACCCATCGCGCTGGTCGAGAAGGGCCTGCCGATGTTCGTCATCGTGCCGCCGCGGGCGCGGGACCAGCTGCAGGAGAAGATCGTCAGCAACATCCAGGAGGTCCGGGCCCGCGGGGCCTACACGATCGTCCTGGTCGAGGACGGCGACGACTCCGTGGTGCCGTTCGCCGACGTGGTGATCCGGCTGCCGAAGGTGCCGACGCTGCTGCAGCCGCTCGTGGCCGCGGTGCCCCTGCAGATCTTCGCCTGCGAACTGGCCGAGCTGCTGGGCCACGACGTCGACCAGCCCCGCAACCTGGCGAAGTCCGTCACGGTCGAGTGACCCGATGCTGACCGCCCACACCGTTGCGCAGATCCGCGCAGCGGAGGAGGTCGCAGCCGACCAGCAGGGCTGGGACGGGCTCATGCAGCGCGCCGCCGGTGTGCTGGCCGAGCGCCTGCTCGCGCTGGTGCCCGCCGAGGAGACCGCGGTGGTGCTGGTCGGCCCGGGAAACAACGGTGGAGACGCGCTCTTCGCGGCCGCCCACCTCCTCGAGCGCGGCCGCCGGGTGAACCTGTGCCTGCTCGACGCGTCGAAGGTTCACACCGCAGGACTGGCCGCGGCCACCGCTGCCGGCGCACGGGTCGTCGACCGGCCGGACGGCCATCGCGTCGTGGTGGACGCCCTGTTCGGCATCGGCGCCCGCCCCGGGCTCGAGGGCGCGGCCGCGCACTGGGCGGCCTGGATCGAGCGTGAGCGGCCCGTGGTCGTCGCCGTCGACGTGCCGTCGGGGATCGGCGTCGACGACGGGCGCCTCGACGGACCGGCCGTGCGCGCGGACCACACCGTCACGTTCGGGACCGCCAAGTACGGGCTGCTGCTCGGTCCCGCCGCAGCGCTCGCGGGACGGGTCGACGTCGCCGACATCGGCCTGGACCTGTCGAGGGAGCCGGCGCTGGAGTCCCTCCAGCTGGCCGACGGGGCACGGTTCCGCGAGCAGATCGTCCCGGGAGCGGCCGATCACAAGTACAGCCGCGGGGTGCTGGGCATCCGCGCCGGCTCGCCGCAGTACGCCGGTGCCGCGCACCTGTGCGTCGCCGGGGCCCAGGCGGGCCCGGCGGGGATGGTCCGCTTCGTCGGCGAGCCGGAGCTGTCGCGCCGCGTCGTGGACCGGGCTCCCGAGGTCGTGGCCGCCGACGGCCGTGTCCAGGCCTGGGTGGTCGGACCGGGCGGGCAGGACTCGCCCGAGCCGCTGGCGGCCGCGCTGGCCGACGGGGTCCCGGTCGTCGTCGACGCCACTGCGCTCGGACACCTGCCCGACACCTTCGCCACCGACGCCCTGCTGACGCCCCATGCCGGCGAGCTGGCGGCGATGCTGGGCAGCGACCGCGACGACGTCGAGGCCGACCCGCTCACGCACGCCCGGCGCGCCGCCGAGCGCTGGTCCGCGACCGTCCTGCTCAAGGGGCCGCGCACGCTCGTCGTGTCCGCCGACGGCAGGGTGAGGGTCAACACCTCGGGCACGCCCTGGCTGGGCACCGCCGGGGCCGGCGACGTCCTGGCCGGCTTTGCCGGATCGCTGTTGGCCCGGGGCCTCGATGCCTTCGACGCCGGATCCATCGCCGCGCTCGTGCACGGGCTCGCGGCCGAGCGGCTGGGCGGCCCGTTCGTCGCCTCGGACGTCGCCCGCGCGATGCCGCGGCTGTTGCAGCAGTTCTGTGCCGGACCCGGCCAGGACCACCGAACCGGAGACCTGACATGAACGCCGACCTCCTCGTCGACCTCGACCAGTACCGCGCGAACCTCGCGGCGCTGCGGGCGTACGCCCCCGACGCGCTGCAGATGGCGGTCGTCAAGGCCAACGCCTACGGCCACGGCATGGTGCCGATGGCGCGCGCGGCGCGTCAGGGCGGGGCCGACTGGCTGGGCGTCGCCACCCCGGCGGAGGCACTGGAGCTGCGTGCGGCCGGCGACCGCGGCCCGCTGCTGTGCTGGTTGGCGGTGCCCGGGGCGCCGTTCGCCGAGCTGGTCGCCGCGGATGTCGAGGTCACCGCCTCGGGGGTCGACCAGTTGCAGGCGATCGCCGCCGCCGGCGACCGGCCCCGCGTCCAGCTGAAGGTCGACACCGGCCTGTCGCGCAATGGGGCGTTCGGACCCCAGTGGGACGAGCTCGTCGCGGCCGCGGCCCGGCTCCAGGAGGCCGGCAGCATCGAGGTGTCGGGCATCTGGTCCCACTTCGCCAGCGCCGACGACCCCGACAACCCGTCGAACGACCACCAGGAGTCGGTCTTCCGCGCGGCCGTCGACCAGCTGGCGTCCGCCGGCGTCGATCCGGGCGTGCGGCACCTGGCCAACTCGGCGGCGGCGGTCACCCGGCCGTCGTCGCACTTCGACCTCGTCCGGATGGGCATCGCCTCCTACGGCATCGACCCGGACCCGGCCGTCCACGTGCCCGAGGTCCGTCCCGTGCTGACGGCGCGCACGGTCCTGGCGAACGTCAAGCGGGTCCCGGCGGGTGCCTCCGTGTCGTACGGCTGGCGCTGGACCGCCGACCGCGAGACGACCCTGGGGCTCGTCCCGGTCGGATACGGCGAGGGCATCCACCGCACGGCCTCGAACCGGGCCGAGGTGGGGTTCGACGGGAAGCGTGCACCCGTCCGTGGGACGATCTGCATGGACCAGTTGGTCGTCGACCTGGGCGACCGACCCGCCCGGATCGGTGATCCGGTCACGGTGTTCGGGCCCGGAGACGACGGCGAGCCGACCGCTCAGGACTGGGCGGACGCCGCGGGGACGATCGCCTACGAGATCGTGACGCGGCTGGCCGGACGCTGGTCCCGCACCTACCGAGGAGAACGATGACGTCGGTCGCAGGACGGGTCGCCGCCACCGCGGGTGCCTTCGCGGCGGCGGGCGTCGCGGGTGCCGCCGCGACGGTGTTGAAGAACCGCAAGACCCACCAACGACGGCTGTCGCGCGGTGACGACGTCGAGTTCGGCACGGTCCGGGGCGACTCCTACTACGTCTCGGCCTCCGACGACGTCCCCATCCACGTCGAGATCGACGAAGGGCCCGGGCCGACGATCGTGTTCGTGCACGGGTGGATGTGCGACCTCGACACGTGGCACTTCCAGCGACTGGCCCTGCGCGGCCACGCCCGGCTGGTCTTCATGGAGTTGCGCTCGCACGGCCGGTCCGGCCGCAGCGGGCCCCGGAACTCGTCGCTGCACGACATGGCCGACGACCTCCACCGGGTGATCGACGCCCACGCCCCCGAGGGGCCGGTCGTGCTGGTCGGCCACTCGATGGGCGGCATGGCGGTCATGCAGCTGGCCCAACTGGCTCCCGAGCTGTTCGAGGACCGCGTCGCCGGGGTGGTGCTGGTCAGCACCAGCGCGGGCAAGCTCATGCGCCGCAGTCCGGCGCTGCGCTTCGTCGTGCCCATGATCAAGGCCGCCACCCCGCTGTTGGACTGGGGCCGCGAGTTCAACAGCTACGCCATCATCCGGCGGTGGGCCTTCGGCCCGCACGCGCAAGCGGCCCGGGTCGACATGGCCGACGAGATGATCCTGCGCGCCCCCACCACCGTGATCCTGAACTTCTACGACAACTTCGTCGAGCTCGACCTCGGGGCCGGGCTGGACGCGATCTCGCAGTGCCGCACGTCGGTGGTGTGCGGCACGAAGGACGTCATGACGCCGCTGAGCCACAGTCGCTGGCTGGCCCGGCACATCGCCGGTGCCGAGCTCGTTCCCGTCAACGACGCGGGGCACATGGTGATGCTCGAGGAGTGCGAGCAGGTGACGGAGGCGATCGAGCGCGTCCTCAAGGACATCGCATGAGCAGCGCGGACATGGAGGAGCAGCGGTGAGCACCGAGCTGGACGTCGAGCTGGTCGGGGCCGATCGGGCGGCGGAGGTGCTCCAGGTCATCCACCGCGCCTTCGCGACGCGGCCGGCGCTCGACCCGCCCGCCACGGCGGGGGACGAGACGCTCGAGACCGTGGCCGCGACGCTCGAACGCGACGGTGGGCTGCTGGCCACGCGCCGCGGGCTGCCCATGGGCGCGATCTTGTTCGACCGGAGCCGGCCGGGGATGCTCGGCCTCAAGCGCGTCAGCGTCGATCCCCTCGGACGCGACCGGGGTGTGGCCTCGGTGATGGTCGGTGTCGCCGAGGACGTCGCCGAGGAGGGGGAGATGGACGGCATCTGGCTGCACGTCCGCGAGGAGCTGCCCGACAACATCCGCTTCTGGAGCCACCGGCACTACCTGCCGGTGCGCCAGGACGGTCGCACGATCGAGATGGGCAAGACGCTGTGGCTGGCGCGCGAGGTGCCCGACGCCGATGCGATGCGCGACCTCGCGGCGCGGGTGGCGACGCTCCTGCGTGCCGGTGACCTGCTCGTCCTGACCGGCGATCTCGGCGCGGGCAAGACGACCTTCACCCAGGGCCTCGGCGAGGCGCTGGGCGTGCGCGGCCCGGTCACGTCGCCGACGTTCGTCATCGCGCGGACCCATCCCAGCGAGGTCGGTGGACCGGCGCTGGTGCACGTCGACGCCTACCGGCTGGGCAGTGCCGCCGAGATCGACGACATCGACCTGGACGCCACGACCGACGAGTCGGTCACGGTCGTCGAGTGGGGTGCCGGCATGGCCGAGCAGCTCTCGGACAGCTGGCTGTCCGTCGCCATCGAGACGCGGCTCGCCGGCCCCGGCGATCCCCTGGGCACGGCGTCGGGCGTCGAGTCCGACGAGATGCGCGTCGTGACGATCCGTCCGCGCGGCCGGCGCTGGCTGGAAGTCCCGCTGCGCAGCACGCTGCTGGGCTGACGCTGCGGCCGGTGCCTGGCGTGGTCCCCGTTCGGCCCGCAACTACGCTGGTGTCGTGCTGCTGCTCGCGTTCGACACCGCCACCCCGGCGATCTCCGTCGCCGTTCATGACGGCTCCTCCGTCGTCGCCGAGGCGACGGGCGAGGGGACCATGGCCCACGGAGAGCTGCTGGCCCCCGCGATCAGCGAGGCGCTCCAGCGAGCCGGTGCGACCGCCGCCGACCTGACCGACGTCGCCGTCGGAGTGGGCCCGGGTCCGTTCACCGGCCTGCGCGTCGGCGTCGTCACGGCGCTGACGCTCGGCCAGACGCTGGGCCTCACGACCCACGGCGTGTGCTCGCTCGACATCCTCGCCGCCGAGGCCGCCTCGCTGTTCGACTCCGAATTCGTCGTGGCCACGGATGCGCGGCGCAAGGAGGTCTACTGGGGGCGCTTCACGGCCGAGGGGGTCCGGGTCGCCGGACCCGAGGTCGACTTCGCCGAGACCGTCGCCGCCCTGGGGCTCCCGGTCGTCGGCCGCGGTGGACAGCTGTACGCCGATCGTCTGGACTGGTTCGAGGACGCGCCGCTGGACCCGTCCGCCGCCGCGCTGGCCACCCTGGTCGCCGGCGGGGGAGCGGTCCAGCTGCCGCTGGAGCCGCTGTACCTGCGCCGACCCGACGCGACACCCCAGGTCGCCCCCAAGCTCGTATGATCCGCGCGGCCGGCCTCCGCGACCTGGACACCCTCGAGTCGATCGAGAAGGCCAGCTTCGGTCCCGACGCCTGGACGGCCGCCCAGGTCCGCGACGAGCTCGTCGCGGACCGGATCGTGCTGGCACTGGTCGACGAGTTCGGGGTTCGCGGCTATGCCTCGCTGCGACTCTTCGCCCCCGACGCCGAGCTGATGCGGATCGCGGTCGGCCTGGGCTCGCGCCGTGAGGGCGTGGGCTCGCGGCTGCTCGCCGCGGTCCAGGACACGGCGCGGGCGCGCGGCGCCGAGCGGTTGCTGCTCGAGGTCGCCGACGACAACGAGGCGGCCCTGGCGATGTACCGCGGTGCGGGGTACGACGAGATCGGCCGCCGTCGCGCCTACTACCGGTCCGGGGCCGACGCCGTGCTGATGGAGCTGCGGCTGTCATGAGTGACGTGATGGAGTCCATCCGCTCGTGGCCGTGGGCCTGGGCGTGGCTCGCCTTCTTCGTGATCGTCCTGCTGCGCGCGGGCGGCACCTACGGGATCGGCCGGGCCGTCGCGGCCGGCCTCCTGCGCGATCGTCGCCCGGGGCCCCGCGTGCGCCTGGCGATGGCGCAGGTCGAGCGCTGGGGTCCGCCGGCCGTCACCGTGAGCTTCTTCACGGTGGGCGCCCAGACCGCCGTCAACCTCGGCGCGGGCCTGGCCAAGATGACGTTTCCCCGCTATCTGACGGGCCTGGTGCCCGGCGCCGTGATCTGGGCGACGATCTGGTCGACGATCGGCATGAGTGCCTTCCTGGCGGTCTTCACCGGGGGTGCCGAGCGTGCCTCATGGCTCCTCGTCCTGGTCGTGGCGGTCGTCCTCGTCGTGCTCCTGCGCCGGTCGATACGGCACTCGACACCCGCGGCGGAGCGCTTCCGGGACTGACCTCGAGCCCGCTGCGAGCCCTTTAACGCCATGGCATGGTGGAGGTATGAGTGATCCGCGTAATCCTGCCCCGGCACCTGCCCAGTACCCGACCCAGCAGCAGAACGACGACACGCTCATGAACCGTGAGCCGTTCGATCCGTTGGACGAGGGCATCAGCCCGCCCGAGCGCTGGTCCCCCGGCGAGGGTTTCGGCACGACGGTCGAAGAACAGCTCGAGGGGGAGTCCTTCGACCTGCGGCTCTCGCAGGAGGTGCCCGACGTCGATCCCGATGCCGAGTGGAGCGAGGAGAACCTCGACGACGGCGAGGTCGGCGGAGCCCGCTCCGGCCGTCTGGTGGACCCCGACGGCGGCATCGGCGAGGACCGGGTGGCCGAGCTCGTCGGTGAGGACGTCGGCATCGACGGTGCCGCTGCGAGCGCCGAGGAGGCTGCCGTCCACGTCGTCGAGGACGAGTGACGAGACCCCGGCCGGGTGAACGCGCGTGCACTAGGGTTCTGGCATGCGCGACCTGACGTATCCGCCGGTCATCGGCACGGCCAAGACGCTGTTCCGCGTGCTGGGAATGAAGTTCCAGACCTCCGGCACCGAGCACATCCCGCGCGAGGGCGGAGCCATCCTGGCCTCCAACCACGTCAGCTACGTCGACTTCATCTTCAACGGGCTGGCGGCGGTGCCCTCGGGGCGCCTCGTGCGCTTCATGGCGAAGAAGGAGGCCTTCGACCACAAGGTCTCCGGCCCGCTGATGCGCTCGATGCACCACATCCCCGTCGATCGCGCGCAGGGCGAGGGCTCGCTGCACGCGGCGGCCGACTACGCCCGCGCCGGTGAGATCGTCGGGATCTTCCCCGAGGCGACCATCAGCCGCTCGATGGAGGTCAAGGAGATCAAGACCGGCGCCGTCCGTGCGGCCGCCGAGGCCGGGGTCCCCCTGATCCCGATGGTCGTGTGGGGCACCCAGCTGCTCAAGACCAAGGACCACGAGGCCGACCTGTGGGGTCGCGGCAAGACCGTCGCGCTCCACGTCGGTGCGCCGATCCCGGTCACGGGCGAGGATCCCGTCGCCGAGACCGAGCAGTTGCACGCGGCGCTGGCCGCCCTGCTCGACAAGGCCATCCGCGAGTACCCGATCTCGCCCGAGGGTCAGTGGTGGGCTCCGGCCCGGTACGGCGGCACCGCCCCGACGCCCGAGGAGGCCCGCCGCCTCGATCTCGAGGAGAAGGCGGCTCGCGAGGCCAAGCGCGCCCAGCGCAGTTGAGTCTTCGCCCGCCTGAGAGAATGGGCGGGTGAGTGAGCCGCTGGTGCTGGGCATCGAGTCCTCCTGTGACGAGACCGGCGTGGGCATCGTGCGGGGCACCACCCTGCTGGCCCACGCGGTCGCCTCGAGCGTGGAGGAGCACGTGCGCTTCGGTGGCGTCGTGCCCGAGGTCGCCAGCCGCGCCCATCTCGAGGCGATGGTGCCCACGCTCGAGCAGGCCTACGAGCAGGCCGGGGTCGACGTCCGCGACGTCGACGCGATCGCCGTCACGAGCGGCCCGGGGCTGACCGGCGCACTGCTGGTGGGCGTCGCCGCCGCCAAGGCCCTCGCGCTGGCCCACGACAAGCCCCTCTACGGCGTCAATCACCTGGCCGCGCACGTCGCGGTCGACCAGCTCGAGCACGGCCGGTACACCGAGCCGGCCATCGCGCTGCTGGTCAGCGGCGGTCACACCGAGCTGCTGCTGGTCAACGACATCGCCACCGACATCACCTTGCTGGGCGGCACGATCGACGATGCCGCCGGCGAAGCCTTCGACAAGGTCGCGCGCCTGCTGGGCCTGCCGTACCCCGGGGGACCCGAGATCGACCGGGTCGCCCGCGACGGCGACCCCAAGGCGATCGCCTTCCCGCGCGGCCTCACCACCGGCCGTGACCTCGACCGTTACCGGTGGGACTTCTCGTTCTCCGGTCTCAAGAGCGCCGTGGCGCGCCACGTGCAGCACGAGCAGCGGATGGGCCGCCCGGTCGCCGTCGCCGACGTGGCCGCCTCGTTCCAGGACGCGGTCTGCGATGTCCTCAGCCGCAAGGCGATCAAGGCGTGCGTCGACCACGACGTGCCGCGCCTGATCATGGGCGGCGGCGTCGCGGCCAACGGCCGGCTGCGCCACTTCGTGCTGGAGCGGGCCGCGAAGGCCGGTGTCGAGGTCCGCATCCCCCCGCCGTCGCTGTGCACCGACAACGGCGCCATGGTCGCTGCGCTCGGCGCTGAGGTCGTCCGCCGCGGCATCGCGCCCTCGCCGCTGGACCTGCCGGTCGACTCGAGCCTGCCGGTCACCCGCATCGTCGCCTGACCCGCTGGCGAATCCTCGCCCCCCGGCCCCGAGATTTGCTCCCCTTCCGACGTTTCAGGCCCGTTGAAACGTCGAAAAGAGAGCAAATCTCGGGAGGAGGGCGGGCGGTCAGGGTCGGCGGCGGTGGAACCGCACGAGGTCGCCGGGGCGCACCTGGGCCAGGGCATCGGTGTCGACGACGACGCCGATGACGGGGTAGCCGCCCGTCACGGGGTGGTCCGGCCCCAGCACCACGGGGCGGCCCGAGCTGGTCACCTGGATGCTGCCGCGCACGACGGGCTCGCTCTCGAGTTCACCAAGGCGGGCACGCTCGAGCAGAGGACCCTCGAGCCGGACGCCGATGCGATCCGAGACCGGGTCGACCCGCCACGGGCAGGACAGCAGGGTGGTGATCGCCGCGGGGGTGAACCAGTCGTCGCGCGGGCCGAGGACCACGCCGACGCCGACGTCCGCGGCGGCGAGGTAGGCGGGCACGCTCTCCAGCGAGACCGCGCCATGGGGTGGGCCGACGACCAGCTCGTCACCCGGTGACAGCGGCGCCGGACCCAGCGCGGCCATCGTGTCGAAGGAGCGGCTGCCCAGCACGGGCTCGGGCACGAAGCCCCCGCCGACGCCGACGGTCCAGCGCATCCCGACGGTGGGTGCACCCAGCCGCAGGACGTCGCCACGGCGCAGCGAGAGCACGCGACCGGAGGCGACGGGCCGCCCGTCGACGGACACGGGCCCCACGGCACCGGTCACGGCGACGACGTGGGGTGCGGTGGCGACGACGGCCAGGCCACCGCCGACGGCCTCGAGCACGGCACAGCCCTCCGGGTTGCCCACCAGGCGGTTGGCCGCGTGGAGAGCGCGCTGGTCGAAGGCCCCCGACGGGCCGACGCCCAGGTCGGCCAGCCCGGGGCGCCCCCGGTCCTGCACCAGCGTCAGCGGCCCCGGCTCCAGCACGCGCAGGCTCATCGGTCGACCGCCACGAATCGCACGAGGTCACCGGGACGCAGCAGGGCCGGATCGTCACGGCCGAGGTCCCACAGCGGCGCGTCCGTCCGGCCGATGAGCTGCCAGCCGCCGGGGGAGGAGCGGGGATAGATGCCGCTGAACGGCCCGGCCAGTGCGACGGAGCCCGCGTCGACCCGCGGCCGCGGCTGGTCGAGGCGTGGCACCTCGAGCCGGGGGTCACCGCCGGTCAGATAGGCGAATCCCGGCGCGAAGCCGGCGAACCCGACGGTCCAGGGCGATCCGGTGTGCCGGCGGACGACCTCGTCGACGGCCAGGCCGCAGTGGCGGCCGACGTCCGCGAGGTCGGGCCCGTCGTAGACGACCTCGACCTCCATCTCGCGCCCTCGGACGACCTCGAGGTCGGACACCTCCGTCGACGCGACCAGAGCACGCAGCTCGTCGGGCCGCCCTCGGAGCAGGACCGTGCGCGCTCCGAGCGCGGGGGCGTGTTCGCGCAGGGCCGCGTGCCAGCGGCGGGCCTCCTCGGCGTCCTCGCAGTCGAGCAGGACGGCGGCCTCGCCGCAGGGCAGGACGCGCACGTCAGCCGAACGCCCGGACGTGGACGGCGTGGTGGGCCATGAGGTCGCGGACGCGGCCGAGCAGCAGCTCAGCGCCAGGGCTGTCGCTGTGGACGCAGACCGAGTCGACGGCGTCCACGAGGGACAGCGCCTGCTGTGCGGCGGCGTCGGGGTCGGTGAGGACGGCGCCGGCCTCGCTGCGCGGGACGAGCGAGCCGTCACCGGCGTAGGCGCGGTCGGCGAATCCCTCGTGCACGGTCGCGACACCGGCCTCCCGTGCCAACTGGAGCGCCAGCGAGCCCGGCATCCCGACCAGGGGCAGTGGCAGGGCATCGCCCAGGAGGGCCTCCACGACCGCCGCGGCCTGGGCCGGGTCGTGACTGATCCGGTGGTAGAGCGCGCCATGGGGCTTGACGTAGCTGACGACGCCGCCGAACGGGGCGGCCAGCGCCCGGAGGTGGTCGATCTGTCGACGCACCTCCTCGGCCAGATCCCGCGGGGCGAGGTCCATGTCGCGCCGGCCGAAGCCCTCGCGGTCCGGGTAACCGACCTGGGCGCCGATGGCGACGCCGTGCTCGACGGCCGCGCTGCAGGTGGACGCGATCAGGTCGTCGTCGCCGGCGTACGCGCCGCAGCAGACGTTGGCACTGGTGACGAGGGCGAGCAGTCGGCGGTCCTCGCCGGAGGCCCATCGCTCGGCCGACTCGCCCAGGTCCACGTTGAGGTCGACGCTGGCGGGCATGGCCCGACGCTACCGGTCAGCGACACCGCTCGACCAGGAAGGCGCGACCCTCGCCGGCGACGCGGGTCAGCACGACCGTGGCGGACCGCGACCCCGTGAGCTTCAGTCGCGCGATGAGCCGCTCGGGGACGATGTCGACGCCGCGCTTCTTGACGGTGAGCGTCCCGATGTCGCGCTCGCGCAGGGCCGTCCGCAACTGCTTCTCGCGGAAGGGCAGCTCCGCCTCGACCCGGAACGCGCGGCCGTACGGCTCGGCCTCGGGGGAGTCCGTCGTGACCCACGCGATGTGCGGATCGAGCAGGTGTCCGCCGAGGTCGTCCGCCAGTTCGGCGACGAGCCCCGCGCGGATGACGGCGTCGTCCGGCTCGACCAGATGGGACAACACGGGACCGGTGGCGGCGACGGTGCCGCGGTCGACCATCGTCGCCCCCGACGGCAGCATCGTGGCCCGGCGTGCGGGGCCGGGACCGAAGCCCTCGCCCCACAGGCAGGCCTCGACCAGATCGCCGCCGTCGGACACCCACTCGGCCTGCACGCCGGGTGGCACCGCGTCGTGGGCGATGCCGGGCATCACCTTGGCGACGGCGCGTCCGCGCAGCAGACCGGTCACGAAGTCCCACGACGGGACGAGCGCGTCCAGCCGGAACGTGCGACCCGTGCCGTCGCGGCGGGCCGGATCGACGAATGCCACCTCGTCGGGCTCGAGCGTCGTCGTGGTGGCATCGCCCACCTCGACGGTCCCGTCGAGGTCCAGTGCCGCGAGGTTCGCCCGGGCGATCCGGGCGCGGACGGGGTCCTGCTCGATGCCGCGGACCGCAAGCCCGGCGCGCGCCAGAGCGATGAGGTCGCCACCGATCCCGCACCCGAGATCGACGACGCGCGTGCCGCCGAGCTCGACCAGGCGGGCGGCCCGGTGCGCGGCGACGGGAGAACGGGTGGACTGCTCGAGGGCGTCCGGCGTGAAGTACATCCGCGCGGCATCCTCGCCGAACTTCGCCGTCGCTCGCCGCCGCAGTGCGTGCTGCGACATGGCGGCGGCGACCAGCTCCGCAGGGTGGTCACGACGCAGCCGGGTGCCGAGCGCCAGATCGGACTCGGAGCCCGAGTGCTCGGCGATGTGCCCCAAGAGGATCTGGCCCTCGTCGTCGAGCAGTGACTCGAAGGTCGCCAGGTCCATGGGTCACATTGTCCCCGCGTCCGGCCCTCAGGTCGTCGCGGCCCGGTCCTCCTCCTCGGTGACCAACGTGGCGACCTCGTCGTCGACGGGATCGGACAGGTAGCGCTCGAGGCTGTCGTCCAGCTCCTGCAGCCACGGAGTGTGGTGGACCGAGGCCATCGTGCCGGTGAGGACGGAGGGGTAGACCTTGTCCCGGTAGGTGAGGACGTCCTCCTGCTTGTCCGCCTTCCACGCGAGGAAGATCTCGACCACGCGGTCCAGGTCGAACGCGGGGTAGTCCGTCAGGTCGATCAGGTCGCGGATGTAGTCGGCCTGGAACCGGATCTCGTCGCCGGCGGTCTGCAGGGACGCGAAGCGCTCGCGCCACGCGTCGATGTCGCGCCGCTGCTCGGCAGCATCGGGCAGGGCGATCCGGCCCATGATCACGTCGCGGACGTACCAGGCCTGCGCGTCGAACATGTTGAACGTGAACCACTGGTCCTGGGCGCCGAGGTAGAACAGCCGGTCGTTCGCCTCGGAGACCACGCCGCGGTACAGGTGGTCCGGGTACAGGCAGTTCGGCGAGTCCAGGGCGAGGTCCGACGGCAGGAACGGGTAGTGGTGCAGGTAGCCGGTGCACAGCACGACGGCGTCGAAGCGCCGCGTCTCACCGTTGGAGAAGTGCACGACCGAGCCGTCGAACCGCTCGACGAGCGGCAGCTCCTCCATGCCCTCGGGCCAGTCGAACCCCATCGGCGCGGTGCGATAGCTGAAGGTGACGGACCGGGCGCCCATCTTGAACGACTGCACGCCGATGTCCTCGGCCGAGTAGCTGGCGCCGATCAGCAGGACGTCCTGGCCGGCGAGCCCTTCGGCGCCGCGGAAGTCGTGCGCGTGGCAGAGGCGACCGGGGAACGTCTCGATGCCGGTGAAGTACGGCGTGTTCGGGGTGCTGAAGTGACCCGAGCCCACGACGACGTGGTCGAACTCCCGCGCGGACGTCGTGCCGGTCTCGAGGTCCTCGACGGTGACGGTGAACCGCTCGGTCTGCGGATCGAAGTCGACCCAGCGCACGACGGTGGAGAATTGGACGTACTTCTTCACTCCGCTGTTCTCGGCGCGGCCGTTGATGTAGTCCCAGAGCACCTCGCGAGGCGGGTACGACGAGATCGGCCGGCCGAAGTGATCGTCGAAGGTGTACTCGGCGAACTCGAGGGCCTCCTTCGGGCCGTTCGACCACAGGTGGCGATACATGCTCGAGTGGACCGGCTCGCCGTGCTCGTCCAGGCCGGTCCGCCAGGTGTAGTTCCACTGCCCGCCCCAGTCGGCTTGCTTCTCGTAACAGACGATTTCGGGGATCTCGGCGCCGGCTCGCGCCGCCGATTCGAAGGCCCTCAGTTGGGCCATCCCGCTGGGTCCTGCTCCGATGATCGCAACGCTCTGGGTCAAGTCTTCCTCTCCGGCCACGCAGGCCCGGGTTCAGGGGCGCGCGACCCGGGGGCGGCGCCGCATGGTCCGGTGCCGCGTCGATGGACCGGCACCAGGGGCCATCCATCGTAGTGGGGGCGGGTCGTCGGTCGGCCGGGGTGCTGCGTGGACCCTCGGCGCGGCGTGCCTCTGTCGGGGCTAAATCAAAGTTGAATTCATGTTTGACTAAATCGGGAACGGCCCCCAGAATGCGGTGAGACCCAGATCACACGACCGAAGGACATGCCGTGCACCAGAAGACCATTTCGTCGGCACTGGCGGCGGCGCTCGCCGCCGTCACCCTGACGGCGTGCAGCGGCGGTGGAGACACGACGGACGTCGCCGCCGGCGAGGCCCCGAAGGACATCACCCTCGCCGTACGGAACGACGTCGACACCTTCGACCCGGCCCTGAGCGCCTATGAGAACGGCGCGAGCCAGGTCTACGAGGCGCTCTACGACACGTTGATCCGCATCGACCTGAAGTCCGGGGAGTACGTCCCGGCGATCGCGTCGAGCTGGAAGAACACGCCCACGCGCGCCGAGTTCGTCATCAAGGAGAACCTGACCTGCAGCGACGGATCGCCGCTGAAGCCCTCGGACGTCGCGGCGTCGATCGAGCGCCTCGCCGACCCCTCGACGGGCTCGGTCCTGACGGGCCGCATGTTCGGCGCGGCGGGCGTGAAGTCGGTCGTGGCCGATGACGAGGCCCACACGCTGGCCATCGAGCTCAAGGGCCCGCACATCGACATGCTCGACGGTCTGCGCAGTGCCTTCATCGTCTGCCCGTCCGGTCTGGCGGACACCGAGAAGCTCGCGACGGTGCCGGCGGGCTCGGGGCCGTACCGGTTGGCGTCCAGCACTCGCGGCGACTCCTACGTCCTCGAGCGGTGGGACTCCCCGGCGGTCGAGGAGGACGCCTCGCTGCCGGAGCGCATCACGATGAAGATCGTGACCGCCGACTCCACGCGTGCCAACCTCTTCGAGACCGACGCGGCGGACATCGTCTCGATCGTCGGCAGGGACGCCGCGCGACTGACGAAGGAGCACGAGCCGATCAAGGGCCGGGCCAACGGCACCGAGTCGCTCATGTTCAACCAGCGCCCGGGTCGCCCCGGCGCCGATCCGCAGGTGCGGCGCATCATCGCGCAGGCGGTCGACGCCGAGGGCTATGCGAAGGCCGCATCGTTCGGTGTCGCCGACCCGATCAGGACGATGCTCTCGCCGACGATGGAGTGCTACGACGAGACGAACGAGCAGCACACGCTGCCGTTCGACGCCGCCGCGGCCAAGGCTGCTCTGGCTGACGCCGGCTATGGTCCCGGCGGCAAGACGCTGTCGGTGATCGTCGTCGGCATGGAGTCGCAGAACTCCGGTCCGGAGTACCTCGCCGAGGCGCTGCGCGACATCGGCATCGACGTCGAGGTCAAGAACGGCAGCCTGGCGCAGTTGGTCGCCATCGTCTACGAGGAGCGGGAGCCGTGGGACCTCGTGGTCTTCCCGATGATCTCGGAGGCACGCAGTCCGTTCCCGATGGTGACCAAGACCAGCTCGAACCTCGGTGAAGGTGGCTCGTACAACTACGGGCGCATCAAGAACGAGCAGTACGACGCCCTGGTCGAGCGCGTGGCCGGTGAGGACGGCGACCAGCGCTGCGCCACGTGGTCGGAGGCCGAGGAGTCCCTGCTGAAGCGCCACGACGTCGTTCCGCTGTTGTGGTCGACGGCGGACTACTTCAGCAAGGACCTCGAGTTCGACGCCGGATACCGGGTGCTCAACCTGCGCACGATCCGGGCCAAGGGCTGAGACCGGCGGGGGGCCGGGCCGAGGCCCGGCCCCCGTCGCGCTCCGGGTGCTTGGCACTCCGTTGGGGTGAGTGCCAGCCGGTGCTACGCTGAGGTCTGGCACTCCCCCCGGGTGAGTGCCAACCCGAACGTTACTCATCCGAAAGGGGAGGTCGACCAGTGTCGGTCACCATCAAGCCGCTCGAAGATCGCATCGTCATCAAGGCCGGAGAGGCCGAGCAGACCACCGCGTCGGGTCTCGTCATCCCCGACACCGCCAAGGAGAAGCCGCAGGAGGGCGAGGTCGTGGCCGTGGGCCCCGGTCGCGTCAGCGACAGCGGCGAGCGCATCCCCGTCGACGTTGCCGTCGGCGACAAGGTCCTCTTCAGCAAGTACGGCGGCACCGAGGTCAAGCACGGCGGCGAGGAGTTCCTCATCCTCAACGCCCGTGACGTCCTCGCCGTCATCGCCTGAGTCCACCCGCCCAACCTCTTCAGGGAGCACTCATGCCCAAGATTCTGGAATTCGACGAGGGCGCACGCCGCGCCCTCGAACGTGGTGTCGACAAGCTTGCCGACACCGTCAAGGTGACCCTCGGCCCCAAGGGCCGTTACGTCGTCCTCGACAAGAAGTGGGGCGCCCCCACGATCACGAACGACGGCGTGTCCGTCGCGCGTGAGATCGAGCTGGACGACCCGTTCGAGAACCTCGGCGCGCAGCTGGCCAAGGAAGTCGCCACCAAGACGAACGACGTCGCCGGTGACGGCACCACGACCGCCACGGTCCTGGCCCAGGCCATGGTCCACGAGGGCCTGCGCCACGTCGCGGCCGGCGCGAACCCGGTCGGCCTGAAGAAGGGCATCGAGAAGGCCGTCGAGGCCGTCACCGCCGAGCTGCACGAGCGTGCTCGCGTGATCGACTCGGTGGCCGACATGGCCGCCGTCGCCACGGTCTCGAGCCGTGACTCGGTGATCGGCGAGCTCATCGCCGAGGCCTTCGACAAGGTCGGCAAGGACGGTGTCATCACCGTCGAGGAGTCCAACACCATGGGCACCGACCTCGAGTTCACCGAGGGCATGCAGTTCGACAAGGGCTACCTGTCCCCGTACATGGTGACCGACACCGAGCGCATGGAGGCCGTCCTCGACGATCCCTACATCCTCGTCAACCAGGGCAAGATCTCGGCCGTGGCCGACCTCCTGCCGCTGCTGGAGAAGGTCGTCCAGTCGGGCAAGAGCCTGTTCATCATCGCCGAGGACATCGAGGGCGAGGCCCTGTCCACGATCGTGGTGAACAAGATCCGCGGCACGTTCACGTCCGTCGCGGTCAAGGCTCCGGCCTTCGGTGATCGCCGCAAGGCGATGCTGCAGGACATCGCGACCCTGACCGGCGCGACCGTCGTCACCACCGACGTCGGCCTCAAGCTCGACCAGGTCGGCCTCGAGGTGCTGGGCACCGCCCGTCGCGTCGTCGTCACCAAGGACGACACGACGATCATCGACGGCGGCGGCGACCAGGCCGAGGTCGAGGGCCGCGTGGCCCAGATCAAGGCCGAGTTCGAGCAGACCGACTCCGAGTGGGATCGCGAGAAGCTCCAGGAGCGCCTCGCCAAGCTGGCCGGTGGCGTCTGCGTCATCCGCGTCGGCGCGGCCACCGAGGTCGAGCTCAAGGAGAAGAAGCACCGCATCGAGGACGCCGTCTCGGCGACCCGCGCGGCCATCGAGGAGGGCATCGTCCCCGGCGGTGGCTCGGCGCTGGTCCACGCGGTCGCCGTGCTGGACAAGGACCTGGACCTGACCGGCGACGAGGCCCTGGGCGTGCGTATCGTCCGCAAGGGTGCCGACGCCCCGCTGGAGTGGATCGCCCGCAACGGCGGCGTCTCCGGCGAGGTCGTGGTGTCGAAGGTGCGCGAGTCGGGCGAGGGCTACAACGCCGCGACCGACGAGTACGGTGACCTGCTCGCGCAGGGCATCCTCGACCCGGTCAAGGTCACGCGTTCGGCTCTGGCGAACGCCGCCTCGATCGCGGCCATGCTGCTCACCACCGAGACTCTCGTGGTGGACAAGCCGGCCGATGAGGGCGACGAGCACGCCGGTCACAATCACTGATCGACTGCTCTGCACGACGAAGGCCCCGGGCGCTGCCCGGGGCCTTCGTCGTCCCCTGGGTGAGACGGGGGAGGACAGCGCGGGACGAGCCCAATAACCTAGGTCCCGACCCGGTGTCCGCTCCCGTTGATAGGACGTCTCCCATGACAACGCCAGTGACCACCTGCCCGTGGTGGTGCACCGATCACCGCACCGGAGCGACGGCAGAGGACGAACAGCACGCCCGAACGTTCCCCGTGCCCGGCGGGGCGTGGGTCGTGATCCTGCTGGGCGCTCTGCCCGCCGATCGCCCCGAGCTCGCCTATGCGGCCGAGTCCTACGCGAGGTCGCCGGACCAGGGGCGGGCCTTCGCCGCGGCCCTGCGCGACGCGGCCGACCTGTTCGAGCAGGTCCTCGCCGAATGGCACCGCCGCGACGGGTCCGCCGGCGGCGACGGGGTCAGCGCTTGCCGGACTCCATGAACTCGCGCACCTGCACCATGAGGTCGCCCAGTTCCAGGCCGAGGGCGGCCTCCAGGGCGAGGATCGTGTCCAGGCTCGGGTTGGCCGACGATCGTCCGACGGAGTTGTTGTTGCGGTTGTTCTCGAGGTTCTGGATCTGGTTGCGACTCAGGCCGGACTGGTGCGCCAGCTCCTCCTGCGTCATCGAGAGCTCCTCGCGGCGCCGGCGCAGCCAGGCCGCGAATGCTCCTGCGACTTCGGCCGTCCGGTCGGAAGGGGTGCGCTTGGGCATGCACAACATCATGGGCCCAATGGGGCACGAGTACAGCCCAATGCAGTAGGTCGTGACCTGCCTGCTGTCCAGCCCGCGGGAAACCCCGTGACGCGCCTCACATCCTATGTTACATTCACAATGTCACATCCGATGACCGAGGAGACCGCCATGACCGTCACCGACGATCGCGCCGCCGTCGAGTTCCGCCAGTCCATCGACATGGACACCGAGCTCGAGCGTCTGCTCGAGTCGGCCGCCGTCCTGTCGTACGACCCCGATCAGGAGATCGACTGGGCCAAGCCCCTCGATCCGACCAAGTACGGGCTCAACCCCGAGTGGTCGACGCTCTACGGCACGGCGCTGTGGGACCGGATGAGCGAGCAGCAGCGGATCGACCTCACCCGTCACGAGGTCGGCTCCATCATGAGCACCGGCATCTGGTTCGAGACGATGCTGCAGTCGATGGTCCTGCGCTCGCAGTACTCGGCCGACTACGGCGACCCGGAGTTCCGCTTCGCCCTCACCGAGATCGCCGACGAGTGCCGCCACTCGCTGATGTTCAGCAAGACCTGCAGCAAGATGGGCGTCCCGCACTACCGTCCGCGCCGCCTCTTCCACGAGCTGGCCCGCGTCTTCCGCACCACCGCCAACGGCGAGATGTCCTACGCGGCGATCCTGGTCGCCGAGGAGGTCCTCGACGTCATGCAGCGCGATTGGATGCGCGGCGAGAACGTGCTCGAGGAGGTGCGCACGAGCAGCAAGATCCACGTGGTCGAGGAGGCGCGCCACATGAAGTTCGCGCGCCTGGAGATCCGCGAGCACCTCTCCGGCATCTCCAAGCCGCGCCGGCACCTGGCCGCACTGGCCATCGCGATCGTGGCGGCCATCATCGTCGACTCGCTGGTCAACGACGACGTCTACGCCAACGTCGGCCTCGATCCCGAGGAGGCCAAGGCGGCCGTCAAGGCCAACACCCACCACCAGAACCTCATGCGGATGAGCTGTGTCCACCTCATGGACTTCCTCTCCGAGGTCGGCCTGCTGACGCCGTCGGCGATGCGGATCTACCGCACCGTCCACATGCTCTGAGCGCCCGCCGACGCACCGCCGACCCCTCGAGAGACCACCGTGGCCTACGCGATCACCCAGTCCTGCTGCAAGGACGCCTCGTGCGTCTCGGTCTGCCCCGTGGACTGCATCCATCCCACGCCGGACGAGCCCGACTTCGGCACGGCCGAGATCCTGTACGTCGATCCGCAGGTCTGCATCGACTGCGGCGCCTGTGCCGACGCGTGCCCGGTCGCGGCCCCCAAGGCCATCGACCTGCTGCGTGGCTCCGAGGCGGTGTTCGCCCAGTTGAACGCGGCGTACTTCGAGCAGCGTCCCGAGCGCGAGAGCCCGCAGACCCACACGTGGGACGAGATGGGCGGGGATTTGGTGCGCCCGTTGTCCATCGCCATCGTGGGCACCGGCCCGGCAGCGGCCTACGCGGCCCGCGAGCTGCTGCTCTCGACCGACGCGAAGATCACGATGATCGACAGGTTGCCCGTGCCGGGTGGGCTGGTGCGCGGGGGAGTGGCCCCCGACCACACCGACACCAAGAAGTTCGCCGAGCTCTTCCACTGGGCCTACAAGCACCCCCGCACGAAGATGGTGATGAACGTCGAGGTGGGCCGCGACATCTCGCACCAGGAGGTGCTGCAGCACCACGACGCCGTCATCTACGGCGTCGGCGCGCGACGCGACCGCGAGCTCGGGGTCCCCGGTGAGGACCTGGCCGGCGTCTACGCGGCACCGGACGTCGTCGGCTGGTACAACGGCGCGCTCGACATCGACACGACCGGCGTCGTCCTCGCCGGTGACCGGGTGGTGGTCGTGGGCAACGGCAACGTCGCCCTCGACCTGGCGCGGCTGCTGTTGCACGACCCCGCCGTGCTGGCGCGGACCGACATGCCCGATCACGCCGTGAAGGCGTTCCGCGACCTCGACGTCCGCGAAGTCGTCCTGCTCGGTCGGCGTGGTCCCTCGGCCGCCGCGTTCACCCGGCCCGAGCTGCTGATGATGCCGCCGGGGATCGACGTGGTGGTGGCGCGCGACGAGTTCACCGAGGGCGAGCTGGCCGAGGCCGAGCCGGACTCCAACGCCGCGGTGCTGGCCGCCCTGCCGCTGGTCGACGTCGACCTGACGGCGCCGCCGAGCGAGCGCCGCCGGCTCGTGTTCGCCTTCGGTCGTCAGGTGGTCTCGGTCGAGGGCGAGCAGCGGGTCGAGGCCGTGCAGGTCGCCCCGTCCGGCGTGTCCGAGCAGGCCGTCACGGTGCCCTGCGGCACCTTGATCCGCGCCACCGGTCACCGGGGCACCCCGGTGCCGGGGCTGCCGTTCGACGAGGAGACCGCGACCGTGCCGAACGAGTCGGGCCGGGTCGTCGATCCGGCGAGCGGGCAGCAGGTGCCCGGCACCTACGTCGTGGGGTGGATCAAGCGCGGCGCGAACGGGGGGATCGGCACCAACCGCACCTGCGCCCACGAGACGATCGCCGCGATCGTCGCCGACGCGAACGCAGGGCGGATCGCGCCGCCGCCGCGCCCCCGGCGCGCCTTCGGAGCGTTCGTGCGGATGCGCGTCGACCACGTCGTGGGACGCCGTCGCATGCTCGCGATCGAGAAGGCCGAGGAGAAGCGAGGTGCCCGGGAGGGGCGTCCGCGGGTCAAGTTCGAGTCCGTCGACCAGATGCTGAAGGTCAGCCCCGTCACGCCCGTGCACTGACGTCGCGGATCACGTCCGGGCCGGTCGGAAGGCCGTTCGGCCGCGAGTAGACTTGGCCCATGGTGGGCATCCCCGACAAGTTCGCGTCCCTTGGTCTGACCTACGACGACGTCCTGCTCCTCCCCGGAGAGACGGACGTCATCCCCAGCGAGGTCGACACGACGACCCGGCTGACGCGGGAGATCTCCCTGCGGATCCCGCTGCTGTCGAGCGCGATGGACACCGTCACCGAGTCCCGGATGGCGATCGCGATGGCCCGTGAGGGCGGCATCGGCATCCTGCACCGCAACCTCTCGATCGACGACCAGGCCTACCAGGTCGATCTCGTCAAGCGCACCCAGACGGGCATGATCCCCAATCCCGTCACCATCGGGCCCAAGGCGACCCTCGAGGAGCTCGACGAGCGCTGCGGCGAGTACCGCGTCTCGGGGCTTCCGGTCGTCGACGAGGACAACACCCTGTTGGGCATCGTCACGAACCGCGACCTGCGCTTCACGCCCGTCGCCGAGTGGTCCACCACCCTCGTCCACGACGTCATGACGCACATGCCGCTGATCACCGGTCCGGTCGGCATCAGCCGTGAGGACGCCTCCGCGCTGCTGCGCCAGCACAAGCGCGAGCGCCTGCCGATCGTCGACGCCGACGGCAAGCTGGCCGGACTCATCACGGTCAAGGACTTCGTGAAGTCCGAGCAGTTCCCGATGGCCAGCAAGGACGCCGAGGGGCGTCTGCTGGTGGGTGCCGCGGTCGGCTTCTTCGGTGACGCCTACGAGCGTGCCGGACGGCTCATGGAGGCCGGCGTCGACGTGCTCGTGGTCGACACCGCCCACGGTCACGCCCGCGCCCTGCTCGACATGGTCCGCAAGCTGAAGGCCGATCCCGCTTTCGCGAACGTCCAGGTCATCGGTGGCAACGTCGCCACGCGCGACGGCGCCCAGGCGCTCGTCGACGCGGGCGTGGACGCGGTCAAGGTCGGCGTCGGCCCGGGCTCGATCTGCACCACCCGCGTCGTCGCGGGTGTCGGCGTGCCGCAGATCTCGGCCGTCTACGAGGCCTCCCTGGCGGCCGAGCCCGCGGGTGTGCCGGTCATCGCCGACGGCGGCCTGCAGTACTCCGGCGACATCGCCAAGGCGCTCGTCGCCGGTGCCGAGAGCGTCATGGTCGGGTCCCTGTTGGCCGGCTGCGAGGAGAGCCCCGGCGAGCTGATCTTCGTCGCGGGCAAGCAGTACAAGACCTACCGCGGCATGGGCTCGGTCGGCGCGATGGCCTCGCGCGGCAAGAAGTCCTACTCCAAGGACCGCTACTTCCAGGCCGACGTCACGAACGACGAGAAGATCGTGCCCGAGGGCATCGAGGGGCGCGTCGCCTACCGCGGCCCGCTGTCGTCGGTGGCCCACCAGCTGATCGGCGGCCTGCACCAGTCGATGTTCTACGTCGGCTCGCGCACCATCCCCGAGCTGCGGGAGCGCGGCCGGTTCGTCCGGATCACCACGGCCGGACTCAAGGAGAGCCACCCGCACGACATCCAGATGACCGTCGAGGCGCCCAACTACACGATCCTGTGACGTCGGGGCGTCTTGAGCGCCCGATAGGCTGTCAGCCGTGAGCATCGACATCGGATTGGCCAAGCGCGGTCGCCAGGGTTACCACTTCGACGACATCGCGATCGTCCCGAGTCGGCGGACGCGCGACCCGCACGAGGTCTCCACCGACTGGCAGATCGACGCCTACCGGTTCGACCTGCCGATCATCGCGGCGCCGATGGACTCGGTCATGAGTCCCGAGACCGCGATCGCCCTGGGCAAGTTCGGCGGCCTGGGCGTGCTGAACCTCGAGGGTCTGTGGACCCGGTACGAGGATCCGCTGCCGCTGCTGGAGGAGATCGCCCGGATCGAGCCGGCGCAGGTCACCCCGCGCCTGCAGCAGATCTACAGCGAGCCGATCAAGGCCGAGCTCATCACCGCTCGCCTGCACGAGATCCGCGCGGCTGGTGTCACCGTCGCCGGGGCCCTGAGCCCGGGTCACACCAAGCAGTTCGCCGACGCGGTCGTCCAGGCCGGCGTCGACCTGTTCGTCATCCGCGGCACCACGGTCTCGGCCGAGCACGTGTCGGGCAACGCCGAGCCGCTGAACCTCAAGGAGTTCATCTACGAGCTCGACGTGCCGGTCATCGTCGGCGGGTGCGCGACGCACCAGGCCGCGCTGCACCTCATGCGCACCGGCGCCGCCGGCGTGCTGGTCGGCTTCGGCGGTGGCGCCACGCACACGACCCGCAGCGTCCTGGGCGTGGCCGTGCCGATGGCGTCGGCCGTCTCCGACGTCGCCGCTGCGCGGCGCGACTACCTCGACGAGTCCGGTGGCCGCTACGTGCACGTCATCGCCGACGGATCGATCGGTCGCAGCGGCGACCTGACGAAGGCCTTCGCCTGCGGCGCCGACGCCGTCATGATCGGCTCGCCGTTCGCGCGCGCGACCGACGCGCCCGGTCGCGGGTTCCACTGGGGCGCCGAGGCCTGGCACGGCGACCTTCCCCGCGGCGAGCGGGTCGAGATCGGCACGGTGGGCTCGCTCGAGCAGGTGCTGTTCGGTCCCTCGAACGTCCCCGACGGCACGATGAACCTGGTCGGCGCGCTGCGCCGGGCCATGGCCACCACCGGCTACACCGATCTCAAGGAGTTCCAGCGGATCGAGGTCGTGCTCGGGTGACGCTGACGGTCGCCACGGGTCAGTTCGCCTCGCAGGGCGACGTCGAGGCCGACATCGCCACGGTGGTCCGGGCCGTCGAGTTGGCCCGTGGCGCCGACCTGCTGGTCCTGCCCGAGCTCTTCCTGGGCGGCTACCGGATGCCGCCGATCGTCGTGGGCGAGACCGATCCGCGGCTGCGTCCCATCGAGACGGCCGCGGCCGAGGCCGCCATGGTGGTGCTGGTCGGAGCCTGCCTCGACGGGCCCGACGGCTTCACGATCTCGACGCTGGCGTTCGGCCTCGGCGACGATCCCGCCGGCCGCCGCGTGTACGACAAGCAGAACCCGTGCGATGCCGAGAACGAGCACGTCGTCCCCGGTGTCGACAGCGTGATCATCGACGTCCGGGGGTGGTCCGTGGGCCTGTCGATCTGTTACGACGGGTGCTTCCCCGAGCACGCGCGCGCCGTCGCCCTGGCCGGTGCGGAGGTGTACGCCGCCTCGGTCGCGTACTTCACCGGCAGTGCCCACCGGCGCGAGCTGTACTACCGGGCCCGCGCGCTCGAGAACGGCATGTACGCGGTCGTCAGCGGGCTGACGGGGTCGGTGGCCGGCGCGGACTTCGACGGTGGCAGCGCCGTGTACGACCCCGAAGGGCGCGTCGTCGCTGAGGTCGGAACGGGGGAGGGCGTCGCGGTCGCCACGCTCGACCGCCCCCTGCTCAAGGCGACGAGGGCTCAGCACGCGATGCTCGCCGACCTGCGCGAGCCGGGACCGGTGGTGCGACGGTGAGCGCCCGGATCGTCGAGGTCGACTTCCTCGACCCGCGTGCGGTCGCGCTGCGGGCCCGGATGTCCCAGGAGATGAGCGACCTCTACGGACGGCCTCGCCACACGGTCGGCGCCGAGGACATCGATCCCGACGCGGTGATCGCCTGTCTCCTCGTCCTCGACGGCGACGAGCCGGTCGGCACGGTCAGCCTGCGCCGGCTGCGCGACCTGGTCGAGATCAAGCGCATGTTCCTGCTGCCGAGCACGCGGGGCACGGGACTGGCGCCCCGGCTGCTGGCCGAGATCGAAGCGCGAGCGGCCCGGGTCACCGACCGGGTCGTGCTGCACACGGGCGAGCGGCAGCGCGCCGCGATCGCGCTGTACGAGCGCTCGGGATACGCGCCCATCGAGGTCTACCCGCCCTACGACCAGGTGCCGGAGTCGCTCTGCTTCGCCAAGACCCTGGCGGCGCAGCAGCCGGCGTAGGGGCGTTCGCTCTATGTGACATGGAGTGTGTCACATTCGGTTACTTCGCGGTATCGTCCTCTCATGCCTGATGTCGCCCAGATCACAGTCAGCCCCGCGCGGATCGCCGAACTCACGGCCCTCATCCGGGCGACGGGCACCGAGACGCGCACGACCGTCACCCCGCTCACGGGCGCCGACATCGCCACGGTCCCGGTCTCGACCGAGCAGGACGTGCTCGACGCCTTCGCGGTCGCCCGCGTCGCCCAGCGGGCCTGGGCCCGGACGTCGTTGCGGCGTCGCAAGCGGGCGCTGCTGCGGTTGCACGACCTGATCCTGAAGAACCGCGAGGAGCTGCTCGATCTCGTGCAGCTGGAGTCGGGCAAGGCTCGGGCGCACGCGTTCGACGAGGTGCTCCACACCGCGCTGACCGGCCGCTACTACGGCCGCCGGCTCTCGCGCATCCTCGGCCCGCACCGGATCGCGGGTGCGTACCCCGTGCTCACCGGGATCCGCCAGTACCACCAGCCCAAGGGCGTCGTCGGGCTCATCACGCCGTGGAACTACCCGCTGTCGATGGCGCTGGTCGACGGACTGGCCGCCGTGGCCGCCGGCAACGCCGTCGTCCACAAGCCCGACAGCCAGGCGCCGCTCACGGCGCTCGCGATCATCCAGCTGATGCACCGCGCCGGCTTCCCGAAGGACCTGTGGCAGGTCGTCAGCGGCGCGGGATCGACGATCGGGTCGACGATCATCGACAACTCCGACTACATCTGCTTCACCGGTTCGACCGCCACCGGCAAGCGCATCGCCGCGCAGTGCTCCGAGCGGCTCATCGGCTGCTCGCTCGAGCTCGGCGGCAAGAACCCGATGATCGTCCTGCCCGGCGCCGACGTCCAGAAGACGGTCGAGGGCACGATCAACGCCGCGTTCAGCTCGGCCGGTCAGCTCTGCGTGTCCATCGAGCGCATCTACGTCCACGAGTCGATCTACGACCAGTACCGCGACGCGCTCGCCGAGCGGCTCGAGCGGCTGAGCTACGGCGCGAACGCCGACTGGGAGGCCGAGATGGGGACGCTCGTGTCGCCCGCGCAGCTGGCCACCATCGAGAAGCACGTCGCCGACGCGATCGACCACGGAGCCACCGTCGTCTCGGGCGGCCGGGCCCGCCCCGACATCGCACCGTGGTTCCACGAGCCCACCGTGCTCGAGAACGTGCCCGAGACCGCACTGTGCTTCGCCGAGGAGACCTTCGGTCCGCTCGTGTCGCTGTACCCGTACCGTGGCGTCGGCGAGGCGATCGCGCAGGCGAACGACACCGTCTACGGCCTCAACGCCAGCGTCTGGGGACCGGTCCGCCGGGCCCGCAAGGTGGCTCCGAGGATCCAGGCGGGCACCGTCAACGTCAACGAGGGCTTCGCCGCCACGTTCGGCAGCATCGGCGCGCCCATGGGCGGGATGAAGCAGTCCGGCACCGGGCGCCGTCAGGGCGCCGAGGGCCTGCTGCGCTTCACCGAGAGCCAGTCCGTCGGCGTCCAGCGGCTCGTGCCGGTCGGCGGCCCGCCGCAGCTGTCCAAGCGCACCTTCACCACCGTGCTGACGGTCGGGCTGGTGCTGATGCGCCGATTCAGCCGGAAGGCCTGAGAGGGATCACCATGAGCGAGTTCGACTACGACGTCGTCATCGTCGGATCCGGGTTCGGCGGCAGCGTCTCGGCGCTGCGGCTGACCGAGAAGGGCTACAAGGTCCTCGTGCTGGAGTCCGGCCGCCGGTTCGCCGACGACCAGTTCGCCAAGAACTCCTGGCACCTGCGCGACTACCTGTGGGCGCCGAAGCTGGGCTGCTACGGCATCCAGCGGATCAACCTGCTGCGCAACTCGCTGGTGCTCGCCGGCGCGGGGGTGGGCGGTGGCTCGCTGGTGTATGCGAACACCCTCTACGAGCCGCTCGACCCGTTCTACGAGGACCCGGCCTGGAGCCACATCACCGACTGGAAGAGCGAGCTCGCGCCGTACTACGACCAGGCCAAGCGCATGCTCGGCGTGAACACGGTCGCGAAGATGACGCCCGCGGACCGCGTGGTCAAGGAGGCCGCCGACCGGTTGGGCTACGGCGACACGTTCCACTTCGCCCCGGTCGGCGTACTGTTCGGCGAGGAGGAGGGCCAGGACGTCGGCGACCCGTACTTCGGTGGCGCCGGACCGGCTCGCAGGACCTGCATCAACTGCGGTGAGTGCATGTCGGGCTGCAGGCACAACGCCAAGAACACGCTGGTCAAGAACTACCTGTACCTGGCCGAGCAGGCCGGCGCCGAGGTCCGCGAGCTCACGACCGTGGTCGACGTGCGGCCCCGCGCCGGAGGCGGTTACGAGGTGCACTCGAAGTCCACGAAGAAGTGGCGCGGCACGCAGCCGGTCATCCGGGCCGAGCAGGTCGTGTTCTCGGCCGCCTCCCTGGGCACGCAGCGGCTGCTGCACCGCCTGCGCGACTCCGGCAGCCTGCCGAACATCTCCGATCGCCTGGGCCTGCTGACCCGGACGAACTCCGAGGCGCTGATGGGCTCGGTCGCGATGCACCGCGAGGTCGACTACACCCGGGGCGTCGCGATCACCTCCTCGATCCACCCCGACCCCACGACGCACATCGAGCCGGTCCGGTACGGCAAGGGCTCGAACGTGATGATGTTCGTCCAGATGGTGCTCTCCACCGACGGCAGCGGACACGATGAGCCCAAGCTGCGGACGGTCCTCAAGAACATCGTCAAGCTCGGCCCGCGCCTGCCCAAGCTCTACGACGCGTTCCACTGGTCCGAGCGCACCGTGATCGCCCTCGTGATGCAGGCCCGCGACAACTCGATCACGACCTACACGAAGCGCCGGCTGTTCGGCGGTCGCAAGATGACCACGAAGCAGGGCACGGGCGAGCCCAACCCGACCTACATCGCGTCGGCGCACCGCGCCGTGACCGAGATGGCCGACTACATGGACGGGGTGCCCGGCGGCATCGTCACCGAGCCCATCGGCATCCCCATGACCGCGCACTTCCTGGGCGGGTGTGCCATCGGCAACTCCCCGCAGACCGGCGTCATCGACCCCTACCAGCGCCTGTACGGCCACGAGGGACTGCACGTGATCGACGGCGCGGCCATCACGGCCAACCTGGGCGTGAACCCCTCGCTGACGATCACGGCGCAGGCCGAGCGGGCCGTGGCGCTCTGGCCGAACCGCGGCGAGCCCGACCAGCGGCCGGCGCTGGGCCAGCCGTACCGCCGGCTCGAGCCGGTCATGCCCAAGAACCCGGTCGTCCCGGTCGACGCCCCCGCGGCCTACCGGCTGCCCATCGTCGGGGTGTCTTGAGGCGCTGGTTTACCACGGTCCCGTGGTAAACCAGCGCCTCCCAAGGGAAACTTCCCTGGGGACGAGCCAGATTGCCTGGGGAAGTCACCCGAGGGGAAGGTGAACCGCATTCCTGCCGAACTGCCGACGGGAATGTTCCAATGAAGCCGCGAGTTCGTGGGCCCACGTGCGGACGCGGGAAGCAGCGAGTTCGTTCCACGTCCATCGGGACATTCCCCGTCCCGTGGCGCGGACGAGGTCTTCACGCCGCTTCTCCCGGATGAGGGCTTCCCGCCCATCGCCGTACGCGCTGTACTTCCTCATCCCATCGAACTCGCCCACGTGACGATGGAGTTCCCACTCGAAGTCGACGCGCGCCAGGGTGCTGCCGTCGGCGTTGGTGATGGTCGCTTGAAGCTCAGGACGGGGTACACCGTGGCGCCAGAGGTGGTAGAGGGAGCGCGATTCGCCGACCGACTCGATTCGTCCGTCGGCCAGACGGATGGCCAGGCGGGCGTGTGAGTAGCCCGGCCAGCGATTGAAGCGGGTCTCGAGATCGAGCAGCTCCTCCTTCGTCGACAACCCGGCGTGAAGGGCCGATGAAACGGCCACCACACCAGACTCGGTACCGTCGAGAGAGGCGAGTTCGAACAGGGAACGAGCGGGGGAAACGGCGCGAACTCCCTCCACGCGAGTCAACTCCCCTGAGGGCACCTCGGCTTCGTGGTGGACCACACCGGCCTCGCGGCGACCGCCTTTGCCGTCGAGATGGGTCACGTGCACGTGGCGAAAGGCCGGCCGGTACATCTCGATCCCGTGCAGGGCCGCGGCGGAGTGGTGAGAGAGCGCCACGCCGGGACCCAGGCGATCGAGTACGGCTCTGCAGTGGACGAGATGGCGTTCCACAACGCTGAGTGCGTCGTAAACCTGGCGGTCGACGTAGGTTCCATGACGCAGCCTGGTCAAGAACGACTGGTGTACGAGCAGGCGGATCATCCGGTCGCTGTAACCCATGGAGACCAAATCCCTGCGCAGGAGATGTCCGCCGTTGGTCGCGAGTGCATCGCGCAGTTCTGCATGCATGGCCTGAGGCTGTCGGCTGGTTCGCCCGAGGAGAACGGCCTCAGCGGAGCCTGTTGATCTCGGAAGTGCTCACCGCGGGCCTGTGGAGAGTGCTTCCCTGGGCAAGTGCGCGCTGCCCCAGGGAAGTTTCCCCAGGGAGGCGGCGGTTTACCACGGCACCGTGGTAAACCGTCAGTCCCGCAGCGGCCGGAAGACGCCCGCGGGGGTCAGGACGAGGTCGACGGGCCGGTCGTGCGTCTCGTGGGGGACGTGGGGGAGGAGCTCGTCCTCGAACACCAGCGCGCACACCACGCCGTCGAAGCCGGCCAGCGCGCGGTCGTAGTAGCCGGCGCCCCGGCCGAGCCGGTTGCCGCCGTGGTCAACGGCCAGTGCCGGGACGAGCGCGATGTCGCAGGTCGCCAGGGCGTCGGGACCCAGGTCCGCGCCGACGGGCTCGGGGACGCCGAGCGATCCGGCGCGGACGGCGTCGGTCGCGTGCTCGACCCACGTCAGGGAGCGATCCGGATGACTCACGGGCACCAGCACCGTGACCTGCCGATCCTGCAGCCATTGCAGGAGAGGAGCGGTGCCCGGCTCGCTGGGCATGGAGAGGTAGGCCGCCACCCGGGCCGCGCGGGCCAAGGCCGGCAACGCGGCCGCGTGCAGGGCGATCGCCTCGGCGGCGGCCGCCCGATCCTGGGGTGATCTCGTGCGCCGCCCCGCGGCCAGTGACGTGCGCAACTGAACCTTCTCACTGATCACGTCGGCCGACATGCCGCTAGCCTAGGCCCGATGAAAGCACTGGCAGACGCACAGGACAAGATGCGCTCGGACGGACTTCCCGAGCAGGCGATCGACGTCTTCACGGCGTTCTACCACCAGCTGGAGGAAGGTGCGTCGGGCCTGATCCCCGAGTCCGACGTCGATCCGCTGACCGATGTCGAGAGCATCGCGCGTCTGGACTTCGACGACGAGACCCTGCGCCGCGCGGCCGCCGAGACGGTCGTCATCAAGCTCAACGGCGGACTCGGCACGACGATGGGCATGAAGCAGGCCAAGTCGCTGTTGCCGATCAAGCACCGGCTGAGCTTCCTGGACCTGATCGTCGACCAGGTCTGGCACGTGCGGTCCACCCTCGGCGTGGACCTGCCGCTGCTGTTCATGAACAGCTTCCGCACCCGCGACGACACCCTGGCCGCGCTGGCGCGCTACCCCGAGCTCAAGGTCGGCGATCTGCCGTTGGACTTCGTCCAGAACCGTGAGCCGCGGCTGGACGCCGAGACCCTCGAGCCCGTCGAGTGGCCGGCCGATCCCTCGCTGGAGTGGTGCCCGCCCGGCCACGCCGACCTCTACACCGCGCTGGACGCGTCCGGTGTGCTCGACCAGCTGATCGAGGCGGGGTATCGCTATGCCTCGATCTCGAACGCCGACAACCTCGGTGCCGTGCCCGATCCCGCGATGATGGCGTGGTTCGCGGAGACGGGCGCGCCCTACGCCGCCGAGGTGTGCCGGCGCACGCCGGCCGACGTCAAGGGCGGACACCTCGTCGTGCGCAAGTCCGACGGCCGCCTGATCCTGCGCGAGACCGCGCAGATCGCCCCGGAGGACCGCGAGGCCGCCGCCGACCTGCACGTGCACAAGTACTTCCACACGAACAATCTGTGGTTCGACCTGCACGCGCTGCGTGCCGAGCTCGACCGGGCGAACGGCGTGCTCGACCTGCCGCTGATCCGCAACCAGAAGCGGGTCGACCCGACCGATCCCGCCAGCCCCGAGGTGATCCAGATCGAGTCCGCGATGGGCGCGGCGATCTCGGTGTTCGAGGGTGCGACGGCGATCGAGGTCGACCGGGCGCGGTTCCTGCCCGTCAAGACGACCGACGACCTGCTGTTGCTGCGCTCCGACGTCTACGACGTGGGCCCGGACTACCAGCTGCGCGCCCGTCTCGACGACGTTCCGGCGGTCGATCTGGACAAGCGCTACTTCGGCGCGATCGCCGAGTTCGACAAGCGACTGCCGTTCTCGGTGTCGTTGCTGTACGCCACGTCCCTGACCGTGCGCGGCGACTGGAGCTTCGGTGAAGGCGTCGTCGTGCGCGGCGATGTCGTGCTCGAGGACGAGGGCCGACCGCGCCACGTGGCGTCCGGAACCGTGCTGTCCGGGATCTGAGTCCGTCCGCCGGTTAGGCTGGCACGCATGTCGTCAGGTCAACTGCCCCCGCGGACGCGTCCCGTCAGCGTGGCCCCCGGTCGCCTGACGGTCGAAGACCATCTCGAGACCATCTTGCGTGGCGTCGGCCCGTTGGCGGCCTACGACCAGCCGGTCGTCGAGTCGCTGGGCCTGAGCCTGCACGAGGACGTCCTGGCCAATGAGGACCTGCCACGGTTCTCCTCGGCTGCCGTCGACGGGTACGCCGTCAACGCCACCGACGTCGTCGGGGCCCGTCCCGGCGAGCCGGTCGAGTTGCCGGTCGTGGCCGAGATCGTCGCCGGCCTGGGCAAGCCGTTCGCCATCAGCGCCGGCTCGTGCGTGCGGATCATGGCCGGAGCGCCGCTGCCGCGCGGCGCCGACGCCGTCGTGCCGGCCGACTCGACCGACGGAGGGCGCACCAAGGTCGCGATCGGCCGCGCCGTGCTGGCCGGGGCGGGCGTGCGCCACGCGGCCGGAGACCTCTCCCGCGGCGCCGTCGCGCTTCCCGAGGGAGCCGTGCTCGGCCCCCGCGAGATCGGACTGCTCGCCGCGATCGGCCGCGACCGCGTCCGGGCCCGTCCGCGTCCGCGCGTCGTGGTCATGTCGACCGGTCGTGAGCTGCGTGAGCCCGGAGCCCACCTCGAGGTGGACTCCGTGTTCGACGCGAACTCCTCCATGCTCGCCGCCGCCGTTCGCGACCTCGGCGCCATCGCCTACCGCGTCGGCGTCGTCGATGACGATCCGGCCGTCTTCAAGCGGGTGCTCTCCGACCAGTTGGTGCGTGCCGACCTGGTCGTCACGACCGGCGGCATCACCGGCGACGACCGGGCCCTGGTCAAGCGCACGCTGACCGAGGTCGGCGAGGTGGCGTTCTCCGACGTCGCCATGACCCCGGGCCGCACCCACGGGTTCGGCCGGGTCTTCGAGGAGCAGACGCCCGTCATCACGCTGCCCGGCGACCCCGTGTCGGCCTATGTCGGGTTCGAGGTCTTCGTGGTGCCGGCGATCCGGCGGATGCTCGGGCGCACGCCCTACCGCCGCCCGCAGGTGCACGCGGTCCTGGCCGAGGACCTGAGGTCCGACACGGGGCTGCGCGAGTACCGCCCGGCGTTCTTCGAGGTCACGCACCGAGGCGCCAAGGTCACCCCGCTGCCGCACACCGGCCCGCACCTGGTCGGAGCGCTGGCCAAGGCCAACGCGTTGATCGTCGTGGGCGAGGACGAGAGCGCGCTCAATCTCGGCGACACCGTCCGCACCCTGGTGCTGGACCGCAACTTCTGATGGCTCGCGGCTGGCCGGCGACACTGTCGGACGGACTCATCGGCGTGCGGCCGCTCGTGCGCCGCGACGCCTCCGCCTGGGCCCGGCTGCGCACCGAGAACCTCGAGTGGCTGGGTCCGTGGGAGGCCACGCTGCCCCGGGGCGAGGGCGTCGCGCCGGAGTCGTACGGCGCGACGATCGGCGCCCTGCGGCGGCGCGCCCGCGAGGGCACCGCGATGCCGTTCGCGATCACCTGGGCCGGGACGATGGTCGGTCAGGTGACGGTCAGCGGGATCACGCGCGGCTCGGCGTTGTGGGCCAGCATCGGCTACTGGGTGGCGCGCAGTCACGCGGGCCGGGGCGTCACTCCCACCGCCGTCGCGCTCGTGTGCGACCACCTGTTCACGCAGGTCGGGCTCCATCGGATCGAGATCTCCATCCGCCCCGAGAACGCCGCGAGCCTACGGGTCGTCGAGAAGCTGGGTTTCGCCGAGTTCGGGCTGGCGCCGCGCTACCTGCACATCGCGGGGGACTGGCGCGACCACCGACTGTTCCAATTGCTGCGAGAAGACGCGCCCGACGGGGTCCTGCACCGGCTGCGCCACGGCTCTGCCGACAGCTGAGTGACGCACGCCCGACGAACTCCGGGGCGACACGCCCCCGTCCCTCCCACGGATCACGTCCGTCACGACCTACGGTTTCAAACGTGGAGGGTTCCAGCGGACTGATCGTCGCATTCGTCGTCGCACTGTGGGCGGCGTACTTCGTCCCGCTCGTCCTGCGTCGCTACGACGAGGCGGGCAAGAACTCGTCCCTCGACCAGGACGGACCGACCCGACGTGTGGTCGAGCCCCGTCGCGTCACCGTCACCGCCCAGGAGCGTCCCGTCGAGCAGAAGCGCCCGGCGCCGGCCGCCCCGGCCCCCCTGAAGAGGACTTCCCCTCGTGTCGACCGGACTTCTCCGGCGGTCGACACGCAGCGTCCGCGCGTCACGCGCGAAGCCGCTCGCATCGCCGCCCGCCGTCGCCGCAACGTGCTGCTGACGCTGGTCGCCGTGCTGGCGGTGCTCTCCGGTCTCGCGATCGCTCGTGTCACCGCGGTGTGGACCCCGGCCATCGGTGTCGGCCTGATCGTCGCCTGGCTCGTGTTGTGCCGCGTCATGGTCCGCCAGGAGCGTGGCATCGGTCGCCAGAGTGAGGGTCGTTCGTCGGCCGGCCTGGGTGCCGCTGCTCGTCGCCTGCGCGCTGTCCCGGCCGCCACCGGTCGTCTGTTCAGCTGGGCGTCGGGCCGCGTCACCGAGGGCGGCTCGAAGGCTGCCGTCGGCGGCACCGCCGCCGACGAGGAGATGACCGTCGTCGTCTCCGACCAGGTCGAGGACTACGACCCGAACCGCCGCAACGTCATGGAGATGGACGCCCCGCTGGGTGCCGACGCCTTGGACGAGCAGCTGCAGATCGCGGTCCCCAGCGTCTCGGCCACCACCGGCGAGCCGGTCTGGGATCCGCTGCCGATCACGGTTCCGACGTACGTCAGCAAGCCGCGTGCCGGTCGCACCGTGCGCACCATCGAGTTCGGTCAGCCCGGCGCCTGGACGTCCGGTCACGTCGAGGGTGAGCAGACCGAACTGCCCGGCATCGCAGGCGATGAGGGCGACACCGGCACCGAGCAGCGCGCCGTCGGTCACTGACCTGCGGCACGCAGACCGACCCGCGGATGTGATCGGCGGAACGGTTTTGCTAGGCTGGACCACGGCCTTGGGGCATTGGCGCAGTTGGTAGCGCGCTTCGTTCGCATCGAAGAGGTCAGGAGTTCGAATCTCCTATGCTCCACCCGAGACGGCGCCTCCGGATTCTTCCGGGGGCGCCGTCGTCGTTCAGCCTGCGGCCCGCCGCGGCGTCGTTTCCCGCCGCGTAGGCTCGGGCCGTGCGCGGTCCCGACATCCCCTCCACGCCTGTGTCGGCACTGGGGCCCGTGCTGCTCGTCCTGATCGGCGGCGCGGTGGGCACGCTCGTGCGGGCCGTGCTCGAGGACACGTTCGCGGCGGGCCCGGGGGAGTGGCCCTGGACCACCTTCGCCATCAACGTGTCCGGATCGTTCCTGCTGGGCGCGCTCGTGTCGGCGCTCGCGGTACGCGGTGACGACAGCGGTGGGCGTCGCCGAGTGCGGCTTGCCGTGGGCACCGGCGTCCTCGGCGGCTTCACGACGTACAGCACGTTCATCGTCGAGGTCGACGAGTTGCTGCGCGACGGGGCGCTCGGTCTGGGCGCGGCCTACGCGCTGGGCAGTGTCGTCGCCGGTGTCCTGGCGGCGGGGCTGGGCGTGCTGCTCGGGGGCGCGCGGACGACGTCGGTCGATCCGGACGAGGCCGGCCGATGATCGGCCTCGTGGTGCTGGCCGGAGGGCTCGGCGCGGTGCTGCGGTTCGTCGTGGATGCATGGGTGGCGCGTGTGGTCCGTTCGCGGGTGCCCCTCGGAACCCTCGTCGTCAATGTCACCGGCTCGTTCCTGCTCGGACTCGTCGTGGCGCTCAGTGGCGACCATGGCGTCGGTGCGGACGTCCGCTCGGTGGTCGGGACGGGTCTGCTGGGCGGGTACACGACCTTCTCGGCAGCGAGTGTCGAAGCGGTGAGCCTGGCCCGGCAGCGCGGCTCCCGTGCCCTCGTGACGGCGACTGTGCACGCGGCCGCGATGCTCGTCTGCAGCCTCCTCGCGGCCGGGCTCGGCCTCTGGTTCGGGGGACGCTGACGCCAGGGCGATCTACAGGGCGATCTCCGGCTTGATCTGCGACACCTTCCAGATCCTTCGTCGATAGGCCGCGAGGGCCGTCAGGGCCACCGATCCCACCACGTACGCCGCGAGCACCGCGATGTCGCGCGGCAGGCTGTCGAGCGCCGCGTCGTACATCAGGTGTCGGATGCCGTCGATGGCGTAGGACATCGGCAGGACGTGGTGGGCGGCCTGCAGCGCGCCGGGCAAGGTCTGCCACGGGAACGTGCCGCCGGCGCTGGCCAATTGCAGGACCAGCAGGACCAGCCCGAGGAACTGACCGACCGGCCCGAGCCACGCGTTGAGGCAGTGCACGATGGCCACGAAGGCCGCGGCCACCAGCATGAGGAACAGCGCGACCTGCGCGGCACGGAGCACGTCGATGCCCACCACCGACACCACGACGCCGAGCATGACGAGCACCTGCACGGCCGCGAGGAGCGCGGGGGTGAGCCAGCCACCGAGAGCCGTGCGCAACGGGGACTGACGCGCGGCGATGGCGCGGTTGGACAGCGGCCGCACCAGCAGGAACATGACGTAGCTGCCGACCCAGGTGCCGATGCACAGGAAGAACGGAGCCAGTCCGGCGCCGTAGCTGTCGGCGGACGCCTGGGCGACGTCCCGGGTCTGGATCGGCGAGGCGATGGCCTCGGCGGCCTCGTCGCGGCGCTCACGGCCGAGGTCCGGGACCGAGTTGATGCCGTCCTCCAGCCCGGTCGCCAGGCGCTGGGACCCCGCGCGGGCCGTGCCCAGCCCGGTGGTCAGCTCGTCGGCGCCCGATGCCAGCTTCCTCGCCCCGTTCTCGGCCTCGAGCTGCCCGCTGACGAGCCGGGCGCTGCCGGACTCGGCGGTCGTGAGGCCGTTCTTGAGCGTCGCGGTGCCGTTCGCGACCTTCTCGGCGCCGGCGGCCAGCTCGTCGATCTGGGCGTCCGTGGCCTGGACCTTGTCGTTGAGCTGGTTCAGCGGTGCTCCGAGCTGGTCGACCTGCGCCAGGATCCGGCGCTGCTGGGCCGGAGTGAGTCCGGCGTCGTCCAGGAGCTCGGCGATGTCGGCCCGCGCCTGCGGGAGCGCCTCATTGGCCGTCTTGGAGGCGGCCGCGATGTCGTCGGCCACCGTCGCGATCTTCTCGTTGCCGGCGGCCACCTGGCGCGACCCGCTCTCGAGCTCGGCCGTGCCCGAGGCGGCACTGCTGATGCCTCGGCCGAGCGTGCGCTGGCCCTCGAGCAGGGTCGCCTGCCCGTCGGCCAGCTTCGTGGCGCCGGTGGCGAGCCGCTCGCTGCCCTTCTCCGCCTCGGCGATGCCCTGGGTCAGCTTCTCGGCGCCGGCTCCGGCCTCCTGCAGCTTGTCGTGCAGGGTCGAGAAGCCCAGCAGGAACGCGGCAGCGGCCTTCTCGCCGACGTTCTGGTCGATCGACGCGCTGACCCTCGACAGGACCTGGTCGGCGATCGTGGCCGAGAGGTAGTTGTTCGCCTCGTTCGTGGTCAGGATCAGCGTGCCCTTCTTGGGGTCGAAGTCCGCCGTCGAGGCGAGCGCCTCGGAGAACCCCCGGGGAATGGTCAGGGCGAACAGGTACTCGCCGTTCTCGACACCGCGGTCCGCGTCGGCGGCGGACACCTCGCGCCAGTCGAACGAGCCGTCCTTCACCAGGTCGCGAGCCACCTCGCGGCCGGCGTCGATGCGCCCGCTCTGCTTGCTCTCGGCGGGCTGGTCCTCGACGACGAGCGCGGCCTCGACGGTGGTGAGGCGGCCGTACGGGTCGTGATTGGCCCACAGGTAGAGCGAGGCGTAGAGGGTCGGGATCAGGATCACGGCCGCGATGGCCAGCCGGGGGAGCAGTCCGGCACTGAGCCTCAGGAGCTCGGTGAGGGCGAGCCGCAGCGATGTCATCAGGACCTCCCGAGGGTGGCGTGCGAGTGGTCGACACCCTGCAGGGTGGTCGTGGTCAGCTGCAGGCACACGGCGTAGCCGGAGTCGGCCAGCTCGCGGGCCACCCCGAGGGCCTCGTCGGCCTGCACGCCGTAACGGTCGGGACAACACAGGACGAGGGCGCGGACGCCGGGGCGCTGGGCGGCGAGATACGCGAGCAGCTGGAACCGCAACGCGGCCGGCACGTCCTCGACGCGCGTGCGACGCCAGTCCTCGGCGCCGTACTGGCTCAGCGTCTCGCGCACGTGCCTCGGCCGGGCGGGCAGGCGCGCCATCGCCAGCTCCTCGCCGATCGCCGTCGACAGCGACACGACCTCGTCGGGCTCGGAGACCGCCGGCACGTCGACGACGGCCACCTCGCGGCGCAGCCGCTGCCCGTCCGCCTCGCCGTCGACCAGGACCTGCCCCGAGGACGGGACCATCCGGCCGGCCACGACGAGGCTGAAAGCCGTGTGGCCCGTCCCCGGCGGCCCGTCGATGATCGTGACGGCTCCGGACTCGATCGTCGCTGAGGTGGGGCGCAGCAGGGGCGAATGAGGGCCGTCCACCGCGACAGCCAGGGATTCGATGCGCATGGGACCTCGCTACGGCAGTCGGTTCCCTCCACTGTGACCCAGCGTGGCGGGAACCGAAACCGGAGAGCGACGCCCGCCGGACCCCGGCCGCGTCAGAGCACGAGCTCGGCCATGAGGCGCAAGGTGGCCTCGTCGCCCCCGACCATGAGCGTCGTGACGACGGACTCGCGCCAGGCGGCGAGATCGTCGCGGATCTTCTCCTTCGGTCCGATCAGGGCGATCTTCTCGACGAGGTCGAGGGGGACGGCGGCCGTGGCCTCGTCCTTGCGACCCTCCAGGTACAGGTCCTGGATCTTCGTGCAGACCTCCTCGAACCCCAGGCGCGCGACGGCGTCGAAGTGGAAGTTGGCGCCCTTCGCGCCCATGCCGCCGACGTACAGCGCGATGAACGGACGGATCCAGTCGGCTGCCGCCTCCAGGTCGTCGGACACGATGACCTGCACCGGGCAGGCGACCTCGAACTGGTCGCGCGGCAACCGCTCGGGCGAGCGCAGCGCGAAGCCGGCCTCGAGCGCGTCATGGGCGAACGTCGCGTCGTGCGGCGAGTAGAAGAACGGGATCCAGCCGTCGGCGATCTCGGCCGAGAGGGCGATGTTCTTCGGCCCTTCGGCGGCCAGCAGGAGGGGGATCTGATCGCGGACCGGGTGCAGCGTCGAACGCAGCGACTTGCCCAGGCCGGTGGACTTCAGGCCGTACTTGTCGACGTAGGGGATCTGGATCTGGGCGCCGTCGTGGGCGACCTTCTCGCGGGCGATCGCCTGACGCAGCACGTCGAAGTACTCGCGGGTGCGCGCCAGCGGGCGCGGGTAGGGCTGGCCGTACCAACCCTCCACGACCTGTGGGCCCGAGACGCCCAGCCCGAGCATCATCCGGCCGCCCGAGAGGTGATCGAGGGTCATGGCGGCCATCGCGGTGGCCGTGGGGGTGCGGGCGGACATCTGGACGATGCCGGTGCCGAGCTTGATCCGCTCGGTCGAGGCGCCCAGCCAGGCCAGCGGCGTCAGGGCGTCGGAGCCGTAGGCCTCCGCGGTCCAGACCGAGTCGTAGCCCAGCTCCTCGGCCAGGGCGACCTGCGCGGCCTGTCCCGGCGGCTGTCCCTTGCCCCAGTAGCCGAGGCTGAGTCCGAGCTTCATCCGTCTGCACCTCCCATGAGCGGGCGCACGTCGCCCGTGTCGTGGCTCACGCTGCCACATCGAGGGCCGCCGCGTCCCGGATGGTCCCGAGGTGGGTCAGCGTCGGGCGCGTCGGCGGACCCCCAGCACGACGACGGCGCCCAGGCCCACGGGGATCAGCCACGGTGTCAGCAGTCCGGCGACGGTGACCAGCCCGTCCACGGTGGCGACGAGGGCGTTCCAGCCGCGCGTGAGGCCCCCACTGAAGCCCTCACCGGGCTCGACCGGGCGCGCGGTGTCCCGGGGCGTCACGAGCACCTCGATGGTGGCCAGGGAGGTCTGGTCGCGCAGTGCGCGGCGCTGGCCCTGCAGCGCCTCGAGATCTCCCTGGCGCTGGGTGAGCTGGGCCTCGGCGTCGAGCAGGTCTCGGGTCGACGAGGACTCCGCGATGATCGCCCGCAACCGCCGGATCGACGTCTCCAGCGACGCGATGCGCGCGTCGACGTCCGCGATCGTGGCCGCCTCGTCGGTGCGCTCGAGGTATACCGAGGACGGCGCGCCGAGGGAGTCGAGCTCGCGCCGGAGCGCCTCGACGCCGTCGGCGGGCACGCGCACGGTGAGTGAGGCCGAGCCCTCCGCGCCGCCCTCGATGGTCTCGGCGTCGATGCGTCCCAGGCGCCCCGCGACGAACGTGCGGATCACCGCGACCGCGTCGCGCACGTCGTCGACCTCGACCGACATCGAGCCCGTCGTGACGACGGTCGTGAGCGGCGGGACCTCCGCGTCGGCAGCGGTGTCGTCCGCCTCGGCGCCCGCGTCCGACCGGGCACTCGGCGCCTCCGCCGCGGCCGTGTCATCGGCGGTGTTCGCCTTCGAGTCGCTCGAGGACCCGCCGAGCTCGCTCACTCCCACTCCGACGCCACCCACGACGACGACCGCCGCGGCGACGGCGCCCGCGAAGGCCGCCCGCACGCGCCGGCGCCGGTGCCGCGTGGCGCCCTCGTGCTCGGCGACCGCGTCCATCACGCCCACGCGCATCCGCTCGATCCGCTCCGGCTCGAGCACCGGCAGCTCCGTCCCGGTCATCAGGCACGCTCCTCTCGCAGGTCGCTGCGCAGGCGGGTCCGCAATCGCGACACGCGGTTGCGGACGGCTCCGTGGGTCACGCCGACTGCGGCGGCCGCCTGCTCGTAGGTCAGGTCACCGTCGACACACAGTTCGTACAACCGGCGATCGATGGGAGAGAGGCGGGCCACCGCCGCCTCGATGGCCGCCGCGACCGCTGCCTCCTCCAGGCGGCCGGAGGGATCGGCGTCGGGATCGACCGGCTCGTGCTCCAGCGCGACGGCGCGACGGCGCGCACGCTTGCGACGGGTGTTGAGCGCGGTGTACCGCGCCGTGACCATGAGCCACGGCAGGATCGAGCGGTCGGCGATCGTGATGTCGCCGATGCGCCGCCAGGCCGTGACGAACGTGTCCTGGCAGACGTCCTCGGCCTCGTCGGCGTCGCCGACGACCCGGTGCGCCTGCCAGTAGACGGCACCGACGTGCCGGTCGAACAGCGTGCCGAACGCGAACGTGTCGCCGCGTCGGGCCCGCGCCAGCAGCGCCGCGTCGCTCAGCGGAGCGTCATGCGCCTCGGGCTGGGCCGGTCCGGCCATCGTCTCGATCCTTGCCTCCACGACCTCTCATGTCGCGGTGCAGCGCATCGTCTCAGATCCAGCGGTCCCACCACATGCGTTCGCGCCACTGGTCGTACGTGATGATCCGGTTGGCCAGGATCGGGTAGAAGTACCAGAACATCGCGATGACGATGCCCACGTAGGCCGCGATGCCGCCCCACCACAGTCGGTCCGGGATGCGGCGGCGGATCGCGGCGAACACCAGGCACAGCGCCACGATCATGAACGGCACGATCGCGACGGCGTAGAAGGTGAAGATCGGGCGGCCCGAGGTGATCCACCACGGCGCCCACGTGGCCACGACGGCGACCAGCGGCAGGCTCCAGCGCCACGTGGGGTTGCGGATCCAGGCCACGAGCGCCGTGACCAGACCGAGCGTGCCGACCCACCAGATCGCGGGGTTGCCCAGCGTCAGCACCTGCCGGACGCACTTGGACTCGGCCGCCGCGCCACAGGCGGAGGCGGCGATGTCGAAGTTCGAGGAGACGTTCGTGGGCCGCCACTGGATGAGCCAGCCGAAGGCGTTGGTCTCGTAGGGGTGGGTCTTGGTCGCGAGGTAGTCGCCGGTGTGGAAGTTCCAGGTCATGACGTGGAAGCTCCACAGCGAGCGGAACGCGTCGATCAACCCGCCCAACGGGCCACGGGTGGGGTTGCTGACGCTGCCCCAGACCGGCTCGTCGCCGTAGCCGTGCCCGAAGCGCGTCTCGAAGGCGTCGTGGTTCAGCAGCCAGCCGGTCCAGCTGAGGAGGTAGACCACCAGCGCGACGCCGACGAGCGAGACGAAGGCGGGGAGGCCGGCACGCAGCACCCGCGTCACCGCCTCCTGCCACGTCGCGACCCGGCCTCGGGCCCACACGTCCCACACCACGACCGTGATGCCGAACGCCGCCAGCACGTACAGACCGCTCCACTTGGTCGCGATCGCCAGGCCGAAGCAGGCGCCGGCCGCCAGTTGCCAGGGGCGCAGCCAGATCCACGCATCGGGTCCGACCTCGCGCAGCTTGCGGGTGAGCCAGTCGCGGTCGGCGGCCAGGCAGGCGGTGGCGCAGACCAGCCAGAACGCGAGGAAGACGTCGAGCAGAGCGATGCGCGACATCGTGAAATGCAACCCGTCGAGGGTCAGCAGCAGGCCCGCCAGGCAGCCCAGCGCGATCGAGCCGGTGAGCCGCAGCACGAGGCGGGCCAGCACCAGGACCGTGAGGGAGCCGATGACGACGGCGCCGAAGCGCCACCCCAGCGGCGTCAGGCCGAACAGCTTCTCGCCGAACGCGATGAGCCATTTGCCACCGTCGGGGTGCACGACCCAGGTCGGGTCCTGGGTGAACACGTCGGTCTCACCGTTGATGATCCGGCCGTTCGCGTCATCGACGGCGTCGCGTGCGTACCCGCCGTGCAGGAGCCCCCAGGCGTCCTTGGCGTAGTACGTCTCGTCGAACGTCAGCGAGTTCGGGCTCGAGACCTTCCAGATCCGCAGGAGAAAGGCCAGCAACGCCACGGCGATCGGCCCGATCCATCCCCAGGCGCGCAGGCTGATGTTGTCGAGCAGAGTCACCCGGCACACCCTAGCCAGACTGGGAGCCGAGCGGGAGTGCCATCGAACTCGCAGTTACATCGGGCCCGTTCGCGCCGTGTGCCGCCGTGGCAGGATCGAGGGGTGCTGATCCTCGCCGGGACCCCCATCGGAACCGTGGCGGACGCCTCCGGGCGCCTCGCCCCCGCGTTGGCCGAGGCCGACGTCGTCGCGGCCGAGGACACCCGCCGCTTCCGGCGGCTGGCTGCCGACCTGGGCGTCGAGGTCACCGCTCGCGTCGTCTCGTACTTCGAGGGCAACGAGGAGCAGCGCACGGCCGAGCTGATGGACGACCTGCGCGCCGGCCGGACCGTCGTCCTGGTGACCGATGCCGGGATGCCGAGCGTGTCGGACCCGGGCTACCGGATCGTCGCCGCGGCCGTGGCCGAGGACCTGCCGGTCACCGCGATCCCGGGCCCCTCGGCCGTGCTGACGGCGCTGGCGGTCTCAGGGCTGCCGGTGGACCGCTTCTGCTTTGAGGGCTTTCCGCCCCGCAAGGCGGGGGAGCGCGCTCGGGTGCTCGGCACCCTCGCGACCGACCCGCGCACGATGGTCTTCTTCGAGTCCCCGCACCGCACCGCGGCGACCCTGGCGGCGATGGCCGAGGCATTCGGGCCCGACCGTCGCGCAGCCGTCTGCCGCGAGCTGACGAAGACGTACGAGGAGGTCGTGCGCGGTCCGCTGTCCGACCTCGCGCAGTGGGCCGGCGACGGTGATCGCGTGCGCGGCGAGATCACGATCGTCGTCTCCGGCGCGGAACCGGCGGCCCCCGAGGACCTCGACGAGACCGACCTCGCGGCGCTGGTCGAGCAGACCCGAGCCGAGGGCCTCAGCACGAAGGACGCGATCGCCGACGTCGCGCGGCGTACCGGAATCGCCCGCAAGGTGGTCTATGCCGCCGCCCACGCCCCGAAGGAGTCCTCATGAGCCAGCCGCTGAAGCTCGGGTACAAGGCCTCGGCCGAGCAGTTCGGTCCCCGTGACCTGGTCGAGTACGCCGTGGCCGCCGAGGCGCACGGCATGGAGTCGGTCTGGACCAGCGACCACTTCCAGCCGTGGCGCCACGTGGGCGGCCACGCCCCGTTCTCGCTCGCGTGGATGACCGCGGTGGGCGAGCGGACCCACTCCGTGGTCATCGGCACGTCCGTGATGACGCCGACGTTCCGCTACAACCCCGCCGTCATCGCCCAGGCGTTCGCCACGATGGGATGCCTGTACCCGGGTCGGATCGTGCTGGGCGTCGGCACCGGTGAGGCGCTCAACGAGATCGCCACCGGCTTCCGCGGTGCGGGCGAGCAGGACTGGCCCGAGTTCAAGGAGCGGTTCGCGCGGCTGCGCGAGTCGGTGCGCCTCATGCGGGCCCTGTGGTCCGACGAGCGGGTGTCCTTCGAGGGCGAGTACTACTCGACGCACGACGCCTCGATCTACGACCGCCCCGACGAGCCGATCCCGGTCTACATCGCGGCCGGCGGACCGGTCGTGGCGAAGTACGCCGGACGCATGGGAGACGGCTCGATCTGCACCTCGGGCAAGGGGCCCGAGCTCTACACCGAGAAGCTGCTGCCGGCGATGCGCGAGGGCGCCGAGGCCGCGGGGCGCGCCCCGCAGGAGGCTGACCGGATGATCGAGATCAAGCTCTCCTACGACACCGATCCCGAGCTGGCGCTGGAGAACACGCGCTTCTGGTCGCCGCTGTCGCTCACGCCCGAGCAGAAGCACTCCATCACCGACCCGGTCGAGATGGAGAAGGCGGCCGACGCGCTGCCGATCGAGCAGATCGCCAAGCGCTGGATCGTGGGCTCGGATCCCGACGAGGTCGTCGAGATGATCGGCCAGTACGTCGACTGGGGCTTCAACCACCTCGTGTTCCACGCGCCGGGGAACGACCAGAACCGCTTCCTCGAGCTGTTCGAGCGTGACCTGGCCCCGCGCCTGCGCGACCGCTGACCGCCGGGACGAGCCGCCGCCGGAGGGCTCACTAGACTCGGGAGCGTGCCCGAACCTCGTTTCTACGCCACGACGCCGATCTACTACGTGAACGACGCGCCCCACATCGGGCACGGCTACACCACCACGATCGGCGACGTCCTGACCCGCTGGCACCGCCAGCGCGGCGAGCGCGTCTGGTTCCTGACCGGCGTCGACGAGCACGGCCAGAAGGTCCTGCGCAAGGCCGAGGCCAACGGCGTGTCCCCGCAGGAGTGGGTCGACCGCCTCGTCGAGAACGAGTGGCTGCCGATGCTGCAGACGATCGACGCCGCCAACGACGACTTCATCCGCACGACCGAGCAGCGCCACGAGAAGGGCGCCCAGGCGTTCTGGCAGGCCCTGCACGACCGCGGCGAGGTCTACCGCGGCGAGTTCTCGGGCTGGTACAGCGTGGGCTCCGAGGAGTTCGTCGCCGACGAGTACGTGGCCGACGGCGAGGGCGAGGACGAGGGCTTCAAGATCTCGACGCTCGACGGCAGCCGCCTCGAGCACGTCACCGAGGAGAACTACTTCTTCCCGCTGAGCAAGTACGCCGACAAGCTGCTCGAGCTGTACGAGGCGCGTCCCGACTTCGTGCAGCCGGAGTCGGCGCGCAACGAGGTGCTCGCGTTCGTGCGCGGCGGCCTGAAGGACCTGTCGATCTCGCGGTCGACGTTCGACTGGGGCATCCCGCTGCCGTGGGACGACTCGCACGTCATGTACGTCTGGATCGAGGCGCTGCTGAACTACGTCACGGCGGCCGGCTACGGCGTCGACGACGAGCGGTTCGAGGACCTGTGGCCCGCGAACGTGCACCTGGTCGGCAAGGACATCGTGCGCTTCCACGCGGTCATCTGGCCGGCCCTGCTGATGGCCGCGGGGCTGCCCGTGCCGCACCGGGTCTTCGCGCACGGCTGGCTCCTGGTGGGCGGCCAGAAGATGAGCAAGAGCAAGGCCAACGGCATCCACCCGAACGAGATCGTGGCCACGTTCGGCTCCGACGCCTACCGCTACTACTTCACGCGGGCGCTGACGTTCGGCAGCGACGGGTCGATCTCGTGGGAGGACATCGGCGCGCGGTACCACGCCGAGCTCGCCAACGGCTTCGGCAACCTCGCGTCCCGCGTGGCCGCCATGATCGGCAAGTACTTCGACGGCGAGCTGCCGGCTGCCGGCGAGCTGGGCCCGGCCGAGCAGCACATCGTCGAGACCGTGGCGACGGCCGTGGCCGAGGCCGACGAGGCGATGGAGCGCATCGCGCCGCAGGACGCCCTCACCGCGATCTGGCGCATCGTCGACGCCCTCAACCTGTACATCACCGAGTCCGAGCCGTGGGCCGTCGCCAAGGACGAGTCGCAGCGCGAGCGCCTGGGCACCATCCTCAACACCGCGGCCGAGGGCCTGCGCGTCCTGGCGGTCACCCTGCACCCGGTCATGCCCAAGGCGACCACCTCCCTGTGGGAGTCCCTCGGTGCCGAGCCCGACCTCGGCCCGGTCGCCGACCAGCGCCTCGACGAGGTGGCGACGTGGGGCCGGCTGCGCCCGGGCGCCACCGTGACCAAGGTGCCGTCGCTGTTCCCGCGCATCGATCTCGCGCAGGACTGAGCCGTGAGCCTCACCGAGGGCTGGCCGCAGGCGCCCGAGCCGTTGCCGCGGCCGGTCGTCGACAACCACTGCCACCTCGACACGCGGATCCGCGGGGGAGCCCTGATCCCCGTCGACGAGGCACTCGATCGTGCCGCCGCCGTCGGCGTGACGCGCACCGTCCAGGTCGGGTGCGACCTCGAGAGCTCGCGGTGGGCGGTCGAGGTCGCCCGGCAGCAGCCCAGCGTCGTCGCCGCCGTGGCGATGCACCCCAACGACGCCGCTCGCAGCGCGACGCTCGAGGACGATCTCGCTGAGATCGACCGCCTCGCGGCCGACCCCGTGGTCCGTGCCGTCGGCGAGACCGGTCTGGACTACTTCCGCACCGGCGCCGAGGGCCGGCCGGCCCAGCAGTACTCGTTCCGTCGTCACATCCGGATCGCCAAGCGGCACGACCGCACGCTGGTGATCCACGATCGCGACGCGCACGACGACGTGCTCTCGCTCCTCGACGACGAGGGTGTGCCCGAGCGGGTCGTCATGCACTGCTTCAGCGGTGACGCCGACGTCGCGCGACGCTGCCTGGACCGCGGCGCCTACCTGTCCTTCGCGGGAACGGTCACCTTCAAGAACGCCGAGTACCTGCGCGACGCCCTGCGGATCGCGCCGCGCGACCGCATCCTCGTCGAGACCGACGCGCCGTTCCTGACGCCCATGCCGCACCGGGGCGAGCCGAACGCGTCCTTCCTGATTCCGCACACGGTGCGGTTCATGGCCGAGGTGCTCGACACCGACCTCGCGCAGCTGTGCGACGCCATCGCCGAGAACACCGATCGGGCGTTCGGCGGACACTGGTCCGAGCGCGGCGATATCGTGGCCTGAACCACAGAACTTGATATCGCAGTCCCCGTCACGCATGGTGGATTGGTTGCATCTCCGAAACCCTGAGGTTGTTTGTGCCCCGTCTGTTACCTGAAGTCACTGCCAAGAACGCGCTCGTCATGGGTGCCCTGGCGACCGGTCTGGTCGTTGCCATCGGCGGCGTCGTCCACGCCTCCACCTACGACCAGCTCGTCCGTGTCGACGTCGACGGCGTGGTCACCGAAGTGCGGACCGAGAGCGACTCCGTCGCCGATCTGCTCGACGAGAAGAACGTCACCGTGGCCGCCACCGACAAGGTCAGCCCGGCTCCCGTCACCGAGCTCGACGACGGCGACGTCGTCAAGGTGCGCCGCGCCAAGGCCGTCACGCTGGTCGTCGACGGCAAGATCAGCCAGCGCACCGTCCACGACGTCGATGTCGCCGGAGCGCTCGACACGCTCGGCGTCGAGCCGAAGGAGGGGGCCGTCTTCTCGATGGCGCCCGACGAGCGTCTGAGCCGCGACGGCAACAGCGTCGTGGTCAGCAACCCCAAGGCCGTCACCTTGAAGGTCGACGGCGAGAAGAAGACGCTCACCACCGCGGCTCCCACCGTGCATTCCCTGCTCGAGCAGCACGGGGTCGAGGTCGGCAAGCTCGACGAGGTCAAGCCGGGCCTCGGCTCGTACCTCAAGCCGCGCCAGGCGCTGCGCGTCGTCCGGATCAAGAAGGTCACGCGCACCGAGAAGATCCCGGTCGACCACAAGGTCACCTACTCCTCCGACCCGTCGCTGTTCAAGGGCGACACCGAGGTCGTCAGGGAGGGTCGCGACGGTCTCGACCGCGCGAAGGTCGAGCTGATCCTGGCCGACGGCAAGCTCCGCGAGCGCCGGGTCATCTCCCGCAACTCGGTCCGTCCGCCGGTCACCGGTGTGGTGAAGCGCGGCACGAAGGCCAAGCCCGCACCCGAGACCCCCGACTCGTCGATCGACGGCGGCGTCTGGGACCGGATCGCCAAGTGCGAGTCCGGCGGCAACTGGAGCATCAACACCGGCAACGGCTACTACGGCGGCCTGCAGTTCTCGCTCGCCACGTGGCGCAGCGTCGGCGGCCCGGGCTACCCGCACGAGCAGAGCAAGGCGACCCAGATCAAGTACGCCAAGATCCTGCAGGCGCGTTCGGGCTGGGGCCAGTGGTCCTGCGCGGCCAAGGTCGGTATCCGCTGAACGACTCCCGCCCGGACGAAACCGTCCGCCTGCTCGGCGCTGCCGACATCCGTCGGCTCGCCGAGGAGGCAGGAGTGCGTCCCACCAAGCAGCGTGGCCAGAACTTCGTCATCGACGGCAACACGGTCCGGCGCATCGTCGACGTCTCGGGCGTGGGCCCGGACGACGTCGTCGTCGAGATCGGGCCCGGTCTGGGCTCGCTGACGCTGGCCCTGCTGGACCGCGCCCGCCACGTGACGGCGGTCGAGATCGACGAGGCGTTGGCCGCGCGGCTCCCGGCGACGATCGAGCAGTTCGCGCCCGGCGCGGCCGACCGCTTCGACCTCGTGCAGGCCGACGCCATGCGGGTCACCGAGTTGCCCGGGCCGGCGCCGACCGCGCTGGTCGCGAACCTGCCGTACAACGTGTCGGTGCCGGTCCTGTTGCACTTCCTCGAGACGTTCCCGTCGCTGCGCACCGTCCTGGTGATGGTGCAGGCCGAGGTGGCACACCGCCTCGCGGCCGGACCGGGATCGCGGACCTACGGCATCCCCAGCGTCAAGGCCGCCTGGTACGCCGACGTGCGACTGGCCGGCAACATCGGCCGCAACGTCTTCTGGCCCGCGCCGAACGTCGATTCGGCACTGGTCGCGATGACCCGTCACGAGCCGCTGCCGGGCGACCGCGCGGCGGTCTTCCGGGTCGTCGACGCCGCGTTCGCGCAGCGTCGCAAGACGCTGCGGGCCGCGCTGGCGGGTGTGGCCGGCGGCGGCCCCGCGGCCGAGGCGGCCCTGACGGCGGCGGGGATCGATCCCCGCACCCGGGGTGAGCAGTTGACGGTCGAGCAGTTCGCCGCCGTCGCTGCGTCGCTGGCCTCGGCCGGCCGTTAGGTTGGGGACCGTGGTGTCCAAGGTGACCGTGCGTGTTCCGGCCAAGATCAACCTGTGTCTGGGGGTGGGTCGTCCGCGCCCGGACGGCTTCCATCCGTTGGCCACGGTCTACCAGGCCGTCGACCTGCACGACGAGCTGCGGATCACCGCCCGCGACGACGGTGAGATCACCGTGGCGGTGCACACCGAGGTCGCCCTGCCCGAGGGCTCGGTCGTCCCCGAGAGCGACGACAACCTCGCCGTGCGGGCCGCGCGCCTGCTGCGCAAGCAGTTGGGCGACGAGAGCCTCGGCGCCGACATCGTGATCCGCAAGGTCATCCCGGTCGCCGGCGGCATGGCCGGGGGTTCGGCCGACGCCGCCGCCGCGCTGGTGGGCTGCAACGAGCTCTGGGGCGGCGGCCTGTCCAAGTTCGACCTCGAGCCCTTCGCGGCCGAGCTCGGCAGTGACGTCCCGTTCCTGCTGCACGGCGGCATCGCCATCGGTGGCGGCCGGGGCGAGACCGTCAGTCCTGTCCTGGCCCGCGGCGGCTACCACTGGGTGTTCGCCACGGCCGCCGAAGGCCTCTCGACCGCGGCCGTCTACGCCGAGTTCGACCGGCTCGCGCCCGACGCCCCCGCCGAGCCCGAGGTGCCCGACGCGCTGCTCAACGCGCTGCGGGCCGGCGACGCCCATGCGCTCGGACTGGCCCTGAGCAACGACCTCACCGAGGCCGCGCTGTCGCTGCGGCCCGAGTTGGCCGACACGCTCGACGTGGGGCTCCGGGCCGGTGCGTTGGGCGCGATCATCTCGGGCTCCGGCCCGACGACCGTGTTCCTGGCGGCCTCCGAGCAGCACGCGCTCGACCTGGCGATGGCGCTGACCAGCGCGGTGAACGCGGCCGACGTCATCCAGTCCCACGGGCCCGTCTCCGGGGCGCGACTCGTCTGATGCCTCCTCTCGTCGTCGCCGAGCGCATCGGCCAGTCCTTCCCGTCCGGAACCGTCCTCGAGGACGTCACCCTCGGCGTCGCCGAGGGCGACCGGATCGGCGTCGTCGGCCGCAACGGCGACGGCAAGTCCACGTTGCTGCGGATCCTGTCGAAGACGTTCGCTCCGGACTCCGGCCGCGTCACCTGGCGTCGCGACCTGCAGGTGGGCGTCGTGGAGCAGACCGACCTCCTCGACTCGACCGACACCGCCATCCACGCGGTGGTGGGCGACCGGCTCCAGCACGAATGGGCATCGGACCCGGCGATCCGCGATGTCCTGTCCGGCCTCATGGGCGACATCGACCACGAGGCGATCGTCTCCACGCTGAGCGGCGGGCAGCGCCGCCGCGTGGCGCTGGCGCGCACCCTGGTGCGCCGCTGGGACCTGCTCGTGCTCGACGAGCCCACCAACCACCTCGACCTCGAGGGCGTGACGTGGCTGGCCGAGCACGTGAAGCGCCGTACCGAGGCGCTCCTGGTCGTCACGCACGACCGGTGGTTCCTCGACGAGGTGTGCACGCTGACGTGGGAGGTCCACGACGCCCGCGTGGACGCCTACGAGGGCGGCTATGCCGCCTACGTGCTGCAACGCGTCGAGCGCGACCGCCAGGCGGCCGCCTCGGAGGAGCGTCGCCAGAACCTCATGCGCAAGGAGCTGGCCTGGCTGCGTCGCGGTGCTCCGGCCCGCACGTCGAAGCCGAAGTTCCGCATCGACGCGGCCAACGAGCTGATCGAGCGTGAGCCGCCCGTCCGCGACTCCGTGTCGCTGGCCAAGCTGGCCACGGCGCGCCTGGGCAAGGACGTCGTCGACCTGCTCGACGTCTCGGTCGAGTACGACGGACGACCCGTGCTGCGCGACGTCGAGTGGCGGATCGCGCCGGGGGAGCGTGCCGGGATCCTGGGCGCCAACGGCGCGGGCAAGAGCACCCTGCTCGGTCTGGTGACCGGCGCCGTGGCTCCGACGTCCGGCCGGGTCAAGCGCGGCAAGACCGTCAAGATCGCCGCGCTGACGCAGGACCTGGCCGATCTCGACGCGGTCGCCGACGACCGCGTCAGCGAGGTCGTCGCCCGGCGACGGACCGCCTATGTCGCCGAGGGCAAGGAGATGACGCCGAGCCAGCTGCTCGAGCGACTGGGCTTCACGTCGGCGCAGCTGACGACTCCCGTCAAGGACCTGTCCGGCGGCCAGCGCCGTCGCCTCCAGCTGCTGCTGATCCTGCTCGACGAGCCGAACGTGCTGATCCTCGACGAGCCGACGAACGACATGGACACCGACATGCTCGCGGCGATCGAGGACCTCCTCGACACGTGGCCGGGCACGCTGCTGGTCGTGTCGCACGACCGGTACCTGCTCGAGCGCGTCACGGACCACCAGTTCGCCGTCCTGGACTCCCACCTGCGGCACCTGCCCGGTGGCGTGGAGGAGTACCTGCGGCTGCGCGCCGCGGGCCCGGTCGACGCCCAGCCCTCGGGCCCTGCGCCCGCCGCCGCGAAGCCGCCGGCCGCCACCCAGCGGGGCGGGCAGGCCGAGCGACAGGCCAAGAAGGACGTGGTCCGGCTCGAGCGTCAGATCGAGCGGCTGACCGCCCAGATCTCCGACCTGGAGCGGGCGATGGTCGAGGCCTCGACAGAGCCCGACCGGCTCATGACCCTGGACGCCGAGCGTCGCCCGCTGGTCGAGGAGCTGGAGCGCGCCGAGGAGGCGTGGCTCGAGGTCTCCGCCGCTCTGGAGGGCTGAGTCCGGCGCGGACCCTCAGCCGTTGAAGTGCGCCGTCAGCGTGCGCAGCGCCTGGGCGACGTGCTCACGCTCGGCCTCGGGAAGGTCCTCGAGGATGGCGCTCTCGAGCGCCAGCAGGGTGTCGAGCGCACCGTCGACACGGGCCCGCCCCTCGGCGGTCAGCCGGACGAGCACCCCGCGCCGGTCCGACGGTGCCGGGCGTCGCTGCACGAGTCCCCGGGCCACGAGCCGGTCGACCCGGTTGGTCATGGTCCCGCTGGTGACCATGGTGGCGGCCACGAGCTGGCCGGGGGAGAGCTCGTAGGGCTCGCCCGAGCGCCGCAGCGCCGACAGCACGTCCCACTCCCACACGTCGAGCTCGTGCGTCGCGAAGGCCTGCTTGCGCAGTCGCTCGAGGTGCTTGGCCAGGCGCGTGAGCCGGCTGAAGACCTCCAGGGGAGTCACCTCGGCGTCGGGTCGCTCGACCCGCCACGCCGCGACGATCTCGTCGACCTCGTCCATGGACCTCACGGTAGTCCATCAAGAATCTTGACGTAGAGATAGTTGCGCTCCCTGCGGTCTCGGCCTCTCCGGGCAGGGCCTCCGGTAGCCTGAGACGACCGTCCCCGGTTGGTCTGTCGGCAGGGCCCGCCTGACTTTGAATCAGGATTAGCGACGTAGGTTCGACTCCTACCCGGGGAGCCGACGGCGTCCCCCGCGAATCGCAACGAGCCGGCCCCGCCGGCCACGAGGAGTGATGTGAGCGAGCAGGTCATCGCGATCGTCCTGGCGGCAGGCGCCGGGACCCGCATGAAGTCACGCCGGGCCAAGGTGCTCCATGAGATCGCCGGCCGTCCGATGCTGGGTCACGCCCTCGACGCCGTTCGCGGCGCTGGGGTCGACCGGGTCGTCACGGTGGTCGGTCACGACCGCGAGCAGGTGGAGGCCGCCGTCGCCGAACTGGAGCCGTCGGCGACGATCGCCGTGCAGACGCAGCAGCTCGGCACCGGCGACGCCGTGCGCGTCGCCCTCGACGCCCTCGACGTGAGCGCCGAGACCTACCTGGTCACCTACGCGGACGTGCCGCTGTTGACTGCCGAGACCTTGCGCAGCCTCGTGGACGAGCACCGCGCCGCGAGCCGCGCCGTCACGATCCTGACCTCCGAGCCGCAGGACCCGACGGGCTACGGGCGGATCCTGCGCGACGAGGCCGGCTCGGTCGTCGCGATCCGCGAGCACAAGGACGCCACCGAGGCCGAGCGCGCCACGCGGGAGGTCAACAGCGGCATCCTCGTCGTCGACGGACCCTTCCTCGACCGTGCGGTGCGGGCGCTCAGCACCGAGAACGCGCAGGGCGAGCTGTACCTCACCGACATCGTTGGCCAGGCCGTCGCCGAGGGACTGCCCGTGGGTGCCCACGTGCTCGAGGACGTGTGGCAGACCGAGGGCGTCAACGACCGCCGTCAGCTGGTCCGGCTGGGCCGTGAGCTCAACGCCCGGATCGTCGACCGGTGGCTGGCCGAGGGCGTCACGATCGTCGACCCCGAGACGACCTGGATCGACACGGCCGTGACGATCGGCCGCGACACGACCCTGCTGCCGGGCACCCAGTTGCTGGGCGCCACGACCGTCGGCGAGGGAGTGACGATCGGCCCCGACACCACGCTGCGCAACATCGAGGTCGGTGACGACGCCACCGTCGAGCGCACCCACGGCTCGGACTCGACGATCGGCGCGGGCGCCACGATCGGCCCGTTCGCCTACCTGCGACCCGGTGCGGTCATCGACGACGGCGCCAAGGTCGGCACCTTCGTCGAGATCAAGAACAGCCACATCGGCCCCGGCGCCAAGGTGCCCCATCTGTCCTACATCGGCGACGCCGAGGTGGGGGAGGGCACCAATCTCGGCGCGGGCGCGATCACCGCAAACTACGACGGCGTCCGCAAGCACCGGACGACGATCGGCGCCCAGGTGAAGACCGGGTGCCACAACGTCTTCGTCGCCCCTGTCGAGCTCGGTGACGGGGCCCACACCGGCGCCGGAGCGGTCGTGCGCGAGGACGTGCCGCCGGGGGCGCTGGCGGTGCCGGCGGCCGGACAGAGGACAATCGAAGGGTGGGTCGCGAGTCGGCGGCCGGGCACGCCTTCCGCTGTTGCAGCGGACCAGAACACGCAGGAGACCAGCGGTGGCGACGAACAAGAGCCTCAGTAAGCGCACGCCCACGAGCAACCTCATGTTGTTCTCGGGGCGCGCCCATCCGACGCTGGCCCGTGAGGTGGCCGAGCTGCTCGAGGTCGACCTCGTGCCGACGACGGCCTACGACTTCGCCAACGGCGAGATCTACGTCCGCTTCGACGAGTCGGTCCGCGGCTGCGACGCCTTCGTGATCCAGAGCCACAGCGCTCCGATCAACGAGGCGATCATGGAGCAGCTGATCATGATCGACGCGCTCAAGCGCGCCTCGGCCAAGCGCATCACCGTCGTGCTGCCGTTCTACGGCTACGCGCGCCAGGACAAGAAGCACCTGGGCCGCGAGCCGATCAGCGCCCGCCTGATGGCGGACCTGTTCCTGGCCGCCGGCGCCGACCGGCTGATGACGGTCGACCTGCACACCGCCCAGATCCAGGGCTTCTTCGACGGCCCCGTCGACCACCTGCTGGCCATGCCGATCCTGACCCGTCAGGTCCGCAAGAACTACGGCAAGAAGCCGCTCGCGGTCGTCTCTCCCGACGCGGGCCGCATCAAGGTCGCCGAGCACTGGGCGCGCCAGTTCGACAACGCGCCGCTGGCGTTCATCCACAAGACGCGCGACGTCACGCAGGCGAACGTCACGAAGGCCAACCGCGTCGTCGGCGACGTGGCCGGCCGCACCTGCATCCTGGTCGACGACCTGATCGACACCGGTGGCACGATCTGCCAGGCCGCCGAGGCGCTGAAGGCCGGTGGCGCCGCCGAGGTCGTCATCGCCGCCACGCACGCGGTGTTCTCGGGCAAGGCCGTCGAGCTGCTCAAGAACTCGGTCGCGACCGAGGTCATCGTCACCAACACGCTGCCCCTCAACGAGACGCAGCGCTTCGACAAGCTCACCGTCCTGTCGATCGCGCCGCTGCTGGCACAGGCCGTCTCGGCGGTGTTCGAGGACGGGTCGGTCACGAGCCTGTTCAGCGAATGACGTTCCTGCCGTGACCGTCGGCTCCGTGCTGCGGGCCATGGCCCAGCTCGCGGCGGCCTACGCGGTGGTGGGGGTGATCGGCACGGTGGTGCTGGCGCTGCTGAGCGGCGGTCTGGATGCGAACGGGCTGCTGCCGCTGGTCGTGCTGGCCGTCGCGCTGGGCTTCGCGGCCGTCGTCATCGTCTTCCTGGCTCGGCTCGTGGTCTCCTGGCTGGACGGGCGTGTCGGCGACCCCGTCGACCTCGCCATCATGTTCGTCTCCGGGCTCGTCCTGCTCAGCGGTGCGTTGACCATCGCCTCGCTGGGGCTTTCGGGACTCCTGGTCGCGGCCCTGCTGGCCCTGGCCACGCATGCCGTGCTGACGCGCAACTGGGCCTGACCGGAGCGCCCACGGGCGATTTCAGGTCTTCCACGCCGGTGGGCTAGAATTGTGGGGTTGCCTCGGCGAGGGTCCTTGCGGACCGTGATCGACAGGGTGCTCCACAGGAGTGCTGTGTCGAGCGCCGAGACCAGACCCAGACCTTCCAAGGAGAATTCCCCGTGGCCGAGATCAAGCTTTCCGCCGAGCAGCGCACCGAGTTCGGCAAGGGTGCCGCCCGCCGCATCCGCCGCGAGAACAAGGTTCCCGCCGTCCTCTACGGGCACGGCACCGATCCCGTGCACGTGACCCTGCCCGGCCACGAGACGATGCTGGCGCTGAAGACCGCCAACGCGCTGCTGGCCGTCGAGCTGGACTCCGAGAAGCACCTGGCCATCCCGAAGGACGTCCAGCGCGACCCGCTCAAGGGCTTCATCGAGCACGTCGACCTGCTGATCGTCCGCCGCGGTGAGAAGGTCACCGTCGACATCGCGATCAACGTCGTGGGCGATCCCGAGCCGGGCGTCCTGGTCGTCACCGAGAACGCCAGCGTCTCCCTCGAGGTCGAGGCCACCCACATCCCCACCGAGATCGAGGTCTCGGTCACCGGTCGTCAGATGGGCGAGCAGGTGCTGGCCTCCGACCTCGACCTGCCCGAGGGTGCGGCGCTCGCCGTCGAGGACGACTACATGATCCTCAACCTGACGCACGCGCCGACGGCCGCCGAGGTCGACGCCGAGCTCGAGGGTGCCGAGGCCGACGCCGGCATCGAGCGCGACGAGTCCGAGACGCCCGAGCCGGAGTCCGTCGAGGGCTGATGACCTGGTTGGTCGTCGGACTGGGGAACCCCGGTCCGTCCTATGCCGCCACCCGGCACAACGTCGGGTATCACGTGACCGATGAGCTGGCCGCCCGTATGGGCGGCCGGTTCTCGTCTCTGAAGGCGGCCCGCGCCGACGTCGTGTCGGGTCTGCTCTCGGGGCAGCGGGCCGTCCTGGGACGGTCACGCTCCTACATGAACGAGAGCGGGGGAGCCGTCTCGGCCCTGCTCAAGTACTACGACGTCGCGCCCGAGCAGCTCATCGTCATCCACGACGAGCTGGACCTGCCGCTGGGCTCGTTGCGCTGCAAGCTCGGCGGCGGCGACAACGGCCACAACGGCCTGAAGTCGATCCGCCAGTCCATCGGGACCGGCGACTTCCTGCGCGTGCGCTTCGGCATCGGCCGCCCGCCGGGACAGCAGACGGTGCACGACTTCGTGCTCAAGCCGTTCGCCAAGCCCGAGCGCACCGAGGCCGACATCGTCGTCCAGGAGGCCGCCGACGCGGTCGAGAGCCTGATCTCGGTCGGCCTGGTCAAGACGCAGAGCGCCTTCAACTCCTGACGTCGGACGGCTCCGGTGCCGGTCGGATCACGGGCTGGGGGGCTCCGCCGGGGCCTGGCCGGGTTCCCATGCGGGCGGCGATCTCGTCGCAGACGTCCGTGACCAGTCGACGCGTGAACGGCATCAGCCGCGGGTGGCTCGTGCTGCTGCCGACGTGCGCGTCGCGCAGCGCCAGGCCGGTCGCGGGACGACGGCGGTCGAGGTGCTCGCGGGTCCAGTGGTGGCCGGGCCAGTTCTCGTTCGCTGCCCGCCAGCGGCGGCGGTGCAGCGTCTGGACGAGCTCGGCCAGGGTCGCCGGCGAGGAACCGGTCGCGGGCAACTGCGAGAGCAGGCGCTCGACCTCGATCAGGGTGAAGGTCCGGTTGCGCAGCGTCGGCTGGGACAGCGCCACCAGCGAGCTCTCGCGGGGCGAGGTCGTGAGGATCAGGTCGGCGCGGTGCAGCCACGCCTCCCTCAGCGGGGTCGCGCGGTGGCCTGCAGCGAAGTCCGCACCGCCGGCCGTGCCGGAGATGCTGGTCTCGACGTGGTGGCACAGCTTCTCGCCCGCGACCGCGTCGGTGCCCGCGCTCGAGACCGAGATCCCGGCGGTAGCCAACCGCTCGGTCGCCACGAACTCACCCAGCGCGGATCGGCACACGTTGGCTCGGCAGACGAGCAGCACGTGCGCCTCTCGGTCGAACTCCGGCATGTTCCCCCTCACCCATCCTCTTCGTGTGTCGTTCCATTCTGACCGCCTCCCCCCAAGGGACGCGGACAGCGACGTTTCGTGGCGCCGCGCGTCGCTGAGATGGCCATCATTCCGCACGTCTACGATGACCGCAGCGTCATGGACGAACCGACCGACGTGTGACAGGAGGTGGGCAAGCGGTGAGAGTGCTGTTCGACGGCCACTGGCTCGTGAGCAAAGGGCCCATCTCCGGACGCGTCGTCGTCCGGTCGTTCCTCGGATCCTGGGTCGAGGAGTTCCCCCAGGACGAGGTGGTCGTGGCCGTCCCGCACGACGACGTGGCCGCCGCGCGAGCGCTGGTGGGTGAGGGCGTCGGCGTGGTCGCGACCCGGTTGCGGCCCCACGGTGTCTCGTGCGCTCTGGAGCTGCCGCGGCTGGCGCGCCGACACGGACCCTTCGACGTCATCCTCGTCCAGAACTACACGCCGCTGGCAGGTCCGGCCGTGACGTTCGTCCACGACGTGCTGTTCCAGTCCAACCCGCAGTGGTTCACGCCGCTCGAGCGGGCGTACTTCGCCGGGATGCCGGTGCTGGCACGGCGAGCCCGGGCCGTCCTGACGTCCAGCCGCCACGAGGCCGAGCGCATCCGGCGCCACAACCCCGCGCTGGCCACGGTCGAGCCGATCGGACTGGGACTGTCGACGGATCTGACCGACGCCGAGCCCGAGGCAGTCGAAGGACTCGACGACTTCATCCTCTCGGTCGGAAGGTTGAACGTCCGCAAGAACCTCACGGCGACGATCGAGGGGACCCTGGCCTCCGGCGTGCTCTCGCCCCGGTTCCCGCTGGTCGTCGTCGGAGAGCCCGAAGGTCGTACCGCAGAGCACTCGCCCGCGGTGTCCGCGGCGATCGCCGACGGCCGCGTGCTGTTCCTCGGTGGGGTCTCCGACGCCCAACTGGCATGGCTCTACGGTCGTGCGCGGCTGTTCGTCTATCTCTCCCTGGACGAGGGCTTCGGCTTTCCGCCCCTGGAGGCTCTGCACTTCGGGTGCCCGGTGGTCGTCAGCGACCTGCCGGTCTTCCGCGAGACGGTCGCGGACGCCGGCGTGCTGGTCCCGCCGTCGGATCGTGACGCGATCGCGGCAGCCGTCGCCGAGGCGGTTCGGGGCCCCAAGCCGCAGGTCGTCCCGCGGGACGTCGCGTGGCGCGATGTCGTCCACGCGGCGCGGACCGCGGTGACCGCGGCCATCGGCTGACCGGGGCCGTCATGGCCGTACGGCCGCCCGGGCGATCAACCGCGTCAACTCGGCCGCGGCCTCGCCCACCTGCCGCGCCACGTCGACGTGCTTCGCGCGCGACGTGTGGGCGTCGGGGATGTCGTCGTCCACCGAGCGTCCGCTGGCGGGGGTGTGGCTGCGCCCGGCGTGCAGTCGACCGGGCAGCCGGAAGATCCGGGACTCGGCAGTGACTCGTCGGCCCGCGGGGACGAGGCCGAGCTCGCTCGACAGGGCGTCCAACCGGATCGCCTCGAGCACGGTGAACGTCCGGGCACGGGCTTCGGGATCGAGCTGGGCGACGGCGCTGCGCTCGGAGGCCGAGACCGTGAGAATGAGGTCGGAGACACCGAGGAGCTCCTTGGTCAGCGGGCGGGCGCGGTGCGCCCTCATCGGCGCTGGGTCCCATCCCGCCCGGTCGGCGATCTCGGCGCATCCGGGCTCGCCAGCGCGCACCCGTGTCCCGGCGTCCCGGACGAGCACGCGATCGCGGCTCGCGGTGCGCGCCAGGCCCTCGCTCAGGAGCATCGTCATCGCCGGAGAGCGGCACACGTTGGCGGTGCACACCACGGTCACGACGAAGCGGTCACCCGCCGACACGTCGGGCACCATCGGATCGGGCATGTCTTCGATCCTCCCAGATCCTTGTTGGTGCGATCCCCGTTCCGGGGGGTCCCTTTGTACCTACACTGGGCCAGTGATCGACCGTAGGTGCCGCGTGCGCCGGGCCCGCCTCGATGATGGAGGCGTTGACTCGTGACCCTGCACGCCTACGTCAAGACGATCCAGCGCCACGCGATCGCGATCGTGCTGTGCACGGTCCTGGGCGCGATCGTGGGCTACGCCCACGCGGCGAACACCGATCCGACCTACCGATCCAACGCCAGCGTGCTGTTGACGACCGACATCGGTGGCAACGCCTCGGACATCAACCAGAGCTCCAACTACCTGCAGAACATCGTGGCGTCCTACGTCCTGTTGGCCGGGTCCGACACGGTGCTCACCAAGGTCGTCGACGAGCTCGGCCTCGACATCACCGCGCGACAGCTGTCCCGGTCGGTCGACGTCAGCTCCCCGCTGAACACCGTGGTCATCGACCTCGCGGTGGTCGCCGGCGACCCCGATGACGCCCAGCGCATCGCGCGGTCGCTGACGAGGAACCTCTCATCGGTGGTCGCCAGGGTGTCGCCCAAGGACAAGACGGGGAAGCCCGTCCTGCGCCTGAGCACGATCGGTGAGGCGACGCTCCCGCAGGTGCCGATCGCTCCGAACACGCGACGTGAGATGTTGCTCGGCGCTGCCATCGGCCTCCTGCTGGGTGCGATCTACGCGTTCGCACGCCGTTTCGTGGGGGAGGGCGTCCGTGACGCGGAGGACGTCTCCTCCGTCACGGATCTGCCGGTCGTCGGCGAGATCGTCGAGAGCGGCCGCAAGGTGTCCTTCCTCTCGGCGGTCCTGAACGACAGCCGAGGCCCTCAGGCCGAGTCGGTACAGGGGCTGGTCGCGAACCTGAGCTTCCTCGACATGGACTCGGGGCTGGCGTCCTTGGTGGTCACCTCGGCGACGCCCCAGGAGTCGAAGAGCTCCGTCGCCGTCGCTCTCGCTGCGTCGCTGGCCGGTGCCGGTCGGCAGGTGCTGCTGGTCGATTGCGACCTGCGCAATCCGTCGGTGGGCAAGCTGACCGGCTTGGAGGACGCCGTCGGTGTCTCGAACGTGCTGTCCGGACAGTTCACGGTCACCGAGGCGGTCCAGCAGTGGCTCCCGGGGGTCGACGTCCTGTCCGCCGGGCCGGTGCCGCCCAACCCTGCGCAGATGCTCAGCAGTCCTCGCTTCGCCGCCCTGATCCAGGAGGTGGAGAAGACGTACGACTTCGTCCTGGTGGACTCGGCCCCGGTGCTCGTGGCGGCCGACGCGGTGTGGCTCGGTCACAGCACCGATGGTGTCCTGCTCCTGTGCCGCCGTGGCCGGGTCTCCACCGCGAAGCTGTCGCGCGCGCTGGAGATCCTCCGGACGGGCCAGACGAACACCCTCGGTGTCGTGCTGACCCGGATGCGGGCCCGAGGCGGACGTTACGGGCGATACGGCCGTTATGGCGAGGACGTCAGCGAGTTCAACCAGAGCTGAGGCGGACCGGGCAGCAGGGCCTGCTCAGGACCAGCCGGTGGTCCGGCCGACGCTCCGGGCGGGGTTCCCGGCCACGATCGTTCCCGGCTCGACGTCATGGACCACGACGGAGCCGGCGCCGATGATCGCTCCGTCCCCGATGGTGACGCCCTTGAGGATCATCGCCCGGGCGCCGATCATGACGTGCTCGCCGATCGTCACGGGCAGGGTGCGGGTCAGGGTGCGGTGCTCGCCGTCGGTGATGTCGTGGAAGTCGGTGTCGAGGATCTGGACGTCCCAGGAGAGCTCGGTCCCCGCGCCGATGGTCAGCGAGGTTTCGACATTGATCACGTTGCGGATGCCGATCTTCGCCTCGGGCCCGAGCTCGAGGCGCGCGCCGGGTCCGACCCAGACCCGGGCGTCTTCGCGGACCACCGAGCGGGCGGCCAGCGCATAGTCGCCGGGGCCGGTCAGGTGCACTCCCGACTGCAGCACGACGCTCGGATGGCCGCGGAGCAGGCCACGGATCAGGACGCGGACGCGACGTAGGAGCCGTCCCCACCTGCGGGGATGGGCGTGGTGGCGGATTCTCACGCGGACACCGTAGCCTCGGGCCGTGATCCCGGGCCGAAAGGAAGCCGAGGGCTGTGGGCCCCGGGACGACTCGAGGAACGGGCGCCCAGGTGCCGAGAAGCGAGTGTGACCTACGTCACCATGGTTTGATGCTATGAGCACGACCTGCTTTGATGTGGGTTCGAGTGCGTATGGCGCGGCCGCTCGGGACCGCATGAGAGATCTGAAAGTGGCCCATGCGATCGACGCCTGAGAAGTCCCCCGAGCGCCCGGTGCGCACGACCCTGATGATGCTGAGTGTCGGCGTCAGTTGTGTGCTCGTCGCCGGAGTCGCCGCCGCCGTCGAGGTCGGTTCGACCCCGGACGGTGTCCTCGTGCGTGACGGCTTCAGCCGCAGCGTCGCATCCGGCTTCGGGCGCGCGGACGCCGGAGGGTCCTACACGTCGGTCTACGGCCGGTTGGCCAAGGTCGCCGGCGGCACCGCCAAGATCGCCGCCGAGCCCGGTCACACCACGCGTCAGTACCTGAACCAGGTGTCCGTCCGCGATTCCGTGTCCACGCTGGACGTCGTGGCGCCGGCGGTGTCGGCCTCCGGGAACGGTCTGGCGATCAACCTGGAGGCCCGCGGATCTTCGTCGGCCACCTACGCCGCGAAGTTCCGGTTCATGAGCGGCAAGCGGGTCGCGACGACGCTGATCCGGCTGGACAAGTCCGGCGAGAAGGCGATCGTCGCGGACAAGGTCGTGGCGGCGGGAGTCGTTCCGGGCGACCGGTGGCGCCTGGAGTTCAAGGTCGACGGCACGTCGAAGGTCACCTTGTCGAGTCGGGCCCACCGCGTCTCCGCGGCTCCGCCCGCATGGCAGTTGACGGGCGTGGACACGTCCTCGGCGCGACTGACGGGCAGTGGGGCGCCCGGTATCCGCGTGTACCTGTCGTCGGCGACTCCCGCGGTGGCGGTCCAGCTCGACGACTACGTCGTCCGCGAGGCCGTGGCGCCAGCGCCGGCGCCGGTGCCGCCTCCCACGACGAAGCCCTCGCCCACGCAGGCGCCCGTCCCGACGACGAGGCCGACGACGGCACCCACGGCCAAGCCGACGACCACTCCCACCACCGCGCCGCCGACCGTGGCGCCCACTCCGGGTCCCGCCCCCGTGCCGGGTGCGTCGTCGGACGTCGGTTCGTTGCCGGTGGGTTCGGCGTCGTATGTGGTGCCGGTGGGTGCGGTGTTTGTTGCGGCGTCGGGTTCCTCGGGTGGGTCGGGGTCGCAGTCTGATCCGTTCGGGTCGTTGGGTGCGGCGTTGGCGAAGGTGAAGTCGGGGTCGACGTTGGTGTTGCGGGGTGGGTCGTATCACGAGTCGGTGCGGGTGCCGTTCAACAAGAAGGTGACGATCCAGCCGTATCCGGGTGAGGCGGTCTGGCTCGACGGGACGGTGCCGGTGACGGGGTGGCAGAAGTCGGGTTCGTCGTGGTTCGTGTCGGGGTGGAACCACAATCTGGATTCGCGGGTGTCGTTCAACAGTGCTGCTGATCAGTCCGACTGGTTCGTCGATCCGAAGTACCCGATGGCCGGTCACCCCGACCAGGTCTGGATCGGTGGGCAGCGCCTGGCCGAGGTCGGGTCGGCCGCGGCGGTCAAGCCCGGCACGTTCTTCGTCGACACCGCCGCCAAGCGGCTGGTGGTCGGGTCGGACCCGACCAGCAAGCAGGTCCGCGCGAGCGTGTTGCAGCGGGCGCTGCAGATCCAGGGCGAGGGCACGATCGTGCGGGGCATCGGGGTGCGCCGTTACGCCAACACCCTGCACCTGATGGGTGCGGTGACCGCCGAGGTCCACGACCTGGCCCTGGAGAACATGGTGATCACCGAGAACGCCACCGTGGGTCTGTATGGGTGGAACGACCGGCACCGGTTCCGGCGCCTGACGATCACCGACAACGGCATGCTCGGCTTTGGCCACGCCGGCGCCAAGGACATGGTCCTGACCGAGTCGATCGTCTCGGGCAACAACTCCGAGCACTTCAACGGCGCCCCGGTCGCCGGCGGCATCAAGATCGGCCGCAGCACCGGCGTGACCGTCAGCGCGAACCTGGTCCGGGACAACATCAACTCCAGCGGCATCTGGCTCGACGAGTCGGTCAAGGGCGCGACCGTGGTCGCCAACACCGTCCGCGACAACGACACCACCGGCATCATGGCCGAGATCAGCGACAACGTCGTCATCGCCGACAACCACGTCACCGGCAACCGCGGCACCGGCATCTGGTC
>NZ_WNJU01000005.1:0-76971 GCF_024433585.1 Aeromicrobium sp. 636
GCGGGGGGCGCCCCCGGGGGGGGGCCCCGCCGCTCGTGCGTGGGGGACCTCCCTCACCCCGACCCCGGCTCCACTTTTGGAACCGGATCCACGTCGATCGGCCGGTGGAACGTGGATCCAGTTCCAAAAGTGGAGGGGGTAGGACGGGGACGAGCGACGGTCCTGCCGGCGGGCTCAGCAGTGCGTCGGCGTCGACCGAGGTCTCCCAACTCGGGTTGGGGCTGCGGCCCGGCCACGCGTAGTTGCCGCCCCTCGAACCCTTCAGCCGTGCCAGACCGACGTAGGCGTCTGCGCCCCGGGTGGAGTCCGGTCCGACGACGATCAGCACCTGCTCGCCAACCCCGGCGTGCTCCACGCCGTCGGACCGGAAGTCGACCCACTCGTCAAGCTCGCCCGGTTCCAGTTCTCGGCCGAGCTTGCCCTCGAAGTCCGAGCGGACCTGGGAGACCTGGACCAGACCACCCTGTTCGCGGACCTCGACGGTCGTCGGCCGCGAATCGTCCCGCTGCCGAGTGACGTCCACGGTCAGGATCGTCTCGACGACGTTCGCGGGCTGGGTCACCAGCGGGCGAGTCGCGGTGACCGTGCCCTCGATGACGTTCGTGACGGAGGCCCGGTGCGCGAACTCCGCGAGCGTCGGCACAAAGAACGTCCTCACCCGTTCGCCTTCCATCTCCACCACATGCCGGGATGTCGGCGCGGCGGACTCCCTCGACGACGACGCGACCGACGACGCGGGGCCGGCGCCCGGTCCCGTGCACGCTCCGAGGATCAGCGAGATCGCGGCCGCTCCCCACACGCTGGCGACACGCGAAAACGTCCGTCGGCGACTCATGGGCGCGAACGCTACCAAGCGCGGAGTTCCGACCCAGCCTCAACGAGATCGCGGCGGCGGCCCTCTAGGCTGACGAGGTGCACCTGACCCGACGGCGTTGGTACCTCGTCGCGGCGCTGATCGCGGCGCTCGCGTGGGTCGCCGGTACCGCGTTCGCCGCCTCGGCGTGGGATCCGTTGCGCTCGGCCGAGGTCGTCCCGGTGGGACAGCCTGTCGCGTCCAGCGGCGAGGACGACCTCGCCGTCCTGACCGACCTGCCACAGGCCGAACGTGACATCAGGTGCGTCGCCCGATCCGGCAAGAAGCGCACGCCGGTGCCTCCGGCCACGGTCGACATCGTGGTCGACAGTGACGGCAGCCGCTGGCACCTCCTGGGGGTGGTGTCCGACGCCCCCGACCAGACCCGGATCGTCTGCAAGCCGAAGGACGGGCAGACCGACACCGCTCGCTACGGCACCGCCCTGGTGGACCTCTCGAGCCGGGTCGGCACCGGACAGGCGATCGCCTGGACCGGCTTCATCGCGGGACTGGGGCTGGCCGGAGCCACCCTGACCGCTCGAACCCGCAGGATGTTGGCCCATGACTGATCTGTCCCCCTACCTCGACGCCTGGCGTCAGTCCGTCGCCGCCGTGCTGGCGCTCGAGCCCGACGACTGGGACGTCCCGACGGACCTGCCCGGATGGACCGCGAAGGACGTGCTGGCGCACCTGGTGCATCTGGAGCGCGTCATGGTCGAGGGCGAGACCACGCCGATCGGCGGTTCGGCCGTGCCGGGCGACTACACCGACGCCGGCGTCGCCGCCCTGCGCGACGTCCCCGTGGAGCAGCTCAAGAAGGACCTCACCGACCTGGTCGAGCGGCGCGCCGAGGCGCTGGCCGACCTGCCCGATCCCCAAGCCCTCGCGGTCAACACCCCGGCGGGCGTGGAGTGGACGTGGGAGGTGGCGCTGCGGAACCGGGCCATCGACCTGTGGACCCACGAGCAGGACATCCGCCGCGCGGTGGGCCTCCCGGGCGGCCTCGGCGACATCGGCGCCCACGTCACCACGGCGACGTTCGCGGCCGCACTTCCCTTCATCCTGGGTCGGCGCGCGAAGGCCCCTGTCGGCAGCGTCGTCCGTTGGGTCGTCACCGGCCCGGTCCCGGTGGACGCCACGATCGGCGTCGGCGAGGACGGCCGAGCCCGACCGACCGACGCCGCACCGACGGCGACCCTGACCATGGACACCGAGACGTTCACGGTGCTGGGCGCCGGCCGCCGTGGTCCCGACGCAGTGACCGTCGAGGTCCAGGGTGACGAGGAGCTGGCCGGGCGCGTCCTGGCGTCGATGGCCGTCACGCCCTGATGCGCGTGCGGCCCGCGGTCCCCGTCCGGGCGGTCGTGCGCCTGGCGCGGCGCGGGCTCGCTCGGTGGCAGCGGCCTGCGGCAGCGCGTGAGCGCGGACCCGCGACCGCCGCCACCTGGCCACCCGAGGTGATCGGCCGACTCGAGGCCCACGTCTCGCAGCTGTCCGTCGCCGAGCGACGAGCCCTCGACCCCACCACGCATCCTCGCGACTTCCGCCAGCCCGACCAGCTGTCGTGCGGGGCGGCCGCCCTGGTCGTCTCGCGCCTGGTGCACGACCGCCCGTACGCCCTGTGGATGGCGACCGGCCACGACCCGCACAGCGATCGCACGGACTCGTCCACCGCTGCGGATCGGTGGCGGTCCGAGGTGCTCGCGATGCACCGCCGGGTGACCGGCCTGCGGGACCACGACGGCGACCTGCAGTGGCCGTGGCTGCGCATGGTCGGCACCTCGCCGTGGGGTGCCGCACGGCAGATGACCGGCGACGGCGGCTCCGGCGTGCCCGGCGCCCGATACACGGCCCGCACGCTGGACCCGGAGGATCTCGGCACGGAGTTCGATCGGCTCATGGCAGCGGTCGAGGCGGGCCACACGGCACCGCTCTACGTGGGCAACGACCTCCGTCCGGCCCATGTGGTGCTGGCGGTGCGCGCGGCCGGCCACGACCTCGAGGTGTACGAGCCGAGCGCCGGCCAGATGGTTCGTGTCGCGCGCGACGAGTTCGCCGCCGGTAGGTTCAGCCTCGGCGGATGGCCGGTGCCGTGGTTCGCGGTCCTGCCTCGCTGAGATCGGAGAGAACATGGGTTGGGACACGTCCGCGATCGGTGACCTGACGGGCCGCCGCGCCCTGGTCACCGGGGCCACGAGCGGGATCGGCACCGAGACGGCGCGCGAGCTGCTGCGCCACGGCGCCGAGGTGGTCATCACCGCACGCGACGATCGCAAGGCCGCCGCCACGGTCGCCGAGCTCGGTGACGTCAAGGTCGTCACGCTCGACCTGGCGGACCTGCCCGGCACGATCGCCGCCGCCCAGGGCGTGGTCGACGCGGGCCGTGGCTTCGACATCGTCGTGAACAACGCCGGCGTGATGATCCCGCCGTTCACCCGCACGATGGACGGCTTCGAGCTGCAGATCGCGACGAACCACCTCGGCCACTTCGCGTGGAACGCCACCCTCTGGCCGCTGCTGCGCGAGGGAGGCACCCGCATCGTGACGGTCTCGTCGCTGGCCCACTCGATGACCAAGGGCATCGACCTGCGCTCGCTGGAGCCGAAGGGCGACCCCCGCCGCTACAAGAAGTGGCGCTCGTACGCCGAGTCCAAGCTGGCGAACCTGCTGTACATGAAGGAGCTCGATCGCCGGGTCAAGGCAGCCGGGCTCGACGTCGTCTCCGTGGCCGCGCACCCGGGCCTCAGTTCGACGAACCTGACCAAGCCCGGCGGCATCGCGCTGCACAGCCTCTCGACCGCGTTCACCCAGCCGGCCCGCGCCGGGGCGTGGCCCTCGCTGCGCGCGGCCACCGACCCGGAGCTGACCGGCGGCGAGTACCTGGGCCCGGACGGCTTCCGCCAGACCCGCGGCCGACCCCGGTTGGTCGGCATGACACCGGCCGCGCGTGATCCCGAATTGGCGGCCGAGGTGTGGTCGGCCAGCGAGACGGCCACCGGCGTCGTCTTCGACGTGGCCTGAGCGCCTCCCCCCGTCCCGAGATTTGCTCTCTTTTCCACCTTTCAACCGGTCTCAAAGGTGGAAATGGGAGCAAATCTCGGGACTGGGCGGGACGGGGTGGGTCAGCCGATCCGCGCGTGGCGGGCCCAGCGGCCCGGGTCGTCGCGGAGCATGCGGGCGCGGGTCTTCACGCGGTAGCGCCAGACCTGCAGCAACCCGAGGGCCCAGAGCACGTACTGGAAGCTCATCGCGGCCTTGAAGTTCTGGCCGGTGGCGTCGAGGATCACGCCGACGGCGATGACCGTGATGAGACTGGCGAGGAACCCCGCCTGGTTGACGATGCCCGTCGCGGTCGACAGCCGGTCGATCGGGTTGGACGTGCGCACGAGGTCGAAGCCGATCATCGAGGCCGGTCCGCCGACGCCCACGACGATCACCATCACGACCAGCAGCCACCCCGGAGCGTCGCCGGGCCACGCCAGCACGGCCGTCCAGACCACCACGATCGCCGAGACGATCGTCAGGACGATCGTCGACCGGTGCCACGGATGGTTGCCGATGAGCCGGCCCAGCACGGGCCCGGCGATCATGACCGCGACGACCATGAGGGTCAGCAGCGTGCCGGCGAACGTCTCGGAGGTGTGCTCACCGCGCACGAAGAACGGGTAGCCCCACAGCAGCCCCAGCACCGTCGAGCTGAACTGGGTCACGAAGTGCATCCAGAAGCCCAGCCGGGTGCCCGGGTGCTCCCACGAGGCGCCGAGGGACGTGCGGATGTTGGTCCATGACAGCGCGGCGCCGCGCACCGAGCGCGCCTTCGGCTCATCGCGGACGAACGCGAGCACGGCGACCGTGATGACCAGACCGAAGCCCGCGGCGAGCAGATAGGCCTTCGTCCAGCCCAGCTGGCTCAGGGCCCAGGTCATCGGGACGGCCGCGATGATCGCGCCGAGCTGGCCGATCGGACCGGTCAGCAGCGTGATCTGCGGGACCTTCCCCGGCGAGAACCAGGCGTTCACCAGGCGCAGCAGGCAGACGAAGGTCATGGCGTCGCCCATGCCGACGAAGAAGCGCGCCGCCAGCGCGGTCGCGTAGGACTCCGAGAACGCGAACGCCGCCTGCGACAGGGTCAGCACGACGGCGCCGGCCAGCATCACCGCGCGCGGGCCGAACCGGTCGACCGCCAGACCCACGGGGATCTGCATGCCGGCGTAGACCAGCAGCTGCAGCATGACGAAGGTCGAGAGCTGCGCGGCGCTGATGTCGAAGCGCTCGGAGGCGACCAGACCGGCGACCGCGAGGGACGAGCGGTGGAAGACGGCGAGCAGGTAGGCGGCCAGACCGACCAGCCAGACGAGGTAGGCGCCCCGGTGATTCTGCTCCTGGACGCTCACCCACCCATCCTAGGTTCGTGTCACCGGGGACGTCGCGCCGGATCAGTAGGCGAGAGCCATCGCCGGGTCCTGCAGGATCGTCGCCACGTCGGCCAGGAACCGGGAGGCCTGTGCTCCGTCGGCGACGCGATGGTCGAACGTGACGGCGAGCGTCGTGACCCACCGCGGGACGACCTGCTCGTCGACGACCCACGGACGACGTGCCACCTGGCCCAGCGCAAGGATCCCGGACTGCCCCGGCGGCAGGATCGGCGTGCCGCCGTCGACCCCGAAGACCCCGACGTTCGTGAGGGTGAAGGTGCCACCCGACATCTGGTCCGGCTGGATCCGGCCGGCCCGGGCCGTCGCGACGAGTTCGTCGATGGCCCGGCCGAGGTCGACCAGCGGCAGACGCTCGGCCTCGCGCACCACCGGGACGACCAGTCCGCGATCGGTCGCGGCGGCGATGCCGAGGCCGACCGACGCCGGGTGCTCGATCGTGGACTCGTTCCACCGGGCATGCAGGTCCGGCGTGCGCGCCAGCGCGAGGCAGACCGCCCGCGCGGTGAGCAGCGTCGAGGAGACCTTGACGTCCGCGAAGCGGCGGTCGGCCTTGAGCCGGTCGATGAGCTCGACCGTCGCCGAGACGTCCACCGTCACCCACTCGGTCGCCTGCGGCACCTGCACGGACGCGATCATCGCCTCGGCGGTCGCCCGACGGACGCCCGTGACCGGAGCCGCCGTCGTGGCGGTGCCGGACATCACCCGGGCGAACTCCTCGACCTCGGCGCGGGTCACGGCATCACCGCGGGACGGCACCTTCGACAGGTCGATGCCGAGGTCCTTGGCCAGCTTGCGCACCGGCGGCTTGGCGAGCACGCGCAGTGACAATCCGGCGCTGCCGTTCCGGACGCGGTTGCGGGTGCGGCGCCGACCCGAGCTGGGGCCGTAGCCGACGAGGACCTCGCGCCTCTCCTCCGCAGCCGGGGCCTCGGCCAGCGGCTCCGCCAGGGGCACCCCGCCGCCGCCGATGTGCACGATCGCCGTGCCGACCTGGACCGACTCGCCCTCCTGTACGAGCAGCGCGCCGATGCTGCCGGCGAACGGGCTGGGCAGCTCGACGATCGACTTCGCGGTCTCGATGTCGACGAGCGGGTCGTTCACCTTGACCTCGTCGCCCACGGCGACGTGCCACGTCACGATCTCGGCCTCGGTGAGACCCTCCCCCACATCGGGCAGGCGGAACACCTGCGGGCTGTCGGCGCTCATCAGAACTCCCCCGTGACGGCCACGGCGTCGAGGATCCGCTCGACGCTGGGCAGGTGGTCGTGCTCGACCCGGCACGGCGGGTACGGCAGGTCGTAGCCGGTGACGCGCTGAACGGGCGCCTCCAACGAGTAGAAGCACTCCTGGGTGATCCGGGTCGCCAGCTCCGCGCCCAGGCCCAGGGTGCGGGCCGCCTCGTGCACCACCACGGCGCGTCCGGTGCGACGCACCGACTCGAACACCGGACCGAGGTCCAGCGGCGACAGCGAGCGCAGGTCGATGACCTCCATCGGGACGTCGGACTCGTTCGCCGCCGCCAGGCAGGTCTTCACGACCGGTCCGTAGCCGACGACCGTCACGCCGTCGCCGGAGCGGACGACGCGACTCTCGTGCAGCCCGAGACCGGGCTCGTCGCCCACCTCGCCGGTGTCCCAGTAGCGCTGCTTGGGCTCGAGGAACACGACCGGATCGTCCGAGGCGATCGCCTGCTGGATCATCCAGAACGCATCGTGCGGGTTGGACGGGGAGACGACGGTCAGGCCCGGCGTCATGACGAACTGCGCCTCCGGGCTCTCGGAGTGGTGCTCGACCGCGCCGATGCCGCCGCCGTACGGGATGCGGATGACGATCGGCATCGCGACCGCTCCCTCGCTGCGGAAACGCAGCCGGGCCACCTGGCTGACGATCTGGTCGTAGGCCGGGTAGACGAAGCCGTCGAACTGGATCTCGACCACGGGACGGAACCCGCGGTAGGCCAGTCCCACCGAGGCGCCGACGATCGCCGACTCCGCCAGGGGCGTGTCCATGACCCGCTGCTCGCCGAAGTCCTTCTGCAGGCCGTCGGTCACGCGGAAGACGCCTCCGAGCCGACCGATGTCCTCACCCAGCAGCAGGACCTTCGGATCCTTCTCCATCGCTGCGCGCAGGCCCGCGTTGAGGGCCTTGCCGATGCTCAGCTCCATGACCGGACCTCCTCACGCTGCGCGACGAGCTCGGGTGGGATCTGGTCGTAGACGTGCTCGAAGAGCTCGGCCAGATCGGGATCGGGCAGCCGGCCGCACACCTCCCGGAGGTGCTCGCCCAGCTCCTCGGCCTCGGTCTGCACAGCGGCGTCGAACGCGACGAAGTCCGGGTCGGTCCGCTCGAGCAGCGACCGCAGTCGCTGGAGCGGGTCGCGCTCGGCCCACTCGTCGGCCTCGTGGGGGTCGCGGTAGCGGCTCGGGTCGTCGGACGTCGTGTGCGCGCCCATCCGGTACGTGATCGCCTCGACGAGGGTCGGGCCACCGCCGGCACGGGCCTTCGCCAACGCCTCGGTGGTGACCTGGTGGACGGCCAGCACGTCGTTGCCGTCGACGCGGACGCCCTCGAAGCCGAAGCCGTCGGCACGCTGGGCGATCGGCACCCGGGTCTGCCGCTCGAGCGGGACGCTGATCGCGTAGTGGTTGTTCTGGCAGAAGAAGACGACCGGGGCGTTGTAGGACGCGGCCCACGCGAACGCCTCGTTGGTGTCGCCCTGACTGGTGGCCCCGTCGCCGAAGTACGCGACGACGGCGTCCTCCTTGCCCTCGAGCGTCAGTCCGATGCCGTAGCCGACGGCGTGCAGCGTCTGGGCGCCGATGATGATCGCCGGCAGGGCGATGTTGTGGTCGGCCGGGTCCCAGCCACCCAGGCTCGTGCCGCGGAAGATGGCCAGCAACAGGGCCGGGTCGAGACCACGGCACCACGCGACGGCGTGCTCGCGGTAGGACGGGAAGACGAAGTCGTCGGGGGCCAGGGCCCGGCCGCTGCCGATCTGGGCGGCCTCCTGGCCGAGCATCGGGGGCCACAGACCCAGCTCGCCGTGCCGCTGCAGTGCGAACGCCTCGGTGTCGATGCGCCGGGCGAGGACGAGGTCGCGATGGAACGCGCGCAGGTCGTCGGTCGTGAAGTCGTGCGCTGCGACGAGCTGGCCGTCGGGCGCCAGGGTCTGGGAGATGGGTAGGCCCATGACTGCCTCCTGTGCCGAGAGCGGGATCGCCGCCCTGTGGACGTGCCCCTGACTCGAGGTGGTGAGTCGTGGGGCACCGATGTGACAGGCATCACATCTGCTCCGAGGCTATCAGGCAGGTGTCTCCCGCAGGAACGTCGCGGCGCGCTCAAGGAAGGTCGTGTTGATCTCCGGAGTCCCGATCGACACGCGCACTCCCTCGGGGAACGGGCGCACCGAGATCGGCCGAACGTGCTCGGCGAATTCGGCCGAGCGGTCTCCCAGGGGCAGCCACACGAAGTTGGCGTGCGAGTCGGGCACGTCCCAGCCCTGCTCCCGCAGTGCCGCGACGACACGGGTGCGCTCGTCGACGACGGACGCGACCCGCACGGCGAGCTCGGCCTCGGCCTCGATCGACGCGAGCGCGGCGGCCTGGGCCACGTCGCTGACCCCGAACGGCGGCAGGGCCTTGCGGATCGACTCGGTGATCGCCGGGGCGGCGATCGAGTATCCGACGCGCAGGCCGCACAGACCGTACGCCTTCGAGAACGTCCGCAGGACGACCACGTTGGAGTACCGCGCGAGCGCGTCGGCGCCGGCGAGCGCCTCGGGATCGCGGACGAACTCCAGGTAGGCCTCGTCCACGACCACGACCACGTGCCCGGGCACCTGCGCCATGAAGGCGTGGAACTCCTCGGCGCCGACCGTCGTGCCGGTCGGGTTGTTGGGCGTGCACACGAGCACGACCTTGGTGCGGTCGGTGATCGCCGCGGCCATGGCCGGCAGGTCGTGCCGGTGGTCGGCGGTCAGCGGCACCCGGACGGAGGTGGCGCCGGGCAGGTCGACCGCGATCGGGTAGGCCTCGAACGAGCGCCACGGGTAGACGACCTCGTCGCCGGGTCCACACCAGGCATCGAGGAGGGCGAACAGCACGGACACCGAGCCGGTGCCGAAGGCGAAGTGGTCGGGGGTGAGCCCCGCGCGCTCGGCCAGCACCTCGCCGAGGGCCGTCACGCCCGGATCGGGGTAACGGTTCATCCGGCCCAACTCGACGGCGGCGGCCTCGATGACCCCGGGCAGCGGCGGGAAGGGGTTCTCGTTGCTGGAGAGCTTGTGCTCTTCGTTCGTCGAGGGCAGTCCCGGACGATACGCCGGGATCGTGGCCAGGACCGGTCGGGGACGAGGCTCGGACATACCCCGAGCGTACGACCGTGGAGTCACCCCTCTTCCGCCGCAGTCTGGTGCCACACTTGACAGGTGTCACAGCCCCACCCGCGCCGTGGGCTCGTCCTCGTCGTCACCGCCGCGGTCTTCTTCGGGATCAATGCCGGGGTCACCCGCATCCCGATCGAGGCGGGCCTGCCGGTGGCGACCTACACGACGATCCGCGTCACCTTCGCCTGGCTGGTGTTCTTCGCGATCGCCGTGGCCTTCGACCGCTCGGCGCTGCGCCGGCCGCGCGGACGCGACTTCCTGCTGGTGCTGGCGCTGGGCGTCGTCGGCGTCGCCTTCGTGCAGTGGACCTACAACATCGCCATCGTCCGCCTGCCCATCGGTGTGGCCCTGCTGCTGGAGTACCTCGCGCCGGTCCTGGTCGTGCTGTGGGCGCGGTTCGTGCGGCACGAACGGGTCCACCCCCGGGTGTGGCCGGCGATCGCCCTGGCGCTGGTCGGGCTCGCCCTCGTCGGGCAGGTCTGGGGCGGCCTCGAGCTGGACGGGATCGGCGTGCTCGTGGCGCTGACCGCGGCGGTGTGCTTCGCGGCCTACTTCCTGATCGGCGAGGAGTTGACCGCCACGTCCGCCGAGCCGCTCTCGGCCCTGCAGACCGTCGTGTGGTCCTTCGGGATCGGCGCCATCGTCATGAACGTGCTCGGCGGCTGGGAGGGCACGAGCGCACTGGGCACGACGGCGTCCATGCTGGGCCGGCTCGACCACCTGACCGTCCCCGCGTGGCTGGCGATGACGTCGGTGGTCGTGACGGGCACGGTCGTCCCGTTCTTCCTCTACCTCGCCTCCCTGCGCGACCTGTCCAGCGCGAAGGCGTCCGTCATCGCGATGCTCGAGCCGGTCGTGGCGGTCATCGTGGGCTGGGTCTGGTTCGCCGAGTCGCTGTCCCCGGTCCAGACGGCAGGCGTCGCCGCCGTGATCGGCGGCATCGTGCTGGCCCAGACCGCCCGTCACACGCCGGACGACGAACTGCCTCCGACGCTCTAGGGTGTGGGGCATGGAACGCTTCCTGTCCACCTGGTTCGTCAGCAGCCTTGCGCTCGGACTGTCCGCCCTCATCCTCGGCAGTCACATGAGCATCGGCGTGGAAGGCGAGACGACGCTGAACCGCGTCCTCGCCCTGGCCGCCGTCGGCCTGGTCTTCACCATCGTCCACGAGATCGTCGGCACGATCGTCAAGCTGATCTCGCTGCCGTTCATCGTGTTGACCCTGGGCCTGCTGCTGGTCGTCATCAACGCCCTGCTGTTGCTGCTGACCGAGTGGATCAGCTCGCAGTTCGGCGTCGAGTTCGTCCTCGACGGCTTCTGGTGGGCGGTCCTGGCGGCGATCGTGGTGTCGATCTGCCAGTCGATCCTGTCCGCGATCATCTCGGACTGAGTGGAGTCCATGACCCGCCGCATCGCACTGGTCTGCTTGGGCAACATCTGCCGCTCCCCCATGGCCCACGTCGTCCTCGAACAACGCCTGGCCGACGCCGGGATCGACGACGTCGTCGTCACGTCCTCGGGCACCGGCGACTGGCACGTCGGCCAGCCGATGGACGAGCGCGCCGCGGCCACCCTGACCGCCGCCGGGTACGACGCCACGCGCCACCGTGCCCGGAACTTCACCCCGGACTGGTTCGGCGAGCAGGACCTCATCCTGACCATGGACGCCAGCAACCACGCCGACGTCCTGGCCCTCGCCCGCAGCGACGAGGACCGCGCCAAGGTCCGGATGTACCGCTCGTTCGACCCTGAGGCGGACACGCCGGACGCCGAGGTCCCCGACCCCTGGTACGGCGGCCCCGAGGGCTTCGACGAGGTGCTGAGGATGGTCGAGCGCACCACCGACGGGATCGTCCGGTACCTCTCCGACGCCTCGTGACGCCCCGACCCTCCGGCGAGATCCTGCGACTGGTCACGCCCGACGACGCCGAGGAGCTCGCCGCCGTGTGGTCGAGGAACCGCGCATTCCTCGCGCCGTGGGAGCCGCTGCGCGACGACGCGTTCTTCGCCCCCGAGAGCCAGCGCGCCGGCATCGAGCGCGACCTCGCGGAGCACGAGGCGGGGCGGATGGTCCCCTTCGTCATCAGCGGGCCCGACGGTGGCATAGCGGGCCGGCTCACGCTCAGCGGCGTCACCCGCGGCGCGTTCCAGTCGGCGGCGATGGGCTACTGGGTCCGCGAGGACCTCAACGGGCGCGGCCTGGCGACCCGCGCCGCGCGGGAGGCGGTCGACCACGCGTTCGCGACGCTGGGCCTGCACCGGCTCCAGGCCGAGACGCTGTTGCACAACGTGGCGTCGCAGATGGTCCTCCGTCACGCGGGGTTCGCGCCCTTCGCCGTCGCGCCGGACTACCTGAGGATCGCCGGCCGCTGGCAGGACCACCTGCTCTTCCACGTCCTCGCGGCGGCGTCCGAGCCCGCGACCGCCGAGGAGCAGGCGGCCGCGGAACCCCCCCGGAGGTGCGGGGCAGCAGTGACCACTGTGACCTCGCCGCTGGCGCCGAGCCGGTAGGTTTCAGGCATGGCACGTATGGCTGGAACCGCTGCACTGGCGGAGTCGCTGTTGGACGTCGCGGTGGTCTCGACGACCTCCGTGGCCGGCGGTGACATCTGCACGACGACACGGTTGCGGCTCACGGACGGACGCAGCGCCGTCATCAAGACCCGGCCCCAGGCGCCGCCGCGCTTCTTCACCACCGAGGCCGAGGGCCTGCGCCGACTGGGCGCGGCCGGCGGCGCCCCCGTCCCCGAGGTCCTCGCAGCCAACGACGAGTGCATCATCCTGGACTGGATCGAGCCGGCCAAGCCGTCCGCCGACCTGGCCGAGGGCCTGGGCCGGGGACTGGCCGCCACCCACGCCGCAGGCACCGGCGGCTTCGGCGCCGACCACGACGGCTACGTCGGGCTGGCTCCGCTGCCGAACCGGCCGCTGCCCACGTGGGAGGAGTTCTACGCCAGCCGGCGCGTCATGCCGTACGTGAAGGCCGCCGTCGATCGTGGCGCCCTCTCGCTGGAGCAGGCCGCGACCATCGAGAAGGTCATGAAGCAGCTGCCCTCGCTCACCGCCGATCCGGAGCCGCCGGCCCTGCTGCACGGCGACCTGTGGTCGGGCAACCTGGTCTGGTCCGCCGACGGCGTCCGCCTCATCGACCCGGCTGTCCACGGCGGGCACCGCGAGACGGACCTGGCGATGCTGGCCCTGTTCGGCGCCCCGCACCTGCAGCGGATCCTGGACGCCTACAACGAGGCCGCTCCCCTGCAGGAGGGCTGGATGGACCGGGTGCCGCTGCACCAGCTGCACCCCCTGCTCGTCCACGCCGTCATGTTCGGCGGGGCCTACGGTCCCCGTGCCGCCGCGGCGGCCCAGAGCCTGCTCGACGGCAAGTCGTAGGAGCGGAGGCGGAGCATGCGGATCCTCATCGTCGACGACGACCGCGCGGTACGTGACTCGCTGCGGCGTTCGCTGGAGTTCAACGGCTATGCGGTGGACGTGGCCGCCGACGGCGCCGAGGCATTGGCGAAGGTCGCCCAGTCCGCCCCGGACGCCATCGTGATGGACGTGATGATGCCTCGCCTCGGCGGTCTGGACGCCACCCGCGCCCTGCGGGCCGCGGGCAACGACGTGCCGATCCTCGTGCTGACCGCCCGCGACGCCGTCAGCGACCGGGTCGACGGTCTGGACGCCGGCGCCGACGACTACCTGAGCAAGCCGTTCGCGCTCGAGGAGCTGCTCGCGCGGGTCCGGGCGCTGCTGCGCCGCGTCGTCCGGTCGCGCGAGGAGCTCGACGACGAGCCCGCGCTCACGTTCGCCGACCTCACCCTCGACCCCGTCACCCGCGAGGTGCGCCGCGGCGAGCGACCCATCTCGCTGACGCGGACGGAGTTCGCCCTGCTGGAGCTGTTCATGCAGCGTCCCAAGCGCGTGCTGGAGCGGTCGTTCATCCTCGAGGAGGTGTGGGGCTTCGACTTCCCCACGACCGCGAACTCCCTCGAGGTCTACGTCGGGTACGTGCGCCGCAAGCTCGAGGCCGAGGGCGAGACCCGCCTGCTGCACACCGTGCGCGGGGTCGGCTACGTGCTGCGGGAGACACCCCCGTGACGGTGTTGGAGAAGATCCACGCGCGGGCGCACACCCTGTTCGAGCCGATCACCACCCGGCTGTCACTGGCCGGGCGCGTCGCGCTGCTGACGACCGCCGCCGTGGCCGCCGTCCTGACGATCATCAGCATCAGCGTCTTCGTGCTCGTGCGCCAGGAGATCATCGGCGCCCTGGACGACTCGATGCTCAAGCGCGCCAACCAGGCGGTCGAGGCCGGCTACACCCCTCGCAACCTGACCGTCAACGAGGCGAACCTGCTGGCCATCGCCGGCATCCAACTGCTGACCATCCGCAGCGGCGGCGGCGAGTTCCTCGTGCACTCGGCCGACGCGTTCCCCTACGACAACCGCGAGCGGGAGGTCGCCCTCGGGCTGGTCGACCACTCCGCCCGCACCGCGCACGTCGACGGCGTCACCTACCGCGTCGTCGCCGTGCAGGCCGGTCCCGGACAGGCCTTCGTGCTGGCCCAGTCGATGGAGTCGACCCGGCGCGCGCTGGAGCGACTGCGGGTCGTGCTGACCCTCTCGACGCTCTCGGGCATGATCCTGGCCGGTGTCGCCGGGTGGGCGGTGGCCGGCAACGGCCTGCGCCCGGTCCGCCGGCTCACGGCGGCCACGGAGCGGGTCGCGGCGACCCGCGACCTCACGCCGATCGACGTCGGCGGCAAGGAGGACGAGCTGGCGCGCCTGACCCGCTCGTTCAACGCCATGCTGCTGGCCCTGGACGACACCCAGCGCCGCGAGCGCCAGCTCATCGCCGACGCGGGCCACGAGCTGCGCACGCCGCTGACCAGCCTGCGGACCAACGTCGACCTGCTCCGCCAGGCCAGCGGCCAGTCCGATCGCCGGCTCGACCCCGCCGCCCACCGCGAGCTGCTCGACGACATCGGCGCCCAGCTCGACGAGCTGACCACCCTCGTCAGCGACCTGACCGAGCTGGCCCGTGACGAGCCGCTGCACCGCGACCCCGAGCCCCTCGACCTGGCCGAGGTCGTCCAGCGCGCCGTCGACCGCGTGCAGCTGCGCGCCAGCACCGTCACGTTCGACGTGCTGCTGGACTCGTCCTGGATCCTTGGCGACAGCCGGTTGCTGGAGCGCGCCGTCACGAACCTGCTGGACAACGCCGTGAAGTGGAGTCCGCCGGGCGGCACCGTCCGGGTGCGCCTCAGCCGCGGCACCGTCACCGTGGCCGACGAGGGCCCGGGCATCGCCCCCGAGGACCTGCCGCACGTGTTCGACCGCTTCTACCGCTCGACCGAGGCACGAACCCTGCCCGGCTCGGGGCTGGGGCTGGCCATCGTCAAGCGCGCCGCCGATCGCCACGGCGGATCGGTCGACGTCGACTCCGAGTTCGGCCACGGGGCCACCTTCACGTTCCGTGTGCCGTTGGACGAGGAGTGAGCGCCCCGACGACGGCGAGCGGCCAACCCCTGAGGTTGCTCGCGCCGGGGCCCCGTGAGGCAATGGGTGGGAGCCCACTGCTCCCCCGGCTCTGCGCCCCGCGCCTGCCTTCTGGGATGGTCCCCAGCGTGTTCACAAGTGATTCTCAGGTCACCGCAGGAAGGTGTAACCATGACAGACCAGCGTGATCCGTACGCCGACCGTCCGTACGTCCCGCCGACGGCACCTCAGGAGTCGCAGCCCACCGGCGCGTCCGGTGGCTGGCCCTTCTCCGAGCCGCGCGCGCAGGACGCGCCGACCGGCGATCTCCCGACCCATTCCCCCACCACCGACCACGAGCCCACCGTGGCCATGTCCGAGCCGACCGTCGCGTTCGGCGGCGGCCCCGGCGGCCCCCAGGGTCCCGGCAACGGCGGCCCCCAGGGCCCCGCCCCCGTCGCACCGCAGCCGCGCAAGAAGCGCCGCGCCGGCCGCCTGGTCGCCGCCGCCACGGGTGTCGTGCTGCTGGCCGGCGCCTCCGCCGCCGGCGGTGCCGCCATCTACGCGGCGATGGAGGACGACGGCCCCGTCACCAGCAACACCGGCACGACCCTCGACAAGCCGGTCTCGTCGTCGCAGACCACCAGCGACGTCATGGCCGCGGCCGAGGCCGTCCTGCCCGCCACGGTCAAGATCAACGTCACCGGCAGTGGCGAGTCCGGCACCGGAACCGGCGTCGTCATCAGCGAGAACGGCACCATCTTGACGAACAACCACGTCATCGAGGCGGCCGCCGACGGAGGCTCCATCACCGTCGCCTTCAACGACGGCACCAACGCCAAGGCCCGCATCGTGGGCCGGGACGTCGCCACCGACGTGGCCGTCATCCAGGCCGAGGACGTCGACGACCTGCCCACCGCGACCCTGGGCAACTCCAAGGACGTCAAGGTCGGCCAGACCGTCGTGGCCATCGGTTCGCCGTTCGGCCTGGAGTCGACCGTCACCACCGGCATCGTCTCCGCGCTCAACCGGCCGGTCTCTCCCGGCGACGGCTCGGGCTCGGGTGGCACGACCACGACGTTCCCCGCGATCCAGACCGACGCGGCGATCAACCCCGGCAACTCCGGCGGCCCGCTGGTCGACATCCAGGGCAACGTCATCGGCATCAACTCGGCCATCAACACCGGCGGCAACGGCAACGGCTCCGTCGGCCTGGGCTTCGCGATCCCGATCAACCTGGTCAACAGCGTCGCCTCGCAGATCCTCGACGGCAAGACCGTCGAGCACGCCCAGATCGGCGTCCAGGTCAGCAACGCCACCAGCGAGGACCAGGTGACGACGACCGGCGCCGAGATCAGCGAGGTCAGCGCCGGCAGCGCGGGCGAGAAGGCCGGGCTCAAGGCCGGGGACATCGTCACCAAGGTCGACGGCAACCCGATCTCGAGCAACGGTGCCCTGGTCGCCACGGTCCGCGGCTACCGGCCGGGCGACACGATCGACCTGACCGTGCTGCGCGACGGCAAGACCCGCAACATCTCGGTCAAGCTCGGCAGCGACAACGGCGCGGCCGCGAAGGCCCAGGACTGAGCCAATCGCAGCACGAGGCGGGCCCCGTCACCGATCGGTGACGGGGCCCGCCTCTTTCGCTGGTCAGGACCGGCGGATCACCACCAGCGACCCCACAGGTGCCCGTGGCGCTTGAACCGGGGCTTGCGCTTCGCCTCCTTCGGGTAGGCGGCATCGACCTCGACCTCGACCAACCAGCCGGCGACCGGCAGGTTCGCGACCTGCACCATGAACCGCGACGGACGTGCCGCCGTCGCGACGAAGGGAGGAGCAGCCGGAGCGGTGCCCAGGCGCACGTCGATCGCCTTGCCGGTCGACACCGAGGTGTTCGCGAAGTACTGACGGTAGCCGCGGTTGAATCCGTTGAAGTCCGCGGTCGAGCCGTCGGGCGACGCGACGAACACGCGCATCGCGTAGACGTCGTCGAAGTCCAGGCCCTGGGCCTGCAGATTCTCACCGATGCGCCGCATGACGTTGATCGCCTGCGCCTCGGTGACCGTCACACCCTCGGGCAACACCCCGCCGGGGAAGATGGCCGTGTCGATGTAGCGCTCCGGGGTTCCAGCAGGTGCCGCCGAGTTCAAACCCGACGGGCCGAGCCCACTGGACTTGTAGGTCGGCGTGTCCTTGCCGATCGCGACGCCGTTCGCGATCTGCGGGTTGTCGGAGCCCTCGGGCAGGACGGAGGACGTCGTTCCGGGCTTGGGCGGGTCGGGCTTGACTGATGCGGCGACAACGGCGGTGCCCGGGACGAGCACGATCGCCATCACGGCGGCGATGAACCCGATCTTGCGTGTGGACATGGTTCTCCTCTGGATGGTGGAGCGGGAAGGACGGGGCGACGTCATCGGGACGTGACCCGCTGATGGATCTGCTCGACGACCTCACGGGCCGACACGATGCCGCCGTGCTGCCAGGCGATGGTGTGGGAGAGCCAGTCACCGGCGAAGTAGACGTTCTTCGTCGGGGCGACCAGACGGTCGTAGTGGCCGTCGGTGCGCGACCGCCAGCCGACCCAGGCTCCTTCGATGTGCTTGACGGTCGACCAGTTGACACTGAATGCCGAGGCGACGTTCTGCTTGTAGGCCTGGCCGTGGATCTCCGCACCCTGCTCCAGCGCCTTGGCCAGCCGCTGCTTCGGTGTCAGCGCGCCGTAGGTGTTGGCGCTCGATCCGGTGTTGTAGTAACCGACCATCACGCCGCGCTTGCTGTGGAACCCCGAGCTGGGGTACCACATGTTCCCGAGCTCGTTGTTCGCGTTGGTGATGCCGCCGTAGATCTGGTGATCGAGCTCCCACCACCGGCGGGAGTACTCGATGCCGATCTTGCCCGCGTTGGTGACCGTCGGCGCCTGGAGCGCGGTGATGACCTCCGTCGGCAGGTTGCTGGGGATCTTCGCCGCGATCTGCGGCGGGACGGTGCAGATCGCGAAGTCCGCCTCGATCTTGCGCTTGGACTGACCCTGTTGATAGACGACCTCGACCCCCTTGGCCGTGTTCTGCAGCGACAGGGCCGGCGCGCCGAACTTGACCCGGTGCCGGCCGATGGCGCGGACGAACGCCTCGGAGATCGCCTGCATGCCGCCCTTGGGGTGAAGCATCTGCATCGCCTGGTCCCAGCCGCTCTCGAAAGAGAAGTAGTTGCCGATCCCACTGGCGAACACGTCGGAGAGGCTGAACGGCTCGGTCGGCGTACCGGCGGTGACACCGGGCTCGACCGAGTAGCCGCGCCGGCCGCTGCCGGTGTACTTGAAGCTCGCGGCCGGGTCGCCGGGCACCTTGGGACCGATCGATCCGAAACTGCGGGCGAAGGAGATGATGCGTTCCTTGTCCTCGGTCGTCACGTACTGGTCGAGCGCACCCTGGTCGGTCGCCTTGGCCAGCAGCTCGGCCACGTAGCCGTACGTGTCGGCCTTGGCCTCGCGGTGCCTGATCGCCTGGCCCGACAACCCGTGATCCCCCGAGCGCCACAGGTAGCCGTGGGCGTTCTGGTTGACGAACGTCTCGAGCTCGACCCCCAGTTCGCGGCAGTAGTCGACCGTGACGTGGTGCTGCGGTAGGCGCCCCGCACCAGCGTTCATCCACTGGCCCCGACTGAATCCGGCGCGCTGGGTCTGACCGACGGTGTCCGTCACCTTGTCTCCACCCTGGACGGTCCAGGCGCGGCCACCGGGCCGCTCGTTGGCCTCCAGCACCGTGACGTCGTAGCCGCCCTTGAGCAGCTCGTACGCAGCGGTGAGGCCCGCAACGCCAGCGCCGAGAATCACGACGCTCTTGCGACCGTGACGCCCCAGCGACCCCGGCTTGAGCGGGTTGAACGGAGGGGTGTTGGCCTGGGCGGCCGAGGTCATTCCCAGCGAGCCCATCGTGTGGAGCATGACTCCGGCGCCACCGGCGACGCCCACCTTCTGAAGAAAGTCCCTCCGAGTTTGTTGCATGTGTTTCCTCCTGGACCAAGGTCTGTGACTGCGAACGGTCGCCCGAGAACATCCACCGGACGAACAGGAAGTTATGGAGGGGCCGTTTCGGCCACGGCACTCGTGGATGCCGCTGAGGTAAACAGTCACTTACTCCGGCGACGGCAGACGCCGGGACCTCCGACAGCCTCGGATCCCAAGGAAAACATCGAGGCGACGGCCAGCAGGTGACCGTCTCGAGCGCATCCGCGTCGAAACACCAACGTCATCGGGGCACGTCACCGGATCGGTCGCGGGCAGCGGCCGAACGCGTCGCCGGCTGGCGGAGAGGGGACGGACCGCGGGCGCCCGGCCGCGCCGGACCGCGGCCCGTGACGGTCAGCGGCGCTGGGCGTCCTCGTCGGTCGAGAAGTACTCGTCGAGGTCGAGATCGGCCTTCAGATCCAGGTCGATCTGGGACTCCAGGTCGTCGCGCAGCCGCTGCGAATGCTCACGGAGCTCGCGGATCGTGCGGCCGGCCGTGCGGGCCATTTGCGGCAACCGCTCAGGGCCGAAGACCACGAGCGCCACGAAGGCGAGCAACGCGAGCTCCAGCGGGCCGAGTCCGAACATGCCGCGACGCTAACACGCCCCGCTGGTCCGGCCGCAAGGCGGAATCGGCCGGGAAACACAGGTTTCACGCGATCGTCTCGACGGTGAAACCCGCCATCTGGGGTGCTGGCTAGCGTGATGAGGGCACACCCACCACGGATGGAGAACCATGCCTCATCTCGGCCCCACCGAACTGCTCATGATCGTCGGCGTCGTGGTCCTGCTCTTCGGCGGACGCAAGCTCCCCGAGCTGGCCCGCGGCACCGGACAGGCCCTGCGCATCTTCAAGTCCGAGGTCACCCAACCCGACGAGCTGACGGCTGAGGCCGACTCCCGGCCGACGTCGGACGTCGATCCGATCGCGACCGAGGTCGTCGCCGAGCCGACCAACCCGCGTTCCTGAACCCTTGTCCACCGTCGGCACGCTCCGGTCCAAGCTCCGGCGCCGCACGGCCGCGAGCCGGCCCGGTGCGGCGATGACCTTCACCGACCATCTGCGCGAGTTGCGCCGACGCTCGGTCAGGGCCGTCGTCGCGATGGCCCTCGGAACCGCTGTCGCCTGGCTCTTGTTCGAGCCGATCTTCACCTGGCTCGTGGCCCCGTATGCCGAGGTCAAGCCCGTCCTCGCCGAGCGGGGCATCGACACCACTCTCGTCTTCACCGGGATCGGCGGCGCGTTCCAGTTCCAGCTGAAGGTCTCGATCGTCGCGGGATTCGTGCTGTCCAGCCCGTGGTGGATCTGGCAGGTGTGGGCCTACGTCGTGCCCGCGCTGCACCACGGCGAGAAGCGCGCGGCGCTCACCCTCAGCGCCGTCTGCACGCCGCTGTTCCTCGCCGGCGCCTGGTTCGGCTACCTGATCCTGCCGCGTGCCATCGAGTTCCTCGTCGGGTTCGTCCCCCAGAACGCCGAGTCCCTGCTCACCGGGGCGGACTACCTGGACTTCTCCTTGCGCATCATGTTGGTCTTCGCCGTCGCTGCGCAGTTGCCGGTCGTCATCGTGATGCTGCACCGCCTCGGGATGATCAACGGACCCCAACTCGTGCATGCCCGACCGTGGATCATCACCGGCATCTTCGCGTTCGCGGGAATCGCCACCCCCACGGTCGACCCGGTCACGATGGCGCTGCTCGCCACGCCGATGGTCGTGCTGTACGGCGTGGCCGAGGTGATCGTCAGGGTGCGCGAACGCCGGGGCGCTGTGACGCCGGACGCCGCGCCCTGACCATCGCTCAACCCAGCAGGGCCTCGGTCAGCTCGCGCAGGATGCCGTAGCCGTTCTGCGTCAGGATCGACTCGGCGTGGAACTGGATCCCGCGGTAGTGCGGTCCGGCGACGAGGTGGATGTCGCCCGTCTCCGGGTCGGTCTCGACCGTGACGCCCTCGGGCAGGCCCGCCTCGGGGACCCGGCCGACGAAGGTGTTGTAGAACCCCACCGTCTCGGTGCGGCCCAGCACCGGCAGCGCGCTCTGCGTTCCCTGGAAGACGATGTCCTTGTAGACCAGGTCCAGCCCCAGCGCGTCGCACAGCGTCTGGTGACCCAGGCAGATCGCCAGGAACGGCTGGCCCCGGTCCAACAGCCGGCGGGTGGCGCGGCGCAGCACCGAGATCTTGGCGTCGTCGCCGTCGCGCGGGTCGCCGGGGCCGGGGCCGATCACGACGAGGTCGTGGTCGTCGAGGGCGCTCTCGGTCCACTCGTCGTGCCGGACGATGTCGGTGGTCATGCCCATGACGCCGAAGACGTGCGACAGCATGTTGACGAAGTCGTCCTCACCGTCCAGGACGACCACGCGCTTGCCCGAAAGCGAAGGCACCTGCGGCGTGCCGGACTGGTCGCTCAGCCAGAACTGGCTGAGTCGCTGGTTGCGCGAACCCAGCGCGATGAGCACGTCGTCCTCGCGGGTGAACGCGTCGAACCCCTCGACCGGCTCGGGCGCGGACTCGACCAGGCCGAAGGCGCTCAGGACGCCCGAGGCCTTCGCCCAGGTCTCCTTCGTCTCGTACTCGGCGTCCGAGTCGCGCACGAGGGTCGCACCGGCCGCGACGGTGAGATGGCCGTCCAGATCGACGTCGGCCGTCCGGATCAGAATCGGGGCGTCGAGGCGCGGGGCGCCCTGCTCGTCGCGGCCCATCAGCGCCGCGACGCTGGCGTAGTAGCCGCGACCCTGCGGCTCGTACTGCTTGATCAGGCGACACGCGTTCTCGACCGGGCTGCCCGTGACCGTGGCGGCGAACATCGAGTCGCGCAGGATGTCGCGCGGATCGAGGTCGGTGCGACCGGCCAGCAGGTACTCGGTGTGCACGAGGTGGCTCATCGGCTTGAGGTACGGCCCCAGCACGAGGCCGCCCTCGTGGCAGAGGTCGCACATCATCTTGAGCTCCTCGTCGACGACCATGAAGAGCTCGTAGATCTCCTTCTCGTCGGACAGGAACCTCAGCAGCTCGCGCTTGCGGTCGGCGTGGGTCTCGAGGCCGCGCATGCGGAACGTGCCGCTGATCGGGTTCATCCGCAGCTGTCCGGCGTCGAGGCTGACGTGCCGCTCGGGGCTGGCCCCGATCAGGTAGCGGTCGCCGGTGAAGATGCAGAACGTCCAGAACGCCCCCCTCTCGCGCTCCAGCAGCCGACGGAAGACCGACAACGCCGCCGCGTGGCCCCAGTCGGCGACGGTCGCGCGATAGCGACGTCCGATGACGAGGTTGGCGCCCTCGCCCTGACCGATCTCGTCGTCGATGATCCGCTGGGCCATCGCCGCATACTCCTCGTCCGAGGTCTCGAAGCCACCGCGGTCGGCCAGTTCGATCTGGTCCGACGGCAGCACCTCGAGCAGATCGGCGAGGGCGACGTCCTGGTTGAACCGCGCCTCGATGACCGACAGCGGGGTCCCGTCCTGGTGTGCCTCGAAGCCGCGCTCGGCGACCTGCGCGAAGGGCACCAGCACGAGGTGGTCCCACGCCGGGCCGGGGCCCTCGGCGAGGGGGACCTCGGCGAGCTTCTCGACGTCGTGGCGCGGGCCGCCGATGAGCGTGACCCGATCGGTCTCACGCCCGCGGATCAGGGCGAACGCCGGCTGGGCCAGCAGGTCGTCGAGCATCTGGTGCGTCATCGTGGTCTTCTTCCCGCGGTCGGACGAACGACGCCCAGACCGCCATGTGGGGGTCTGGGCGTGGGTACGTCGACAGTCCTCCTAGCGGAGGTGCCACCAGCAGCTGGTCGTCGACATGGCGCCAGCGTACCCGTCCCGGCCGGGCGTTCGCGGGCGGAGTCAGGCGAAGAGACGGCGCACCCGGTCGCGGGCGCGGCGCCACGTGGCGCGCGCGAACCCGGCGGTCGGCACCGGCTGGGCGCCGAGCATCGCCTCGGGAACCTTGCCGCCCCCGACGACCTCGGGCAGACCACTGGCGTGGACCAGACCCATCAGCGCGGCGGCACCCAGCTCCGGCGGCACCGAGGCGGTGGGCGTGCCCGCACCCTTGGGCCGCACACCGGAGGTGGGCATGGCGCCCAACGACGCGGGATCGCCGACGACATGGACACCGCTGGCCGCGATGCACGCGCCCATGCGACCGCCGAGCTCGGCGGCCTCGCGGGCGGCCCACCGAGGCGTCAGCAACCGCGGCTCGTCCGGCGCCGGGGTGCGCTGCTGGAGGTACCGCGCGACACCGAACCGGATGGCGTGGTGATGCACCGCCTGTGGCAGCCCCGACTTCGCGAACTGGCGGTTGAACTCGCGCAGCAGCTCGATCTCGGGCCAGGTCAGGGAGCGGTTGTCGACGACGGGAGTGCGCAGGGTGCCGGCCCGCAGCGAGAACAGCCCTTCGACGTCGCGCAGCAACTGCTCGGGGTCGGACTCGTCGAGCACCACCACGACGACTCGGTCCGGACCGACGACCTCGGCCCACCGGGCGACCAGCTGGTCGTGACGGTGCCGCCACCAGAACGACGGGGTCAACCGCGTGGTCTCGGCTTCGCGCAACATCGCCTTGAGCCACTTGCCGTAGCCGGTCTTCACCCCGTTCTGGACGTACTGCTGCCACTGGGACGGCATGATCCGCGGCAGCGGTCGCAGCGTCACCAGCACGTAGGGGTTCTCGCCGCCGAGCTCGGCCACCGCGCGGCGGATCGCCGACTCGCGGGCGTCCGCGAAGAACTCGCTGCTGACCAGCACCACCCGGTCCCGACTCTCCTGGACCTCCTTGACGAGGCGCCGCCACGGCCGGTCGTTGGCAGGAGCGTCGACCGGCGGCCGGGGGTTCTCGCCCGCAAGCATCGACAGGACCTCGTCGATCGGCTGGCTGGTGGTGCCGGCGTAGTGCAGGCCCTGGGCCGCCACCGCGTCGCGCGCGTCGTGCAGGGACCGCTGCACCGAGGTCGTCCCCGTCTTGTGCGGGCCGATGTGCAGCACCCGCGCACCGGGCGGGAAGTGGAAGCTCGAGCGGAGGGTCACGTCACCCTCCTCAGGGCGCCGCTGCCACGGGCAGGGTCGTGTACGCGCCGACGTCGATGACGGCACCGGGCTTGAACGTGACGACCTGGAGGCCGACGGCACGGCCGTCCTCGAAGGTCAGCACGGCCACCTGGGCGTCGCGACGCAGCTTGGTGCCGAGCGCGAACGCGTAGACCGCGCCGCCGGTGGAGCCGATCGTCAACTGGGTCGACGTGCCGTTCGGCCCCTCGGTGCTGACCGGGCCCTCCTGACGGTGGAGGTGTCCGCTGATGGCCAGGTCGACGCACCCCTGCGCGACGGTGGCCTTGGCCGAGGCGGCGCTGTGGGTGGCCAGCAGGCTGACCTCGCCGTCCTCACACGCCGTGTCGGCCAGCGCGACGTTCTGGTCGGTGATGGCGGAGATGTTGTCGTCCTCGTTGCCGTTGTAGCCGGCGGTCAGGCCCGAGCTGCGCGGATCGCTCTCACCGAGGATCCGCACGCCCTCGACCTCGACCGGCTCGCCGTCGAGCACGATGAAGTCGTGACGCTCCATCTCGTCGAGCACGTGGTCGCCGGTGTCGTGGTTGCCCGCGACGGCGACGATCGGCAGGTCGGCGAAGGTCTGACGCAGCGACTTGATGCTGAAGGCCTCCCAGGACGCACCGTTCGACGTGTCGTCGCCGAGGTCGAGCACGAAGGACGCGTCGGCGGCGTCGGCGACCTCGCGGGCGACGGGGTCCATGCCGACGTTGTTGTGCCGATCGGTGACGACCAGCGCGGTGGTCTGACCAGGCTCGGGCGCGCGGACGGCGATGCCCTTCGCCTTCTCGGCCAGGTCCGAATAGAACGACAGCGACGCCTGGTAGGTGTCGAGCGCGCCCTGGACGATGGCCTTGCTGGTGGCGGTGGCCGCCCCCCTCGAGATCTCGACCTTGTCCAGGCGTGGCTCGTCGGGCAGCTCGGGGAACTCCTGGCGGATCGGGACCCAGGCCACCTCGCGCTCGGTGTCGGGGTCCTGCGCATAGGCCATGACCGCGCCCAGCACCACGATCACCAGGACGCCCATGACCAACGCGGGGCGCGGGTCGGGCGGCCACGCCTCGCGCAGCTCGCGGCGACGCCGGGGACCCAGCGCCCACCACACGCCGCCCACGACGACCATCGCGACGACGCCGGCGGCGACGCCCCGCTGCAGGGCCGCCAGGGCCATGTCGGTCATCTCGGAGGTCATCGCGGCGATCTCGCCCTCGGGCTGGCTCGCGATCGCCGCGTCCTGCGCCAGGACGCGCTCGAGGTCGGTGTCGGGGCTGTCCCGCAGCACGACCTCGGCGCCGATGCCCAGCACGGCGTCCGAGGGCATGCGCAACTCGGGCAGCAGCGGTCCGGCCACGATCGTCACGTGGCCGTCGAAGGTGGGACTGGCGGTGGCGTTGTGGGCGCCGATCGTGACGGCCCGCTCCGTGTCGAGGAACGTCGCCGCGGTGACGGGCACGGCCACGACCAACCCGACGATCGCCAGGGCGAGCGCCGCGAGGGCACGGCTCACTCGGCCACCCGATCGAGCCACCGGCGCGAGGTGCCCACGGTGACGAGTCGCTGGGTCGCACGGGTCAGCACGACGTAGAGCGTGCGCCAGCCCGACGCGGCCTCGGAGACCACGGCGTCGGGATCGACCAGCACGACACCGTCGAACTCCAGTCCCTTGGTGTCGAGCGGCTCGAGCACGCGGAGCCGTTCGTCGGCCGGCACCGCCGCGGTGACCTCGGCCAGACGTCCCGCGGGGGCGACGACGGCGACGGTGCCCTCGACCTGCGTGAGCATCTCGGCGGCCATGTCGGCCACCCGGCCGAGCAGCTCGTCGCCGGGCACGACCTCGTGGTGCGGGTCGACTCCGGTGCGGCGGACCGCGTCGGCGAGATCGGGACGCTCGATCGCGTGGGTCGCGACCTGGGCGGCGAACTCGTAGATCTCGGCGGAGTTGCGGTAGTTCGTCGAGAGCCGGAAGCGGTGGACCGGCATCGTGCCGAGCGCCTCGTCGCGCGCGGCGGCCGATTCGGACGGGACCGGCCACGAGGACTGTGCCTCGTCGCCCACGATCGTCCAGCTGGCGGTGCGGCCACGACGGCCGAGCATGCGCCACTGCATCGGCGAGAGGTCCTGCGCCTCGTCGACCAGCACGTGCGCGTAGCCCACGTCGTCGATGCTGCCGGTGGCCTGGACCCGGTCCTCGCGCTCGCGCTGCTCGAAGCTCATCATCTGCTTCGGCGTGGCCCAGTCGTCCTCGGAGCGGACCGGCGCCTCACCGAGCAGGTGCCGCAGCTCGTCGATGAGCGGGATGTCCTCGATCGTGGGGTGGTCGGCCCACTCACGGCGCAGGACCTGCTGCTCGAACGAGGTGTAGAGATCGGACGCGACCTCGCCGAGGCGCGACGGGACGGACCGCCAGACCTCGACCGGGTCGAGCTCGGGCCACCACTCGTCGACGAACGTCTCGAACGTCAGGTCGCCGTCGAGCTGGTCGGCGAACGCCTCCTCGCCGCGGTCGAGACCGCGATCACCGGTGACGCGCTCCCACAGGGCCTTGACCAGTTCCTCGCGCGCGACGGCCTGGGTGGTGTTGGGCAGGCCGTTCGCCAGCACCCGGCGCCGGATGCGGGCCAGGTCGGAGGCCTCGAGCACGAGGCGGTCGTCCCGGTAGAACAGGTCGAAGCGGTGGGGTGCCCCCGCCTGCGGCGACCTCGCGACGCGGGCCAAGACCTTCGCCATGCGGGCCGAACCCAGCAGAGCCGCCATCTCGGGCGACGCGTGGCGGTCGGCCCGGATGCCGTCGACGACCTCGCCGATCGACCGCAGCACGACGCTGGTCTCGCCGAGGCTCGGCAGGACGCGCTCGATGTAGTTCATGAACACGCCGGACGGGCCGACCACCAGGACGCCGCCGGACTCGAAGCGGCGACGGTCCGTGTAGAGCAGGTAGGCCGCGCGGTGCAGCGCGACGACGGTCTTGCCCGTTCCGGGCCCGCCGCCGATGATCGTGGCGCCGCGAGCAGGGGCGCGGATGGCCTCGTCCTGCTCCTTCTGGATCGTGGCCACGACCGAGTGCATCGAGCTGTCGCGAGCGCGGCTGAGGCTGGCCAGCAGGGCACCCTCGCCGATCACGACCATGTCGTCGGGCGCCGCCTCGGCGTCGAGCAGCTCGTCCTCGATGCCGACGACGCGGTCGCCGCGGCAGCGCAGCACCCGACGCCGGACGACGCCGGCCGGATCCTGGGCGGTGGCCTGGTAGAACACGGCGGCAGCCGGAGCACGCCAGTCGACGAGGATGATCTCGCGGTCCTCGTCGCGCACGCCGATGCGACCGATGTACCGGGCGTCGCCGCCGTTCAGGTCGAGGCGGCCGAACACGAGCCCGTCGTGGGCGGCGTGCAGGGCGCTCAGCCGGCGCGAGGCCTGGTAGACCATCGCGTCGCGCTCGACCAGACCGCCCTCGTGGCCGATGTGGCCCCGAGCCAGGCCCTCGACGACGAGCGACTGGGCGACCTTGGTGGACTCCTCCAGCCGCTGGTAGACCGTGTCGACGTACGCCTGCTCGTGCTCGAGCTCGCGTTCATCGGGTGAGGGGTTGCTCATCAACGTCCTTCGCTGGCATGGGGGAACTCTCCATTCTAGGCACCGCAGGCCAGCCGGTCGCCCCCATCGCCACGCTTCGGGCTCAGTTGATGCGCAGGACCTTCGTCACCGTCTTCTCCGCGACCTTGGCGTCGCCGCTGTAGGTGATGGAGAACGAGTGCTGACCCTTCGGCAGGTTGCTCGCCGTCAGGATGCTCACGCCCAGGAAGACCCGGCCCTTCGCGACCGTCTTGTCACCGAGCCGGACCGTCACGGTGCCGGTCGGGACGGTGCCCTTCGCCGACACCCCGACGGTGAAGACCGCCGAGCGCCACAGACTCAGGGCGCCGACCTTGACCGTCGGCGCCAGCAGGACCGGACCACTGGTCGGAGCCGTGGTCGGCTCGGTGGTCGGCTCGACCGTGAACTCGGTCGTCGGCACGGTGCTCGGTTCGGTCGTCGGCCCCGGCGTGGGTCCATCGGTCGGCTGTTCGTCGACCTCGAAGGCCCGGATCAGGCGGTCACTGGGTCCCGTGCAGCTCACGGACGACGGGACTTCATCGCTGGCCGTGTTCAGCGAGAGATCCAGACGGAACGTGGCTGGCAGGCCGAACGTCACCACGCCGGCCACACCGCCCAGGGTCATCGGCATGATCTCGCCCTGTCCCGCCAACACCCACGGCTCGCCCACCTGCTGGGGCACGGGACTCAAGGGGAACTGCAGGGGTCGCATTGGAGCGTCGAACGGGGCCCCGTTGAACGTCACCGTCAAGGGCATCCCGGTGATCGAACCTGAGGATTCGCGTCCGCCCACGATGTCGGTGACGGCGCCACGCAGCAGCTCCGGCATGTGAAGACGCAGGAACAAGGGGCTTCCCGGCAGCGAGTCGCCCTGGAACGCCCCATAGTCCGTCGTCGCCGTGACCGCGACGTCCTGGGTGCCCAGCACCAGGCCACCGACGATCGTCTCGCAGCGGTACGTGATCGTCCGTGAGAGCTGACCCAACCCCATGGGCACCTCGCCGCCGGGCTCACCGGGCGGGTCCGTGGGGAACGGCGGCGTGGTGGGGTCGGTCGGCGGCGTCGGCTCGGTCGGCGGCGTCGGTTCGGTCGGCTGGCTCGGGAGATCGAGGACAGGCGGCTCCGGGGCGGTCTGACCGGCCAGCGCGATGCCGCCGAGCAGGCGGTCCTGACCGGCGGCGCACGTCGCCACCATCGGGTACGTCGAGTTGTCCGCCTTGTACAAGACCTGGGTGATCGTGAAGTTGTCCGGCAGCCCCAGCCAGACCGCGCCGGTGGCGTCCTGCGGGACGGTGATCGCCGGGATCGTGGCGGTGCCCTGCATCGTCCACGGCGGGTCGGCCGTCTCGGAGACGGACGCCCGCGAGAATGCCAGCGCGGTCGGCTCGAGCTCGGTCGTCCGGCCCGCAGTGGTGACCGACAGCGCCGCATCGGCAGCGGTCCCCTCCGCCTCCGTCGCCCCGAGCAACAGCGCCACGGACTGCCGCAGCCGCTCGCTCGACGTCCACCGGACCGTCAGTTCACGCGCCGCCAACACGTCCCCGGGCGCCGCGGTCTCGGGGTAGTCGGCCGTGGCCGCGAGGGAGAAGGCCTGGGTGCCCAGGTTCAGACCTGCCGCGGTCACCGCGCACTGGTAGGAAGCGGCTCGGGACAACGTCCCGGGTCCGACCGGGACCGCTCCTCCGGGCCCGGGCACCGGGTCGGTCGGCGGATCGGTCGGGTCCGTCGGGTCAGTCGGCGGGTCGGTGGGATCGGTGGGGTCCGGGGACGGGTCGGTCGTCGGATCGGACGGCACGGGCTCGGTCGTGGGGTTGACCGTCGGACGGTCCGTCGGGGGCGTCGGGTTGGTCGCCCCTGCCACGCGGATACCGCCGATCGTGTGATCCTCGGCTGCCTCGCAGGTGAGCGAAGCAGGGAGGCTGCCATAGTCGGCCGTCTCGAAGGCCCCCGCGATGCCGATGGTCCTGGGCAGGCCCAACCAGACCGCCTCACGGGCATCGTCGGGCACCGTGATCGCCGGCACCGTGGCCTCGGCGTCGAGTGTCCAGCCCCCGGAGGCGGGCAGGTCGGCGCGCGCGATCGTCAGCGAGGTGGGCGGCAGACCGGACCAGCGACCTGCGGTCTCGATCGCGAGCTCGACACCGTCGGCCGCTCCCTCGAACGATCTCGCCGCCAGAATCTCGTACGACGCCTCCCGGAGGAGCTCGGGCATCACCCAGGACACGTCGAGGGTCCGGGCCGGGAGCACGTCGCCAGGGGCCGGGGTCTCCGGGTACGTCACGGACGGGGTCGCAGTCACCCGGTGAACTCCCAGGTCCAACCCTCCGGCCCGGACGCGACAGTCGTACGGCAGGCTCGTCGCCAACTCGCCCGGACCGACGGGCAGGTCGCCGGCAGCTTGCGCGGGCGAGGTGGCGAGGACCGCGGTCAGCGTGGCGGCGACGGTGGCGGCCGGAGCAGCAACGGCAAGGAAGGTTCTCACTGGGGACACGACGACTCCTGGCTCCCACAGGCCCCCGAGGCCAGCCTGTCACTGATAGTTACAGCGTGACGGTACTCACATCCGGGCGCGATGACCAGCCCTCGAGCCACGGAGTGGGCGCGGCCGAGGCGCAGCCCGACTCCGGGTCGGAGGTATCAGGAGCGAACGGCACGGCTCTTCAACGACGGCGCCCCGCGAGCGCCGAACGTCGAGGGGGGACGGCCGGAGCCCGCGGGGCGCTCCCGGGCGAAGTGGGACGAATGTGTCAAATATTTCTGATGTAACTCCTGTTGTCACCTCGCGGCGCCGCGAGCGCGCCTAGCCTGAGGCCCCATCCCCCGAGGTCAGGAACCACCATGCGCCTGGGCTGACCCGCACAGCGGTCGTTCGAGCGCCCCCTTCAGCTCGGGGGAGGGGGCGCTGCTCGATCGTCACCACGTCTGCGCCGTTCAGGGCGCACGACGGGTCGGTCTTCGCCAGGTTCGGGGCGGTTCGTCACTGACCTCGGGGAGTGTGTCGTCATGCGCGTGCGCATCATCGCCCTGGCCGCTGTGCTCGGCCTCGTCGTCTCACTCGCGCCCGCCACGGCCGCCGAGGCGGCCGGGAAGCCTCGCTCCCGGTGCCGCACCGGTGCCCATCCGCCACACGCTGACCGGCCGTCGGGTCCTCGGCCTGGGCGACATGGGGAACACCGCAGTCGTGATCTCGCCACGGATCCGTTGCTCGCTCAACGCACTGCCCGCACTGCCGCTGCCGTGAGCCACGGCGCTTCGGCTGATTTCGGCGTTTCGGCGGACGGGCCGAGCCGGACTCGTTAAATTGTGGCGACCACAAATCCATCTCGGGGGAGAACATCCATGCGTCCACGCTCCATCGCCGTCGCCGCTGCCGTCGGCCTGATCGTCTCGCTCGCGCCCACGGCCTCGGCCGAGGCCGCGAAGAAGCCGACCTACAAGGTCTCGATCAAGTTGTCGACGACGAAGGCCGACGTCGGTCAGACCGTCAAGGTCTCGGGCAAGGTCCGAGGACCCAAGGCGGCCAAGAAGCGCCTCGCCGTCCAGGTCAAGGTCGGCGCCGGGAAGTGGAGGACCGTCAAGAAGGTCCGCACCACCAAGAAGCGCGGCTACGCGACCCGCATCAAGGTCTCGACCGCCGGTGCTCATGCCGTGCGCGTCGTCGCGCCGAAGTCCAAGCGCGCCCGCGCCGGCAAGAGCACGGCGCGCCGGTATGTCGGCTGGCGCTGGCTCGACCTCACGCAGCAGCCGATCGACGCGGAGGCGAATGCGGTGACCACCGGGCCCGCCACCGTTGCCGGCCGGACCTACCCGAAGGCCTGGCTCGTCTGGCAGTACGTGTCGCTCTTCATCGCCCCCGCCGGCTCGTGCGACACCTTCAGGTCGACGGTCGGAGTCCTCGACGAATCGGAAGGTGACGCCACGCTCCTCACCGTGAAGTCGCCTTACGACGTGCTGGACGACGATCCGAAGCCCGCGGAATCGCATTTCCAGGTCAAGGCGAAGACGGCGCCGCGCGCCTTCAACGCCTCGCTGACCGGCCAGCGTCTCTTCGGCTTCATGCACGGGTACACCCAGCGGATCGCCGTCATCGCCCCGCAGGCGCACTGTTCGGTGAACGCACTGAAGCCGGTTCCGTCGCAGGACTGACCGGAGCACGACGAGCGCCCCTCCCAGTCTCGGGAGGGGCGCTCGTCGTCGGGCCTGGGTCAGCCCTTGCGGGACAGGAACGCCAGCATGGCCTCGCGGGCCTCGTCGCTGCCGAAGAGCCGCGCCGACTGCTCGGCCACCTGGTCGCCCAGCCGATCGATGCGCTCGACGAGGTCGTGGTTCAGCAGCGCCTTCGTCTCGCGGAACCCCTGCGGGTACCCCTGGGCCAGGTCGGCGAGCACGGCCTGGAGCCCGGACTCGAGCTCACCGTCCTCGACGACGCGGGTGACCAGGCCGATCTCGGCCGCCTCGACGGCGTCGAACTTGCGCCCCGTGAGGAAGAGGTCGGACGCCGCTCGCGGGGCCAGCCGCGGCAACAACGACAGACTGATGACCGCGGGCGCCAGCGCCAGCCGGACCTCGGTCAGCGCGAACGTCACCGGACGCGTGGCCAACACGATGTCGGCGGCACCGACCAGGCCGAGACCACCCGCGCGCACGGGACCGCCGAGCGCCACCACGACGGGCTTCGCGCTCGTGGCCAGCCGACGCTGCAGGTCGATCAGCGCTGCCGCGCCCTGCTGCATCGAGCCCTCCGCCGCCTCCGACAGATCGGCACCCGAGCAGAACACGCGGTGAGCCGAGCGCAGCACGATCACCTTCGCGTCGGCGTCGGCCTCCGCGGTGGCCAGGTGGTCGCGCAGCTCGGTGACGAGCTGGCGGCTCAGCGCGTTGCGGTTGTGCTCGCTGTCGAGGGTGATCGTCGCGACGCCGTCGGCGACGTCCAGGTGGACGAGTTCGGTCATGGTGCTCCTCCGACTCAGTAGGACTTCGGCAGGCCGAGCGAGAACTGGGCCACGAAGTTGAGGGCCATCTGCTTGCTCACCGGCGCGATGTTCGACAGGCGCGACGCGGCCAGGGCCTGGACGAGACCGTACTCGTTCGCCAGGCCGTTGCCGCCGTGGGTCTGGATCGCCGTGTCCACCGCCCGGGCGGCCGCGTCACCGGCGGCGACCTTGGCCATGTTGGCGGCCTCGCCGGCGCCCATCAGGTCGCCCGCGGCGTAGAGCGCCGCGGCCTTCTGGGTCAGCAGTCGCGTCATCTCGATGTCGATGTGCAACTGCGCCAGCGGGTGGGCGATCGCCTGGTGCGCGCCGATCGGCTTGCCCCAGACGTCGCGCTCCTTGGCGTAGGCGACGGCCTTGTTGAGCGCCCAGCGCGCGGTGCCGGTGCCCATCGAGGCCGCCATGATGCGCTCGGGGTTGAGGCCGGCGAACAACTGCTCGAGACCGGCGTCCTCGCTGCCGACCAGGGCATCGGCGGGCAGGCGGATGTCGTCGAAGAACAGGGTGAACTGCTTCTCGGGACTCGTGATGCCCATCTCGATCTCCTGGGCGCTGAAGCCCTCGGCATCGGTCGGCACCATGAACAACGCGGGCTTGAGCTTGCCACTCCTGGCGTCGGCCGTGCGACCGACGACCAGCACGTGGCTGGCCTCGTCGACGCCGGAGATGTAGGTCTTGCCGCCCTTGAGGATCCAGCCGCCGTCCTCGGTCTTCGTGGCCGTGGTGACCAGGTTGTGCGAGTTCGACCCGGCATCCGGCTCGGTGATGCTGAAGGCGTACGTCTCGGTGCCGTCGGCCAGGCCGGGCAGCCAGCGCTGCTTCTGCTCGGGCGTGCCGTACTGCGCGATGACCGTGCCGACGATCGCCGGCGAGACGACCATCAGCAGCAGCGGGCAACCGGCGACCGCCAGCTCCTCGCACACCGCGGCGAGATCGCCGATGTCGCCGCCACCGCCGCCGAACTCCTCGGGGATCGAGACGCCGAGGTAGCCGAGCTTGCCCGCCTCGGACCACAGCTCGGTGGTCTTGCGACCGGAGTTCGCGGCGTCGTAGAAGTAGTGCTCGCCGTACTTGGCGCCCAGGGCCGCGACGGCCTTGCGCAGCTCGCGACGCTCCTCGGACTCGGTGAAGTTGCTCATTCTGCTTCCTCCTCGATGACGGCGAGGACGGCTCCGGCCTCGACCTGCTGCCCGACGGTGACCGCCAGGTTGCTGACGACGCCGTCGGACGGCGCCGTGATGGTGTGCTGCATCTTCATGGCCTCGAGGACGACCACGGGGTCGCCCTTCGAGACGCGATCGCCGTCGGCGACCTGGACCGCGGTGACCGCGGCGGGCATGGGGGCCAGCAGCGAACCCTCGGCGACGACGTCGGCGGGATCGACGAAGCGCGGCACCGGCGTCAGGCTCGTCGAGCCCTCCGGACCGTCGACGTCGACGTGCTTCTCGCCGGTCTCGACCCAGTAGCGGCGGGTGACGCCGTCGGCCTCGAGCAGCACCTCGGCCGCCGAGCCGAACGTGTCGAGCGAGACGACGGTGACCCCGTCGACGGTGAGCCGTCCACCAGCGCTGCGGTACCGGACGGGCTCGTGACCCTCGTACTCGCGCGTCAACGGCTGGCTCGGGACGTTGCGGAACCCGGCGGGGATGCGCGAGAGCACCCGCCCGGACGCGGCCGCGATCGTGGCCTCGGCCAGGGCTGCCGCGACGGGCACCAGCGGGTCGCCGGCCTCCGTCGTGATCCACGCGTCGGCGTGCTCCTCCAGCATCGAGGTCCACAGGTCGGCGTCCTGCACCGGCTGGGCCTCGAGGATCTGGCGCAGGGCCGACCGGTTCGTCGTGACACCGTGCACGCTCGACCGACGCAGTGCGTCGACCAGGATGCGCAGCGCCGTGGTGCGGTCAGGACCGTGCGCGATGACCTTGGCGATCATGGCGTCGTAGTGGATGCCCACGACGCTGCCCACCTCGACCGCCGAGTCGACGCGGACCGTCTCGGGGAAGTCGAAGACGCGGATCGCGCCGGTCTGGGGCGACCAGTCGTCGGCCGGGTCCTCGGCGTAGAGGCGCACCTCGATGGAGTGGCCCTGCGGCGCCGAGACCTCGCCCTCGAGCGGCTTGCCCTCGGCGATCGCGATCTGCGCGGCGACGAGATCGATGCCGTGCACCTGCTCGGTGACGGGGTGCTCGACCTGCAGACGGGTGTTCATCTCCAGGAAGAAGACTCGGTCGCCGTCGACGAGGAACTCGACCGTGCCGGCGCCGCGGTAGCCCACGGCCTCGGCGGCCGCCCGGGCCGCGGTGTGCAGGGTCTTGCGCGCCGTGTCGGACAGGTTCGGCGCGGGCGCCTCCTCGACGACCTTCTGGTGACGACGCTGGATCGAGCAGTCACGGTCGCCGACGGCCCAGACGGTGCCGTGCGTGTCGGCCAGGATCTGCACCTCGACGTGGCGGGCGCGCGGCAGGTACGGCTCGACGAAGACGGTGCCGTCGCCGAACGCGGACTGGGCCTCGGCCTGCGCCTTGGCCAGCTCGCCGTCGAGGTCCTCCAGCCGCTCGACCACGCGCATGCCGCGACCGCCACCGCCGGCACTGGCCTTGACCAGCAGCGGCAGGTCGGCGTCCGTCACCGAGGCGACGTCGACCGAGAGGATCGGCACGTCGGCCGCGGCCATGATCTCCTTGGCGCGGATCTTGCTGCCCATCTGGTCGATGGACTCCGGGCTGGGGCCGATCCAGACCAGACCGGCCGCCTCGACCTCACGGGCGAAGGCGGCGTTCTCGGACAGGAAGCCGTAGCCGGGGTGGATCGCGTCGGCACCCGTGCGGCGCGCGGCGTCGATCACGAGGTCGCCGCGCAGGTAGGTCTCCGAGGGCGCGCTGCCGGGCAGGCGCACCGCGAGGTCCGCCTCGGCCACGAACGGCATGTCGGCGTCGGCGTCGGAGAACACGGCGACCGTCTCGATGCCGAGGTCACGGGCCGTGCGGAACACGCGGCGGGCGATCTCGCCACGGTTGGCGACGAGGACTCTTCTGATGGTCACCGGGTTGACTCCTTGCTGGACGGTGGAGGCGCTCACAGGCGGAACACCCCGTAGCCGCGGGCGCCCTCGACGGGCGCGTTGGCGATGGCGGACAGGCAGATGCCCAAGATGGTGCGGGTGTCGCGCGGGTCGATGACACCGTCGTCGTAGCCCAGGCCGCTGGTGAAGTAGGCCAGCGACTGCTCCTCGATCTGCTGCTCGACGAGGTCCTTGATGCCTTGGAACCCCTCGGCGTCGAAGGGGATGCCCTTGGACTCCGAGGACTGGCGGGCCACGATCTCCATGACGCCGGCCAGCTGCGCCGGGCCCATCACGGCGGACTTGGCGCCGACCCAGCTGAACATGAAGCGCGGGTCGTAGGCGCGGCCGCTCATGCCGTAGTGACCGGCGCCGTACGAGGCGCCCATCACGATCGAGATGTGCGGGACCTTGCTGTTCGAGACGGCGTTGATCATCTGCGCGCCGTGCTTGATGATGCCGCCCTGCTCGTACTCCGCACCCACCATGTAGCCCGTCGTGTTGTGCAGGAACAGCAGTGGCGTGTCGATCTGGTTCGCCAGCTGGATGAACTGCGCGGCCTTCTGGGCCTCCTGGCTGAAGAGCACGCCCTGGGCGTTGGCCAGGATGCCGATCGGGTGCCCGTGCAGCTGGGCGAAGCCGGTGACGAGGCTCTGGCCGTAGAGCGGCTTGAACTCGTCGAACTCGCTGCCGTCGACCAGGCGCGCGATGACCTCGCGGGGGTCGAACGGGATCTTCAGGTCGGTGGGCACGATCCCCAGCAGGTCCTCCTGGTCCAGCAGCGGCTCGCTGTAGACCGAGGCGGGCACCGGGCCGGCCTTGCGCCAGTTGATGCGGCGCATGATCTGGCGGCCGAGGCGGATCGCGTCGCGTTCGTCGACGGCCAGGTAGTCGGCCAGGCCGGACTGCTTGGCGTGCATCTGGGCGCCGCCGAGCGACTCGTCGTCGGACTCCTCGCCCGTGGCCATCTTCACCAGCGGCGGTCCACCGAGGAAGACCTTGGCGCCGCCGTCGACCATGACGACGTAGTCGCTCATGCCGGGCACGTAGGCGCCGCCCGCCGTTGAGTTGCCGAAGACCAGCGCGACCGTGGGACGGCGGTCCTCGCTGGCCTGCGTGATGTTGCGGAAGCTGGCGCCGCCGGGGATGAAGATGTCCTTCTGCGTCGGCAGGTCGGCGCCGCCGGACTCGACGAGGTTGATCGTGGGCAGCCGGTTCTCGGCCGCGATCTGCGCGGCGCGGAAGCCCTTCTTGACCGTGACCGGGTTGGACGAGCCGCCCTTCACGGTGGGGTCGTTGGCGATGATCATGCACTCGACGCCCTCGACGACACCGATGCCGGTGATGATCGAGCCGCCGACGGTGAAGTCGGTGCCCCAGCCGGCCAACGCGCCCAGCTCGAGGAACGGCACGTCCGGATCGACGAGCAGCTCGATGCGCTCGCGCGCGGTCAGCTTGCCCCGTTGGTGATGACGGTCCACGTACTTCTCGCCGCCGCCGGCCAGCGCCTTGGCGTGCTGCTCGGCGAGGTCGGCGACGCGTTCGAGCGCCACCTCCCGGTTCTGGGCGTACGCGGCCGACGTCGGGTCGACGGCGGTCCTGACTGCACTCATGCGTGGTCCTTCCACTGCAGGTCGACGGTGGTGTCGAGGTGGTCGATGAGCGAGGCGGCATCGGTCTCGATGCGCTCGCGGTCGGTGGGCGAGAGGGCTCGCACGGGGGTGATCTCCAGGCGGACCGGGTCGGCCTTGCGCTGGGGCTTGAGGCGGCGCCAGGTCCCGGCGACCACGCCGTCGAGCAGCGCCAGGTTGCCGCCCCAGACGTCGATGATGCCGTCGCGCGCGGTGGGCACCTCGTAGTGCGAGCGGTCCTGGTAGGCGATGACGAGCTCGTCGAAGAGGCTCAGCAGGAACGCGGTGCCGTCCGAGGTGGGCGCGTCGAACGCCTCGGGCTCGACCTGCTCGAACGCGCGCCGCGCGTCGGTGAGGGTCAGGCCGGCCCACCAGGCGAAGTCGCGGGCGGTGGCGGGCGCGTGTCCGGCCAGGTACATCGACGCGAGACGGACGAGCGCCTCGTCCCGGTCGATCGGCGCGGTGGGGATGCGCGACGCGTAGGGGACGAAGGTGTCCCAGCTGCCGCGGCGAGGGCCGGTCGTCACGATCTTGTCCAGCTCGGCGCCCATCGTGACGTGACCGAGCGCCATGCCCTTGAGCTCGACCCCGCGCTCGGCCAGGGCCGCTCCGATCTCCTTGCGGGTCAGCGGGACGTCCGCGGCCTCGACGATCTGGCCGACCAAGGCGACGAACCGGTCGCGGTCCTCGAGCAGACCGGTGGACCGCAACTGCGGGCGCGACTGCGCGCGGATCCGGTCGGCCGTCAGGTCGAGCATCCAGCCGAGGTCCTCGACGCGGACGACGTGCCACGTCGGGCGCAGCACGTGGTGACGCACGAGCGAGCCCTCGGCGATCTCGGCGGCGATGGCCTCACGGCTCGGGCGGTCCTTCGTGCGCCGGGCGAGCGACCACAGCGAGTCCTCGAACTCCTGGAACTGCACCGCGCCGAGGGTGCCGACGCAGGACGCGAGGTCCGGGAACGGCTCGCCGATCAACCGTTGCCGCGCCATCCGCTCTCCGCGGACCTGTGCTGGGCTCATGCCCGCCACCCCTCTCCACTTTTGGAAACGGTTTCACCTTCCACGGACGAAAACACGTGGATCCGTTTCCAAAAGTGGCGCGAGGGTGGGCGGCTGGGAGTCACTCAGTACCCCAGCAGCTTCGCGGCGAGATCCTTCATGACCTCGGTGGCACCGCCGCCGATGCCCAGGATCCGGGCGTCGCGGTAGTGACGGTCGATCTCGGACTCACGCATGTAGCCCATGCCGCCGAAGATCTGCACGGCCTCGTGGACGACGAACTCGGCACACGCGACAGCCTGGTTCTTCGCCACGACCGCGTCGAGGATCAGGGTCGGGTCGGACTTGGGGGTGTCGAGGGCGCGCTCGACGACCTCGCGGGTCAGGGCGCGGGTGGCAGCGGTCCGCGAGTGCATCTCGACGAGCTTGTGGCGGATGACCTGGCGGGCGATGAGCGGCTTGCCGAAGGTCTCGCGCTCCTTGGCGTACGCGGCCGCCAGGTCGAGGGCGCGCTGGGAGGTCGCGTAGGCCTGCGTCGCGAGGTTGATGCGCTCGCCGACGAACTGCTGGGCGATCAGGTAGAAGCCGCTGTTCTCCTCACCCACGACGTTCTCGACGGGGACGCGGACGTCCTCGAAGGAGAGCTCTGCGGTGTCGGAGCAGTGCCAGCCCATCTTGCGCAGACTGCGGCCGACGGTGAAGCCGGGTGTGTCCTTCTCGATGACCAGCAGGCTGATGCCGCCGTGGCCCTCGTCGCCCGTGCGGACGGCGGTGGTGACGAAGTCGGCGCGGACGCCGCTGGTGATGAACGTCTTGGCGCCGTTGACGACGTAGTGGTCGCCGTCGCGGACGGCGCGGGTGCGGATGTTGGCCACGTCGGAGCCGCCACCGGGCTCGGTGACGCCGAGGGCGCCGATCATCTCGCCGGCCAGCGTCGGGCGGACGTAGCAGTCGATCAGGTGGGTGTTGCCCGAGTCGATGATGTGGGGCGTCGCGATCGAGTGGGTGAACAGGCTGGCCTGCAGGCCCGTCGATCCACCGGCGGCCAGCATCGCCTCGGTGGCGATGCCGGCGTCGATCATGTCGCCGCCGTCGCCGCCTACCTCCTCGGGGAACCCGACGGCCAGGAAGCCGGCCTTCGCGGTCTTGAGGTGCAGCTCGCGCGGGAGCTCGCCGTCGTCCTCCCACTGGGCGATGTGCGGTGCGATCTCGGCACGGGTGAAGGCCTCGACGGCCTGGCGCAGCGCCTGCCGCTCGTCCGTGTTCCAGGGTTTCATGCGAGCAGCTCCTCGGGGATGGTGACGATGCGGGCGCGCAACCATTCGCCGAGCGCCTTGGCCTGGGGGTCGAAGCGCGTCGACGAGGCGACGCCCTCCCCCAGCAGGCCGTGCAGGATCAGGTTGATGCCGGACAGGTTCGGCAGCGGATGGACGTCGATCGCCAGGTCGGCCGCCTCGGGCAGCAGCTCGCGGACGCGGTCCTCGGTCAGGAAGGTCTCGAGCCAGGCGTAGGCGGCCTCGCGGCGCGGGTGGCTCGAGGGGATCCAGACGCCGACGTTGGCGTTACCGCCCTTGTCGCCCGAGCGAGCGTGGACGAGGCGGCCCAACGCGATCGGCTGCCCCGGGCCACTTTTGGAAACGGATCCACCATTCTCTGCCGAATTTGCGTGGATCCGGTTCCAAAAGTGGCTCTCGGGGTCGGCCGTGACGGCGGGCGGGGCGATCTCGGTGCGCGAGCCGTCGGCATGGACGACCACGTGGGGCACCTCGGCCTGGGGCACGTAGGCGGCCCGGTAGATGCCGTAGGGGGCTCCGCGGCCGGGAGGCGCGGTCATGGTGAAGCCCGGGTACGACGCGAGCGCGATCTCGACGGCGGCGCCACTGAACGCGCGGCCGACCTTGTCCTGGTCGCCGTCCTTGACGTGGCAGCGCAGGATCGCGGCGGCCGCGGGCTGCGAGGCCGGGTCACGGTGGTCGGTGCGCGCCAGGTCCCAGACGATCTCGGCGGGCGGGTTGCCGGCCAGAGCCGCCTCGATCTGGCGGCGCACCCATGCCGCCTTCTCCTCGATGTCGAGGCCGGTCAGGACGAACTCGACGCTGTTGCGGAAGCCGCCGAACGCGTTGAGACAGACCTTCGTGGTCGCCGGCGGCGCACCGCCGCGTACGCCCGAGATGCGCACCCGATCGTCGCCGTCGGCGGTCAGGTCGATGCTGGTCAGGTCGACCACGACGTCGGGGTTCAGGTACCGCTGGTCCTGGATCTCGTAGACGAGCTGGGCGGTGACCGTGTCGACCGTGACCGCGCCGCCGGTGCCGTCGTGCTTCGTGATGACGACGTCGCCGGTCTCGCTGATCTCGGCGAGGGGGAAGCCGAGCGGCCGGCTGGTGTCGATGTCGAGGAAGCCGCTGAAGTTGCCGCCCGTCGCCTGCGCGCCGCACTCGATGACATGGCCCGCCACGACCGCGCCGGCGAGCCGGTCGAAGTCCTCGCGGCCCCAACCGAACTCGGCGATCGCCGGCCCGACGACGACGGAGGCGTCCGTGACGCGGCCGGTGACGACGATGTCGGCGCCGGACTTCAGCGCCTCGGCGATGCCGAACGCGCCGAGGTAGGCGTTGGCGGTCAGCGCGTCGCCGAAGCCGAGCTCAGCCGAGCGTGCCAGCAGGTCGTCACCCTCGACGTGCGCCACCGAGACGTCGATCCCTTGCTCGGCGGCGACCTTACGAATGGCCTCGGCCAGGCCGGCGGGGTTGAGGCCGCCGGCATTGGCGACGATCTTGACGCCGCGCTCCTTCGCCAGGGCGAGGTTCTCGGTCAGCTGCTTGAGGAAGGTCTTGGCGTACCCGAGGTCGGTGCTCTTCATCCGGTCGCGGCCGAGGATCAGCATCGTCAGCTCGGCGAGGTAGTCGCCGGTCAGGTAGTCGAGCTCGCCGCCCTCGAGCATCTCGCGCATCGCCGAGAAGCGATCGCCGTAGAAGCCCGAGCAGTTGCCGACACGAAGAGTACGCACGGGATGAGTGTCCCCCGTCACAAAGAAACAGTCAAGCCTGCTTTTTAGTTACTTTGTCAGGGCGTGCGACTCTGCATACACTTCGGTATACGTATCTCGAAAGGTGCACCATGACCGTTCTGCTCTCCTACACGCCCAGCCCCCAGGGTGAGGCCGCCATTCCCGCCGCGATCCGCGAAGCGCAGCTGCGTGACGTGCCCCTCGTCGTGGTGAACGTGCTGCGGGGCGGAGCGCTCGTCGAGAACACCGCCAGCACCGAGCAGGACCTCGCAGCCGTGATCGAGGCGGCCGAGCAGGCCGGCGTGCCGGCGACGGCCTTCCAGATCGAAGAGGCCGATGTCGTCAGTGGCGTCCTGGAGGCCGTCCAGAAGTTCGACGCGCAGTTGCTGGTGATCGGCCTTCGCCGCCGCTCCCCCGTCGGCAAACTGCTGATGGGCAGCATCGCCCAGCGCCTCCTCCTCGAGGCCCCCTGCGCGGTGCTGACGGTCAAGCCCGCCGTCTGAACACCAGCCGAACGCCGGGGCAGGTGGTCGTGTGACCACTCGCCCCGGCGTTGTCGTCTGACGTCAGCGACCGACGCCGACGTACTGGTACTCGAGGTACTCGTCGATGCCCTCGCGGCCGCCCTCGCGGCCCAGGCCGGAGTGCTTCACGCCGCCGAACGGTGCGGCGGGGTCGGAGACGACGCCGGCGTTGACGCCGACCATGCCGAACTGCAGGCGCGGCACGAAGCGCAGCGCCCGGTCCAGGTCGGGCGTGTAGACGTAGGCGACCAGCCCGTAGGGCGTGCAGTTCGCCAGCGCAACGGCCTCGTCCTCGTCGGCGAACACCTGCACGGGAGCGACGGGACCGAAGATCTCCTCGGTCACCACGCGCGACTGCGCATCGACTTCGTCCAGGACGGTGGCGGGGTAGAAGTGTCCCGGGCCGTCGGGCAGCTCGCCGCCCACCACGACACGCGCGCCGCGCTCGACCGCGTCGGTCACCAGGCCGTGCACACGCGTGCGGCTGCGGTCGTCGATGAGGGGCCCGAGGTCGGTGTCGGGCTGGTCGCCCGCTCCGATCCGCAGCCGGCCCATGGCCCGGGCGAACTTCCGCACGAACTCCTCGTGGACGTCCTGGTGGACGAGGAAGCGGTTCGCGGCGGTGCAGGCCTCGCCGATGTTGCGGGTCTTGGCCGCGATCGCGCCCTCGACCGCGGCGTCGACATCGGCGTCCTCGAACACGATGAACGGCGCGCTGCCGCCGAGCTCCATCGAGCAGCGCAGCACGCCGTCCGCGGCCTGCGCCAGCAGCGCCTTGCCGACCGGCGTGGAGCCCGTGAACGACAGTTTGCGCAGCCGCGGGTCGGACAGCAGCGGCCCGGTCGTGGCGCCCGGGTCGGTGGTGGTGAGCACGTTGACCACACCGGCCGGGACGCCCACCTCCTCGAAGACCTTCGCGACGGCCAGGGTGGTGAGCGGGGTCAGCTCGGCCGGCTTGACGATGGCGGTGCAGCCGGCCGCGAGCGCCGGGCCGAGCTTGCGCGTGGCCATCGCCAGCGGGAAGTTCCACGGCGTGATCAGCAGCGACGGCCCCACCGGCCGGCGGTCGACCATCATCTTGAGCCGCCCCGACGGCAGCGTCCCGAAACGCCCGTCGATGCGGACGGCCTCCTCGGAGAACCAACGCAGGAACTCGGCGCCGTAGGTGACCTCGCCGCGCGCCTCGGCCAGCGACTTGCCCATCTCGGCGGTGATGAGCCGGGCGAAGTCCTCGGCGTGCTCGGTGATGAGGTCAAAGGCGGCGCGCAGCAGGTCGGCCCGCTCGCGCGGGGTCGTCGCGCCCCACGACTCCTGGGCGGCGTCCGCGGCGGCCAGCGCGGCCTGGCCGTCCTCGGCCGTACCCTCGGCGGCACGGGCGATGACCTTGCCCGTGGCGGGGTCCTCGACCTCGAAGGTCGCACTGCCGGACGCGGGCACCCAACGGCCACCGATGAACAGCTCGGCGGACTGACCGCCGAGCAGGGAGTCGATGAAGTCGGCAACGCTCATGGGGTCGGTCACTCCTGGGAGAAGTCGATGATCTGACGCAGCTCGGACCCGTCGGCCAGGTCGTCCATCGCGCGGTTGATGTCGTCGAGTGCGATGGTCGAGCTGACCAGGTGCTCCAGCGGCAGCTTCCCGGCGCGCCACAGGTCGACGAACACCGGGATGTCGCGCTTCGGGACGGCCGAGCCGAGGTAGCTGCCGACGATCGTGCGGCCCTCCGCGACGAGCGCCAACGGCGAGATCTCGACGAGGTCGTCCGGGCCCGGGAGACCGACCGTGATCGTCGAGCCGCCCGGTGCGGTCAAGGCGATCGCGGCGGCGAAGACTCGGCCGCTGCCGACCGCCTCGATGACGGCGTCGGCCGTGAAGCCGGAGTCGCGCGCCTCGTCGGGGGTCATCACCTCGTGCACACCGGCCGCCAGTGCCGCCTCGCGCTTGTGGTCCAACGGGTCGATGCCGACGACGCGGACGTCGTCGAAAGCCAGCGCGGTCAGCGCCGCGGCCAGGCCGACGCCGCCGAGTCCCACGACGGCCACGGTCTGGCCCGGCCGGGGCTTGGCGACGTTGATGACGGCGCCGCCGCCGGTGAGGACGGCGCAGCCCAGGACGGCCGCGACCTGCGGCGGCACGTCGTCGGCGACAGGGACGAGCGAGCGGTGGTCGACGACCGCGTGCGTGGCGAACCCCGAGACGCCCAGGTGGTGGGCAACCGGCGTGCCGTCGGCGCTCAGGCGGGTGCCGCCGGCCAGCAGCTCGCCGCCGCCGTTCGCGACGGAGCCCGGTGCGCACGGCGCGAGGCCGTTCGTGTCGCAGCCCGAGCAGTCGCCGCAGCGCGGCAGGAACGTCATGATGACGCGCTGACCCACCTCGAGATCGGTGACCTCGGCGCCCACCTGCTCGACCCGGCCGGCCGCCTCGTGACCGAGCAGCATCGGCACCGGGCGGGGCCGCTTGCCGTCGACGACGGACAGATCCGAGTGGCACACCCCCGCGGCCTCGACCCGCACGAGGACCTCGGTCGGACCGGGCTCTCCCAGTTCGAGCTCGGTCACGCGCAGCGGGCGCGAGTGGTCGAAGGGGGCGGCGTCCCCGATGCGGTCCAGGACGGCTCCACGGATCTTCATTGACACTCCTCGTCGGTCAGCGGGCGGTGAACACGGCGTCGCGGCGCTCGAGATTGGCCGCGATGCCCTCGGCACAGTCCTCGGTCTGCCACAGCCAGGTCTGCTCGCTGATCTCGTGCTCCAGCACCTTCGCGACATCGTCGGCGAGCGTGCCGCGCAGTGTCTTGCGGATGGACGCTACCGCGAGCGGGGCCCGGTTCGCGATCGTCTCGGCCCACTCGATCGCCGCCTCGCGGATGCGATCGGCGGGGACGAGCTCGTCGACCAGGCCGATCTCCTTGGCCTGCGCGCCGGTCAGCCGGGCCGAGGTGATGAGCAGACGCGAGGCCTGCTGCTCACCGACGATGCGCGGCAGCGACACGCTCAGCCCGAAGCCCTGGTGGAAGCCCAGCGACGAGAAGTTCGCGTGGAACCGGCTCGACTCGGCCGCGACCCGGAAGTCGGCGGCGCACGCGAGGCCCAGGCCACCACCGACGGCGGAGCCCTGCACGGCGGCGATCACCGGGACCGGGATCTGGAACATGCGTGCGGCGGCGGCGTAGATCCGACGCGACGACTCGACGCGCGCCTCGGCCATGTCGCCCTCGGCGAAGTTCGCGCCGGCGCAGAAGTGCTTGCCCGCCGAGCACAGCACGATGGCGCGCACGCCCTCGGCGGCCAGCTGGTTGCCGGTGTCGGCGAGGAAGGTCAGGACCTCGACGTCGAAGTAGTTCGTCGGCGGCCGGTTCACCTCCAGGATCGCGATGTGGCCCTGGCGGGTGACGTTCACGGCATCGCTCATGCGACGACTCCTTCTTCACGGTGGCGGGCGATCAGCCCGGAGAGAGCGGGGGCGGCCAGGGCCCACGACGCGACGGCGTCCTCGACCTCGGCCTGGGACTGCCAGCGCTGGCGCCAGGACTGCACGCGACGCGTCAGGAACTGCAAGGGGTACTCGCGCGTCATGCCGATGGCACCGTGCGCCTGGTGCGCGGAGCGGGCGGACTGCACGGCGTTCTGCGCGGTGACGGCCGTGGTGGCCAGCACCTCGAACTCGCCGCCGCCGATGGCCAGGGCGCCGGTCGCGCGGTCGACGCAGACCTGCGACATCGCCGAGTTCTGGGCCAGCGTGACGGTGTGCAGCTGCACGGACTGGAACGAGCCCACCGGCTTGCCGAACTGGTGGCGCTCGGCCACGTAGGTCTTCGTCAGCTCGAACATGGCGCGGGTCAGCCCGGCCAGCACGGCGCTGCGCAGCAGCGCGGCACGCCGCAGGACGGCCTCGCGCGAGAGTTCGAGCGGGGCCACCTGGACCGCAGCGTCGGTCGCGACGACCGAGGCGACCGGGGTGCCGTCGATGTCGGTGTACGACTCGAGGATCGCGTCCTGCGGCCGCAGGACGGCGACGACGTCGGCACCGGAGAGGTCGCGCGCCAGCAGGACGATCGCGGTCGCATCGCTGGCCCACGTCACGTCGGGCAGGGTCGCGGTCAGGTGCCCGGCGTCCACGACGACCGGGTCACCGGACAGGCCGGCGACGGTCAGCGGACCCTCGATCTGACCCAGGTCCGAGTGCGCGAGCAACCACGCGGCGAGGTGGTGCTCGACGAACGGCGCGGGCGTGGCGCGGCGGGAGGCCTCGCCGACGAGGGCGACCAGGTCGGCCAGCGAGCCGCCGGCTCCCCCGCGCTCCTCGTCGATGCCGATGGACGGCAGGTCGAGGGACTCGGCCTTCTTCCAGACGTCGGCGGCGTACGTGCCGGAGCGCTCGGCCGCGTCGATGACCTCGGGGGTCACCTCGGTGGCGAAGAAGTCCTCCAGCATGTCCCGCAGGTCGGGATCCACTTCGTGGCTGATGGCGCTCATGCGTTCCTCAATCCCTTCGAGATGACCGAGCGGAGGATCTCGTTCGTGCCGCCGCGGATGGTCCACGACGGGGCGACCTGGACGGCCGTCGCGAGCAGGCGCTCGTACGGGTCGGCCGAGTCGGGACGGGGCGTGCGGCCCCAGCGACGGACCATCAGGTCGGTGCAGTCCTGCTCGAACCGGGTCGCCATCTCCTTGATGAGCGCGGCCTCGGTGACGGGGTACTGGCCAGCGTCGACCATGCGGGCGACGGCCAGCGACATGCCCCGGAACGCCCAGGCGCGAGCGGTCAGCGCGCCCAGCTCGGCCGCGTACTGACCCTCGGCCAGCTGCGCCTCCTGGCGGACCCAGCGGTTCAGCAGTGCCATGACGGTCATCCAGCGGTCGACGCCACCGCGCTCGAGGGCGAGCTCGCCGGTGTTCTGCGACCAGCCGGCACCGACCTCGCCGAGGCGGCGGTCGTCGGGGACGAAGACGTCGACGAACGAGAGCTCGCAGAAGTCCTTCGTGCCGTCGATGAACTCGATCGGCGAGACGGTCAGGCCGGGCGTGTGCCGGTCGATGATGAACTGCGTGAGGCCGCGGTGACGGTCCTCGGACGTGCGCAGCAGCGCCACGATGTGGGTGGCCGTGTAGGCGCCGGTGGTCCAGATCTTGGTGCCGTTGATGCGCCAGCCGCCGTCGACCTGTTCGGCGCGGGTGCGCACCGAGGCGAGGTCGGAGCCGGAGTCGGGCTCGCTCATGCCGATCGAGAACGAGTACTCGCCCGAGGCGATGCCGGGCAGGAACGTCTGCTTCTGCCACTCCGTGCCGTTGGCGGCGATTCCCGGACCGAACTGGCGGTCGGCGATCCAGTGGTAGCCGACGGGGGCGCCGCGAGCCAGCAGCTCCTCGACGACGACGAGGCGGTCGACCGCGGTGCGGCCGTGGCCGCCGTACTCGCGCGGCAGGGACATGCCGATCCAGCCCTGCGCGCCGAGATCGCGCGAGAACTCAGGATCGACGGCCCCGTTCATGCCCAGCCCGAGCGGGTAGGACCCCTCGGGCAGGCGCTGGTCCAGCCAGTCACTGACCTCCTGCTTGAGCTCGCGCTCAGCGGGTGTCAACTCGGTCGCGGTGAGTCTCATGCCAGCCCCTTGACCGTATCGGACGCCTCCGCACCGGACGGCCGGCCGGCGTGGGAGGGAGCGAGCTCGCGGAGCACCTCATCGGTGTGCTCGCCGATGAGCGGCGCCGGACGACGTACGCCGCCCGGAGTCTGGGAGAAGTTCGCCATCTGCGGGATGACGCGCCAGCCACCCGCGGAGGGGTGCTGGGCGACCTCGAGGTCGTCGACGAGGTCCTGCAGGCTCGCGACGCGCGTGGCCGGGATGCCGACATCGCGGCAGAACCGCAGCCATTCCTCGGTCGTGCGCTGCGGCGCGACCTTGCGGACGTCGCGGTAGAGCGAGTCGGAGTGGCTCAGCGTGGCGCGCTGGTCGACGTAGCGCGGGTCGGACTCGGCGCCCTCGATCCCCGCCTCGGAGAACAACTGGGCGTAGTGCCGCGGCAGGTACGGGAAGAGGTGGACCATCCCGTCCTTCGTCGGGTGGGGGCGGCGCTCGGGAGAGAGCACGCGCGGGTAGCCCGAGGCGGGCTTGCCGGGCTCGCTGACGGGCGGCTCGGCCATCGCGCCGCTGCCGTGCTCGGCGAGCATGAACGCGGCGGTGGCCTGTTGCATGGGGACCTCGACGTGCTGGCCCTCGCCGGTGCGCTCACGGTGGAACAGGGCGGCGACGATGGCCTGGGCCATCACGAGACCGCAGACCTTGTCGGCGAAGATCGTCGGCAGCAGCGAGGGCTGGCCGGTGACGCGCTCGACCATGTCGGCGACGCCGCTGGCGGCCTGGATGATGTCGTCGTACGCGGGCTCCTCGGAGCGGTCGCTGGCCAGCGGGAAGCCCTGGGCCTGGCAGTAGACGAGGTCGGGACGCAGCTGGCGCAGGGACTCGTAGTCCAGGCCGAGGCGGGTCAGCACCTGCGGGCGCATCGTGGCGACGACGACGTCGCACTGCGGCACGAGCTCGGCGATGACGCGGCGGCCTTCATCGGACTTGAGGTCGATGTCGATCGAGCGCTTGTTGCGCAGGAGGTTCAACGCGATCCCGGACAGCTCCGCGTGCGGGCCGGGGCCCATGACGCGGTTGGTGTCGCCGCCGGGTGCCTCGACGAGGATCACGTCGGCGCCCTGGTCGGCCAGCACCTGGGTGGCCAAGGGGCCCATGACGACACGGGTCAGATCCAGGACGCGGATGCCTGAGAGAGGTCCTGAGGGAGTGGTGTCCTCAGCGGCCATCGTGGTCACCTTTCGTGGGGTGCTCAAGAACATGCATGAATGTATACTATTATGAATGCTACCCTCGGATCGTCCGAGAGATCAAGGCGGGAGGCCCGATGACCATCGAGGAATCACGATCCCTGGACGCGACTTTCCGGTCGCGGCTCGAGACGGGAGCGCTGTCGTTCCAGACGTGTTCGCAGGCCCATGCGGTGTTCCCTCCCCGCCCCGTCTGCCCCACCTGCGGCTCGACCGAGCTGACATGGGGCGAGAGCGAGGGTCACGGCACGATCTACTCCGCGACGACGATCTCGCCGCGCGGCGTGGACCCGTACACGGTGGTCGTCGTCGACATCGATGAGGGATTCCGGATGATGTCACGCCTCGACGGCGAGGACGCGCTGAACGCCAAGATCGGCGACCGCGTCGTGACCGACATCCGCCCGGCCGCCGCCGATGGCGAGCCGCTGCCCTTCGTCCGACTGGAGGCCACCCGATGAGCACCACCGAGAAGAGCCTGCGCGGCAGCACCTCGATCGTCGGCGTCGGCGAGGCCGGACTGGGCGAGGTCGGCCCGGGCGTCTCGGCGCTGCAGATCGCCGGGGAGGCCTCGCTGGCCGCACTGGCCGATGCCGGCCTCAAGCCCTCGGACGTCGACGCGGTCTTCTGCCACTCGGCGTTCTTCACGTTCCCCGCGACGACCTTGAGCGAGTACCTCGGCCTGACGCCGCGGTACGTCGACACCACCGCCACCGGGGGCAGCTCGTTCGTCGCCCACCTGCGTCACGCGACCGCTGCCATCACCTCGGGCATGGCAGAGGTCGCGCTGATCGCGTACGGCAGCAACCAGCGCTCGCACTCCGGCGGTCTGGCCACCTCGGGCGCCAACCTGGTGCCGTCGTACGAGGCGCCGTTCCAGCCGCGGATGCCGGTCTCGGGCTACGCACTGGCCGCGGCTCGCCACATGCACGAGTACGGCACGACTCGCGAGCACCTGGCCGAGATCGCGGTGGCCGCGCGCAAGTGGGCCCAGCTGAACCCTGCCGCGTTCATGCGCGACGAGCTGACGATCGACGAGGTGCTGGGCGCGCGCATGGTGTCCACTCCCCTGTCGGTGCGTGACTGCTGCCTGGTCACCGACGGCGCCGGCGCGGTCATCGTGACCTCGACGGAGCGGGCCCGCGACCTGGGCAAGCCGCTGGTTCCGGTGCTGTCGGTGGCCGAGGCGTCGCGCCACATGAACATCTCGACGACGCCCGACCTGACGACGACGGCGGCCAAGGAGTCGGGCGCCCGCGCGTTCGAGCTGGCCGGACTGGCGCCGTCCGACGTCGACGTGGTCGAGGTCTACGACGCGTTCACGATCAACACGCTGCTGTTCCTCGAGGATCTGGGCTTCTGCGCCAAGGGCGAGGGAGGCGACTTCGTGTCGGACGGCGGGATCGCCCCGGGCGGACGGCTGCCGGTGAACACCAATGGCGGCGGCCTGTCGTACACGCACCCGGGCATGTACGGGATCTTCCTCATCATCGAGGCGGTCCGGCAGCTGCGCGGCGAGGCCGGCGACCGTCAGGTCTCCGATGCCCACGTCGGGCTCGTCCACGCCAACGGCGGCGTGCTGTCGAGCCAGGTGACCGCGCTGCTCGGTGACGCCACCACCCTCTGACCTCTTCCCGATCACTCAGCACTTTTCACAAGACGTAGGAGCACTTTCATGACTGGAGTTCTGCAGGACCGCGTCGCGGTCATCACCGGCGCAGGCCAGGGCATCGGCCGCGCGATCGCCGAGCGCTACGCGGCCGAGGGCGCGAAGGTCGCCGTCACGGACATCGACGGCGCCCGCGCTCAGGAGGTCGCCGACGCGATCAACGCCAACGGCGGCACCGCGATCGGCGTGGCCAACGACGTCTCCAGCCGCGAGTCGGTCAACGCCGCCGCCGCCGAGATCGTCGAGAAGCTGGGCACCATCACGATCCTGGTGAGCAACGCCGGCGTCACCCGCCCCGCGATGCTGTGGAAGATGACCGACGAGCAGTGGGACATCGTCCAGGCCACGCACGTCAACGGCTCGTTCTACTGGCTGCAGGCCGTCACGCCCGGCATGCGCGAGCTGAAGCAGGGCCACATCATCTTGACCAGCTCTGCCGCCGGCATCAACGGCACGATCGGCCAGATCAACTACGCCACCGCCAAGGCCGCCCTGCTCGGCATGATGCGCTCGGCCTCCAAGGAGCTCGCCCCGGCGAACATCATCGTCAACGCCGTCGCCCCCGCCGCGGCCACGCCGATGACCGAGACGATCCGCACCGACGAGCGCTTCAAGGACAAGTACCTCGAGTCCATCCCCCTGGGCCGCTGGGCCGAGCCCGAGGAGATCGCCGGCGTCTACGTCTTCCTCGCCTCGCCGGACTGCAACTACATGACCGGGCAGACGTTCTCGGTCGACGGCGGCCGCGTCCCCGTCCGCTGAACCCTGCCCCTCGCCGAAGCCCCCGCACCGATTGGCGCGGGGGCTTCGTCGTTCATGCCGATCAAATTCAGTCGAGCCCGAGCATAGAACGGGCTACCTGACCATAGACTCCGTCTGACATGAAGACGATGCTGAAACGAACCGCATGGCTCGCCGCCATAGCCTGCACATTTGGCATCGGGTGGATCTGCGGGTTTGCGGCCCACGACTTCGAGCAGTGGACCATCTTGCCCGCGAAACATTGGACACCGGAGTGGGTCACAGCGATCGGGCAATGGGCAGGTGTCGCGGGCGGGTTGGGCGCAGTGGTTTTCGCCGCTGCGGCGTGGACGGCATCCTCCGGCATGCTGAAGCTGGAATATGAGAGAGACCGTTCGATCGAGAACCGAGAACTTCGCAATCTCGTCGCTTGGAACATAGGGCCCACCGGTTCCAGTGGCACCGCTCGCACGGGCGACAGGGAGTACGCCTGGATCATGTACAAGGTGGAGGTCAAGAACGAAGGTCGGTCACCGGTCTACGACCTTCGCGTGGGCCTTGCCCGTCAAGGCGTCTTGCCCGCGGAGGATACCCCCGATGTTCAGCAGGTGGACCTCCTTCTTCCGCAGGAATCGAAGATGCTTGAACTCAGTTGGGAAGGTAAGCCGCCTCTCCTCGGGGACTCCGATCAAACAGTTTCTCCTTGGGTCTCGTTTACAGACGTCGACGAGCGCCGTTGGACTCACCACAGGGGCCGGCTCACCGAGGGCGAAGGTCTTCCCGTCGCACGCGACTAGATGAGGTTTGAATGGCGTCTTGGCGGCGACGCAGGCAACCGAGACGATCCGCACCACTGAGCGGTTCAGGGACAAGTGCCTCGAGTCGATCCCTCTAGGCGGCTGGGCCGAGCCCGAGAGACCGCCGGCTTCCATGTCTTTCCCCGGACCCACGGCAGCAAGATGACCAGTTAGACGCCCTCCGTCGACGTCGGACGCGTCCCAAATACAGAACCCGGCTCGACGATACGTTCCACGCCAGCCGGTGCGGCAATTCCTCCGTACGGCCACCGTGGCCCGGTTCGCTCAGCCGGAGACGCCCACCACGACGTTCCAGGGCTGCACCTCCCCACGAATCGCTTCGCAACGCGTAAACGTCAGTTAGATTGCCTCAGTGGAGCACCTCTTCTTTGGCTACGCCGAGTCTGACAGCAATGCACGTGAATGCCTCCAGCGCGTGTCCACTCGAGTTGCCGACTTCGCGAGTGTGGCCCAGTCCGTCACCTGGGAAGACCTCAGAGTTGACGGCAAGCTGATCATTAACGACATCCTCGACGCGATTGCGAAATGTACGATCGGGGTCTTCGATGTCACGAGCCTGAACAACAACGTGTTGTTCGAGCTCGGAGTCGCGATTGGGTCGGGTAAGCGCGTCGTCATCACCCGCGAAGCGGATAACCAGACCGCCGACAGGATCTTTCGCGAGTTCGCACTACTGACCACTACTGGATTCACCGGGTACATCAACTCAGACCAGCTGGTGTCTTCCATGACGGAACTCATTGCGAGCCCACCCCCACCACTGCTTGATTCACTCCTCGGCGAAGTGGACAACCCTGTAGTAGCAGATCAACTGCTTTACGTACCCAGCATGAGAGAGGACGAGTCGTCGCGTGAGCTTTCAAGGCTCGTCGAACGGCACGAGAGTCTGCAAGTTTTCCGGTTGGAGTTGGACGAACACGGAACCTCCCCACTTGCCTGGCTCACGCAGCAGATTTACAATAGTCCGTTCGCGCTCTTTCACCTCACACCGCCTGAGGCGTACCTTTCGGAAACCTCGAACCGCCGTTGCGCCCTCTTGTCAGGTATTGCACTAGGAATGTCGCATCAAATTCGTCTCGTGATGCACAGCAAAGTCGCAGTCGCTATGGACTATCGAGATCTGCGGATTGCGTTCACCAATTCCCGGAACTTGGTAGACCGTGCCGAAACGTGGCTCACGGGCCTGAAGTTCGAACGAAACGTCTCCAAACGCGTGAGGAAGCATCTTCCTGCCGAACTAGCAGCGCTGCGATTCGGAAACCACGTGGCCGAGGCTGACGCCAGCGGCTTGGAGACTTACTTTGTCGAAACGCGCGACTTCCTCGATGTCATGGAGGGTACCGCGACGATCTTCACCGGCCGGAAAGGCACTGGGAAAACCGCCAGCATGCTCCGCGCCGCCTCGGAGCTCCAGGAAGACGCGCGGAATCTGGTGTGCGTAATCAAACCAGCATCCTACGAACTCGAAGCATTGTGCGACTTGCTGGGAAAGATCCGCGTGTCCCACATCGGGAGTTACCTGATCGAAGGCATTTGGAAATACCTTCTCTACACAGAGGTCGCCGGAGCGCTTATTCGCCACGTAGAATCCACTCCGGCCGGAGTACTCGCCGGATCGCCGATCGACGACGTGAGGAAGGCACTCGAAGAGGTTCATCAGGGCCACAACGCGTCCTTCTCGAAGCGCCTCGAAGACCTCTTGAGAAACCTAGACGTTCACTTCGACCAACTAGTCGAACAATCGGGGATCGACGAGACTCGGCAGGCTATTGGGCGCGCGCTCTACGGTGGCCACATAAGCAGGCTTCGAAGCCTCCTTGCTTCCGCTCTCGCAGACAAACGACGTGTGGCCGTTTTGATCGACAATCTCGACAAGGCTTGGGAGCGTGGCGCTGACCTAGAGACTATGTCGTCGGTCATTTTCGGCCTGCTGACTGCGGTTGGGCGCGTATCTGAGGAGTTCTCCCGAGAATCCGGAAAGGACGACAAGAAACTTCGCTTTACACTCACGGCCTTCTTGCGGAGCGACATCTACGCATACGTGCGCACACAGGCACGTGAGCCGGACAAGATCAACGCCTCGGAAATCGAATGGCGCGACGCGGATCTATTGTCCCGCGTCCTTGAGGACCGATTCATCGCGTCCCGCAACGGGAAGTCCGCCGCTTTGGACTTGTGGACCGAGTACTTTGCACCAGAGATTCGTGGCGTGGATTCGCGTCGCTACATCTTGTCGCGTGTCCAGCCGAGGCCCCGCGACCTGATCTTTTTCGCTAACGCCGCTGTGCTGGCCGCTACAAATGCACGAAATCACCTGATTGGCGTAACGGACGTTGATAAAGCGGAGACCGCCTACAGCCAATTCGCGTATGAAGCTCTCTTGGTGGAGGGCGTCGCCGTGGGCATCGACATGGAAGAACTTCTCATGTCCTTCGTGGGCGAGAACTCGCGGCTTTCCGAGGGGGAACTTCGCGACGTCATGGAGGAGGGCGGGCTTCCTCGTGAGGCTCATGCAGAGTACATCCGCATCCTCCGTCAGCATGGATTCTTGGGTCTTCAGGTAGCGCCTGGATCTTTTGATTACGGCGGGACGCCAGGCGAAATGCAGAAGGCGCATATCTTGGCTACGAAGTTCCAGAAGACTGCAGGCGGACCACGCTTGTACGAAGTGCACCCTGCATATCGGCGCCACCTCCTGGTTGAGGAACGAACCTGAGGTGGTTCGTCGCGCGCCTCGACTCCGCCTTTACGAGCAGTCCCATAAATCCCCCAGCGCGCGGCACAGATTACGCAAACGAAATCGGGATCGGAATCGCAGGCGGGACGACGCGAGTCAGCGAGGTCCACGCGCTCCGTGGCCGCGACGATGCGCTGCTTCACGTTCTGTGGATCCATCCTGACCCCAGAGCAGGGCAGCGCCGACGAGCGCATTGGCCGCGCCCCACGCCAAGTTCGCTAGGCACCCGGACAGACCTTCCAGGACGGTTCGGTGAACGGCATGGGTAACGGGCGGCCGATCAGACCGGCGACACCGTGGGTACCACGTTGACAAGGTCTGCGCCGGCAGCGCGGGTCAGGATACTCCGAAAGCGCATACGTCGCCTTGGGACGACAGAGGACCATTGTTGGGGTTGCCTTGGCTGGGGTTGCGCTCACGCATGAATCGCCGTGTCGTGTCTAGCGGGGAGTGCCCGGTGCCATGTCCGAGGTGATGGGTGCCTGCAGCAGTCCGGCGAGCGCGTCACACAGGAAGATGCCCGCCTCGGCCCAGCGCGCCGGTTCACCGGACCGCTCGGCGAGCTCCTCGATCTGCGCACACGTGGTGCTGATGATCTGTGCCGTCAGTTGGGCCCGCGCCCGGACCACGTTCGCGTCGAGGTGGGCCAGCCGCTGGACGACGGAGCCCGCGACGGCACCGGCCATCGGGTTGCCCAACGGCCCGGACCGCAGCAGCTCGGCCGTCGGCGGGTCGTGGAGCGCCTGGTCGAGGAAGCGCGCGCGCCACGAAGGCGTCGGCAGCTCCGCCAAGGCCGACGTCAGCGGGATCACCGCTGACCGGATGTCGCCCAGTAACGAGTCCGACTCCTCGAACATCGCGCGACGACGAGGCTCGAGACCGGACTGGTGCCGTTCGAGGAGGGCCTCGATCAGGCCGCGACGACCACCGAAGTAGTAGCTCACCGCCGAGTGGTTGGTGTTGCCGGCGGCGTCGGCGATCTGACGGTCCGAGACCGTCGAAATGCCGTGCTCGGCGAACAGGCGCTCGGCGGCGTCGAGCAGGAGGTTCCGGGCGTTGGGGCGCGCCATGAGTTCCTTCCGCGAGCCGAGGTGACGAGGACAACCCTAGCGAGACCCCGCCGAATTAAGCCAAGTGCCTTACGCTGGAACGTGGCGGTTCCACCGGCCATCCCCCTTTTCACCCTTCGCGCCTGTGCGCGCCTCGAGGAGTCACCCGTGTCAGCAGACCCAGCAACGGCCGAGCCGCGCGCCCAGGAGAAGTACCCGCCGCCCCCGCCGGAGACGCCGGCCGAGCGCAAGGGCCGCCTCATCGCGCTGTTCGTCATGCCGTTCCTGATCGTCACGATGATGTACGCGACGTACATGGGGACGATGCACAACCCGCACCCGCGCGACCTGCCGGTCGCCGTCGTCGGCCAGGGTGAGGCCGCCCGGCAGCTCGCCACCGGCCTCGAGGCCGACTCCGGCGGTGCCCTCGAGGTCCGTCGCGTCGAGAGCGCGGCAGCGGCTGAAGAGCTGATCCGGGACCAGGAGATCGGCGGCGCGATCGAGGTGCCGGCGTCCGGCACGGTCGCGAAGGTCCACCACGCCATGGCCTCCGGTGCCTCGCAGGCCACCACCGTCGACAAGCTCCTCGTGCCGGCAGCGGTCGCCAACGGGTGGCAGGTCGAGACCAACGACGTCGTGCCCCTGCCGGAGTCCGACGGCACCGGCACCATGGTGCTGTTCGCGGCGATGGGCATGATGTTGGCCGGATACGTGCCGCTGAGCACGCTCCTCGCCGGCCTGCCGAACCTGCTGCGCGTGCGGCGCTTCCTTCCGATCGCCATTGGCTGGGGCGCCCTGACCAGCTCGCTGATCTGGCTCATCCTGGGACCCGTCGTCGGAGCGGTCGACGGGCACTACCCGCTGTTCCTGGGCGTCGGAACGCTCGCGGTGGTCGCGGTCGGCGTCTCGCAACTGCTGTTCACCAAGGTGCTCGGTCCGTTCGCCGTCCTGCTGGGCATGCTGCTGTGGGTGATCTTCGGCGTTCCGTCGTCGAACCTGGCGATGTCGGTCCACACCATGCCCGAGTTCTTCCAGTGGATGCACGAGATCCTGCCGCTGCCTGCTGCCGGCGAGGCGCTCCGGTCGGTCATCTACTTCGATGGCGACGGCTTCGGCAGGCACGTGCTGACGCTCGCCGCGTGGCTGGTCGTCGCGCTCGTCCTGGCCATCGTGAAGGAGCGCCGCTCCGGCCACCTCGTCGTGGGCGGCCCGCTCTACACCGAGCCGGACGCGCCACTGGCCGCCCTGCCGGGAGGCCCCGTGGCGCCCTACCGCACGCGCTTGGTGGCGGTCGCGATGTTCCCGCTCGCCATCATGATCACGGTCGTGACCTTGATGAGCTTCTCGATGCACGAGGCCAAGGTCGCCGACATGCCCGTCGCCGTGGTCGGCCCCGCCGCCCAGGCCGGCGCCTTCGTCGACGGCGTCGAGCCGCAGCTCGGTGAGTTCGTCGACCTGCGGGTCGTGGACTCCGCGGCCGAGGCCGAGGACCTGGTCCGCAGCCAGGAGATCGTGGCGGCCTACGTGCTGCCGACGGCGGCCGGGCAGGACCCGACGCTGGTCACGGCCGGTGGCGCGGGCTCCAGTCAGCAGTCGGCCGTCACGCAGATGTTCGAGGCCGTCGCCGCCGGGTCGGGATCCGAGCTGGCGCACGACGACATCGCCCCGCTGAGCGACGACGACGTCAACGGCAGCAACAGCCTGTACGTCGGCATGGGCTGGATCATGGCGGGCTTCCTGTTCTTCGCCGTGATGCGCGGCGGCGCCCCGGACCTGACCCGCACGCGCCAGCTGTTGCCGCTGGTGGCGGGCTGGTCCGTGGGGATCTCGGTATGGCTCTGGTTCCTCTACGACGTCCTGATCGGCGCCGTGAACGGCCACCCCCTGGAGCTGATCGGCTTCGGTGCCCTGACGGTCTTCGCCGTCGCGTGGGCGAGCGCGGCGGTGATCAGGGTCTTCGGACTGGGCGGCCTGGTCCCGGTCATGATCGTCGTGATGCTGGCCGGCGTGCCCGCGTCCGGCGGTGGCCTGTCGCTCTACATGGTGCCGGAGTTCTTCCGTCCGCTCGCCGACATCCTGCCCCTGCCCGCGGCCGTCGACATCGCCCGCTCGGTGGTCTACCTGGACGGCGTCGGCATCGGTGGCGACGTCATGGTCATCGCGATCTGGGGCCTGGTCGGCCTCGCGGTGAACTTCCTCGTCGTGGATCCCTGGCTCAACCGCGACGGAGTGCGCCCGCCGGCGCCCCTGGGCCCGCGCCACATGCCCGAGCGAGGCAAGGCGAAGGCACCCGTCGACACCGAGGACGACCTCGTCGTCGCCGCCGCGGAGCCGCGCCGCCCGGGGTCGCGCCGCCGGAACTGAGCGATCAGCTCGGGCGCCTCGTCGGAGGCGCCCGAGCTTCTCCTCAGCTCACGGGGACGACGTACGACTCCACCTCTGCGACGAGGTCGCCGCGGAAGGTGAACAGGTCGCTGTAGACGAAGCCGAAGCGGCCAGCCTGGCGGTGGTGGCCCACTCCAGCACCGGTGATCACGATGACGTCGCCGGCCTCGATGGTGCGGTCGACCGTGAGCTCCGGGCTGCCCGCGAAATCCGGGTTCTCGATCTCGGAGTCGAACTCCGCCTTCCCGGTCGTGGTGCGCACGCCGTGCACGTGCCACACGACGTCATCAGTCAGACAGCCGAGCACCATCTCGTGGTCGCTACGGCGGAACCCCTCCATGTAGCGATCGAGCACGTCGAGGCGCTTGCTCTTCGTCATGGTCGACATCCTCGCCGCAGGCCCGCCGCATTCCAATACGTGGCGGCGGTACGAATTCGCTCGTCCCGGTCTCTTCATCGGCGACACCAGCGGCTCACGAAGATGGAGAATCCCATGCCCAGCTACCGAGCGACCACGAACGTCCACCGCACCTCGGGGACGAACCGTCCGTACATGCGCAGCCTTCTGCTCTCGCTTGCGATCGCGGTAGGCCTACTCGCCGGGGCACTGCCCGCCCAGGCGCAGGAACGCACCACGACCGATCCGCTCGGCGGCGGGACGAGCGCCTTCGACCTCTACAAGGTCAAGGTGGTCAACAACGCCAAGGGCGTGCGGATCACCGTGAAGATGAAGGCAGTCGACTGGGACGCGGAGACCACCCCCGTGGGCGAGTTCCGCCTGCTGCTCGACACGAACCACCGCTCACGCGGTGCCGAGTTCGCCGAGGAGGTCGGCATCCCGGGTGACGGCGGCTTCCGCGCGCTCAAGGGGTCGACGAAGCACCGCACGAGCTGGCGGACCTACCCGTTCGCCGGGAAGTGCGGCAAGACGGTGACCGAGCGGTACGACCTCGAGGCCGGCAAGGTCGTCGTTCACGTCAAGCCGAAGAAGGGCTGCCTGTACCACCCGAAGTACGTCCGGGTGAACGTGCGGACCATCCAGTCCGGTCAGATCGACGAGTTCGGCTACCACGAGTACGCACCGGCTCGCATCGATCACCTGCCGTACAAAAACACCTTCACGCCGTGGGTGAAGTATTCCCAGCAGTGAGTATGGCGACCGGGGCCCGGCCAAGCAGCCGGGTTCCGCGTCCCTTGAGCCCATGCGTACAAAAACAACGCCAACCACAACCAACTCCCGAGAACGGTCTCGCACGACCGAATGCTCGATGGGGGCAAAACTGTTCGCGGACGCGTCGGGTGCCAATGATCCCGCCGCCCGTGTGACAGGCTCGCGGGCATGAACGACATCGACATCTACACATGGGGCTGTGTCCTCTTGATGCTGGGAACGCTTCTTCAAGGGTGGGATCGGCTCATAGACGTGTGGCGAGGACTCAGGTGGGGGGCCAAGTCCGGCCTCAGTAATCGCGACTTTGGTGTCGCCGTCACGTGGGTCGCGGTCAGCGCGGGCGCAACTCTGGTGGCGTTGGACGCCGCCGGCCTAGACACCTGGCCCGGGATCGTCGCCGGGGTGATCATCGCGCTGTTGGCCACATTCCTGATCCGGCAGGTCTTCAGGTCTGAGGCAGATCCCCAGTCGGTCGCCCAGCCGACTACGGAGCAGAACCGGACAGGGACGACCGCGTGACCCAAGTCGTTCTCTGACGAAGGTTGCTTGGCATCCTGACCAGAGGGAATTGCGAGCGTCGCCCGCACGGTGGACCGCGAAGGTCAGGCCGCGGTCTGACCTTCGCCTCGCCGATCAGGCGATGAATCCCTTCAGCCGTCCGTTGATGATCTCCTCGGCGCCTGCGACCATGCGCTCGACCAGCTCGCGCGCGGTCGGGACGTCCTGGATGAGGCCCTGGACCATGCCGACGGACCAGACGCCCGCGTCGAGGTCGCCGGACTCGTAGACCTCGCGGCCGCGGACGCCGGCGACGAGCTCGCGCACGTCCTCGAACTGGGCGCCCTCGTTGAGCATCTCGACGACCTTCACGCTGACCTCGTTGCGGGCCACGCGCGCGGTGTTGCGCAGCGGCCGGAAGATCAGCGAGGTCTCGCGCTCGGTGGCCTCGACGATGCGCTGCTTCACGTTCTGATGGATCCACGACTCCTGCGTGCTCATGAAGCGCGTGCCCATGTTCACGCCGTCGGCCCCGAGCGCCAGCGCGGCGACCAGGCCGCGCTCGTCGGCGATGCCGCCCGAGGCGATGATCGGGATCGAGAGCTTGTCGGCGGCGGCGGGGATCAAGACGAGGCCCGGGATGTCGTCCTCGCCCGGGTGGCCGGCGCACTCGAAGCCGTCGATGCTGACGCCGTCGACGCCGACCTTCTCGGCGCGCAGCGCGTGACGCACGCTGGTGCACTTGTGCAGCACCTTGATGCCGTGGTCCTTGAAGAACGGCATGTGCGGCTCGGGGTTGGCGCCCGCGGTCTCGACGATCTTCACGCCCGACTCCGCGATCACCTGGCGGTACTCGTCGTACGGCGGCGGGTTGATCGACGGCAGGATCGTCAGGTTCACGCCGAACGGCTGGTCCGTCAGCTCGCGCGCCTTCGCGATCTCACCGGCGAGCGCCTCGGGGGTGGGCTGCGTCAACGCGGTGATGATGCCCAGGGCGCCCGCCTCCGACACGGCCGCGGCCAGCTCGGCGCGGCCCACCCACTGCATCCCGCCCTGCACGATCGGATGGGTGACACCGAACGTCTCGGTGAAACGGGTCTTCAGCATGGGTGCTCCTTCGAAGGGTCAGTCGGCGGCCGGGCGGACCGGCCAGTCAGGCACGGAGACCGGCAGGTCGGTGTCCAACCGGCCGGTGAAGACGGCGTCGCGCTTCTCGAGGAAGGACGCGACGCCCTCCTTGGCGTCCGGGCCGTTCTTGAGCGCGGCGATGGTCTGGGTCTCGAGCTTGTGGGTCTCCCACAGGTCGTCCTGCGTCAGCTGCGACCACAGCATCCGGCGCGTCGCCGCGATGGCGACACCGGAGGTGTTGTCCGCGATCTCGCGCGCGATCGAGTGCGCCGTCGGCAGCACGTCCTCGGGCTCGACGACGCGCGACACCAGGCGCCCGCGCAGCGCCTCCTCGGCGTCGAAGACGCGGCCCGTCAGCGCCCACTCGGCGGCCTGCGAGATCCCGACGACGCGTGGCAGGAACCAACTGGAGACCGCCTCGGGTGCGATGCCACGGCGTGCGAAGACGAAGCCGAACTTCGCCTTCGTCGACGCGATGCGGATGTCCATCGGCAGCGTCATCGTGATGCCCACGCCGATCGCGGCGCCGTTGATCGCGGCGATGACCGGCTTCGTGAACGATGCCAGGCGCAGCGTCACCACGCCGCCGCCGTCACGCGGCAGGTCGGCGATGAGATCCGCATCGGACGTCTCATTGCGCATGCCGTCGCCGCTGTAGGAGAACGGCTTGTCGCCCGCGCTGCCGAGGTCGGCGCCGGCGCAGAACGCCCGCCCCTCCCCCGTCACGATGACGACGCGCACGTCCTCGTTCGCCTCGGCCCAATCCAGTGCCTCGACGATCTCGGCGCGCATGACCGGCGTGAACGCGTTCATCCGGTCGGGTCGGTCGAGCCGCAGCTCCAGCACGCGGTCGGCCAGCGTCAGACTGATCTGCTCGAACTCGGGGACCGTCACAGCGCCCACTTCCCGGTGAACTCGACCTCGGTCTTGTCGGCGAACGCCTTGAAGGCCGCCGGGGCGTCCTCGGTGGCGTAGTTGATCGCCTGTGCGCGGGCCTCGTTGTCGAGCACGTCGCGGAACGACTGGACCACGCCGTTGTGCAGCAGGTCCTTCGTCTGCGCGATCGCGATCGGCGGCATCGCAGCCAAGCGACCGGCGAGGTCTGCGACGAACCCGTCGATCTCGTCGGGCTCCTTCACCCACGTCACCAGACCGAGCTCCTTGGCCTCCTGCGGCGAGACGAAGTCGGCCAGGTAGGCCAGCCGCTTCGCCTGCTGCAGACCGGCGAGCCGCGGCAGCAGCCACGCCCCGCCGAAGTCGATGTTGAGGCCGCGCTTGGCGAAGATCTGCGAGAACTTCGCCGTCGACGACGCGACCACGAAGTCGCAGCACAGCGCCATGTTCCAGCCCGCGCCGACGGCGGCACCCTCGACCTTGGCGATGACCGGCTTGTTCAGGCTGTAGAGGGCCTCGGGGGTGCGGCTGATGTTGCGCACGCGCGTCAGCGGGTGACCTCCGGGGACGCCCGAGACGTCGGCGCCCGCGCAGAACGCGCCGCCGGCGCCGGTCAGCACGACGGCCCGGATCGAGTCGTCGTACGAGATCGTGCGCAGGTGGTCGAACAACAACGCCCAACCCTCGGCCGTCTGCGCGTTCTTGCGGTGCGGACGGTTCAGGGTGATCGTCGCGATCTGCCCCTCGACGTCCAGCAGGACCGGAGCCTCGTCGCTCATGCCGCGCCCTGGGAGGACCCGATGGTCGCGCGACCCAGGGCGGCGGCCAGCTCGGACGTGCCGCCGTGTGCCTGCTCGAGCGCCTTGCCGCGCTTGAGCCACAGCTGCAGGTGGTGCTCCCACGTGAAGCCGATGCCGCCGTGCAGCTGCAGCGACGCGCGGTTGGCCTCGAACTCTGCCTCGATCGCGACGATCCGTGCGGCCAGCGCAGCGGTCATGGCGTCGGGGGCGCCGTCGGCGACCTTGGCCGCGGCGGCGTGCACTGCGAACGCGGCCAGCTCGACACCGGCGACCGCGTCGGCCAGCTGGTGCTTCACGGCCTGGAACGAGCCGATGGTGCGACCGAACTGCTCACGCACCTTCGCATAGGAGACGGTCTCGTCGAGCATCCGGCGGCTCAGGCCGATCAGGACGCTGGCCGAGGCCGCGGCCTCGTGGGCCAGCACGATGTCGACGCCGCCACCGGGCAGCACCTCGGCCGCGCCCTCGGGCACGACGATCGAGAACTGGCGGCGCGACGGGTCCATCGACCGCAACGGCGTCAGCTCGCAACGCGCCGTCTCGACCAGCTTGAGCTCGGCACCGTCGCGGTAGATCAGCACGTCGGCGACGTGCGCGTCCGGCACCGACTTCAGGCCGCGCAGCGCGACCGTGGCCGTGGCGGAGCCGTCGGCCAGCTTCGGCAGCCACGCCGCCTGCTGCTCGGGCGAGCCCGCGACCTTCAACGCCACCGGCCCGGTCACCAGCGACTCGACCAGGGCGTCCGGCACCGCGTGGTAGCCCACGCGCTCCAGCACCAGCGCCAGGTCGACCAGCGATCCGCCGTAGCCCTCGTGCTCCTCGGGGACGAGGATCGTCGTCAGGCCCAGGTTCGCGATCGTGGACCGCAGCTTCTCGGAGCGGCCCGTCTCGGTGGTCCACAGCGCCCGCAGCGCGTCGACGTCGACCTCGGACGCGACGGCCTGGTCGAACGACGTCGCCAGGTCCTTCTGCTCGGCTTCGAATGCGATCTTCATCCGCGCGGCTCCTTCGGCAGACCGAGCATCCGCTCGGAGATGATGTTGCGTTGGATCTCGTTCGATCCGGCGTAGATCTCGGCTCCACGCCCGTGCCAGTAGTTGCGGCGCATGCCGAACATCTCGCCGTCGGGACCGTGGTCGGTCATGATCTCGGCGTCCGCACCCAGCACCGCGAGGTGCTGCTCGTGCACCGCGGTGTGGATCTCGGTGTAGCGCAGCTTGAGGATGCTCGAGACGTCCGGACCGGTGCGGCCCGTGGCGATCTCATGCGTCGAGGCGTACGTGGCCTGCTCGTAGGCGAAGGTCCACGCCGCCAGCTGGCCCAGCTGCTCCACTTGGGCGTCGTTGCCGTGCGCGTCGGTGTCCTTCGCCAGGTCGATCAGCGCCTGCTCCAGTCGGGTGTGCGTGCCACGGCCCGTGCCGCGCTCCAGCTGCAGCGAGGTGCCGGCCACGCGCCAACCGTCGCCGACCTCGCCGATGACGTTCTCCATGGGCACCTCGACGCCCTGGAAGAAGACCTCGGCGAATCCGGGGTTGCCGTGCAGCTGTCCCAGCGGGCGGATCTCGACGCCCGGCGAGCGCAGGTCGATGATGACGAAGCTCAGACCCTTGTGCCCCTTGGCCGCGAGGTCGGTGCGCACCAGCGCGAACATCGTCGTGGCGATGATGCCCTGCGAGGTCCAGATCTTCTGGCCGTCGACGACCATCGTGTCGCCCTTGATGCGGCCCGTCGTGCGGATGGCGGCCAGGTCGCTGCCGGCGCCGGGCTCGGAGAAGCCTTGGCACCAGATGTCCTCACAGGTGAGGATGCCCGGCAGGAAGCGCTGCTTCTGCTCCTCGGTGCCGTGCGCCTGGACGGTCGGGCCGCCGTGGACGAGACCCATCTTGTTGAGGCGCTCGGGCAGCCGGAACCGCGCGTACTCCTCGTCGTAGATCAGCTGGTCCCACGCGTCGGCGCCCATGCCGCCGACCTCCTTCGGCCAGCCCGGCGCGGCGTAGCCCGCCTCGTGCAGGGCGCGCTCCCACTCCAGGTGCTGGCTGAAGCCCGGCTCCGAGTAGGGGCTGTCGAGCCGCTCCTTCGGGCCGTTCGCGGCGAACCACTCCTGCAGTTCGCGGCGGAACGCCTGCTGTTCGGGGGTGAAGTTCAGGTCCATGTCAGTCTCAGTCCTCCGCAGCGAGCTGCTTGGTCATGTCGATGATTCCGCCCTTGCCCTTGCCACGGCGGCGGCGGATGGCGCCGATCACCGAGGACAGGACCACGAGCGCGACGACGGCGATGATGGTTCCGGAGATGGGGCGGGTGACGAAGATCGAGAGCGATCCGTCCGACATCAGCAGCGACTGGCGGAAGCCCACCTCGAGCACGCTGCCGAGCACGAACGCCAGCACCAGCGGCGCGGGCTCGAACCCGGTCTTGCGCATGAGATAGCCGACGAAGCCGGCGATGATCATGACCCACATGTCGAACTGCGTGTAGCTGATCGTGTAGACGCCCACGAGCGTGATCAGCAGCGCGACGCCGCCGATGATGCCGATCCGCACCCGCAGCAGCTGGACGAACAGGCCGACGAACGGCAGGTTCAGCGCCAGCAGGATCAGGTTGCCGATGAACATCGACGCGATGACGCCCCAGAACAGCTCGGGGTGGTCGTTGATCATCGTCGGGCCCGGCGTGATGTCCTGCATCATCAGCGCGCCCAGGATCAGCGCGAGGACGGCGTTGGACGGCAGGCCCAGGGTCAGCAGCGGGATGAACGCCGAGATCGACGAGGCGTTGTTGGCGGTCTCGGGACCGGCGACGCCCTCGATGGCACCCTTGCCGAAGCGGCTCGGGTCCTTGGCGACCTTCTTCTCGACCGCGTACGAGGCCAGCGAGCTCATGACGCCGCCACCGCCGGGCAGCACGCCGATCGGGAAGCCCAGGAGCGTGCCGCGGGCGATCGGGCCGCGCGAGACCTTCCAGTCCTCCTTGGTCGGCAGGATGCGGTTGATCTTGCCGATCGTGCCCGAGCCGGTGACGCGCTGCTCGAGGTTGTACATGATCTCGCCGATGCCGAACATGCCCATCGCGATGGCGACCAGGTCCAGACCCGAGATCAACTCGGGCATGTCGAAGCTGAACCGTGACGTGCCCTGGATCGGGTCGGGACCGACGGCGGCCAGCAGCAGGCCGAACAGGGCGGCGATGACACTCTTCACCGTGGACTTGGTGCCCAGGTAGGTGACCAGGACCAGGCCCAGGATCGTGATGGCCGCGTACTCCGGCGGGCCGAAGCGCAGTGCTGCCGTGGCGACGGCCGGGGCGATCAGGGCCAGGCCGATGATCGCGACCGTGCCACCGATGAACGAGCCGATCGCGGCGATACCGAGCGCAGGTCCGCCGCGGCCCTGCTTGGTCATCTCGTAGCCGTCGAGCGCGGTGATCGCGCTGGCCGCCTCACCGGGGATGCGCAGCAGCACCGACGTGATCGTGCCGCCGTACATCGAGCCGTAGTAGACGCCGGCCAGCATCATGATCGACGCCTCGGGCGAGATGGAGTACGTGATCGGCAGCAACAGCGCGATCGTGGCGGTCGGGCCCAGGCCCGGCAACACGCCGATGACCGTGCCGATGGTGACGCCGAGGAAGACGAAGAGCAGGTTCTCGGGGGTGAAGACGACCCCGAAGCCCGAGGCGAGATTCGCGAGAGAGTCCATGGGTCAACGACCTCCCCAGAGGCTGGCGACGATGTCCGCCGGCAGGCGGACGCCCAGGGCGGTGACGAAGAGCAGGTAGCTCAGCAGCGGAGCGACCACCGAGATCGCGAGCGACATCCGCCAGCCCTCGCCGTTGAGGCCCTTGAGCCACAGCATCAAGAAGATGAAGCCGGCCAGGATGGAGCCGGTCTGCTCGAACAGCAGCGTGAAGACGACCAGGGCCGCGAAGCCGGCCAGGACGCGTGCGGTCGAGCCGAGCTCGAAGACCTCGATGCCGTCGCGCATGTCCACGACGAAACCCAGGACCGACACGACGACGATGCCGACGATCAGCACGCGAGGCCAGAACCCGGGACCGGGATCGGTCAGCGAGCCGACCTCCATCTCCTGGGTCTGCAGGTGGAAGAAGCCCGCGATCGCGATGGCGACCAGCAGTGGCACCTTGGACGCGATCCAGCCGGTGCCACGCACCGGATCCGGCGGCGCCCCCGCAACCGCGATCTGCTCATCAGTCATGTCGCTCATGTGGTGTGTTCCTGTCAGAAGGATCGGAAATGGTGGGTCCGGGCCGTGGCCGGCCCGGACCCACCTCGGCTGATCAGCCGAACAGCTTCTTGAGGACCGGCGTCAGCGTCTCGACCTCGTCGTCGATCTGCGCCTGCAGGGCCTCGGAGCCGATGAACTCGGCGGGGACGTTCAGCTCGCCGGCGGCCTTGCGGGTGGCCGGGTCCTCGAGCGCCTTCTCCAGCGAGTCCTCGAGCTTGGAGACGATCTCCTTCGGCGTGTCCTTCGGGGCGATGATGATGAAGGACGAGATGCCGTAGGTCAGGCCTTCGAAGCCGGCCTCCTCGAGGGTCGGCGTGTCACCGAGGTACTCGCGACGCGTCGGGCCCATCACCGCGAGGGGACGGATCTCACCGGCCTCGTGCTGGGCACGGACCTGCTCGTTGTACGACGGGATGATGACGTCGACGTTGTTGCCGAGCAGACCGGTCAGCGCCGGGGCGTCGCCCTGGAACGGCACGAGCTTGAACTCGGTGTCGTGCTCCATGCCCATGCGCAGCACCTCGACGGCCTGTGGGGTCTGGGCGCCGGCGGCACCGACGGTGACCTTGCCCGGACGCTTCTTGGCGTCGGCGAGCAGGTCGTCGAAGGTCTTGTACGGGGAGTTCTTCTTCACGAAGAAGACGCCCGGCGACTCGGTGACGACGCCGATCGGCGTGCCGTCGCCGGCCTCGAAGCCGACCTTCTCGATCGAGGGGACGCGGCTGATGGCCGAGGCCGTCGTGGTGCCCAGCGTCAGGCCGTCCGGCTTGGCGTTGATGACCTTCGCCGAACCGACGGCGCCCGAGGCGCCTTCCTGGTTCTCGACGACGACGGAGACGCCGAGGTCCTTCTCGAACTGCTTGGCGACCGCGCGGCCGGCCAGGTCGGTCGGGCCACCCGCGGCGTACGCGACGACCATCGTGATGTCACCGGAGGGGAAGTCCTCGGCGTCACCACTGGAGTCGGAGCCGCACGCGGCCAACGACAGCGCCAGCACACCGGCTACGGCGGCGAAGCTCAGTTTCTTCATGGTGTTCTCCTGTGGGGTGGGGGGAATTCGGGGGTTACGAGCGCTCGGTGATGAGGGCGTCCAGCGCCGCCGCCCCGAGACCCTGCGGACGGACGAGGAACGGGTTGACCTCGATGCTGTCGAAGCGGCCGCGGTGCTCGGCGGCCACGTTCGACAGGGCCACGAGGGCGTTTGCCAGCGCGTCGACGTCGGCCGGAGCCGCGCCGCGCACGCCGTCGAGCATCGCCGCACCGCGGATCTCGCGGATCATCTCGTGCGCGGTCTCGAGACCGAACGGCGCGAGGCGGTAGGTCACGTCCTTGAGCACCTCGACGAAGATGCCGCCGAGGCCGAACATGACGACCGGACCGAACGTCGGGTCGTCGACGACGCCCAGGATGGTCTCGACACCGTCGGTGATCATCGGCGCGACCAGCACGCCGTCGATCTGGGCATCGGGCTCGTGGCGGCGGGCCGACTCGAGGATGCGGTCATGCGCCTCGGCGGCCTCCTCGGGCGAGGAGACGCCCAGGACGACACCGCCGACCTCGGTCTTGTGCGCGATGTCGGGCGACACGACCTTCAGCACCACGGGGCCGGCGAAGTTCGCCTGCGCGGCCGCAGCCTCGGAGGCCGACGACACGACGACCTCCGGGGCCACGGGCACGCCGGCCGCGGCGAGGAACGCCTTGGCCGTGACCTCGGTGAAGACCTCCGGCAATGCGGGGACGGACGTTGCCGAAGGATCGATCGCGCGCGCCTCGCGGTCCCGTTCGAACCGCTGGCGGCGCAGGGCGTAGTCGGTGACGCGGCCCATGATCTGCACGGCCCGGGTGATGTCCGCGAAGACGGGGATGCCCAGCTCCTCGATGGCGCGCTTGACCTCGGGGGTCGCCAGGGTGGTGGCGTAGATCGGCGCGTCGGGGTGCGCCTCGCGGGCCAGCTTCAGCGCGCGGACGACCAGGTCGGTCCACGGCTCGAGCAGGCCCATGTAGGTCAGGCCCATGACGATCGAGTCGAAAGCACCGTCCTGCAGGCACGCGTCCACGAAGGACGGCAGCAGGTTCTCGTCGTTCATCAGCTGCGCGGTCAGGTCGATCGGGTTGCCGACGCCGGCCGGGGGCCAGATCTCCTTGAGCTGGTCCTGCAGCCGCTCCGACGGGGTCGGGACCTGCAGGCCACTGTCGGCCGCCTCGTCGGCGGCGATGATGCCGATGCCACCCGAGCCGGTCAGGATCCCGAGCCGGTCGCCGGTCGGCAGCGTGCCGATCGACAGGGCGTAGCAGACATCGAACAGCTCGGCCATCGAGTCGACGCGGATGACGCCGTACTGGTCGAAGAGCGCGTCGAAGACCTGGTCGGAGCCGACGAGCGAGGCGGTGTGCGAGGCGGCGGCCGTCGCGCCGACCTCGGAGCGGCCGACCTTCAGCACGACGACCGGCTTGCCGTTCTCCTGCGCCACGGCCAGGGCCTCGCGCAGGCGCTCGCCGTCGCGGCACCCCTCGAGGTAGGCGGCGATGACCTCGACGGAGTCGTCGGTGGCCAGGTGCGCCAGGACGTCGGCCAGCTGGATGTCGGCCTCGTTGCCGGTGGAGAGCCACGGGTCGAAGTTCAGGCCGGTCTGGCGTCCGTTGACGACCCACTCGCTGGCGATCGCGCCGCTCTGGCTGACCAGCGCCACCTTGGCGATGGCGTCGACGGCGAAGGGGACACCGACCGAGGCCGCGAACGTGCCGACCGCGCCGTTGGAGCGGTTCATGCTGCCGATGCAGTTCGGGCCGAGCACGCGCATGCCGTAGCGGCCGGCGACTTCGAGGACCTCGTCCTGCAGGGCCGCGCCCTCTGCGCCCATCTCCGCGAAGCCGGCGCTGAAGATCGTGACGACCTTGACGCCCTGCTTGCCGCAGGACTCGACCGCGCCGATCACGTGCTCGGAGGGAAGGGCGATCACCGCGAGGTCGACGATCCCGTCGACGTCCTCGATCGAGGCGTAGGCCTTGACGCCCTGGACCTCGTCGGACTTGGGGTTGATCGGGTAGATGCCCCCGGTGTAGCCCGACTCCTTGATGAAGCGCAGCGGTCGGCCGCCGATCTTCGTGGGGTCGGACGAGGCGCCCAGGATCGCGACGCCACGCGGCTCGAAGAGTGCGTCGAGGCCGCGGGTGTTGGCTGTTCCGCCGGCAACAGGCTGGGGCACGGGGGGATGTCCTTTCCCTATCTGGAAGTGTGTCTTGGAGCACACGTTGGCATTCAACCATGAATGCTTAATGACATGCAAGAATGTATATCCTTCTGTTCTGGATAGCGCGTCGGAGCGTGGATACGCTGCGAGTGCACCACGAGCGGCCGCCGTGCCGCGCCACTGCTGAGAGGCCCACCCATGGCGAAGACCACCCCGACCGCGACGGGAGTGCAGCGCTGCCTGACTGAGATCCGGCAGATGATCATCTCCCGCGAGCTCTTGCCCGGGCAGAAGGTCCACCAGGGCGAGATCGCCGCCCAGCTGAACGTCAGCCGCATCCCCGTGCGCGAGGCGCTCTCGACGCTGCAGGCCGAGGGCGTCCTGGACTACAAGCCCAACACGGGCTTCACCGTGGCCCGCTTCAGCGGTGAGGACCTCGCCGAGATCTACCTCATGCGCCGACTGCTCGAGACCGAGCTCGTGCGCACGATCGATCTCACCACGGTCGACATCGACGAGCTCCAGCGCCTCGACGACCACCTGCGGACGCTCAGCTCGAGCACCGACCCGGACGACTGGCAGCAGACGAACCTCGCCTTCCACTTCCTGATCTTCGACCGGAGCCCGCTCAAGCTGGTCCGCGAGGAGATCCGCCGGCTCTGGTACATGTCGAGCTTCTACCGCTCGCTGTACATCCAGGAGGTCGAGTCGCAGCTGCGCGTGCACGACGACCACACGCGGATCATCGAGGCGGTCAAGGCGAACGACAACGAGGCCCTCATCGCGGTCTCCGACGAGCACCGCGGCTCGACCGAGCACCTCGTGACGCAGCGCCTCGGCTGGTCGCGCCCTCGCTGACTCCGTCGCGGGTCAGGCGCCGCAGCATCACGGGCAGGCACGCCACCGCGGCGATGCCCACGATGATCGCCATCATCACCATGGCCCAGTCCGCTCCGAGCGTGTCGGCCACGATGCCGTTGAGGACCGACGCCAGGGGGCGCGAGCCCATGAAGGCGATGAGCCACAGCGACATCACCCGGCCACGGAACTCCGCCGGGACGACCTGGTGCAGCATCGCGGTACAGCCCGAGAAGGCGACCGTGAACCCGATGCCGGCCAGGAAGAACGCCACGCAGACCGCCGTCGGCGACGCCAGGAGCGGCACCGCCAGCGACCCCGCGGCCAGGACGCTCAACCCGATCGTCGGCGCCTTCTGCAGCCGCCCGCCGCTGTTGAAGATCGTCGACACGGCACTGCCCAGCAGCGCGCCCACGCCGAACGCGGAGCCGATGTAGCCGACGAACGCCTCGGGTGCATGCATGTCATGGGCGATCGCGGGCGCCAGCGTAACCACCGGATCGGCGCCCAGCCCCACCGCCGTGACACCGATCAGCAGCAGCGCCACCACGGGATTGCGACGGATGTAGGCCAGACCGTCACGGAAACTGCCGCCCGCCGACGCTGCCCGGGTGGGTGCGTCGTTGCGGGCGATGACCACGGCGACCACCCCGAAGACGACGTGACCGAGGGCCGCGAGGCCCAGCGCCGCGGGGGCACCGAGCGTCGTCGCCAGGACTGCGCCGATCGCGGGGCCGGCCGCACGGCCGAACATCGTGGGCACGGAGTCGATCGCGACCGCTCGGCCGACCTCGTTCGGGCGGACGAGATCGGACACCATCGCCTGCATCGCCGGGCCGCTGACCGAGAAGCCGATGCCCGCGACGAGGGAGAAGAGCAGGACGCCGGTGATACCGGTCCGGTCCTCCCCCATGAGCCACAGCCACGCGCCCAGGCCGCCCGTGCCGGCGATGCAGAACACCCGCCCGTAGGCCACGAGCCGCCCGCGACTCGACCGGTCGGACAGCGGGCCGATGACCGGCGCGAGCACGACCTGCGGGATGAAGTGGACGACGCTGACGGCCGCGACCCAGATCGCCGAATGCGTGAACTGCCAGGCCAGCACCGCGGTGACGATGTGGTGGATCCACACCCCGGTGAACGCCATCCCCTTGCCGACCACGAAGGGGCCGAACCGGCGGTCGACGAGCAGGGCCCAGGACGACCGGGGAGCCGTGGGAGTGCCCACGCTCAGAAGTAGACGCGCGTGATGTTCTCGGCGATGCAGGCCGGGCGGTCCTCGCCCTCGCGCTCGATCGTCACGGACCAGGTCAGCTGGAGTCCGCCGCCCTTGACCTCCTCGGCGCCCGCGAGGGTCAGCCGGCCGCGCAGGCGCGATCCGACCGGGACGGGCGAGGTGAAGCGCACCTTGTTGAGGCCGTAGTTCACCGCGTGCTTGCGGTTCTCGACGCGGTAGATCTCGAGCATGAACGGGACCATGAGGCTGAGCGTCAGGTAGCCGTGCGCGATCGTCGTGCCGAACGGGCCATCGGCCGCGGCCTGCGGATCGACGTGGATCCACTGGTGGTCGCCGGTGGCCTCGGCGAACAGGTTCACGCGCTCCTGGGTGATCTCGAGCCATTCGCTGACCCCGATCTCCTCGCCCACAGCGGACTTGAGCTCCTCAGGACCTGAGAACACGCGCATGGCACAGACCTCCATCTGATACTTTTTTGTATACATCGGACCCTAGCAGAGGAGATCCCCGTGCGTGCGACCGTTCTCACCGCACCGGGTCGCGTGGATCTGGCCTCGCGTCCGCGTCCCACCTGCACGGCACCGGCGGACGCCGTCGTGCGGGTCGTGGCGGCGGCGGTCTGCGGATCTGACCTGTGGTGGTACCGCGGCGACAACTCCTTCGACCAGCCGCGGCGCATGGGACACGAGTTCGTCGGGCGGGTCGAGTCGATCGGGTCGGCCGTGACGTCCGTGGTCCCCGGCGACTTCGTGCTGGCGGCGTTCAAGTTCGGCGACCACACCTGCGCCACCTGTCGGGACGGGTACACCTCGAACTGCCCGCACGGCGGGTACTGGGGCTCGACGCACCCCGACGGGTCCGAGCTCGACGGCGGCCAGGGCGAGCTCGTTCGCGTCCCACTCGCGGACGGCACGCTGGTGCGCGTGGACGCGCCGGTCACCGCCGACCTGCTCCCCCATCTGCTCGCCCTCACCGACGTGATGGCCACCGGCGCCCACGCGGCTCGGTGCGCCGACGTCGGCGAGGGCAGCCGGGCGGTCGTGATCGGGGACGGTGCCGTGGGCCTGTGCGCCGTGGCGGCCTGCCGCCGGCTGGGTGCCGAGCGCGTGACGATCCTGTCGCGGAACCCCGCCCGGCAGCGCCTCGCCCGGATCCTCGGGGCGGACGACGTCATCGACATCCGCGGGGACGAGGCCGTGCGCCTGCTGCGCGAGCGGCACGAGGGCGTGGGACCGGCGCACGTGCTCGAGTGCGTCGGCACGTCCGAGAGTCTCGCCACGGCGATCGCCGCGGCCCGGGTCGGCGGCCAGATCGGGATGGTGGGGATCCCTCACGGCGACGACTTCCACCCGCGCCAGCTGTTCGCGAAGAACCTCGGTCTCCGGGCCGGCGGGGCCCCGGCCCGAGCCCTGCTGGACGAACTGCTGCCCGAGGTGCTGGCGGGATCCCTGCGGCCAGGCGTCGTGTTCGACCAGCACTACGACCTGGACGACGTCGCCCGGGCCTACGCGGACATGGCCGAGCGCCGCACGACGAAGGCGCTCCTGCGCGTCTCGTCCCTCTGACGCGGCACCGAACGAGAGACCGTCAGCGCTCGGCCAACGGCTTGGGGTCGTTGCCCGGCAGGCCGGCGAAGGCCTGGACGATGTCGAGCCAGTGGTCGGCGGCGGGACCGGAGGCGGTGACGTCGACGTCGGAGCGGTGACGGCGGCGGGTGGCCAGCAGGGCGAAGTCCCAGGCGTCGCCGGTGACGCGCTCGGGCGAGTCCTCGGGGCCCCAGGTCCACAGCTCGCCCGACGGGCCGGTCAGCTCGACGCGCGGCTGGACGTCGGGCGCCTCCTCGCCGCGCATCAGGTGAGTGAATGCGAACGTCCGCACGCCGATGTGGCACACGTGCTTGACGCGGTCGGTGCGCGGCACCGAGATGCCCAGCGCCTCGGCGACGTCGTGGCTGTGCGCCCAGGTCTCCATGAGCCGCGCGGTCGCCATCGAGACCGGGCTCATCGGCGGGCCGAACCACGGGATCTTCTGACCCTCGGGGACGGACTTCAGCGCGTCGACGAGGTCGGAACGCCCGGCGCGCCAGGCCGGCAGCAGCGACTCCGGCGGCTCGAGTGCCAGCTCGTCGGTGGCCTGGTCGATGTAGCCCTCGGGGTTCTCCAGCGCCGCCATGATCAGGGCGTCGAACGCCGCCTTGTCGTTGATGGCGTGCGTCGAGGTGACGTCGGTCCAGTGCAGGTGCGCGACCTGATGGGCGACGGTCCAGCCCTCGGGCGTGGTGACCGTGGCCCACTCGTCGGGCTTCAGGCCGGCGACCCAGCCGTCCAGCTGCAGCGATTCGGCGGCCAGGTCGTCCAGGACGGTGTCAAGAGTGGTCATCGTTCCAGTTCTCGGTCGAGGGTTTCGGCCCAGGCGTCGAGGATCGAGGCCCGGCGTGCGGAGTCGTCGGTCAGGGTCGCGGCGAGGCCGAGGCCACGCAGCAGGTCGAGGGTGGCCTGGACCAGTTGACGGTTGCGTCCACGCGACTCGTCGACCTGGAGCAGCTCCACCGCGCGGGCGTGCGTCTCGCGGCCCACGCGGCGCTCGAACGGGGCGACCTTGGCCTGCAGGTCCGGATCCGTGCGCGCCGCGACCCACAGCTCGAGCGCGGCGAGGAAGACCGGGGAGGTGAACTGACCGGCCAACAGGTCCAGCACGGCGCGGGTGCGGCCCTGCTCGGGCAGCAGGTCGAGGTCGACGAACAGCTCCTCGCGGCGTCGCTCGGCGATGTACTCGACGGCGGCGACCACCAGGTCCTGCTTGCTGGGGAAGTGGTGCAGCTGGGCGCCGCGGCTGACGCCGGCCCGTTGACTGACGATCGTGGTCGACGTCCCGGCCCAGCCCAACTCGACGAGCGAGTCGACCGTGGCCTCGAGCAGCCGCTGGCGCATGAGCCGCGTCCGCTCGGTCTGCGGTGTCCTGGCAGGGCTTTCCGTCACCCCGACAGCATGACCTCGGCGAAAGAAACAGTCAAGTCTGTTGGTTTCTTGTCAGTGCCCGCCTCGTTACCCCTACGCCGCAGCGCCACGCGCGCCCGACCTCACGAGAGTTCGGTGCCGTTCCGCGACAAGTTGTGACGAATGTTTCACAAATACACTCTTGAGACCGGAGTAGTGAGTAACGTTTTGGCTGGCTGAGCCGTCTGCTCGTCTTCCTCCGCACCGAGAGTGACCCTATGTTCCACCGTTTCACCTCGGTCATCGCCAGTGCGCTCATGGTCAGCGGCGCTGCGGTGGCCCTCTCCCCTGCGGCCCAGGCCGCCAGCCCGATCCACAGCGGTCACCTCCAGGTGATCGTTGAAGGCCAGATCATCGGCTGTGTCGCGGAGAGCGACAGCAGCCATGTCGCCGAGTACTCGACGGCCGCCTCCCGCGCCCATGACTTCACGATCAGCGAGGGCCCCCACCAAGTGCTCGCTCTCGCGAACGACCCTGAGTTCCGCCTCGCCGGCGAGACCGACCTCATGACGAAGGGCGACCCGGCGACCCACAGCCTCCTGGTGGTGGACACTCCTCAGCCGTGGAACCAATCCGCACTGTGGAGCATCGACCCCGTGACGAAGGTGCTCTCTACCACCTGGACCTGGCCGGATTCCTCCACGCAACAGGTCCACGCGTGGAAGCACGACGACGGGATCAACCGGTCCATCGGGCTGGCCCCCGACCTCGAGCGGTTCATCAGCGCGTACGGGCCTAGCCGGACAGTGGCTGTGACCTTCCGCCTCGGAGAGGCCTGCTCCGGACCGGTCGAGCTGCCACAGTCCGTCACGTTCACGTCGTCGGCCCCGACCAAGGCCCATCCCGGTGACACCTACACGGTGACCGCAACCGGCGGCGGCTCCGGCAACCCGGTCACGTTCTCCTCGACGACCCCGGATGCATGCACCGTCAGCGGCAGCACCGTCACCTTCACCGGCGTCGGCACCTGCACCGTCAGGGCGTCCCAGGCTGCGGGCGGCGGGTTCACCGCCGGGTCGGCCACCCAGAACATCTCCGTCGTCGAGCGCGAGACTCGCACCGGCCACATCCAGGTGCTGAAGGACGACGTCCTCCTCGGATGCCTCGGCCCCAACTTCCCGATGAGCATCACGACCTCGAAATCCTCGGCCATCGGGGTGACCATCGCCGAGGGAACCCAACAAGAGCTCCGGCACGTGTCGGCACCCACGACGGCCGTGGGTACCGACACCTCCTTCAGCGCGCTGGGGGGCTCCTCGGCCGTCGCCGTCATGCCTAGCCAGCACGTACTCGGGGAAGTACAGACGGGCCTGTGGCAGATCGATCCCGACACCGGCGTACTCACCGCTTCCTACGTAAAGCGGGACAACACGACAGCACCCCTGGTCACGTTCTACCACCAGCCCGAATCGGGGACGGGGGTCGCCAGCCTCACCCCGGACTACACCAACGTTGAGCACGCGTACGGAGACACTGCTTTCAGGGTCACCCTCCGCATCGGCGACCACTGCCAGATGGTCGATCAGGAGATCACGTTCACGTCGACTGCCCCGACCAAGGCCTACCCGGGTGACACCCACACGGTGACCGCAACCGGCGGCGGCTCCGGCAACCCGGTCACGTTCTCCTCGACGACCCCGGATGCATGCACCGTCAGCGGCAGCACCGTCACCTTCACCGGCGTCGGCACCTGCACCGTCAAGGCCGCCCAAGCCGGCGACAGCCTGCACGCCG
>NZ_WNJU01000006.1:0-48898 GCF_024433585.1 Aeromicrobium sp. 636
CGCCGCTCGAGTGAGTCAGTGGCTCAGAAGGCCGCTTCGTCCAGCTCCATGACGTCGAGGTCGACGGCCTCGGCCATCGCACGCTCGGCGGCCAGGCGGGGCAGGACGGTCTTGGCGAAGAAGGACGCCGCGGCGACCTTGCCCTCGTAGAACGACTTGTCCGCACCGGTGGCGCCGGCATCGAGCTTGTTCTGCGCGACCTCGGCGCCGCGCAGCAGCAGCCAGGACACGACCAGGTCGCCCAGGACGTAGACCAGGCGCGTCGTGTTCAGCGCGACCTTGTAGACGTTGCGGGCGTCGCCGTTCTCGTCGGCCGGGTTCGAGGCCATGAGGTCGTTGAACATCGCCGTGATGACGGCGGTGGTGTCCTCGAGGCCCTTCGCCAGCAGGTCGCGCTCGACCTTGAGGCGGCCGTTGCCCGACTCGTTGTCGATGAACGCCTTGATCTGGTCGGACAGGTAGCCCAGCGCGCGGCCCTGGTCCTTCACGATCTTGCGGAAGAACAGGTCCTGGCCCTGGATCGCCGTGGTGCCCTCGTACAGCGTGTCGATCTTGGCGTCACGGACGTACTGCTCGAGCGGGTACTCCTGCAGGAAGCCCGAACCGCCGAAGGTCTGCAGCGACTCGGTGCCCAGCAGGACCCAGGAGCGCTCGGAGCCGTAGCCCTTGACGATCGGCAGCAGCAGGTCGTTGACCGAGTGCTCGAGGCTGGCGTCCTCGCCCGACTCCTTCTTGACCATGACCTCGTCCTGGAAGGACGCGGTGTAGATCATCAGCGAGCGCAGGCCCTCGGCGAACGCCTTCTGCGTGAGCAGCGAGCGGCGCACGTCGGGGTGGTGCGTGATCGTGACGCGCGGGGCGTCCTTGGCCGGGTTCAGCATGTCGGCGCCCTGGACGCGCTCCTTGGCGTACTCGAGCGCGTTGAGGTAGCCGGTCGACAGCGTCGCGATGGCCTTGGAGCCGACCATCATGCGGGCGTTCTCGATGACGCGGAACATCTGGTTGATGCCGTCGTGCACCTCGCCGAGCAGCCAGCCGGTGGCCGGGCCGCCGAGCTGGGGGTCGCCGAAGGTGACCTCGCACGTGGCCGAGACCTTGATGCCCATCTTCTTCTCGACGTTGGTGACGTAGACGCCGTTGCGCTCACCGGTCAGCTCGCCGGTCTCGAGGTCGAAGTGATGCTCGGGGACCAGGAACAGCGACAGGCCCTTGGTGCCCGGGCCACCGGCGCCCTCGACGCCGACGGGACGCGCCAGCACCATGTGCATCGTGTTCTCGCCCAGGTCGCTGACGGCCGAGGTGATGAAGCGCTTGACGCCCTCGATGCGCCACGTGCCGTCCTCGTTCGGGAAGGCCTTGGTGCGGCCGGCGCCGACGTCGGAGCCGGCGTCGGGCTCGGTGAGGACCATCGTGGTCAGCCACTTGCGGTCGATCATGGTCTGCGCGATCTTCTGGTCGCGCTCGGTGCCGTTCTCCCACACGACGCGGCTGAAGGCCGGGCCGGCGCCGTACATCCAGATGGCGGGGTTGGCGCCCAGGACGAACTCGCCCATGGCCCACACGAGGGAGGAGGGGGCGGGCTGGCCACCGAGCTCGGTCGGCAGCTGCAGGCGCCACCACTCGGCGTCCATCCAGGCCTGGTAGCTCTTGGCGAACTCGGGGTTCTGCTTCAGCGTGTGGGTGGCCGGGTCGAAGACCGGCGGGTTGCGGTCGGCGTCGACGAACGACGCGGCGAGGTCCTCGCGCGACAGGCGCTCGACCTCGGCGAGGATGCTCTTCGCCGTGTCGACGTCGACCTCGTCGAAGGGACCGGTGCCGAGGACGGACTGGCGGTCGAACAACTCGAAGAGGTTGAACTCGACGTCGCGCAGATTGCTCTTGTAGTGGCTCATGGGCCGTGGACCTCCGGGAAGATGAAGCTGCCAGTGTTACTGGCGGGTTCTACTGGCCAGTAACTAGATCGTACTCCAGCGTCGTACCAGTGCGAAAGGCGATCCCGGAAAAGAAAAACGACCCGTCTCCGTGCGGAGAGCGGGTCGGTTCTGGGAGGTGCCGTCAGACGCGACGCGTGGGGACGCGGGTCAGGCCGTCGGTGGCGACCAGGTAGGCCGTGTGGATGGTGCCCGCGGTGAGGGCGACGACAGCGGCGAGGGTGAGGAAGGTCATGGGTGCTCCTTTCGTTCTCCCTCCATTCTGCGTCGTGCCACTGTCAAGGACAATCCAACAGAACTTCATCGAAGATGTAGTTTGTCTACATGGATGCGCGACGCCTTGCGATGCTGCGGGAACTGGCCGAACGGGGCACCGTGGGGGCGGTCGCCGATGAGATGGACGTCACTCCCTCGGCCGTGTCGCAGCAGCTGAAGATCCTCGAGGCAGAGGCGGGAGTGCCCCTCCTGGAGCCGGCCGGCCGCGGCGTGAGGCTGACTGCCGCAGGGCGGGCGCTGGCGGAGACGGCGACCGAGGTGGCCGTCGCACTCGAGCGGGCCGAGGCCAAGTGGCGCGAGTACCTCGGCGGCCCCGCCGGCGACGTCACCTTGACGGTGTTCCCGACCGGCGGCGAGATGCTCCTGCCGGGACTGTTGTCGCGGGTGGGCGCCGAGCCGGCGGTCAACCTGATCTGCTCGGACCGCGACCCGACGCAGCGGTTCGAGGTGCTCGACATGGTGGCCCACTTCGACATCGTCGTCGCGGACTCCCCGTCGGCCACCGAGGAGTGGCACGACCGCGGCCTGCAGTTGGTCCCGCTCATGCGCGAGCCCCTCGACGTCGCTCTGCCCGAGGACCACCGGCTCGCGGACCGGCCGAGCCTCTCGCCCAAGGACGTCGTCGGCGAGACCTGGATCGGCGCACCGCGCGACTTCCCCTACGACCGCGTGCTGCAGCATCTGGTGACCGTCACCGGCGAGTCGGTGCGCATCGCCCAGCGGTTCGACGACAACGGCGTCGTGGAGGCGGTGGTGGGCGCGGGGCACGGGATCGCGATCCTGCCGCGGTTCACGACCCGGACCCGCGACAACGGGCTCGTCACGCGCCCGCTGGTCGGCATCCGTGCCCGGCGCGACATCACGGCCGTCCTGCGACCGGACCGCTTCGAGCGGCCCAGCGTGCGGTTCGTGGTGCAGGCCCTGCGCGAGGAGGCTCGCGCCGTCGCCGATCGCCACGGCGCGCTCTGACCCTCACCGGGCGGCGTCGACCAGCAGCCAGAGGGCGACCAGGGTGATGGCCACGAGGTAGAGCCGGTCGAACCTGCGCTCGGGCATGCGGTCGAGGAACCGGCTGCCCAGCCAGGTCCCGCCGATGACACCGGCGATGCCGGCGGCGGCCGCGGGCGCCTGGGACGCGGGCAGCAGGCCGACCACGCCGAACAGCACCAGCTTGGCGAGGTGCCCGGACACCTGGGTGGCGGCGAACGTGCCGACGAAGCCCAGCCGGTCGCTGGTGCCGGCTCGGAAGAAGGGCGCAGCCAGCGGGCCGGTCGCGCCGACCACGGGATTCAGCGCGCCGATCACGCCGCCCAGACCGATCCACCCGGCGGTGCCCGGGGCACGGAAGGGCCGCGAGAGCCACTCGGGCAGCCAGGTCGCGGCCAGCACGGCCACGGCGATGAGCGCCTGCAACGCCGCCTCCGGCGCCTCCCGCGCGAGGGGGAGCGTCAGCGCTCCGGCCGGCAGGAGCAGCAGCGAGGTCTTCCAGACGACGGACCAGTCGACGTCCCGGTGCCGGACGACGGTACGCGTGCCGTTGGAGACCACCTGGATGGCCGCGTGCAACGGGATGGCCACGAGGGGGTCGACGAAGGCGACGAGGACGGCCAGCAGCACGATCCCGCCGCCGAAGCCGAGCACCGCGGTGAGCGCCGAGGTGGCGACGGCGCACACGCCGACGAGCACCACCGTTTCCAGGCCCACGGGACGTGTCTACCGTCTCGAGGCCCGCAGCGCCGGGTGGCGCGTCAGGCGCCCGGGTCGACCGGGTCCTTCGAGACCGTCTCGTGCGGATCGCGCTGGAGCGCCCGCATCACGTGGTAGATCACGATCGCGGCGATCGACCCGAGCGTGATGCCCGACAGGGACACGTCGCCCCGGGCGACCGTCAGGTTGCCGATGCCGATGATCAGGGCAGCGGCCGCGGTGTACAGGTTCACCGGGTCGGCGAAGTCGATGTGGTTGTCCGACCAGATCCGCACGCCGATCAGGCCGATGAGGCCGTAGAGGGCCACGGTGACGCCACCGATGACCCCCTCGGGGATCGTCATGAGCAGGGCGCCGAACTTGGGGGAGAGGCTCAGCAGTATCGCGACGACGCCGGCGACGACGTAGGCCGCGCTCGAGAAGACGCGCGTCGCGGTCATGACGCCGATGTTCTCGCCGTAGGTCGTGGTGGCGGAGCCGCCGAAGCCGCCGGCGACGGTCGTGGCGACCCCGTCGGCGATCAGCGCACGGCCCGACTCGCGATTGATCGCGGGGCGGTTCGTGAGGTGCGCGACGCTGCGCACGTGACCCACGTTCTCGGCGACGAGCGCGAGCACGATGGGCAGGAACATGGGCAGCACGGACCAGTCGACCGTGGGGTGGTGGAAGTCGGGCAGCCCGATCCACGCGGCCTTGTCGACCTTGTCGAAGCTGACGTCACCCAGCCCGAGTGCCACGAGGTATCCCACGATGATGCCGAAGAGGATCGACAGACGGGCGGCGAAGCCGCGCAGCACCACGGCCGACAGGCAGACGACGGCGAGGGTGATCGTCGCGACGAGGGGCGCCTTGCCGTAGTTCTCCGTCGCGGCGCCGGCGAGGGCGAAGCCGATGAGCGCCACGATCGCACCCGTGACGACGGGCGGCATGAGCCGGTCGAGCCACGCCGCGCCGGTGATCTGCACGATGGCACCGATGAGCGCCAGCAGGATGCCCGTGCACATGATGCCGAACAGCGCCGAGCCCATGTCGCCGTCCTCGACGAGCGCCTTGACCGGGGCGATGAACGCGAACGACGAGCCCAGGTAGCTGGGCAGGCGGCCCCACGTGATGAGTAGGAAGAACAGCGTGCCGAAGCCGGAGAAGAACAGCGTCGTCGTCGGCGGCATGCCCGTGAGCAGCGGCACGAGGAACGTCGCACCGAACATCGCCACGACGTGCTGGGCGCCGAACCCGATCGTGCGCGGCCACGACAGTCGTTCCTCGGGCAGGACGATCGCGCCGGGCTTCACGTTCGTGCCGTCACCATGCAGGGTCCACATGGACCCTTACTTTCCCACGGGTCGGGGTCGGTCCGCGCGGGGGATCAGCGCGAGGCGAACTTCGCGGCGAAGGCCGCGAACTCCTCGCTGCTGAGCGACTCGGCCTGCGCCCACGACTCGAAGTTCAGCGACTCGTGCAGGTCGGACCGCACCGCGACGCCGACGGACTTCTTGATTGCAGCCACCGCCGGGGTGCAGGCCGATGCGGCTGAACGTGGGGCCGAAGCCTGCCTGCGGACCGGCGATGATCACGTCGCAGGCCAGGGCGATGTTGAGCCCGGCGCCGACGGCGGCGCCCTGCACGGCGGCGATCGTGGGGATCGAGAGGCTGCGGATGCCGAGGAACGAGGAGTAGACGTTCATCAGGTGCTCGCGCAGGACGTCGGCGGGGCGGCTGGTGTCGCCGAAGAGGCTCTCGAGGTTCGCTCCGGAGCAGAACGCCTTGCCCGCACCGGTGACCACCAGGGCACGGGCCTCGTCGTCGGCGGCCACGGACTCGACGGCCGCACGCAACTCCTGCAGGAGCGGCCAGTCGAGCGCATTGAGCCGGTCGGGGGCGTTCAGGGTGATCGTGCGGACGGTGTCTTCGCGGCCGAGTTCGACGAGAGGCATGTGATCAACCTTACGATCGCCCTATGACCTCTCCGACCCTGCCGGTCGTTCCCGGCGTCGAACACCGATGGATCGATGTCGACGGGGTGCGTCTGCACGTCGCCGAGGCGGGCCTGGCCCATCAGTCCGTCGACCGTCCGTCCGTGGTGCTCGTGCACGGCTGGCCCCAGCACTGGTTCTGCTGGCGGCACGTGATGCCGGCGCTCGCCGAGACGCACCACGTGGTCGCCGTCGACCTGCGCGGCGCGGGCTGGAGCGACGTGCCGGAGGGCCCGGGCGCCTACGACAAGCGGGTCATGGCCGACGAGATCGCCCGCGCGATCGAGGAGCTCGGCCTCGACCGGCCGATCCTCGTCGGGCACGACTGGGGTGCCTGGATCTCGCTGTTGGTCGCCAGCCGCCACGAGGGTGCCGTCCGCGGGGTCGTCGCCGCCGCGATCGTCGCGCCCTGGGCCGACATCCCGTTGCACCAGATGTGGCGCTTCGCCTACCAGCCGATCGTCGGCGGTCCAGGCGGTGCCTTCCTGCAGCGGCAGGCGGGGCAGGTCGTCCTGAAGACGATCTTCAAGCTGGGGGCCGCCTCGGGCTACCGGTGGCAGCGCTCGGACCGTGAGGAGTACCTCGCGCGCTTCCGCGAGCCGGCCCGGGCCCGGGCCGGGCAGGCGCTCTATCGCACGTTCATGCTCCAGGAGATCCCGAAGGTCGGGCGAGGCTACGCGCGCCGCGTCGTGGAGATTCCGCTGCTGTTCCTGCCGGGCACGGGAGACACGGTCCTCGCGCCGAGCATCGTGCGCCGCGCCGGGGGCCCGCCGAACGTCACGGTGACCGAGATCCGCGGCAGCGGCCACTGGATCCCCGAGGAGAAGCCCGCCGAGCTGATCGCTCAGGTGCGCGACTTCCTGCGCCAGTTCTGACCCCGGTCGCCGGTGCTTGTACGATCGACGCAGCACCGCCGGTGTAGCTCAATGGCAGAGCGCTTGCTTCCCAAGCAAGATACGCGGGTTCGATTCCCGTCACCGGCTCCACGGGTTGTTCGGGTAACTGAGCAATTTCAGTCGGGAAACTCCCGCTCAAACTGACGTTTGGGCGGGAGTTCTCTGTTGGGGCCGGTCAGGCCCATGTCAACGCCGTGTCAACAACGACGAAGCCCCGCCGATCAGTGATCGGACGGGGCGTCGGGCTGTTTTCGGGGTCGCCAAGTTTGCTGGCTGTGGCGGTGTGGGTCGCGTTCAGTTCAACGCGGGGAAGATCGTTCGTCAGTTGTGACGGGTAGACGTGCCCGTCTGCTTCTGGCGCTTGAACTCGCCCTTGAAGTATGCGACCACCACGCTCCCGGCGATGATCGATACCGTCCCGATGAGACCCGCCTTCACGATGTCCGCTCCGGCTGCCATGTCCCCGGGGGCAAACACCAGACCAAACCAGAAGAACATCGTCGCGACTACTGCGGTGTTCACGATTTCCTTCATCAACAGTTCACCGTCTTCCACCTAGTTAACACTCCGGACGGAATGAAGAAGTGCAGTTCGATGCACTTCCCGTTCTTTGCTGCGCTTACGAACGACTTCCTCAACTTCGTGCCCACCAGAGCGACCGCGGCCGCGCACGTCGCCTTGCCGATGAGGGCCGGGATCCCCGTGCACAAGACCCCCGCGAAGATGGCCGCTGTGGCGCCCTCATCGACACGATTGCGGATCTTCTTCGTCTCGGACTTGCTGAACTTCACGCAGAGGTGCGTGTATGCGTCACACGTGAAGTATTTCGGGTCAGCGGTCACCGGGTAGGCGATGTCCGCCTGCCGATGGTCGACCACCTGAACGAGGTTACTCCCGTCCGTCACGTACCGAGTGGCAACTTCGACACCGTTCGCGTCCACGGCCCACGGCTTCTCGATCGCGGCGACCGGTTCACCGGTCTCGACGTCGATCACTCCGGCACTTCCGTCCTCCTCGAGAACGACCTCCTCGCCGACACCAGCGACACCGTACGTGAACGAGGTCGGCGCGGACGAGTCTCCCAGAACGGTGAGCACCTGAGTTCCACCTTCGAACGGGTTCACCGCGACGGCGTAACCGTCCGTCTTGTTCTGGTAGACGGCCATCCCGTCCTTGATCTGCCGGTCCCCGAGGCCCGCGGCGTCAGGCAACGTCAACGGTTCACTCGACGCCCCCGTCTCCACGCCGTTCGTCGCGTCGGTTTGGTCGTGTACGCGCCGCACTGGACCATCGTTGTCGAAGCGAAGACGTTCGCACCCGAACAGCCGCGACAACTAGAACGCCTTCACGACGAGTGGTCTGAAGACCCTTCGCCGTCCTTCGTGTTCCTGACGCGCGGGCGCCGCGAAGCAATGACAGCGGCACATACAGCCAGCCACTGGACCGCCCTGACCTGGTCAGATGTGGGACGCATTGCGCGTACCGCGATCGGGGTCGATTCCACGGTCGCGCCGGGCGTGCTCGACTACCTAGCCACTTTGGAGGCTTATCACCGTGTCTGACCCCAATCCGCCGGCCAACCGGGACGATGCTGACGCGAAAGCGTGGTTCTACCTCGATCATTGGCGCGACGTTGAGGAGTGGGCTTCACTCCGCGCTGACGCTGCCAGGCTTCTGGAAACGCGGCTTCTCGAACTCGGCCCGGAGGTCGAGGCCCTTGGCGAGGAATTCCAAGCAGCCACGATCGTCAGCGACGTCGAAAGTGGCAACTTTCCCGGGTACGGGTTGCATCGCCCAGAGTGGAACGCGATCGGATATGGCGGCGTCTCGGTCGTGATCCAATGGGAACGCACGAAATTGCTGAAACCGGGCTCCAACCAATGGCCCTACGTTGCCGTGCAGGTCGATGGTTCCGTCAAGTCCACGGCGCTTCACACCCTCGCCGAGGGTCTCTCCGATGTGAGTAAGCAGTTCGGCGGAAATCGACATTCCTCAACTTGGCCGCTCTGGGAGTATGTGGAACCCGGGGATGACGAGAAGGCTGTTTCCCCCGAGAGGCTCGCGAGCGCGGCCTTGGTGCGACTGCGTCGGTTGTGGCTCGCCGCGGCCCCGATCATCGACGGTACTCAACTCACGCTTCGCTGAGAGCGGCGCTCGGACATCATCGCAATGTGGATTGGTGCTGCGTTCTCGGAGCGTGTGGACGCGTAGCGACGCAGGCGTCAGCGGATGCGCACCATGACAGGTTCGAGCTCGAATAGGCCACTGTTGTCGTCGTAGCCCACTACGACTGCCTTGACGCGCACGTTATCTCCCTGTGAGAGCAGGGGGAGGTCGGCGTCCTTGAATTGAAAGTTGGGTCCGGAAGCCGTCGTCTCGCTGTAGTCATTGGCCAAGATGAGGATATTGGAGCCGATGTCGTAGGCCGCCACGTTGGCGACGTTCCCGTCGAACGCAATCGTTCTTCCCTCGTATTTCTTCGCGAAGGTCGACACGACCTCGTCGAACTCGCCAGCCTTTAGAAGAGCGGCAAGATCCTTGCTGTTCTTAACGGTGAGCGTCTCCACGGGAGCTGGCGCCGTCGTCTTCGCGGGCGCCTCTGTCGGCTCGGTCGCAGCCTTCGGGGGTTGGGTCGTGACCTTCTCGGTCGGCTTGGCAGTGGCCTTGGTGGGTGCAGCGACTGGTGCGTCGTCGTCCCCTCCGGCCGTGATGGAAATTGCAACGATCAGGGCGACGCCAGCACCCGCCGCTGCCAGGAAGCGAAGTTGATTGCGCCGCTCCCAGCGATTGATGGGTTTCACCGTTCCGGGCGAGAAGGATGCGAGACGAGCCCACAACGTTGTGGGTTTCGGTCGACGGAAGGTCATTTCCGTCCGCACGAGCCCTTGGCTCTCCGAGACGAGTTCCCACCCCGCGGTCTTGCGCTGGGCCTTCGTCGTTGCTTCCCGTCCGCGGATTGCCTTGACGGACTCGTATACGTACTTCGGCTCACCGCCAGGCGGGGGATCGCTCTGCGGACTGCTTGGGTCGTCGTGCGTACTCACGTCGTGACGCTAGCAGCGGGGCGACCGCCATGTAGAAGAGTTGCGGCGATCGTTCAAGCAGGTCACTCCCACCGAACGCCCCCAGAGTTGGGGACATGCAGGCGAGCGATCCAACAAGATGCAGCAAGGCCGAAGTGGTTGGGGTTGGGCAGAACCGGAAAACGTCAGCGAGTTAGCCGGAATGGCGTGGCGGCAGGGCGCATGAAGGCGCCGCATTGCAGGCTGAATCAGTTTCGCAACTGACTCTCCACGGACGTCGCGAGCAGCGCCCGGGCGGGACCGCGAAAGGCTCCCGCCCCGGGCGTTCCGGAGTCAGACCGTCTTGACGATGTAGACGTCGCAGGGCGCGTGGTGAGCCACGTCGGTGGCGACGCTGCCCAGCAGTCGGCTGATGCCCTGGACGCGACGGTTGCCCACCACGATGAGGTCGGCGTCGATCTCCCTGGCGACCTGCACCAGGGCGTCGGCGGGCTTGCCGGGCGCCGGGCTGGCCTGGACGGTTCCCTTGTAGGACAGGCTCTCGGCGACCTGGCGCGCGATGGCCTCGGCCCGCTCGCCGGGGCTGAGCGGATGCATGCCCCCGGGGAGGTCGGAGGGTGCGCCGCCCTTCTCGTCGACGGCGGTCACGATGTGCAGGGTGGCGCCGGTGGCCGAGGCCAGTCCGGCCGCGACCTCGGCGGCGCGCTGGGCGCTGTCGCTGCCGTCCACGCCGACCAGGATGTTCTTGTACACGTGCTGCTCCTCACGATTGGTTTCTCGCACGATGGCACACGTGGGGTTCACGCGCCGAGTGTGAAGAGCCGTTCCGCTCCGGGGCGCGGCTCCGCGCGCCGCCCGTGCGTTAGGTTCTCCTTGTGCTGCTTTCGGACCGCGACATCCTCGCCGAGATCGACGCCGGACGGGTCGCGCTCGACCCCTACGAGCCCTCGATGATCCAGCCGTCGAGCATCGACGTGCGCCTCGACAAGTTCTTCCGGGTGTTCGACAACCACAAGTACCCCCACATCGACCCGGCGCAGGACCAGTCCGACCTCACGCGCGAGGTCGAGGTCAACGGCGACGACGCGTTCATCCTGCACCCGGGCGAGTTCGTGCTGGGCTCCACGTACGAGTACGTGACGCTGCCCGACGACGTCGCTGCGCGGCTCGAGGGCAAGTCCTCCCTGGGGCGCCTCGGCCTCATGACGCACTCCACCGCCGGCTTCATCGACCCGGGCTTCCAGGGCCACATCACCCTCGAGCTCGCCAACGTCGCCACCTTGCCGATCAAGCTCTACCCCGGCATGAAGATCGGGCAGCTGTGCTTCTTCCGGCTGACCTCGGCGGCCGAGAACCCCTACGGCTCCACGAAGTACGGCTCCCGCTATCAGGGCCAGCGTGGACCGACGGCCTCCCGGTCCCACGCGAACTTCCACCGGAGTGTGATCGACTAGAGGGCATGACCGCGCCCGACATCCGACTCGTCGTGGCCGACCTCGACGGCACCCTGCTCGACGAGCACAAGCGCCTCCCGGACGGGACGATCGACCTGATCCGCGATCTGCAGGCGGCGGGTGTGGCGTTCGCCCCCGCGAGTGGCCGGCAGTGGGCGACCCTGACCGCCATGTTCGAACCGGTCTCGGACGGCCTCGTGATCATCGCCGAGAACGGCTCCTACGTCACCGACCGCGGGACCGAGGTGGCCGTGCACCCCCTCGACGCCGCGTGGGTCTCGACGAGCGTGGCCCGGATCCAGGAGCTGGCCGACGAGGGCGTCGACCTCGGCATCGTCGTGTGCGGCGTGAAATCGGCCTGGATCACCCGCACCGACCGGCCGTTCCTGGACCAGGTCGAGCCGTACTACCGGCGCCTCGAGGTGACGGACGATCTGACCACGATCGACGACACGATCATCAAGCTCGCCGTGCACGACTTCGGCGACCTCGAGGCGGTCACGGCGCCGTTCCTGCGCGAGTACTGCCAGCCGAATCCCGTCGCGGTCTCGGGCGCCCACTGGGTCGACGTGATGGCCGAGGGCGTCGACAAGGGACTCGCCGTCCGCGAGCTGCAGAAGGCCATGGGCATCGACGCCACGCAGACGATGGCCTTCGGCGACTACCTCAACGACTACGAGATGCTGCAGGCCGCGGACTGGTCGTTCGCCATGGGCAACGCCCACCCCGACATCATCGACGTCGCCAACTACACCGCCCCGCCGAACACCGAGAACGGCGTCATCACCACCGTCCGGACGGTCCTGGGCATCTGAGCGTCATCGGGGAGTGCCGAGGTCACGACGTGACTCCGGGACTCCCCGACAACGACGCTCACGGCGGATAGAGTCACGACGTGAACGTCCAGCCGTCCCCCGAAGTCGCCGCCGCGCTGTCCGAGGGACGGCCCGTCGTCGCCCTCGAGTCCACGATCATCAGCCACGGCCTGCCGCGCCCCGACAACCTCGCCGCGGCGCAGGAGTTCGAGGAGATCCTGCGGTCACAGGGCGTCACGCCCGCCACGATCGCGGTGCTCGACGGCGAGCTGAAGGCCGGTCTGACGGCCGACGAACTGGCCCGCATCGCCAACGAGGACGTCCCGAAGCTGACGGTGCGCGACCTGCCCGTCGTGCTGGCCATGGCGGGCAGTGGCGCCACGACCGTCGCGGCGACGTCATGGATCGCCGACCGCGCCGGCATCCGGGTCTTCGCCACCGGCGGCCTCGGCGGCGTGCACCGCGGCGCGTCGGAGACGTTCGACGAGTCCGCCGACCTGACGGTGCTGGGCGAGGTGCCGATCACCGTGGTCTCGGCCGGCGTGAAGTCGATCCTCGACATCCCGGCCACCCTCGAGCGCCTCGAGACCCTGGGCGTCATCGTGCTCGGGTTCCGGACCAAGGACTTCCCCAGCTTCTGGCTGACCTCCTCGGGGCACCAGCTCGACTGGCGGGCCGAGGACGCGTACGCCGTGGCCGCCGTGATGCGCAGCCGCGACGCGATGGGCCTGACCTCGGGCATCGTCGTCGCCAACCCCCTGCCCGAGGAGAAGCAGCTCGACCCCGTCGTCCACGATGAGGCGCTCGAGCGGGCGCTCGCCGAGGCGGACGCCCAGGGCCTCTCGGGCAAGGAGGTCACGCCCTTCCTGCTCCAGCGGATCGTCGAGCTGACCGGCGGCGACAGCCTCGCGGTCAACCTCGACATCGCGCGCAACAACATCGCGGTCGCGGCACGCATCGCGAAGGCGGCGGTGGAGCACCCGTGATCCTTGTCGTGGGTGACGTCGTCGACGACATCGGCGTCCTGCCCCTCGAGCCCGTGGCTCCGCGCAGTGACACCCGCTCGCAGATCCGGATGACGCCCGGGGGCTCCGCAGCGAACACCGCTGCCTGGCTGGGGTTCCTCGGCTCGGACACCCGGTTCTTCGGCAAGGTCGGCAACGACGGCATCGAGCGCCACGGCGGCGCGCTGCGTGAGCACCAGGTCGACCCGCGTCTGGTCGCCGACCCGCTGCTGCCGACCGCCACCATCGTCCTGACGCTCGACGACGAGGCCGACCGCACGATGTACGTCGACCGCGCGGCCAACGGCACCCTCACGGTCGACGAGATCCCCGACGACCTCCTGCAGGACGTCGACTGGCTGCACCTGACCGGGTACACCTTCTTCGACCCGCAGACCCGCGATGCGGCCATCGAGCTGATCGCCCGGGCGAAGCAACGCGGCGCCGGCGTCAGCGTCGACCCCAGCACCACCGCGTTCCTGCGCGAGGTCACCCCCGAGGCGTTCGTCGAGTGGACCCGCGGCGCCGACCTCGTGCTGCCCAACCTCGACGAGGCACGGTTGCTGATCGGCGCGACCGGCCCGTTCGTGGACTTCGACGCCCTCACCCGGATGTACCCGCACGTGGTCGTGACCCTGGGGTCCATGGGCGCGGCCTACGTCGCGGGGGACATCCGCGAGCAGGTCGCCTCGCCACGGATTCAGGTCGTGGACACGACCGGAGCCGGCGACGCCTTCACCGCGGGCTTCCTCGCCTCGTGGGTGTCGCAGCGCGAGCCGCGCACGGCACTGCAGGGCGGCATCGGCGCCGCGAGCCGCTGCGTCCAGCAGCGCGGCGCCCGACCCTGAGCCCGGACCCCGGCCGACCTCGGGGTCGGGTGGGGGCTGGCCGGGGGAGTCGCCCGATGTGCTGACGGACTCCGCGGGCAGACGCTGGGCGCATGATCGAAGCACACTCCCTGACGAAACACTACGACGACGCCGTCGCCGTGGACGGGATCGACCTCGTGGTCCGGCCGGGATACGTCACCGGCTTCCTCGGACCCAACGGCGCCGGCAAGTCCACCACGATGCGCATGATCCTCGGCCTCGACCGACCGACCTCCGGGACCGTCACCGTGAACGGACGGTCCTACACCGAGCTGGCCGCGCCCCTGCGCGAGGTCGGCGCCCTCCTCGAGGCGAACGCCCTGCACCCCGGGCGCACAGCTCGCCACCACCTGCGGCAGCTGGCCACCAGCAACCGCATCCCGGCGTCACGGGTCGACGAGGTCCTCGACCTCGTCGGACTGAGCGACGTCGCCGATCGCCGGGCCGGGACGTTCAGCCTCGGCATGGGCCAGCGGCTCGGGATCGCCGGCGCCCTCATCGGCGACCCCGCGGTGGTCGTCCTGGACGAGCCGGTCAACGGGCTCGACCCGGAGGGCATCCGCTGGGTGCGATCCCTGGCACGCCGGTTGGCCGACGAGGGCCGGACGGTCTTCATCTCCAGTCACCTCATGAGCGAGATGGCCCTGATGGCCGATCACCTCGTCGTGGTCGGCCGCGGGCGGATCCTGGCCGACTGCTCGATGGAGCAGTTCATGCAGGACCACGCCACCTCGACCGTGCGGGTGAGGACCCCGGACCCGGCGGCCGCGGCGCACGCCCTGCCGCGGGCCGAGCTCGCCCGCGAGGGCGACGCCCTGGTCGTGCGCGGGATGGGCGCCGCCGAGATCGGCGACGCCCTCTTCGGCGCCGGGGTGCGGGTCCACGAGCTCGCCCCCCAGCGGTCCTCGCTCGAGGACGCCTTCATGACCCTGACCGCCGACGCGGTGCAGTTCCACACCGCGTCCCACACTCCCGAGGACGTGCCCGCATGACCACCGTGACCGCTCCCGCAAGCGCGGGACCCACCTGGCTCGACGCCGTCCGCGCCGAGCGACAGAAGCTGTTCAGCGTCCGATCCACGTGGTGGACGCTGGCCGCGATCGTGGTGCTCGGCGCCGGGCTCACCACGATCATCTGCGCGGCGAGCGCCGATTGGCTCGCCAGTGACGACGCCGACGAGGCGGTCGGCTCCTTCATCACCTGGGGCATGATGATCGCCCAGGTCGGCGCCGTCGTGCTGGGCGCCCTGGCCGTCACGACCGAGTACGGCTCGGGACAGATCCGATCCACGTTCGCGGCGACGCCGTCGCGCGGCCGGGTGCTGGCCGCCAAGGCCCTCGTCGTCACCGTGGTGCTGTTCGTCGCCGGCACGGTCACGGCGCTGCTCGGCTACGTCGGCGGCAACTGGTTCCTCGACCGCGAGGGCATCGGCATGGCGCTCGAGGGGGACGTCCTGCGCTCGATGTACGGGTCGGGTCTGTACCTGGCCGGCCTCGGACTCATGTCCGTGGGCGCCGGCTTCATCCTGCGCCACACCGCCGGGGTCATCTCCCTGCTGCTGGCCCTGGTGTTCGTCCTCTCGGCCATGGCACCGCTCATCCCCGGTGTCGTGGGGGAGTGGATCGAGAAGCTCATGCCCGGCAACGCGGGCGCCTCGATCGCCACCCCGGTGACGTTCAACCCGGGACTGCTCGATCCCTGGCCCGGGTACGGAGCCTTCGTGGTCGAGATCGCCGTTGTGCTGGCCGTCGCGTGGATCCTGGTGAAGCGGCGCGACGCCTGAGCCCCTTCGGGAACGACATCGCGCCAGCGCCCCTGAGGGGCACTGGCGCGATGTCGGATGAGGGCCGTCAGGCCTTCGTGTCGTCGCTCTCGACGTTCGACGCGTCGGTCGCCGATCCGCTCAGGTCCTCGCCCGAGGGGTTCGCCTCGCTCAGGGGCGCGGCGTCCTCGGAGACCGGATCGGGTGCCGGAGCATCCTCGACGGGCGTGATGGCCGCCAGCTCCTCCTCCTCGGGGGTGGGCTCGGCGTGCTTCTCGGCCGGGATCTCGGGCCTCGGGTCGTCGTACACGACCGACTCCGCGTCGGGGTTGGTCGTGTCGCCGCTCTCGGGGTGCGGCTCCGGCTTCGGCTCGTCCTCGGCCGCCGTGTGGGGCTTCGGCTCGTCCTCGATCGAGTCGAGCAGCGACGGCTGCTCGTGCTCGGTCGCCGGCGTGGCGTCGGCCTTCGGCTCTTCCTCGGGCGTCGGCTCGGCCGCGGGCTCAGCATCGGCCTCGGGCGTCGGCTCCGCCTCGGGCTGGTCGGCCTCGTCCTCGGAGTCGAACTCCGGCTGCGACACCGCGGTGCCGACGGCCTCGGGCTCGGGATCGGACTGGGCCGGCTCGTCCTCGGGCTCGGTGGCCACGGAGACGGGCTTGGTGCCCTCGGCGTCGGCAGCGCCCTCGGGCGTCGCGTCCCCGGACTCGAAGATGCCGCCCGCCGTGCCCTGGTCGTCGACCGCGATGTTGTGCTTCGCGGCCACCTCGGCGTCCGCGGCCCGGCTGTCGCCCTCGGGGTTGTCGAGGTCGTCACCGGCGTCGGTGGGCGCCTCGGCGGACTCGTGGGCGTCGGCGGCAGCGCCGACGTCCTCGGTGTCCGTCAGCGTGCCGGCGTCGGCCGTCGCCTCCGGGCCCGGCTCGGCGTCCTCGGGCTCGTCACCCGCAGCGTGCGAGTCGGCCGCCGCGGCGGCGAGCGCCTCGGCCTCGGCCACGACGTCCTCCTCCGAGCGCTTGACGGCCTGCAGCAGCAGCTGCGCCACATCGAGCACCTCGACGTTCAGCAGCGACTCGTCGTCGGCCTGCTTGGCGGTGAGGCCGTCGGCCAGCATGACGCGGCAGAACGGGCAGCCCACGGCGATCTTCTCGGCGCCCGTACCGATGGCTTCCTCGGTGCGGTTGATGTTGATGCGCGAGCCGATCTTCTCCTCCATCCACATGCGGGCGCCGCCGGCGCCACAGCAGAACGAGGTCTCCTTGGCGCGATCCATCTCGACGTAGTCCGCACCGGTCGCGCCGATCAGCTCGCGCGGCGGCGAGTAGACTTGGTTGTGGCGGCCCAGGAAGCACGGGTCGTGGTAGGTGACCTTCGCCGCGGGAGCGGCGGGCGCGACCGGCTTGAGCTTCTTCTCGCGCACGAGGCGGTTGAGCAGTTGCGTGTGGTGCACGACCTCGAGCTCGACGCCGAGCTCCTTGTACTCGTTCTTCAGCGTGTTGAAGCAGTGGGCGCAGGTCGAGACGACCTTCTTGACGTTGACTTCCTCGAACGTCGCGACGTTCTCCATCGCGAGCTGCTTGAAGACGATCTCGTTGCCGGCGCGGCGAGCCGAGTCGCCGGAGCAGGTCTCGCCGTCACCGAGCACCGCGAACGTGACGCCCGCGATGTCCAGCAGCTCGGCGACCGCCTGCGTGGTCTTCTTCGCGCGGTCCTCGAACGCACCGGCGCAACCGACCCAGAACAGCCACTCGACCTCGTCGAGGGACTCGACGTCGACGCCGACCTGCTTGACCTCGAAGTCGAGGTCCTCGGCCCACTTCATGCGGTCGCGCGGGTTCATGCCCCACGGGTTCCCCTTGCGCTCCAAGCCCTTGAAGATGTTGTTGAGCTCGGTGGGGAAGTTCGACTCGACGAGCACCTGGTAACGACGCATGTTGTCGATGTGGTCGACGTGCTCGATGTCGACCGGGCACTGCTGGACGCAGGCGCCGCAGTTGGTGCAGGACCACAGGACGTCGGGATCGATGACGCCGAAGAGGTCCTCGGTGCCGATGAGCGGACGCTCGAGCTCGCGCTGCTGCTCCTCGGTGAGCGTCTCGGGATCGGCGCCCAGCAGGGGGACCTTGGCGTACGCGTGCTCGCGCAGGCCCATCATCAGCAGCTTGGGCGACAGCGGCTTCTCGGTGTTCCACGCGGGGCACTGGCTCTGGCAGCGGCCGCACTCGGTGCAGGTGGAGAAGTCCAGGATGCTCTTCCAGGAGAAGTCCTCGACCTTGCCGACGCCGAGCTTCTCGAACTCCTCCTCCTCCATGTCCTCCATGGTTTCGAGGTCGAGCGGCTTGCCGCCGACGTAGAGGGGGACGAGGGCGCCCAGCGCGGTGCTGCCGTCGGCCTCGCGCTTGAAGTAGATGTTGAACCAGGCCAGGAAGCGGTGCCAGGCGACACCCATCGTGAGGTTCTTGCCGATGACCATCAGCCAGACGGTGGCCGAGACGACCTTGACCACGGCGATGATGGAGATGGCGGCCTCGAGGCCGGTGACGGACAGGCCGGACCAGAGAGTCTCGCCGATCCAGCTCGTGGTGGGGAAGTGGAAGGCGCTGGCATGGCTGTCGCCCTCGAGCTTCATCAGCTGGTACTCGGCGCCGCGGATGAGGATGCCGGCGCCGCACTCGAGCGCCACCATCGCCTCGACGAAGTAGGCCTGGCCGAAGCGTGAGCCGAAGAAGCGGCTCTTGCGGCCGAGGTTGCGCGGGTGGTTGCGCTGGCGGATCACGATGAGGGCCGCGATGCCGATCAGGCCGAGCCAGGAGATGGCCTCGCTGACCCACTCGAAGAGGAAGAAGTGTCCGATCAGCGGCAGCACCAGGTGCGGGTTCCAGACCTGCAGGTACGCGGTGGCGACCGCGGTGCTGAGGATCAGGAAGCTGAAGAACACCGCCCAGTGCAAGATGCCCACCCAGTGCCACTGGAGCATGCGGGTGTGACCGAGAGTCTCGACCAGCATGTTCTTGGTGCGGCTCTTCGGGTTGTCGGTGCGTCCGTACGCAGGCGTGCCGGCGCGGATGACCCCGAGCATCCGCTTGACGCCGGGTGCCAGGTAGTACACCGCCAACGCCGTCGAGACCACAGTGATCACGCCGGCGATGATGTTGATCGGTTCCATGCCGATTCCTCTCGCGGTTCAAGCAGTTTGTGCTGACCCTAATCTGCGGCGATCAGCGTTGCTGAGTTAGGCCTGCCAAAGGCCTGCCCAGATGTTACCTGCGAGTAGCAACAGGCACGAGCGCGATCGCGAACAGGGGGAAGATCGCGGCTCCCGCGAAGGCCCAGCCGTAGCCCGCATGTTGGATCACCGCGCCCATCAACGGAGGCACCGCCGCGGCCGTGAGGTACTGGCCGGTGTTCTGGATCCCGAAGGCGCGTCCCGACCACAACGGGCCGGCGATCTCGGCGACCGCGGTGAACGCCAGCCCGTTGGGCGCCACCGTGACGACGGCGGCCACGACCATGACCGCGATGGCCAGGGGAGTCGCGTCGAAGGCCGCGAGGGCGACCATCACCACGGTCGCGGCGGTCGCGACCTGCCGCATCGGGCCGAGGCGGTCGCCGACCCGGTCCGACCACCAGCCGGCGCCGACGCGTCCGGCCGCCCCCAGTACTTGGGATCCCGCGTAGAGCGCTCCGGCGGCCGCGGCGCTCCAGCCGTGTCGGTCGATCAGCCACAGCAGCATGAAGCTCCAGACCACGTACTGCGGGATCACCAGCAGTGCCGACGCGGCGTGGATGCGCACCAGGCGGACGTCGCCGCGGTAGGGGTTCGCCGCGGCCACGGGATCGGAGCTCCGGGGCCGCGGCGGATCGACGACGGTGAGCCCGACGAAGATCGTCGAGACGACGGCCAGGCCCACGCACAGGCCCACGACCGAGGCGATGCCGCGCTGGTCGGCCCAGCCCGGGACGACGAGTGCCGCGAGGCCGACGCCCAGCGGGAGACCGGTCTGGCGGATGCCCATCGCCAGCCCGCGTCGCTCGGCCGGGAACCACCCGACGACGAGGCGGCCGCTGGCGGAGTTGGAGCTGCTCGCCCCCACGCCGCACAGGGCGAACCCGGCGGCCAGGAGGGTCGCCTCGTCGGCGCGCGCGCCGGTCAGGGCCACGGTGCTGCCGGCCACGAGGATCAACAGTCCGGCGGTCAGCGAGATGCGCTCGCCGACCCGGTCCACGACCGCGCCCCAGGCCACGAGCGTCAGCAGGGTGCCGACGGTCGGGGCGGCGGCCAGGCCACCGCTCGCGACGAGCGACAGGCCCTGGTCCAGGTGCAGGAACGGGATCAGCAGCAGCGGGGTCGAGACGATCGCGGTGGCCGTGACCTGGGCGGCCATCGCGGCCGTGAGCATCAGCCAGGGGTTGGGGCGCCGCCCGTCCACCCGCCCGGTCACATCAGAGCGCCGAGGTGCGCCATCGCCTGCTGCAGCAGGATCCCGCGGCCGCCCTCGAGCTCGTCGAGGATCGCGGGGGAGAGCGCCTCCTGCGGCGTGAGCCAGCTCAACTCGAGCGCGTCCTGGCGGGGATCGCACTCGCCGGTGACGGCCACGACGTACGCCAACGCGACGGCATGCTGGCGCGCGTCGTGCAGCGGGGTGATTCCGGGCATCGGGAAGTACTCGGCGACGGTGAACGGCACGATGTTCGCCGGCAGCTGGGGGAACGCCGTGGGGCCGAGGTCCTTCTCGAGATTGCGCATGAGCGCCGAGCGGATCGGCTCGCCGTGGAGCACCCGGCCCGACACGAAGGAGCGGGCCAGTGAGCCCGTGGTGGCCGAGCCGCGCAGCAACAGGCCGACCTGCTCGACCTGGCCGAGACTGTCGAGCCGGACGGGCACCGCCTCGACGTACAGGATCGGGACGCGAGAGCGGGTCTCCTCCAGCTGGAACTCCGAGAGCCAGCCGGGATTCGGATCAGGGGTACGCACGGAGGGCATGGGCCCATTGTGGTCGATCCGGGGACGACGGCAGGGCGAGTCGTCTTGCAAAAGATGTTGTCACTGGGAGTTACAGCACTTATGGTGAGGTGGATCACACGCCGTGTTCGGCCTCGTGTCCGTTGCGCAGGCCATCGATGAGGGGATTCATTTCGTGACCTTGCTCCAACCGTCCCGCCGCATCAGTGCCGCTGCCGCCGCCTGTGCCGTGGTGCTCGTCGGTGCCGTCGGTGGCGGCGTCTTCAGTCCTGCCAGCGCCGACACCACGCTCGACAAGAGCTTCGACTACATGTGTGTCGTCAAGGCCGGTGGCCTCAACCTCGGCAACCGTCCCGTTGGCGTGCGCGCCCAGACGACGGTGCCCGAGAGCGTCAGCCCCGGTGACAAGATCGCGCCGACCCCGGTCACCATCACCCTCGCGATGCCCGAGGTCCTGCGCTCGTCGACGGTGGACCTCGTCGGTGGCGTCGCGGCCAGCGGTGGGTCGACCGACTCGGTCGTGACTCTCACGACCGGCGGCCAGACCACCTCCGTGGCGATCCCCAACCTCTCCTCGCCGCGCCGGGACATCCCGCAGGAGGAGAACGCGCCGTGGACGATCCCCGCGGCGGGCACCGTGCCCGAGATCACCGTGCCCGACTACGCCGTGGACAAGGTCGACGTCGGCCTGCCGGCAGCGTTCAACGTCGTCGCGACGATCTACACGGCCGCCCCCGCGCCCGACGACCAGGTTCCGGCGACCCTGGCCTGCACCGCCGTCGCCGGCAAGGACCTGACCCTGGGATCGATCGGCGTCACGCCGACGACCGAGCCGACGACGGATCCCACGACGGAGCCGACGACGGAGCCGACGACCGAGCCGACGACGGAGCCGACGACCGAGCCGACGACGGAGCCGACGACGGAGCCGACGACCGAGCCGACCACGGAGCCGACCACGGAGCCGACGACCGAGCCCACGACGGAACCGACGACGGAGCCGACGACCGAGCCGACCACGGAGCCGACGACCGAGCCGACCACGGAGCCGACGACCGAGCCGACCACGGAGCCGACCACGGAGCCGACGACCGAGCCCACGACGGAACCGACCACGGACCCGACTGACCCGCCGCCCGCCGGTCCGGTGGATCTGTCCAAGAGCTTCAACTACGAATGCAAGGTCACGGCCGGCGGCCTCAATCTCGGCCTCCACGAGGTCGGAGTCCTCGCCGAGACGACGGTTCCGGGGTCGGTGCGTCCGGGCGAGGTCATCTCCCCGCGTCCGGTCGGCATCACGCTGACGATGCCCGAGAAGCTGCGCGCCTCCACGGTGGACCTCCTCGGAGGCGTCGCGGCCGAAGGTGCCTCGACGGACTCGTCCATCACCCTCACCACCGGGGGACAGACGTCGACCGTGGCGATCCCCCGACTGGCGGCGCCGCGTACCGACATCCCGCAGACGACGAACGCGCCGTGGCTGATTCCCGCCTCGGGCGAGGTCCCCGCGATCACCACGCCCGCCTCGGCGGTCGGCACGGTCGAGTTGGGCATGCCCCAGGGGTTCACGGTCAAGGCGACCATCCATCCCGCGGCGGGCGAGACGATCCCTTCGGACCTGACCTGCACGGGACCGGCTGACCTCGATCTCGGCAGCATCCCGGTCAACGGCGACCCGGTCACCTCCCCGACCTCGGAGCCCACGTCGCAGCCGACCTCGGAGCCCACGTCCGAGCCGACCAGCCAGCCCACGTCGGAGCCCACGTCGCAGCCGACGTCCGAGCCGACCGGCCAGCCCACGTCGGAGCCGACCACGGAGCCCACGGACGGAGCCGGAAGCGAGGCGCCGGAGCTCATCAGCTCCGACGTCGTGTCGCCCGGTGACGTGCTCACGTTCTCCTTCGGGCAGAACTGGGTCGGTCGCGAGGTCGCCTTCGAGCTGCACTCCGATCCGATCGCCATGGGCACGCGGACCGTGGACGTGTCGGGCCACGCGTCCGTGCGCGTTCCCGAGAACGCGCCGCTCGGCGAGCACACGGTCGAGCTGGCGAACAACGGTCGTGTCATCGCCGCGATCCCGATCGAGATCGTGGCCGCCGATGCCGGCGGCGATGACGACTGGTCGAACGACGACGCGTACGACGACTCCGACTGGCTCGCCTCCACCGGCGGTCCGAGTGCCGGCCTGGCCGCCCTCGGTGGCGTCCTGGTCCTCGCCGGTGCGGGTGTCGTGCTGATGCGCCGCAGGGCACGTCGGGACTGAGTCCGTAGGAACGAGGCGGGGGCGGATCTTCGGATCCGCCCCCGCTGACGTCTGCGCCGGGAACGGTTAGGCTGGCCGAACACGACAGGGGAGCGCCATGCAGAGGGCGCTGAGAGTGCGGAACAGCCGCAGACCCTTGAACCTGCTCCGGTTAGCACCGGCGAAGGGAGTCACGATGACATCTGCCATCCGTTCCACCTCCATCCGATACCGGACGCTCGACCTGGTCACGATCGCCATGCTCGGCGTCGCGTTCGGAGTCGTCTTCTGGGGATGGGGCAAGTTCTACGACGTGATCGACCTGGGCGCGGCGGTGGGCTTCAAGCCCGCGACCGGCCTGCTCGCCGGGATGTGGCTGATCGCCGGTGTCGTCGGCGGGCTCATCGTCCGCCGGCCCGGCGCGGCCTTCGCCACCGAGATGGTGGCCGCCATGATCTCGATGTTCGTGCTGGGCGGCACCGCCTGGGGCGGCACCGTGTTGCTGTCCGGCATCGTCCAGGGTCTGGGCGCCGAGCTGATCTTCGCCCTGTTCCTCTACCGCCGCTTCGACGTCGTGACCGCGATGCTCGCCGGTGCTCTCGCGGCCGTCTTCGCCTGCCTCTACGAGTGGCAGTACTACTGGCCGGACTGGGACCTGCAGTGGCGCCTGGCCTACCTCGGCTTCTTCACGGTCTCCGGCATCGTCATCGCCGGTCTCGGCGGTTGGCTGCTCGTCCGCCGGCTGGCACAGGCGGGAGCGCTCGACTCCTTCCCTGCCGGCCGACCGTGACGCTCGCGTTCCGCGACTACTCCTGGACGCCGTCGCACGCGTCCCGGCCGGTGCTCGCCCGACTCGACCTGACGGTCGAGCCGGGTGAGCGGGTCCTGCTGGTGGGCCCGAGCGGCTCAGGCAAGTCCACCGCCCTCCATGCGGCCGCCGGCGCCCTGGGCGCGACGCTGGTGGGCGAGTCCAGTGGGTCGGTCGAGGTCTCGGGCCGGATCGGCATGGTCACCCAGAACCCGTCCTCGTCGATCGTCGCGGACCGGATCGGCCGGGACGTCGCCTTCGGGCCCGAGAACCTGGGTCTGCCGCGCGACGAGATCTGGCGGCGGGTCCGGGCCGCACTCGAGTCGGTGAGCCTGCACCACGAGCTGGATCGGTTCACCAGCGCGCTCTCGGGCGGTGAGCGTCATCGCCTCGCCCTCGCGGGGGCACTGGCGACCCGACCCGACGTGCTGCTGTTGGACGAGCCCACGTCGATGCTCGACCCGGACCTCGCGGCGGAGGTGCGGGACTCCGTGCTGCGCGTCGTCGGCGATCGGACGCTGATCGTCGTCGAGCACCGTTTCGAGCCCTGGCTCGACCACGTCGACCGGGTGATCGTCCTCGATGCGGGGCGGGTCGTCCTCGACGGCTCGGTGGCGGAGTTCCTGGGTGCGGCGGTGCCGGACGCACTCTGGATGCCCGGGCGTCCCGTGCCGGTGCCGGCGACGATCCCGGCGGAGCTGGTCCGGCCGGTCGTCGAGGCGACGGTCGAGGCGCGCGACCTCGTGATCGACCAGGTCACCCGCACGCTGCGGGGCACCGAGCGCACGCGCGCGGTCGATGCGATGACACTCACCCTCTCGCCGGGCACGACCACGGCGCTCGTCGGGCCCAGTGGTGCGGGCAAGTCCAGTGCCCTGCTGGGCCTGGCGGGACTGTTGGAACCCGTGTCGGGGCACCGGACCGGGCCGGACGAGCTCGGGTGGTGTCCGCAGGATCCGGAGGTCGGCTTCGTCGCGAGGTCCGTGCGCCTGGAGCTCGAGGCCACGCCCCGTGCGCTGGGTCGCCCGGTCGACGTCGATGCGCTGCTCGAGGTCATCGGCCTGCCCGGCCGCGGTGACGACCATCCGTACCGGCTCTCCGGCGGGGAGCAGCGTCGTCTCGCCCTCGCCGCGGCGGTGGCGCACCGGCCGGGCCTGGTGCTCGCGGACGAGCCGACGGTCGGGCAGGACCGGGGCACCTGGGCCGTCGTCGCGGGATGGCTGGGCACGGCCGCCGGCTGCGGCGCGACGGTGGCGGTGTCGACCCACGACGCCGACCTGCCGCGAGATCGCGACGTCGTCCTCAAGGACGGGGCGGTCGTCGCGTGACCGGACTGATCACCCGCTTCAACCCCATCGTGCTGGTGGCGATCGCGCTCACGGCGGCGCTGGGGTCACCGGCCATCCGGACGCTGCCGGTCGCGCTGGTGTGCGTTGCCGTGTACGTCGTCACGCTGGCGTTCCTGGTGCCGTCGTGGCGCTACCCCGCGTTGTGTCTGGCTCTGGTCGCGCTGCCGGTCGCCAGCATCACGTGGTCCACCTGGCTGCTCGGCGGACGGGACCTCGAGGTGGCGGCGGTCGCGGGCCTGCGCACCTTCGTGATGACGTGGCCCGGTGCGGTGGCGGTCGGTTACGTCGACGTCGCGCGGCTCGGTGACTACCTCGCGCAGACCCTGCGGTTCCCGGGGCGGTTCGCGGCGGCGCTCTCGGCGGCGCTGCAGCGGGTCACCGGGGTGTGGCAGACGTGGCACGAGCTCGAACGGGTACGGCGGGCGCGCCATCTGCCGCGCCGGCCCGGGGCCATGGCGTTCACGCTGCTCGTCCACACGATGCGCGAGGCGACGCGCACGTCGATCGCGATGGATGCGCGGGGATTCGCCTCGGCTCATCGGCGCACGTGGGCCGAGCCCGCGGTGTGGACCCGACTCGACGTCGCGGCGCTCGCTGCCGCGGCGGTCCTGGGCGCACTCCCCGTGGTGTTTCGCCTCATCGGCACCTGAGGTCACACCCCGGTAAAGTGGCTTGCATCACAGTGCAACTAGAGGTTACAGTCTTCGACGTTGCCCGGGTCACAGCCGAGACCTCCGGGTGATCCGTTGTTCTGAAGCGAGGAGACCCGATGCGCAAGAGCGCCTCAGCAGTACGTCGAGGACTTCGGTTCACCATCGCCACCGGCGTGGTCGCCGCAGGACTGGTGCAGCTGGCACCCACCGCCACCGCGGCCGACGCCAAGGTCGAGCGGGTCGGGTACACCTGCAAGGCGACGAACTCCGTCATCAACACCTCGCTCCAGGGCCCGCAGCAGTTCTACGTCACCGCCGAGACCACGCTGCCCGAGAGCGTGCAGCCCGGCGAGACGGTCGCGGCCACGAAGGCCAAACTGACGCTGTTCCTCCCGCCCAAGCTGGTCAACCGGCTGTACGGGCCGATGAAGGTCCGCAAGGTCAAGGGCGGCTCCATCTCCGACACGATCCTGCAGGCCGTGGCGCCCGGCGTCGGCCTCGTCGAGACGCGCAAGGAGCCGGTCCGCAACCTCCTGGTCAAGAGCTGGGTGGACCTCAAGCCCGACCAGGAGGTGGCGATCGTCGCCGAGGGCGACGTCAGCGCCGTGCCCGTGCCCCAGGTCGACGGTGGCAACGGCCTCATCTACGTCCAGATGCCCCCGTCGTTCGTGCTGAACTCCGAGATGAGCCCGCCGGTCATCGACGCGATCGACAAGGCCGACCTCAACTGCACCCGCGACAAGAGCGACGCCGCCTCGCGCGTCATCGGCACCATCAAGATCGGCGCCGGCTGCAGCGAGGCCGAGTGCCCGCTGCCGGCCGCGGACGCCAACCCCACCAACCCCGGTGGTGATGGCGACACCCCCGGTGACGGCAGCGGCACCGATCCGGAGGTGATCGAACCCGGCGAGCCGGTTCCCGTCACCCAGATCGACGGGTACAACGACGACAACTACGGCGTCAGCTCCGCCGACGCGGCGAGCGGCGGCGGCTCGTACCGGACGACCGAGCTCCCCGCGACGGGCTCACCGTTCGGCCCGGGCCTGCTCGGCGTGTTCGGCGCACTCGTCCTGGCGCGGATCGCGCTCGTCCTCCGGTCGCGACGTCGCAGGGCCTGACGTCCCGATCCTGTGTGGCCGCCCCGGAGGCGGTTCAGTCCCCCTTGGTAAGGAGCCCTGATGGGTGTCGAAGTTCGAGTTGAAGGATTGACGAAGGCCTTCGGCAAGCAGACCATCTGGCGCGACGTCTCGTTGAGCCTGCCCGCCGGGCAGATCAGCGTCATGCTCGGACCCTCCGGTACCGGCAAGTCGGTGTTCCTCAAGACCTTGATCGGTCTGATCAAGCCCGACGAGGGCCACATCTTCATCGAGGGCGTCGACATCGCGACCTGCAGCGAGAAGGACCTCTACGAGATCCGCAAGCTGTTCGGGGTGCTGTTCCAGGACGGCGCGATGTTCGGCTCCATGACCCTGTTCGACAACGTGGCCTTCCCGCTGCGCGAGCACACCCGCAAGTCCGAGTCCGAGATCAGCGACATCGTCATGGAGAAGATGTCGATGGTCGGCCTGGTCGGTGCCGAGGACAAGCTCCCCGGCGAGATCTCCGGCGGTATGCGCAAGCGCGCCGGACTGGCGCGCGCCCTGGTGCTCGAGCCCGAGATCATCTTGTTCGACGAGCCCGACTCCGGCCTCGATCCCGTGCGCACCGCGTTCATCAACCAGCTCATGGTCGACCTCAACGCCCAGACCGAGGCGACGTTCCTCATCGTCACGCACGACATCAACACGGCGCGGACGGTCCCGGACAACATCGGACTGCTCTACCACCGGCACCTGTCGATGTTCGGCCCGCGCGAGATGCTCCTGTCCAGCGAGGAGCCGGCAGTGCGCCAGTTCCTCAACGCGCAGACCGTCGGCCCGATCGGCATGAGCGAGGAGAAGGACGCCGACGAGCTGGCCGCCGAGGACCACAGCACCCTGCCCCCGCTGCCGCCGATCCCGCTGCAGCTGTTCCCGTCCGACGGTCGCCCGCGCGCGACCCAGTCCGAACCGGGTGCGTGGTGCGCCGCCAACGGGGTCGTGCCGCCGGCGGGCTCGTTCCTCGACGACGGCTCCAGCTTCACCGTGCCGCCCCAGACCTCGCTGCCCGGAGGTGCCCGGTGAGCATGGTCAAGTTCCTGACGGGACCCCTCTCCACCGCGGGCAATCTCTTCGCCTTCGGGGCCGACGTGCTGCTCGCCGTGTTCAGGCGGCCGTTCCAGTTCCGTGAGTTCGTCCAGCAGGCCTGGTTCATCGCCTCGGTCACGATCATCCCGATCGCGTTGGTCGCGATCCCCTTCGGTGCTGTCGTGGCGTTGCAGACCGGCAGCCTGGTCCAGCAGTTCGGTGCCCAGTCGTTCGTCGGCTCCGCCGCGGTGCTCGCGGTGCTGCGCGAGGCGGCCCCCATCGCGACCGCCCTGCTGGTGGCCGGTGCCGGCGGCTCGGCGATCGCCGCCGACCTCGGCGCCCGCAAGATCCGCGAGGAGCTCGACGCGATGATGGTGCTGGGCATCGACCCCATCCAGCGGCTCGTCGTGCCCCGGGTGCTGGCCTGCATGCTCGTGGCGGTCTTCCTCAACGGACTGGTCAGCGTCGTCGGCGTGCTGGGCGGCTACATCTTCAACGTCGTGCTCCAAGGCGGAACGCCCGGCGCGTATCTCGCGTCGTTCACCGCGTTGGCGCAGACCCCCGACCTCTACCAGGGCATGGCCAAGGCGCTCGTGTTCGGCCTGATCGCCGCGATCGTCTCCACCTACATGGGCATGCACGCCGACGGCGGCCCCCAGGGTGTGGGCCAGGCGGTCATGGAGTCGGTCGTCATCACGTTCCTGCTGCTGTTCATGGCCAACTTCGTCATGAGTGCCCTGTACTTCCAGCTCGTCCCGTCGAAGGCGTTGTGACGTGGTCGACGTGACACGCGTGTACGGCGCGCCCCTGAGCGCCCTCGACAATCTCGGCCTGCAACTGGCCTTCTACCTGCGCACGATCGCGTGGATGCCGCGCGTCATCACGCGCTACCCGCGCGAGATCATGCGACTGCTGTCGGAGGTCACCTTCGGTCGCGGCTCCCTGGCGGTCATCGGCGGCACGGTGGGCGTCATCACCGCGATGTCGTTCTTCACCGGCGTCGAGGTGGGCATGCAGGGCCACAGCGCCCTCGAGCAACTGGGCACCAGCGCCTTCGCGGGCTTCTTCTCGGCGTACTTCAACACCCGCGAGATCGCCCCGCTCGTGGCGGGCATCGCCCTGGCGGCCACGGTCGGCTGCGGCTTCACGGCGCAGCTGGGCGCCATGCGGATCTCCGAGGAGGTCGACGCGCTCGAGACGATGGCGATCCCGTCGCTGCCGTACCTGGTCACCACCCGCGTGCTGGCCGGCATGATCGCGATCATCCCGCTGTACATGCTCGGCCTGCTGTCGTCCTACTTCGCCACGCGGATCACCATCACCGCGATCTACGGGCAGAGCTCTGGCACGTACGACCACTACTTCAGCCTCTTCCTGCCACCGGAGGACGTGCTCTGGTCGTTCTTCAAGGTGCTGGTGTTCGCCGCGCTGGTCATCTTGATCCACTGCTACTACGGCTACTACGCCAGCGGCGGCCCCGTCGGCGTCGGCGTGGCCGTGGGCCGCGCGGTGCGCACGTCGATCGTGGTCATCAACGTCGCCGACCTGATGATGTCGATGGCGATCTGGGGCACCACCACGACCGTGAGGCTGGCCGGCTGATGGCGCGCGTCTCCACCCTCGAGAAGCCGGCCGTCGTCCGCGCCCTGGGCGTCGTGATGATCGGCCTGATCGTCGCGTGCGTGTTCCTGACGTACGCGATGTTCACCAAGCTGTTCTCCGACGACGTCCCGGTCACGATCCGCAGCAACGGGGTCGGCCTGCAGCTCAACCGCAACGCCGACGTCAAGCTGCGCGGTGTGATCGTCGGCCGCGTCGAGCGCATCAGCTCCGAGAAGGGCGAGGCGGTGATCCACCTCAAGATCGATCCCGACCAGCAGAGCGTGATCCCGTCGGACGTCCAGGCGTTCGTCACCCCCAAGACGCTGTTCGGCGAGAAGTTCATCGACCTGCAGCCGGTCGCACAGTCGTCGGGCACCCCGATCCGTGCCGGCGACGAGATCGTCCAGGCGGCGCTGCCCACCGAGGTCGAGAAGCTGCTCGCCGACCTCGACCCGCTCTTGACGGCGTTGAACCCCACCGACCTGTCGTTCGTGCTCACGGCGTTGTCCGACGCGCTGTCCGGCGAGGGCGAGTCGGTCGGTCAGACCCTCGAGACGCTGTCGGCGTACATGCAGAAGATGACCCCGCTGGCCGACGACATCGTCAAGGACATCACCTTGCTGGGCGAGACGGCCGACACCTACGCCGACGCGATGCCCGACATCGGTCAGACGCTGCGCAACGCCGTCGTCACGGGCAACACCCTGACCGCGCGCCGCGCCCAGCTGCAGACGCTGTTCACCGAGACCGCGGCCTTCGCGACGTCCGCCGAGCAGCTCGTCGACCGCTCGGGTCAGGACTTCATCACCCTGTCGCGCGACTCCCAGCCCACGCTCGACCTCCTCGCCCGCTACTCGCCGACGATCGAGTGCGTCCTCAAGGGCATCGACCGCCTCAAGCCGGCCATCGACAACACCTTCCGCGACAAGCGCGCGCACGTCTCGATCGAGTTCGCGGCGCGCTCCCCGCGGACGTACGCCGGTGGCGACTCGCCCCGCGTGCCCGCGGCCAGTGGCGGGCCCAGCTCCGTCATGCCCAGCTGCGCGACGCTGCCCAAGACCCCGTACTCGGGCAAGCGGCCGTCGCCGGGCATGAGCGACGGGCTGATGGGCCAGCTCGGGGTCGGTGACGACCTCGGCAAGACGTCGCCGTTGTCCACACCGTCGGTCGCCGGCCCGGCGGGCAGCGAGATCGAGCGCCAGCAGATCCAGGCGATCGTGGCCTCGGCGACGGGCGTCGAGCCCGGTGACGTGCCCGACATCGCCCAGCCCCTGTTCGGTCCGGTGCTGCGTGGCGCGGAGGTGAGCCTCGGATGAGCAGGACGGGATTCGACCGCCGCACCACGATCGCCTTCACGAAGCTCATGGCGTTCCTCGTGATCACCGGCGTCATGACGGCCCTGTTGGCGGCCGTCATCGGCAACGCCTCGTTCGACCGCACGCACGAGTACAAGGCGGTGTTCACCGACGTGACCAGCCTCGTCGAGGGTGACGACGTCCGCATCGCCGGTGTCCGCGTCGGCAACGTCGCCGACGTCCGCGTGCGATCGGGCTCCACCGCCGAGGTGACGTTCCGCGTGGACTCCGACATCACGCTGACCCAGAGCACCGAGGCCACCCTGCGCTACCGCAACATGATCGGCCAGCGTTACCTGGCGCTGGCCGAGGGCACCGACGGTCCCGCCGGTCGACTGAAGCCCGGCCAGACGGTCGGCCTCGACCGGACCACGCCGGCGCTCGACCTGACCGACCTGTTCGGCGGCTTCCAGCCGTTGTTCGAGGCGCTGTCGCCGGAGGACACCAACCAGCTGGCCTACGAGCTGATCCAGGTCTTCCAGGGCGAGAGCGGAACCGTCGAGAGCCTGTTGTCGCACACCGCGTCGCTGACCGGCACCCTCGCCGAGCGCGACGAGCTCATCGGCTCGGTCATCGACAACCTCACCGTCGTCCTGACCTCGTTCAACGAGCGCGACGACGAGCTGTCGACGGTGATCTCGACCCTGCAGCAGCTCATCACCGGACTGAAGGACGACCGCGGCGTGCTCACAGGATCACTCGACGACATCGCGACCCTGACCGGCGAGACCGCCGGCCTGCTGGAGGAGTCGCGACCGGCGCTCACCGCCGACATCAAGAACCTGCGCCGCGTGACCGACAAGGTCGGCACGAAGAAGGCGCTCCGCGACCTCGACAACACGCTGGGCGTCCTGCCGATCAAGATCGACCGGATCGGCCGCACGGGCGAGTACGGCTCGTTCTTCAGCTTCTTCGTGTGCGACGTGGGCGTCAACGGCGAGCTGCCGTCGCTCAGCGGCGTCCCGGGCTGGGAGAAGAAGCGACCCTTCAAGACGACGAAGCGCGTCACGGTGACCGGGCCGGGGGCGAGCCGATGCCGCTGACCATGAAGCCGTTCCGCGACCGGAACGCGGCCGCCGTCGGAGCCGTCGCGCTGCTGCTGATCGCCCTGGTGCTCGCCGTCGCCAGCCAGGCCTCGAGCCTGCCGGTGATCGGCGGGGGAGCGAAGTACGCCGCCGAGTTCACCGAGGTGGGCGGCCTGAAGAAGGGCGACGACGTCCGCCTTGCGGGCGTCCGCGTCGGCGAGGTCTCCAGCCTCGACCTGCGCGGCGACAAGGTGCGGGTCACCTTCCGGATGAAGAAGGACCGCGAGCGACTCGGCAGCCAGACCGGCGCCTCGGTCCGGATCAAGTCCCTGCTCGGCACGATGTACGTCAGTCTCGAGCCCGAGGGTCCCGGCACGCTGGAGAAGGGCGCGGTCATCCCCGCCTCACGCACCAAGCCCCCGTACGACATCGTCCAGGCGTTCTCGGGACTCACCGAGACCACGCAGGAGATCGACCAGGACCAACTTGCCCAGGCGCTGAAGACCGTCAGCGAGGTGGCCGCCAAGACGCCCGAGGAGTTCCGCGAGGCGGTCACGAACGTGACGGCCCTGTCCAACAACCTCGCCGAGCGGGACCAGGAGATCGAGGCGCTCCTCAAGAACATCGACGGCATCTCCGGTGTGCTGGCCGACCGGAACGCCGAGTTCATCAAGCTGTTCGAGGACGGCACCGTGCTGTTCGACGCGCTGACGGCGCGCCGCGACGCGATTCACCAGGTGCTGGTCAGTGTCACGGCGATGTCGGGCGAGATCGACAAGCTGGTCGTCGACACCCGCGACGACCTGAAGCCGGCACTGGACCGCCTGGCCGGTGTGGTCAAGGTCCTGCGCCAGAACGAGGCCAACATCGAGGCCGCTATCGCGCAGTTGCCCGCGTACTACGCGATGGTCGCCAACAACGGCGCCAACGGGCCCTGGTTGGACTCCTACATCTACAACCTGCTGAGCATCCTCGGCGTCGAGGGAGGTCTGTGATGGCCACCGTCCTGAGTCGGCTCTCCAGCAGGACCGTCGCCATCGTGGTGGCGGCCGTGTGCCTGGCCCTCGTCGCCGTGGCGGCGTTCGTGGTCCTGTCGCGCTCGGACGAGAACGTCGTCACCGTCGACTTCGACCGCACCGTCTCGCTGTACGAGGGCTCCAGCGTCCGCATCCTGGGCGTCACGGTCGGCACGGTCGAGAAGATCACTCCACGCGGCCAGAACGTGCGGGCGCGCATCGCCTGGGACTCGGACTACGAGGTGCCGGCCGACGTCAAGGCCGTCATCGTGTCGCCCTCGGTGGTCGGCGACCGCTTCGTCCAGCTCACGCCCGCGTACACCGGCGGCGCCAAGCTCGAGGACGGTGCCCACCTCGACCAGTCGCGGACGGCGACCCCCACCGAGCTCGACGACACCTATGCCGCGCTCGACCGCGTCGCCACCACGTTGGGTCCGAAGGGGATCAACGAGGACGGCACGCTCAGCGACCTGGTGGCCAACTCGGCCGACAACCTCGACGGCAAGGGCGCCGAGATCCGCGAGAGCATCGCGGCATTGGCGAAGTTGACCAAGACGGTCGACGGCAACAAGACCGAGCTCTTCACCTCCGTCGAGAAGATCGAGCGCTTCGTCTCGGCGCTGGAGGCCAACGACCAGAGTGTCCGCGAGTTCAACACGAGCCTCGCCGGGGTCTCGGGTGTCCTGGCCGACGAGGGCGACGACCTGCAGCTGGCCGTCGCCGAGCTGGCGACCGCGCTGCAGCAGGTCCAGTCCTACGTGTCCGAGAACCGCACGGCCCTGCGTAAGAACGTCAAGGGTCTCTCCCGCGTGACCAACTCCTTGGCCAAGCAGCGCAAGGACCTCCAGAAGATCCTCGACCAGGGCCCGAAGGCGCTGTCCAACCTGGCGCTCGCCTACAACCCCACGACCGGCACGCTCGATTCCCGCGCCTCGATCAAGGGCTCCAAGAGCGGCGCGTTCTCCGTGTTGACCGAGGCCGAGTTCATCAGCGGCTACTGCGGATTGGCGAGCCGGCAGAACGAGAAGTACGAGGACGCCTGCTACGCGCTGACGAACGTCCTGCGCTGGCTCGCCGAGAGCGCGCCGGGGGCGAAGCCTGCACCGGGCCAGCCGGCGGCGCAGCAGGCCGACCCGGTCTCGAGCGATCCGCTGGCCGAAGTGATGGGGGTGTCGTGATGACCGCACTGCGAGCCCGGCACGCCCTGGTGGCCGTCGTGGCGCCGATCGCCCTCGTCTCGGGCTGCGTCTCCAGCGTGGGCGACCTGCCCTTGCCCGGCGGCGCCGACCTCGGCGACGACCCGTACACCGTCGTGATCGAGTTCCAGGACGTCCTCGACCTGGTGCCGCAGAGCGCCGTCAAGGTCAACGACGTCTCCGTCGGCCGCGTCACCAAGGTCGAGCTCGACGGGTGGCGCGCGAAGGTCACGGTCAAGGTCAACGGCGACGTCGAGCTGCCCGACCAGTCCGTGGCGTCGATCCGCCAGACGTCCATCCTGGGCGAGAAGTTCGTCTCGCTCGCTCCGCCCGAGGACGGCGGCGGCGATACGGGCCGACTGGGCGACGGCGACGTGATCCCGCTGGCGCGCTCGGGCAACGCACCCGAGATCGAGCAGGTCCTGGCCGCGATGTCGCTCGTGCTCAACGGCGGTGCCCTTGGCAAGGCCCAGGTCATCAGCCGCGAGCTGAACACCGCCCTGTCGGGCCGCGAGGCCGACGTCCGCACGCTGGTGCGCCGCCTCGACGAGTTCATCGGCGTGGCCGACGACTCCAAGGGAGACATCGTCGCGGCGATCGAGCAGATCGACCGCCTGGCCAAGAACACCAACGACCAGAAGCAGGCCATCGACGCCGCGCTGGACGACCTGCCGGCCGCGCTGCGGACGGTCAACGAGCAGCGCGCCAATCTGGTCAAGATGCTCGAGGCCCTGTCCAAGCTCGGCGCCGTCGGGTCGGACGTCATCGTCAAGAGCAAGGAAGCCGTCGTGGCCGACCTCAAGGCCCTCGCGCCGATCCTGGACGCTCTCGGATCGGCGGGCGACGCGTTGGTCACCTCCCTCGAGGTGCTGCCCACCTTCCCGTTCCCGGACGCGCTCGTCGGCCGGACGCCCGAAGAGGCGAACGCCTACCAGATGGGCGACTACATGAACGTCTCGATCGACTTCAACACCGACTTCTCCACGACGATCGGACTCATGACCGAGGCGGAGCGCGCGGCCCTCAAGGAGGCGCTGCGCGAGGACTCGGTGGCCGGCGTCATGGCCGGGACGGTGGTCGCGCCATGATCACCCAGCGCGTCAAGGTCCAGTTGGCCGTCTTCCTCGTCGGCACGCTCGTGGCGATGACCTACATCGGGATCAACTACGCCCACGTCGACCGCCTCTTCGGCAGCGGATACACCGTGACCGTCCAGATGGCCGAGTCCGGCGGCATCTTCACGACCGCTGACGTCACCTACCGCGGCGTCAGCGTCGGCCGCGTCACCGACATGTGGCTCGACGGCGACGGCGTGAAGGTCGAGGTGCGGGTCGATCCGGGTGCCCCGGACATCCCCGCCGACACCGACGTCGTCATCGCGAGCCGCTCGGCCGTCGGTGAGCAGTTCCTGGACTTCCAGCCGCGCACGGACCGCGGCCCGTTCCTCGACGACGACTCCGTCATCGCGCGCGAGCGCACCCAGGTGCCCGTCGACACGCGGACGCTGCTGTCGAACGTCAGCGATCTCCTGGGGTCGGTGGACAACGAGGACCTCAGCACCGTGATCACCGAGTTGGGCGCCGCGTTCGAGGGCTCGTCGCAGGACCTGCGGACCATCATCGACTCGTCCAACTCCTTCATCACCGAGGCCGACCAGAAGTACGAGGTCACGGCGGCGCTGATCAAGAACTCGACGACCGTCCTGCAGACGCAGGTGGACTCGCAGAACGACATCCGCGCCTTCGCCAAGAACCTGCGCGCCCTGTCGACGGCCGTGCGCTCGTCCGACCAGGACCTGCGCCAGGTGATCGACTCCGGTGCGCCGACGGCCACGACCCTGCGGGCCCTCATCGACGAGAACGGCGACGACATCGCGGCGCTGCTCGACGACGCGATCACCGTGAACTCGGTGGTCCGTGCCAATCTGCCCGGCGTCCGCGGCGTGCTGGTCATCGCGCCCTACGGTGTCGAGAGCGCCTTCTCGATCATCGCGAAGGACTCGCGGACGGGGCAGTTCGCCGCCCGGATGAGCCTGTCCCTGCAGCCCGAGAACTCGCCGTGCCTGAAGGGCTACCAGCCCGAGTCCAAGCAGCGCACCCCCTACGACCGCACGGTCGAGAGGTGGGACCGCTCGTTCGCCTGTGCGCAGAAGCTGGAGCGCGGGTCGCGGACGTCTGGCACGACCGCGTCGTCCTCATCCGCCGAAGCCGATGGCGGCGTCGTCCTGGGCACGTACGATGTGGCGACGAAGCAGCTGGTGGAGGGCGACGAGACCTCGACGATCCCCCCGGCGCTCGATCTCGGCGAGGAGTCGTGGAAGTGGATGATGCTCGGTCCCGCGGTGGCGCGGTGATTCGCGGTCGGTCGATCGTCGTCGGTCTCGTGGTGGTCGCGCTGGTCGCGCTGGCGGCCGGCACGGCGCTGCTGGTCCGCGGTCCGCAGATCCCGGCCTCCGCGGACTCCGCGAGCCGCCAGGACGTGCGCGCGGCGACCGAGCGGTTCGCGACGGCGATCAACACCTACGACGTCACCGACCTCGACGAGTACGTCGAGCGGGTCGAGCCGTTGCTCACCGACGAGCTGGCCGAGCAGTTCAAGGCGTCCACGCGCGATCTGCTGGCGAAGTTCGAGGCGGCGAAGATCGTCTCGAAGGGCAAGGTCGGCCAAGTCGCCATCGACAGCATGGATCGCGACAGCGCCGAGGCGATCGCCGCGATCACGATCAGCACCGAGCCCGCCGACGTCCAGTTCGGCCAGCCCCGGCTCCGGTGGCGTGTCTCGCTGGTCAAGCAGGAGGGCGCATGGCTCGTCGAGAACTTCGCGAACATCCCCGTCGAGACGACCGCTCCTGAGGAAGGTGCCGCCCCGTGAGGCTCCGTCGCCCCCGCGCCGGCACGGCGCTGCTCGCCCTGGCCGTGTGCGCCGTCGTGTTCGCTCTCGTGTCGCTCCTGGTCGTGCAACGCGCCGAGGCGTCGGCGCAGGACCAGGTCGACGCGCAGGACGCCGCCGTGGCGGCCGCGTCGAAGGCGTTGCCCGAGATGCTCGGGTACAAGCACGCCACCGTGGAGCAGGACCTCGACGACGCGACGAAGGTCATGACCGAGAAGTTCGCGAAGAAGTACTCCGAGCTCGCGCCGCAGCTGGTCGCCACCGCCGGGCAGCGTCAGATCGACGTCGTCGCCACGGTGCGCACCATCGCGCCGCTCGAGTGCGGCCAGGAGTGCTCCACCTCGAAGGTCCGGGTGCTGGCATTCGTCGACCAGAACCGCACGATCGCCGGCAAGCCGGGGTCCCCGGCGGCGCTCGCGGTCGTGGTCGAGATGAACCAGGTCGACGGCGACTGGCTGGTGGCCGACCTCACCACCAGCTGAGGTCCTCGGTGGCGACCGTCAGACGTGTTTGGCGTCGACCAGCGTGCCGAAGACGGCCGAGCGGTTGTCGGTGTGGAAGATCTCCGAGCACGTCGTCAGGGTCAGGAGGGCCTCGCTGGGCTTGGCGCCGGAGCGCTGGTCCTTCGCCTTCTTGGCCTTCTCGGGGACGGGTTGGACGACCCAGATGTCGGTGAAGTCGACGATGGTGTCCGTGCCGGAGTTCTGCAGCTCGTACGTGTAGACGTGGGTGCGGGTCTCGACCTCGACCCGGTCGCCGGCGCGCAGGTCGGGGAAGTTCTTGAACGGCTGGCCGTTGGTGACGCGGTGGCCGGCCACCGCGAAGTTGCCGAGCTGGCCCGGGCGCTGGGTGTCGGGGAACCAGCCGACACCGGAGGTCAGGGCCGTGTCGTCGACCCCGGCCACGACGGGCACCTCGAAGTCGTCACCGAAGCGGGGCACCCGCAGCACGGCGAAGACCTGCCCGATCCGGAGCTTGTCGGTGGCGGCGTCGCCCTCCCGGTTGCCCTTCCAGTCGTCGGCGAGCGCCACGGCCATCTCGCCCTGACGCTGCTTGGCCACGACGTTCGTGCCCACGTACTTCCACCCGGCCCACCCCGCGCCGACCAGCAGCGCCACGGTCACGAGAGTCGCCAGCAGGCGCATCGGGCGCAGTTGAGGGGTCGGCTTCAGCTCGGGGCGCTCACGGCGCGGTGGGCCGACGTCGGGGGTCACGGTAACGAGTGTCACACCTGCGTGCCGCCGGGACAATCGTCCAGCGGAGACATGTCGGCACGTCGTTGCTCGTGACGACCATCACGCGGTACGGTGAGGGCTAAGCAAGCGCTTAGTCAGGAGACCCGCGACATGACCCGTGAATTCGAGACCATCGCCGACCTCAAGGCCGCCGTCGGCCAGGAGCTCGGCACCAGTGACTGGGTGACCGTCACCCAGGACAAGATCAACCTCTTCGCGGACGCCACCGGCGACCACCAGTGGATCCACGTCGATCCCGAGGCCGCCGCCCAGGGCCCGTTCGGCAAGACGATCGCCCACGGCTATCTCACGCTGAGCCTCCTCCCGGTCTTCACCCAGCAGATCTACGCCGTCAAGAGCGCCGTGATGGGCGTCAACTACGGGGCGAACAAGGTGCGCTTCCCGCACCCGGTGCCGGTCGACTCGCGGATCCGCGGCACGGCCACCCTCAAGGAGACGCAGGACATCGCGATCGGCACGCAGATCGTGCTCACCGTCGTCGTCGAGATCGACGGCGTCGAGAAGCCGGCGTGCATCGCCGACGTCGTCTACGTCGTAGCGGAAGGCTGAGTTCCATGGACTTCGCCTTCGACGACAAGACCCAGGACCTCATCGCGCGCATGCAGTCCTTCATGGACGAGGTCGTTCACCCGGCCGAACCACTCGCGCACGAGCAGATCCAGGCCAACTACGCGAACGACGTGTGGGACATCCCGGCCGTGATCGAGGACCTGAAGGTCGAGGCGAAGAAGCGGGGTCTGTGGAACCTGTTCCTGCCCGGCGAGGGCGGTGCCGGCCTGACCAACCTGCAGTACGCGCCGCTGGCCGAGATCCAGGGCCGCAGCATCCAGCTGGCGCCCCCGGCGACCAACTGCGCCGCCCCCGACACCGGCAACATGGAGGTGCTGAACGAGTTCGGCACCGACGAGCAGAAGAAGCAGTGGCTCGAGCCGCTGCTCGCCGGCGAGATCCGGTCGGCCTTCGCCATGACCGAGCCCGACGTCGCGTCCAGCGACGCCACGAACATCGAGACCTCGATCGTGCGCGACGGTGACGAGTACGTCATCAACGGCCGCAAGTGGTGGATCACCGGGGCCATGAACCCCCGGGCCCAGGTCTTCATCGTCATGGGCAAGACCGATCCGACGGCCGCGCGGCACCGCCAGCAGTCGCAGATCCTGGTCCCGCGCGACACCCCGGGCCTGGAGATCGTCCGCGGCATGCATGTGTTCGGCTACCACGATCGCGACCACGGCGGCCATGCCGAGCTGCGGTTCACCGACGTGCGCGTGCCCGTCACGAACCTCATCGCCGGCGAGGGCGACGGCTTCGCGATCGCCCAGGCCCGCCTCGGACCTGGACGCATCCACCACTGCATGCGCTCGATCGGCATCGCCGAGCGGGCCATCGAGCTGATGTGCCAGCGGGCGCAGAGCCGTACGGCGTTCGGCAAGCCGCTCGCCGACCAGGGCGTCATCCGCGACTGGATCGCCGAGTCGCGGGTGCGCATCGAGCAGTTGCGCCTGCTCGTCCTCAAGACCGCGTGGCTGATGGACACGGTCGGCAACCGGGGTGCTCACACCGAGATCCAGGCGATCAAGATCGCCACCCCGCGGACCGTGGAGTGGATCCTCGACAAGGCGATCCAGACCCACGGCGGCGGCGGCCTGAGCCAGGACTTCCCGTTGGCCGAGATGTACGCCGGCATCCGCACGCTGCGGTTCGCCGACGGCCCCGACGAGGTGCACAAGAACTCGTTGGCCAAGGCGGAGCTGAAGCGGCAGGGCCTGCGATGAGCCGGCGCTGCGTCGTCACCGGTGCCGCGGGCGGCATCGGCCTGGCCATCGCCGAGGCGCTCGTCGAGCGGGGCGACCGGGTGTTGCTCGCGGATCTCGACGAGCAGCGCCTGGCGGAGGCCGGGGAGCGTCTCGGCCAGCCCTGGATCGCCGGCGACGTGGCAGCCGAGCCCGGCATCGCGGCGCTGATCGAGAAGGCGGACGCGGAACTCGGCGGGATCGACCTCTACGTCGCGAACGCCGGTGTCTTCCGCGGCTTCGGGCTGGCGGCCGACGAGTTCGACTGGTCGCTGTCGTGGGACGTCAACGTCATGGCCCACGTCCGCGCCGCTCGCGCGCTCGTCCCGCGCTGGAGCGTGGAGAATCCGGGCGTCTTCGCCGTCACCGCCTCGGCGGCCGGCCTGCTGACGCAGTTGGGCTCGCCCACCTACGCCGTGACGAAGCGCGCCGCGGTCGGCTTCGCCGAGTGGCTCGCCGCGACGTATGGCGACAGGGGTGTCCAGGTCGCCGCGCTGTGCCCCATGGGCGTGGCCACGCCCATGGCCGAGGCCGGCGAGACGGTCACGGATCCAGAGGGTCGCCTGGCGCACGCCTCGGTCACCGCCGCCGGTGAGACGCTCACGCCGCAGGAGGCCGCCCGGGTGCTGCTCGAGGCGATCGACACCGGTCGGTTGCTGGCGCTCCCGCACGAGTCGGTGGGCACGATGTACGCCCGCAAGGCGCAGGACACCGACCACTGGGTCACCGGGATGCAACGGTTCAGGACGACGCTCGGCGGCTGATTCGCCGATCAGCGCCGCGCGCCCCCTCCGCGTCGGTACGATCATCCGACTTGTGTCCGTCTACGGGGGTTTCCGATGAACCGTTCGTCCCTGCGCCTGCTTGCCGGCGCCGTCCTCGCGGGCGTCGCCGCGACCACCTTGGTCGCGCCGGCGGCGCACGCGGCGCCTGAGGACGCGGCGTTCTGCTCGGACGGCACCCAGCCGATGGTCCCGAAGGCCGAGACGGAGGCGTTCGACGACTCGACGGTGGTCCGGGGCCTGACGGTGGTCAAGGGCACGACCCCGGTCGAGTTCACGGGCACGTTCGTCGGCGCGGTCGACAACGCGCTCGGCGCGGCCGACGGTGGCACGGACATGCTCCTGTTCTCGCTCAAGGGCGCCGGGATCGACCGGGCGTCGACGCCGGCCGACGCCACGCCGGCGGGGATCTGGGCCGGCATGTCGGGATCGCCCGTCTACCTGCCGGACGGCCGCCTGATCGGAGCGGTGGCCTACGGGCTCACGCCCGACAACATCGCGATCGCGGGCATCACCCCGGCGTACGCCATGAAGCGGCTGGGCACCGACCGGTTGAAGGCCCCGGCCTCCCTCAAGATCAAGCGCACCGCGCTGCGCGGCGCGTCGGCCCGGACGTCCAGTTCGGTGGCCGGTCACTCCGCGCGGCAGCTCAAGGCGGTCCGGGTCGTCGCCGGTGGCAACGCCGCCAATGCGCTGGCGAACCGCACGCTGGCGCGCGTCCCGGCCGACTCCGCATCGGCTCGCTCGGTGCGAGCCGGCGGCTTCGGTGCCGTCGCGGCCCCGTCGGGTCTGGACCTGCCGCTCGTGCCCGGCGGCAACATCGCCGTCGGCTACACGACCGGCGACCTGTTCGCCGGCGCCGTGGGCACGGTGACCGCGATCTGCGGCTCGACGGTGTGGGCCTTCGGCCACCCGATGGACTTCGCCGGACCGACGTCGCTGTCGATGCACAACGCCTCGGCCGCGCTCGTGGCGCCGGACGCCACCGGCGCATACGGCTCGTACAAGCAGGTCGGCAAGGTGGGACGGCAGATCGGCACGATCACGACGGACGGGTTCTCCGGCGTCAAGGGCCAGGTCGGCCTGATCCGCGGGTTCCCGGTCGTGACGCACGTCCGCAACGCCGCCGGGACGGCGCTCGGCTCCTACCGCGGCAGTGTGGTCGACCCCGCCGTGGCCCCGTTCGGTGCCGCGTACGGTCCCGCCTACGCGGTGCAGGACGTCCTGGACAACCTGGGCATCGGCACGGCCAAGCTCTCGTGGCGGATCGGCTACCGCCTCGCGAACGGCCGCACCGGCAGCCTGTCGAACTCGCAGGTCTACGCCAACTCCGGCGAGCTCGCCGACGAGATCAGCACCGACATCGGCAACGACGTCGCCGCCATCGCCTCCACGGACCTGGCGGACGCCTCCATCACCTCGGTCAGTTCGACCCTCACCCTGCTCAGCGACGCCGCGATCACCTACCGCTTCTCGGGCGCCCAGCGCTGGACGGGCAAGAAGTGGGTCAAGCTCCGCGGCTCGTCGGTCAAGGCCGGCCGCACGGTGAAGGTGCGCCCCGTCTACCGCCAGTACGTCAACGGGCGTCCTCGCGGCACCTCGACCGGCCCCGTCAAGTCGTTCAAGATCGGTCGGAACGCGGTCGGTCGGGCCCAGATCGCCTTCGCGGCGCGCGCGTCAGAGGACGGCGACGAGGACGAGTGCATGAAGCTCGACGACGGTGAGGTCATCTGCCCCGACTTCGGCACGGAGGGCACCGGGCCGGGCACCTTCGCCTCGTTGCTCGAGAGGCTCGACGCGTTGGTGCGCGTCGATCGTGCGGACGTGTCGGCGCAGTGGAAGTGGAAGCTGCGCAAGTCCAAGGGCGTGTCACAGCGCCGGGCCGGTGTCGTCGCTCCGGGCAAGATCAGCGGCTCGTACGCCGCGACCTTCCGGGTCCGCCGCTGACCGCAGTCCGTAGGCTGGGTCCATGGCGATCGAGCTGCTGACCCCCACCCAGATCGACGAGATGCGGCCGGCCGGTCGCTTCGTCGCCGATGTCCTGACCACCTTGGTCGAGACGGCGGACGTGGGGACGGACCTGATCGAGCTCGACGCCCTGGCTCACCGGATGATCCGTGATCGAGGCGCCGAGTCGTGCTACATCGACTACGCGCCGTCGTTCGGCCGGGGCCCGTTCGGTTACGTGCTGTGCACCAGCGTGAACGACGCCGTGCTGCACGGACTGCCGCATCGCTACAAGCTGCGCGACGGCGACCTGGTCAGCTTCGACTTCGCGGTCGCGGTCGACGGCTGGGTCTGCGACTCCGCCGTCAGCAGGGTCGTCGGCACGCCCCGCGACGAGGACCTGCGTCTGATCGAGGCCACCGAGGTGGCGTTGGCGCGTGCGATCGAGGTCGCTCGGCCCGGCAAGAAGGTCGGCGACATCAGCGCGGTCATCGGCGAGACGGCCCGCGAGTACGGCTACCCGGTCAACACGCAGTTCGGGGGACACGGCGTCGGGCGCACGATGCACGGCGACCCGCACATCTCGAACGACGGCAAGGCCGGTCGGGGCTTCCCGCTGAAGCCGGGTCTCGTCATCGCGATCGAGCCGTGGTTCCTGGCCTCCACCGATGAGATCCGCATGGACGACGACGGTTGGACGATCCGGAGCGCCGATGGCTCCCGTGGCGCGCACAGTGAGCACACGATCGCGATCACCGAGGGTGATCCGATCATCATGACCGCGCGCGACTGACCAACTGATCGGCGACCTGCAGCACGAGTGCGTCGGCCCCCACGTGGCCGGCGATCATCACACCGACGGGCAGGCCCTCGTGCACGTGGCCCGGCACGCTGACCGCCGGTTGGCCGCTCATGTTCATCAACGCCGTGTACGGGGTGAACAGCAGCTCGCGCCGGTGGTCCTCGGCGGGGTCGCCCGACTCGGTGAACCAGGCGTGGGGCTGGGGCGGCAGCGCGAGGGTCGGGGTCAGGAACAGGTCGATGTCGGCCAGTGAGGCGTTGACCGCCGCCGTGGTGAGCTCGAGGTGTGTCAGCGCTGCCGCCAGCTCCGGAGCCGACGCCCGTCCACCGCGCTCGTACCAGTAGCGGGTGGTGGGCCGCAGTTGCGCGATCGCCGCGTCCGGCAGCGGGACCGAGGCCATGCCGGCCGACCAGACCACGTTGAACTGCTGTTCCAGTTCCGCGGGCCAGGGGTTCGCGATCTCGACGATCTCGTGACCCAGCGCGGCGAGCGCGTCGCGAGCGGCCTCGACGGCGGCGACGGAGCCGGGGGAGGCCGTGGCGAAGTCGAGGTAGGGGTCGGTCCAGCTGGCGATCCGGAGTCGGCCGGGGTCCCGGGTGGTCGACTCGGCGAACGTGACCGACGGGGCGGGCCAGACCCGGGACGAGCCCGGGACCGGCCGGGCGAGCAGGTCGAGCACGGCCGCCACGTCGCGCACCGAGCGCGCGAGGACGCCGTCGGTCGCCAGACCGTTCCACGTGGCGGAGTCCGGACCCGCTCCGACCCGCCCTCGTGAGGGCTTGAACCCGATGACCCCGCAGCAGGAGGCCGGGATGCGGATGGAGCCGCCTCCGTCGCTGCCCGGCGCCCACGGCAACAGACCGGATCCGACGGCGGCCGCCGCGCCGCCGCTCGAGCCGCCGGCGTTCAGCCGAGGGTCGGCCGGGGCGCGCGCCGGTCCGACGACGTCGTTGTCGGTGTAGGAGCTGAGACCGAACTCGGGGGTGTTCGTCTTGCCGAGGCTGACGAAACCGGCGGCCTCGACGAGGTCCACGACGTGCGCGTTGTGGTCCGGCACGTTCTCGGCCATCAGCCGCGACCCCATCGACGTCGGCACGCCGGCCGTCATCGTGAGGTCCTTGAAGGCGGTGGGGACGCCCGCGAACGCCGGCCGCTCGGTCATCGAGTCGAGGTCCGCCGCGCGAGCCAGGGCGCGCTCGGGCGTGACGGTGACGAACGCGCCGAGCTCGTCGGCCTCGACCCGCTCCAGGAAGTGTCGGGTCACCTCGACGCAGGAGACGTCGTCCCGCGCGATCGTGGCGGCCAGGTCGTGTGCGTCCAGTTCGTGCAGTTCGGTCACGTCGCCCACCGTCTCGCGCGGGAGTGAGCCGATCAAGGGCGCGCGCCGTGGTGGTCGTGGCTTGACGTCCGTCCTCGCGGGCGGTCGACTGGTCCCAGTCGTCGGAGGAGGACAGGATGCCCGCACCACAGGACGTCTCACCGGGCCGCGCGCCGGCCGATCGCCATCGTCGGATCGCCGAGGGCTTCGGAGCCGTGGTCGAGCACATCCGGGACTGGGACGCTCCCACGCCCGTTCCGCAGTGGCAGGCCCGTGACGTGGTCCTGCACCTGGTGACGTGGTCGCAGGGATTCCTGGGGGCCGGCGGGATCGACCTGGCCCGTCAGGTCGACTCCGGTGATCCGGCCGGCACGTGGCACGCCCATGCCGCCGAGATCCAGGCCCTGCTCGAGTCGTCCGCCGCGGCCCAGGACTTCACGCATCCGCAACTGGGCACCGATCCGCTCGACGCCGTGGTCGACCGGTTCTACACGACGGACGTGCTGATGCATTCGTGGGACCTGGCGGAGTCGGCGGGCGTCCCGTCCGGACTGGACCCGGTCGAGTGCGCGCAGATCCTCGAGGGCATGCGTCCACACGAGCAGCTGCTGCGGGACTCCGGGCAGTACGGCCCGGCCGTCCCGGTGCCCCCCGAACGGGACGCGGTGGTGCGGCTCATGGGCTTCATCGGCCGCGATCCCGAGTGGAGCCAGAGCCGATGATCGATCGACAGACGTGCCTGCACTACCTGCGCCGTGACCGCCGCGCCGTCCTGCGGGCCGTGCACGGTGTCTCCGAGTACGACGCCCGGCGTCCGCTGACCCGGACGGGGACGAATCTGCTGGGAGTGGTCAAGCACCTGGCGCTCGTCGAGCTCGAGTACGTCTCGGACTGTGCGGGATTCCCCTGCGACCTCGGGACGCCGTGGAAGGACGCGGACGAGGCGACCAACGCCGACCTGTGGTTGGCGGCCGACGAGAGCGCGGAGTCGGTGATCTCCCTCTACGTCGCCGCCGCAGCGCACACCGAGCGCGCCGCCGCCACTCTGCCGATCGACTCTCCGGCCACGGTGCCGTGGTGGTCGGAGGGCGACACCACGTTCGACCGACTGCTGGTGCACCTGATCTCCGAGACCGCGCAGCACGCCGGGCATCTCGACATCCTGCGCGAGGGGATCGACGGTCAGGGCGACACGTGGGACGAGGCGCGCACCGAGCGCGACGAGGCCTGGTGGACGGCGCTGCTGGGGCAGATCGCGGCGGCGGCGGAGCCGTTCCGGGGTTCCGACTCGATGGTCGCGGCGCCAGAAGGGTTCTTCTGACGCCGCGACGCGGTCACGAGTCGATCGAGACGATCTCGACGACGAACACCACGGACTTGCCCGCGAGCGGGTTCTCCTTCGAGGCCTCGGCGCCGAAGCCGTACTCCGGCGGCATCGTGATGAGGACGGTCGAGCCGACCTTCTGTCCGATCAGCCCGGCCTTGAAGCCCTGCACGACCTGGTCGGTGCTCAGCTGCGCCGGCTGCCCGTCCTTGCCGAAGGTCTGCTGGAAGACCTTGCCGTTGTCCTCCCAGGTGCGTCCCTGGTAGTTGACGGTGAGGACGTCGCCGGCCTTCACCTTCTTGCCGTCCCCCTCCTTCAGCACCTTGACCAGGACGTCCTTCGGGGGAGCGGTCGTGGGCAGGGTGACCTGCGGCTCGTCGCCCTCCAGGGAGACCTCCGGGACGTCCTTCTTCCACTCCTTGGCCTTGACCTCCTCGCGCACGTCCACGACGTCGGTCACGACCACCAACGAGTCATCGGCCTTGATGTCGAGGTCGGGGTAGCCCTGGTCGCCGTAGACGTCGGAGGCCACGACGGTGGTGACGACCCGCGAGCCGACGGGCACGCACTCGATGCCGGCGCGGAACGCCTCGAACGTCTTGTCGTCGCCGGCGGTCAGCGTGGCCTGCTCGCTGAGCGCCTGCTTGCCCGTGCGCCCGTTGAAGACCGTGATGACGGCCTCGACCTGCTCACCCTCGGCCGTGTCGTCGCCCTTGCCCTCGTCGACGACGGTGCGCTGCAGATCGTCGGCCTTGACGGTGAGCGGCGTCGTGAACGTCGCCTTCGGGCCGGGCTTGCCGAACTCGCCGCTGACCTTCACGGCCTCGCTGGACGTGCCGGACGGGTATTCGGTGCAGTCCGCCTTCTTCGCGTCGTCCTTGTCGTCGTCGCTCGAGCTGCAGGCGGCCAAGGGGGCCGCGGCCAGCAGCAGGACGACGGGGAGGGCCTTCAGGTTCCGCATGGGTGGGGTTCTCGTTTCCTCTAGATGGCGTACGCCGAACAGTCTGGCGAGCGTACCTGTCTGTTCGCCGAGGGCCGCCCGAGAACTTCCTGAGAACCCCGATGAACCGCGGAATTGCAGGCTTTGGCAGAATCGCCAGACGTGTTGACTACCCTCGATCGTTACTTCAAGATCTCCCAGCGCGGTTCATCGTTCGGCCAGGAGGTACGCGGCGGAGTCGTGACCTTCCTCACGATGGCCTACATCATCGTCCTCAACCCGATCATCCTCAGTGGTGTCGCGGACGCGGACGGCAAGTTCCTCGGAGGCGGCTCCGAGCCGGGCTCGGGATTCGCCACGATCGCGGCGTGTACGGCGCTGGTCGCCGGACTGTTGACGATCCTCATGGGGGTCGTCGCGAACTTCCCCCTCGCCTTGGCCACCGGCCTCGGCCTCAACGCCTTCGTCGCCTTCTCGGTCGCGACCCAGATGACGTGGGCCGACGCGATGGGCCTGGTCATCCTCGAGGGCATCGTGATCCTCGTGCTGGTGCTGACCGGCTTCCGCAAGGCCGTGTTCGACGCGGTGCCCGCGCAGTTGAAGACGGCGATCGCCGTCGGCATCGGCCTGTTCCTGACGTTGATCGGCCTCATCGACGCCGGCTTCGTGCGCGCCACGGGCAACGCGTCCCCGCCGATCGGCATGGGCATCGGTGGCGAGCTGTCCGGGTGGCCGGTCCTGGTCTTCTGCTTCGGCCTGCTGTTGATGATCAGCCTGCACGCCCGGCGGGTGCCCGGCGCGATCCTCATCGGCATCGTCGTCACGACCATCGTCGCGATCATCGTCCAGGCGATCACCGACACCCCGGGCGCCAACGGCGACCCGACCTCCAAGGGCTGGAACCTCAACGTGCCGGCGTGGCCGGACAAGCTGGTCTCGAAGCCCGACCTGTCGCTGCTGGGTGAGTTCAACCTGTTCGGCTCGTTCGAGCGGGTGGGCGCGGTCGCCGCGATCCTGTTGGTCTTCACCCTGATGCTGGCCGACTTCTTCGACACGATGGGGACCATGACCGCCGTCGGCGCCGAGGCCGGCCTGAACGACAAGGACGGCGCTCCCGAGGGAACGCAGCGGATCCTCATCGTCGACTCCGTGGCAGCCGCCGTGGGTGGCGCTGCCGGCGTCTCCAGCAACACCTCGTACGTCGAGTCGACCGCCGGCGTGGCCGACGGCGCCCGCACGGGCCTGGCCAGCGTCGTCACCGGCCTGTGCTTCCTGCTGGCGACCGTCTTCACGCCGATCGTGCAGATCATCCCGAACGAGGCGGCGGTGGCAGCTCTCGTCCTCGTGGGCTTCCTGATGATGACCCAGGTCACGGGGATCGACTGGACGGACGCCGAGATCGCGATCCCGGCCTTCCTGACGATCGCCGTCATGCCCTTCACGTACTCGATCACCGCCGGCATCGGCGCGGGCTTCCTGGCGTACGTCGTGCTCAAGGTGGCGATGGGCAAGGCCCGTCAGGTGCACCTGCTGCTGTGGCTGATTGCCCTGCTTTTCGTGGTGTATTTCGCCATCGACCCGATCAGCCGCGCGCTGCTCTGAGACGCACTGAGGGGGGGTGGTTTGCACCCCCCTCAGGGGGTCATGTAATGTTCTTCTTGTTGCACCGAACGGCGCAGCGAAGCGCAGACCGAAGCGGTTAACGCCAGGCACTCGTGAGAGGGCCGGAGACTGGCCGCGGAAAACGTAGCGCTACATCGTGACCGACCCGG
>NZ_WNJU01000007.1:0-13728 GCF_024433585.1 Aeromicrobium sp. 636
AACGGCAACGCCTACCACCGCACCTCACCCAAGAACCCCGAACGCTTCGCCTGCTGGGCCAACGGCAAGAAAGGCACCGAATCCTTCCCCACCCTCACCACCTTCCGCAACGCCACCGGACAAGACCGCAACTCCACCGTCGTGGAGGGAGTGCCGATCAACGCCACCGGCCTGCTCGGGAGGCTCGCCACCTCCCCGGTGGCTCGGTCCCTGCCCGCGCGCGTCGCACGGGTGACGGGCCAACCCGCCGGGGTGCGGGTCGTCGGCTCGTTCAGCTCCGCGCTCGGCTGAGGACAGGGCGGCCCCGCGCCCGGGTTCAGGCGCGGTCGGCGTGGCGACGCGTGGCCGCGCGCAGCTCGGCCTCGGGATCGACGCCCGCGGCGCGGGCCTCCGCGACGAGGCGCAGCAGCCGCGCCCCGAGGTCGTCGCCCTCGACCGGGGCGTCGACCCGGCCCAGCACCTTGTCGGCCGCCATCAGCGCGGGCAGGTCGGCGGGGATGCCCTCGAGCGGGTGACGGCGCTGCTTGCGCTCACCCTTGAGTCGCTGCCAGTTGGCGTCGACCTCGGCGGCCGACGAGACGGTGACGTCCCCGAAGACGTGGGGACTGCGATGGATGAGCTTGTCGGCGATCCCCCGCACGACGTCGTCGGTCGTCCAGCCCTCGCCGTCGGACTCGGCGATCGCCGCGTGGATCACGACCTGCATGAGCAGGTCGCCCAGCTCCTCGCGCAGGTGCTCCGAGTCGGCCAGGTCGATCGCCTCGGCCGTCTCGTAGGCCTCCTCGATCACGTAGCGACGCAAGGACTCGTGGGTCTGCTCGCGGGTCCACGGGCACTCCGCCCGCAACCGCCGCATGACCTCGACGAGGCGATCGAACTCCTGGCTCACGTCAGGTGCACTGCAGGGCCTGGGGCCGATCCTCGATGGCCGTGGCGTCGAGCTCGCCGCCCGGGACCGACAGGGAGCCGGACTCCGAGACCTGCTGGATCGTCTCGTCCAGACCGAACCGGGGATCGACCGAGACGTCGAACTCGGCGATCTGCTGGGCGAGCAACTGCTGGCCGGCCTGGACCAGCTGCTCCTCGTCGGTTCCCGCGGGAGCGGCTTCGCGTCCCAGCTCGAGGGCGATCGCGCTGGTGCGCTGGTTGCGCTCGACGAGCTTCACGGCCTCGTCGACCTGGTCGCCGAACATCTGCTCCAACTGCGCCTTGTCCTCGGCCGTGAGTGCGGGGACCTCGATGGTGAGGTCACGCTCCTGCGCGATCTGGTCGGCGATCTCGCCGACGAGCAGATCCGCCAGCGACTGGCGACGCAGGGCCGCGCTGTCCACGCTGCCGGCACCGCCCTGCTGGGCCTGCTGCTTCGAGGCGACGCAGTAGACGCTCGCGACATCGTCGACGTCGGACATGGGAATCCGGGTGTCGCCGACGACGGCGGCAGCACCGGGATGGACGGGACCGCAGCCAGCCAACAGCAGCGCGGCGAGCCCGAGAACGGCCAAGCGGGTCTTCGACATGGCGCCACAGTACCGGGCCCGTTCAGTCGACCACATCAGCCAGACCCGTACCGGTCTCACCGATCCACGCCGAGAGTCGGTCCTCGCGAAGCGCCTGCCACAACTCCTCGCCCTCGGGGCGGTCGAGATAGACCACGCTCTGGGCGCCCTCCATCCCGAGGGACTTGAGCGGGACCACGGTGAAGGAGATGTCCTGGGACCGGACCGATCGCAGCGACCAGGCCAGGTTGCGCATGTCGGAGGCCGTCCATCCCTCGTCGACCCCGAGGTTGGCAGTCACCGCGTCGAGCACCTTGTAGAGCAGGCGGGGATCGGTGAACGTCGGACGCGACAAGGTCTTGCCGGCCAAGGAGCGCAGGAACGCCTGCTGCCGCTTGATCCGGTCCAGGTCACCGCCGGCGAGCCCGGCACGCTGGCGCACGTAGGCCAGCGCCGTCTTGCCGTCCATCTCGTACGTGCCCGCCTCCCACGTCCGTCCGGAGTAGCCGTCCTTGACCGTCTTCGGGATGGTCACGGTGACGCCGCCGAGCAGGTCGGTCACCCGCTTGAAGCCCTCCCAGTCGATCACCGCGACGTGGTCCATGCGGACATCGGTGAGCTTCTCGACGGTCGCGACCGACAGCGCCGGACCGCCCCAGGAGAACGCGGCGTTGATCTTCGCCGGGCCGTGCCCGGGTACCTGCACCCACGAGTCGCGCGGGATGCTGACGAGGCTGACCGACTTCCGATCGGCCGGGATGTGGATGACCATCATGGTGTCGCTGCGCTGGCCGGCGACCGATCCGTCCACCCTCTTGTCGCTGCCGAGCAGCAGGATGTTGATCGAGTCGTCCGGCGTGCTCTGGGGCCGCTCCCCCACCGGCATCGCCGCGGGAAGCGCCTCCATCTGCCCACCGAGATGACGGCGGAGCCAGAAGTCGGCACCCAGCGCCGCGGCCACGGCCAGCACGACCACGATCACCAGAACCGTCAGCAGACTCCTGCCGGTACGCCGCCAGCGCGGTCGGCCCTCGGCCGGCGACGGCTCCTGCTCCATGACGCTCACTACCTGACGGTAACCAGAATCGGCCCGCGATGGTGGGCTTTCCACCCAATGGACGCGGGGGCCACACCGAGCAACCGGCGGTCAGCCCGTGATCGCGTCGACGACCCGGCCGGCCCATTCGAGCAGCTCCCGCCCGCGCAGGGGCGCACCGCCGATGCCCTCCTTGCGCGGCGCCGGCACGAGCAGGACCTTGACCGCCTCCTTGTAGAGGCTCTTCGGGTAGATCCGGTTGATCCGCAGCTTCGCCGACTCCGAGAGGGTGACCGGCGTGAACCGGATGTTGGACCCCGCCGAGGTCACCTCGGTCAGGCCCGCGGCGCGCACCTTGACGCGCAGCGCCGCCACCTGCAGCAGGGTCTCGACCGGCTCGGGCGGAGGGCCGTAGCGGTCCGCCAGCTCGGTGCGCAGCTCCTCGATGTCGGCGGTCGCCCGCACGTCGGCCAGCCGCTTGTACATCTCGAGCCGCAACCGCTCGCTGGGCACGTAGTCGTGCGGCAGGTGCGCCTCGATCGGCAACTCGAGCTTGACCTCCTTCTCGGGGGCCGCGTCGCCGCGGAACTCCGCGACCGCCTCGCCCACGAGCCGGATGTACAGGTCGAAGCCGACGTCGGCGATGTGACCGGACTGCTCGCCGCCGAGCAGATTGCCCGCACCGCGGATCTCGAGGTCCTTCATGGCCACGGCCATGCCGCCGCCGAGCTCCGAGTGCTGGGCGATGGTGACGAGCCGGTCGTGGGCCGTCTCGGTGAGCGGCTTGTCCGGCGGGTAGAGGAAGTACGCGTAGGCACGGTCGCGGCCACGGCCGACGCGCCCGCGCAGCTGGTGTAGCTGCGACAGGCCGAGGGTGTCCGCGCGCTCGATGATCATCGTGTTGGCGTTCGAGACGTCCAGGCCCGACTCGACGATCGTGGTGCAGACCAGGACGTCGAAGCGCTTCTCCCAGAAGTCGACCATGACCTCCTCGAGCTGGTGCTCGCCCATCTTGCCGTGGGCCACGGCCACGCGGGCCTCGGGCACGAGCTCGCGGATGCGCGCCGCGGTCTTCTCCATGCTCTGCACCCGGTTGTGCAGGTAGAACACCTGGCCCTCGCGCAGCAACTCGCGCCGGATGGCGGCGATCACCTGCTGGTCCTCGTACGGCCCGACGAAGGACAGGACCGGGTGACGCTCCTCCGGCGGTGTCGCGATCGTGCTCATCTCGCGGATGCCCGTGACGGCCATCTCGAGCGTGCGCGGGATCGGCGTGGCGGACATGCTCAGGACGTCGACGGCGGCACGCAGGTGCTTGAGCGCCTCCTTGTGCTCGACGCCGAACCGCTGCTCCTCGTCGATGATGACCAGGCCGAGGTCCTTGATCCTGACGCCCGGCTGCAGCAGTCGGTGCGTGCCGATGACCATGTCGATCGAGCCGTCCGCCAAGCCCTCGAGCGTGGCCTTGGACTCCTTCTCGGTCTGGAACCGCGACAGGGGCCGGATCGTGACGGGGAACTGTCCGAAGCGCTCGGCGAACGTCGCGTAGTGCTGCTGCACCAGCAACGTGGTCGGGACGAGCAGGATGACCTGCTTGCCGTCCTGGATCGCCTTGAACGCCGCGCGCACCGCGATCTCGGTCTTGCCGTAGCCGACGTCACCGCACACCAGGCGGTCCATCGGGACGACACGCTCCATGTCGCGCTTGACCTCGTCGATGGTGGACAGCTGGTCGGGCGTCTCGACGTGCGCGAACGCGTCCTCGAGCTCGGCCTGCCAGGGCGTGTCCGGCCCGAAGGCGTGACCCTTCGTGGACTGCCGGGCCGCGTAGAGCTTGATCAGCTCGTCGGCGATCTGGCGCACGGCCTTGCGAGCGCGGTTCTTGCGGTTGGTCCAGTCACCGCCGCCGAGGCGGTCGAGCGAGGGCGCCTCGCCGCCGACGTACCGGCTGACCTGGTCGAGCTGGTCCATCGGCACGAACAGCCGGTCCGGCGGCTGCCCCCGCTTGCTGGGCGCATACTCCAGCACGAGGTACTCGCGGGCGGCCCCGTGCACGACGCGGTTGACCAGCTCGACGTAGCGCGCGACGCCGTGCTGCTCGTGCACGACCGCGTCGCCGGGCTTGAGCTCGAGCGGGTCGATCTGCCGGCGGCGACGCGCGGGCATCGACCGCTGCGTGCGCTCGGGGGCGCGCTGGCCGACGAGGTCCTCGAGCGTCAGCAGCACGAGCCCCAGGGACTCCGACACGAAGCCGTGGACGAGGTCGGCACAGATGACCTGGACGACCTGCTGCTCGGGGCCTCCCGGCCCGTCGGCGTGATCGACGATCGTGGCGGGGACGTCGTGCTCGGCGAGCCATTCGACGGCACGCTGCGCCTGGCCGTGGGCGGGGGCGACGATCACGATGTGCCGCTTCTGGCCGCGCCAGGCCAGCATGTCGGACAGGGCGGCGTCGATCTCGCCCCGGTACTGCGGAGCGGGCTCGGCGGCGACCGTGTGCGACTCGTCGAGGGCGAACGGCGAGACCTCGCCCCAGCCGAGGCCGAGCTTCGCCACGTGCTGACGGACGTCGTCGAGCTCGTGGAACGCCGCCGCTCCGACGTCGATCGGGCTCTCGCCACCGTCGGCGGCCGTGGCCCACGACGCGGCCAGGAACTCCTCGCTCGTCGCGAAGAGGTCCGCCGCCCGGGCGCGGATCCGCTCGGGGTCGTTCGTCACGACCGTCGAGCCCGGGGGCAGCAGGTCGACGAACAGCTCCATCTCGCCCGCGAGCACGGGAGCCAGCGACTCCATGCCCTCGACCGCGTGCCCCTCGGCCAGCTTCGTGAACAGCTCGGCCATCGAGGGGTGGGTCTGGGCGTACCGTGCGGCCGTGGCGCGGACCTCGTCGGTCAGCAGCATCTCGCGGCACGGCGGCGCCCACAGCCGGTCGACCGGCTCGAGGGTGCGCTGGTCGGCCACCGCGAATCGACGGACCTCCTCGACGGTGTCGCCCCAGAACTCGACGCGCAGCGGGTGGTCCTCGGTGGGCGGGAACACGTCGACGATGCCGCCGCGTACCGCGAACTCGCCGCGGCGCTCGACCAGGTCGACCCGCGTGTAGGCCGCCGCCGCGAGCCGCCGGACGACGTCATCGAGCTCCACGTCCTGGCCCGCGACCAGCTCGACCGGCTCGAGATCGGCCAGCCCCTTCATCTGCGGCTGCAGGATCGAGCGGACGGGAGCGACGACGACCTTCGGCCGGTCCTCACCGCCGTGGACGACGCGCCGCAGCACGGCGAGGCGGCGACCGACGGTGTCCGAGCGCGGCGACAGGCGCTCGTGCGGCAGGGTCTCCCACGCCGGGAACGTCGCGACGGCGTCGGGTCCGATCAGGGCCGCGACGGCGCGGGTGAGGTCGTCCGCCTCACGCTCGGTGGCCGTGACCGCGACGGTCACGCCCGGGCCGTCGGCCAACGCTGCGGCGACGAACGGGTGCAGGGCGGGAGGCGCGGTCAGCTGCGAGCCACCGTCACCGTCACGGAGGTCGGAGACGAAGGCGGCGAGGTGCGGTTCGGCGGCGACGGCCGCGGACAACTGAGGCTGGACCATGACCTGTCAAGACTACGCGGTGGGTCCGCGGCCCAGTCCGTCGTCGCGACTCCTTGGCCGATGCGAACACGCGGCCGCCACCGGCCGTCGATCGTCCGAGCGACAAGAACCCCCACCACGGGCAGCACGGCTCCACTAGGCTGACAGGGCCCCGCACCCATCTAGTTAGGCCGACATCAGGTGACGCAGCTGGACTTCCGTTCCGGGCTCGAGGCCCTCCGGTCCGCGCAGAAGCCGGCTCGCGGCACCGCGGCCTATTCGCGTCACGTCAACCGTCCCGCGGGTCGTTACGTGGCCGCGTGGATGAACGCCCACGGCATGACACCCAACCAGGCCACCGCGGTGAGCGCGACGCTCTCGGCGACCGGGATCGCCTTGATCGCCCTCGTCCCTCCCACGTGGTGGGTGGGGATCCTCGTCGCAGTGCTGCTCGCCGGCGGTTACGTCATGGATTCCGTGGACGGGCAGTTGGCGCGTCTGCGCGGCGGTGGCAGCAAGTCCGGCGAGTGGCTCGATCACACGGTGGACTGCTTCAAGTCCCTCACCCTGCACCTCGCCGTGCTGATCCACTGGTACCGCTTCGTCGACCTGCCGTCGAACGCGTGGCTGCTCGTGCCGGTCGGCTTCACGGTGGTCGCCGGCGCCACCTACTTCGGCCTCATCCTGATGCCCACCCTGCGTCCTGCCGCCCCGGTGCAGCAGGACCCGGCCGCGGAACACCCCCTGCGCCGCTTCCTGATCCTGCCCACGGACTACGGATTCATCTGCTGGGTCTTCGTCCTGCTGGGGTTCCCCGTCGCCTTCCGCATCGTCTGGACCCTCCTGTTCGTCGCGGCGGCGGCGATGTTGGCCCTCGCGCTCGTCAAGTGGTGGCGAGAGCTGCGCACGTACGACGCGGAACCCACCTGATGCGCATCGTCATGCTCGGCACGCGCGGCGTGCCGGCCAGATACGGCGGCTTCGAGACCGCGATCGAGGAGATCGGCCGCCGCCTGGCCGAACGCGGCCACGACGTCACCGTCTACTGTCGCGGCGCGGAGGGCAAGCCGGCCGAGCACCTGGGCATGACGCTCGTGCACCTGCCGGCCGCGCCCAAGAAGGCCCTGGAGACGCTCAGCCACACGTTCCTGTCGGTGTTCCACGTGCTGTTCAGTCGCCGACGCTACGACGCGGCCTTCGTCTTCAACGCGGCCAACGCCGTGTTCCTGCCGGTGCTGCGGTTGCGCCGGCTCCCGACGGCGGTGCACGTCGACGGTCTGGAGTGGAAGCGGGCGAAGTGGGGCGGCGCCGGGCGCCGCTACTACCGGACGGCCGAGGCTCTGTCCGTGCGGTGGGCCGACGCCCTCATCGCGGACGCCCGGGGCATCGCCGACTACTACACCGACGAGTTCGGCGCCTCGTCCGAGCTGTTGGTCTACGGGGCACCGATCCTCGTCGACCGCCACACCGATCGCCTCGCCGAGCTCGGTCTGACCGATCGCGGCTATCACCTCGTCGTCGCACGGTTCGAGCCCGAGAACCACGTGCTCGAGATCGTCCGCGGCTACCGGGCCAGCGACGCCGAGCTGCCCTTGGTCGTGGTCGGCTCGGCGCCCTATGCCGACGCGTACACCGCGGAGATCGAGCAGGCCGCCGGCGATGATCCGCGGATCCGGCTGGTCGGGGGCGTCTGGGACCAGGACCTCCTCGACGCCCTGTACGCGAACGCCGCGTCGTACCTGCACGGCCACAGTGTGGGCGGCACGAACCCCTCGCTGTTGCGGGCGATCGGGGCGGGCACCCCCGTCACCGCCTACGACGTCAGCTTCAACGCCGAGTCCCTCGGCGCCGGATCGCGCGCCTTCCGGACGGCCGACGACGTCGCACGTCGCGTCGTCGAGACCGAGCAGGACGTCACCGCCGCGGTGGAGCACGCCGACGCCGTGCGCTCGCGGGTCGCGTCCACCTACTCGTGGGACGCGGTGACCGACGGATACCTCGCCCTCGCGCGGCGGCTCGCTGAGGGACAGTCCCAGCGGGGCCGCTTCAGCGGCCGGCGAAAGGCCTGACCACGCCGTGAACTCGGTCTACGCGCTGCTCGCGAGGTTGGCGACCATGTCGACCTCCTTGGTCTTCGGGGTCCTGACCGCACGTCTCATCCTGGGCACGGTCGGCGTCGAGCACTACACGCTGTACGCACTCCTCGTGGCCTTCCCCGCCCTGCTGTCCTTCACCGATCTCGGCGCCGGAGCCGTCGTCGTCAACAGCGTGGCCGCGAGCGACGACCCACGGACCGATCCACTCGTCCTCGCGCAGGTCACCTCGGTCGGGCGCATCCTGGTCGGCTTCGCCGCCGTCGCCCAGCTCGTGAACACGCTGCTGCTGCTGACGGGCGGGTGGACACGCATCCTCGGCGACGCGGGACGCCTCGACGGCGCCGACCTCGGGGCCTTCCTGTCGCTCAGCGTGTTCGCCTGCGGTGTCCCGGTCGGCCTGTGGGTGCGGATCATGCTGGGACTGCGCAAGAACCACGTCGTGATCCTGCTGCAGGGCCTCATCTCACCTCTGAACTTCGGTCTCGTGTGGCTGGTCCTGAACATCGACGACGCGCACTTCGCCGCGCAACTGGCGATGACGTCGTTCATCGCCTCCTTCACGGTCGGCGTCATCGGCCTGGCGGTGACCTCGCGCATGACGTCGCCTCTCGTGCCCCGGACGATCCGACGGCTGCCGCGCCTACGTCAGGCACCGGGCACCCGGGTCATGGACGTGGGCTGGCCGATGCTGGCACAACTGCTGTCCGCGCCCATCGCGCTGGGCTCCCAGCGCTACGTGCTGGCGCAGTTCGGGACCGCCCATGACGTCGCGGAGTACAGCGTCGCCGCCCAGGTCTTCTTCGCGCTCAACGGGCTGGTCGGTGCCGCGGGCGTGGCGCTGTGGCCGAAGTTCGCCCGCGATCGCGAGCGAGGGACGATCCACCGCGGACCCGGACTGCTGTCGGCCGTCTTCGCCTCCGGCATCGTCGTGGCGACCGGCCTCGTGTGGCTCGTGCGGGAACCGTTGTTCGGCTTCATCACCAACGACGAGGTGACCGTCTCGGGCACGACGGTGCTGGCGTTCGGCGCGATGGTGACCTGCACCGCGATCCTCTACCCGCTGGGCATGTTCATCATGGACAAGCCCGGCATCCGCTTCCAGGTCGTCCCCGCGCTGACGATGGCGGCCTCGAGCCTGGCGCTGAGCATCGTGCTCACGGTGCTGCTCGGTGTCGAGGGTCCCCCGCTCAGCAGCGTGTTGGCGGTCATCGTGTGCCAGATCATCCCGTTCGCGATCTACATCCGACGCCACCGCGACCGGCTCTACTCGACGGCTGCCTGAGGCCACTGGTCGCCGGCCGACCGGAACTGCGAGACGCCGTCATCGGCGGGAGCGACCCCCAGGAGATCCCACGTGAGCGCGACGTACCGGGCCACGTAGTCCCGCTGCGTCAGCCCGTGGCGCAGCACGAATCGGGCGTCGACCGTTGCCGGTGAGCCGACGACCTCGCGCAGGGCGCGGACCCAGCCGTCGACGTCACCCACCGTCACCAGGTCGGTCTCGGGCGGGAGGTAGTCCTCGATCCCACCGGTCGCCGTCGCCACGACGGGGCGTCCGGCCCCGGTGGCCTCAATGCAGGTCGTGGCCCCGGAGGCGTGGCGATTGGGCCTCAGCGGCACGGCCACGACGGCGGCGTCGCCGAAGAGCTCGTCCACCTCCGCCCGTGACGCCGCAGGCCCGCACGAGACGTGCGCCGGCCACGGCATCTCCCGGATGGACCGGCGATGACAGGCGATCCGGAAGTCCAGCTCGGGCAGCTGCTCCGTCACGGCCAGGAAGAGGTCCCAGTCGCGATCGACGTCGTTGCCCAGCGCCAGCACCAGCGGCCGGCCGCTTCGGTCGCCGGGCGCACCGGCCGAAGACGGGTCGAGGGCCGGGACCGTCGTGCCGAAGGGCAGCACGATCACGCGGCGGCCGGGCACCGTCGCGGCGGAGATCTCGCGGTTGACACGACTGTGGGTGCACTCGACCGGATGGGTGCGCAGCAACCTCGCCACCAGTGCCCGCCGGGTCGCTCCCCACGTCGGCCACCGGTCCCACAGCCACACGGACTGGGCGAGCACCGGCGTGCGGCGCCGAGGACGGAGCGCCTGGACGGCGGCCACCGCGAGGTGCTCGCGCTCGGTGTGGGTCCACACCACGTCGGCCCATCGGATCAGCCGGCGGTTCCGCCATGCATGGACCAGGTCGAAGCCCAGCGCGGAGACCAGTCGCGCGCGGATCCGCCTCACGACGGGCCTCTCGGCGTGCGCCACGGACCAGCGCATCTCGAACACCTCGTCGGCGGCGTCGTAGCCGTAGGGAGTGCCGTCCGCGACCTCGCCGGCGCGATGGCGCAGGCGCCAGCTCTCGACGTCCTGATCGTGCCCCAGGACGACGGCCACGCGGTACCGTGGTCGCGACTGCCTCATCTGGAACCTCGCGCGTCGAATGAGCGGTGACCCCAGCGGCAATCCGCGGAGCGTAGGTGCAACATACCGGAGGGAGCCGGCGTGAATCGCACGGTCGAGCCATCCCCGGAGTGGTCGAGTCTGACCGTCGTGATGGCCGCGGCCTCCGCGTTCGCCGTGGGCATCCGACGCGAGGTCCTGTTGCCGGGGCTGACACCGGGGCTCGTCATGGCGGCCGTCCTGCTCCCCCTGTGGCTCCCCCACATGGTGCGCAACCCCCTGCTGCGCAAGGTTCTCGTCCTCGGTGTCTGTGCCGTCGTCTGGGGCCTCATGGTGGCGATGTTCAACGACGGCAACCGGTACGACCCGCGCAACCTCCTGGTGCAGGTGATGATCGCCGTGGCGCTCGTGGCATGCGGCGGTCTGCTGTTCTGGGCGCTGACCATCATCGGCATCCCGTGGACCGTGCTGGCCTTCGGCCTGGGGGCGTTGACGCACGTCGTCATCAACGGTGCGAACCCGGTCAACCCGTGGAAGTACTCCTGGGCCCTCCCGGTCACCATCACCCTGCTGGGCGTGGCCATGGTCGTGGGGTCACGGCTGCTCGAGATCGGCGCGCTCCTCGCGATGGCCGCCGTATCAGCCGGCAGCGACTCCCGATCGATGACGGCCTTCCTGCTGTTGGCAGCCGCCCTCGTGACCTTGCAGGCAGCACGACGCAACGGTGCAGCCCTGAACCGGGGGGCGTTGCTCGCGGCCCTCGCCGTGGGCGTCATCGGCGGCTACAACCTGTTCCAGGCCCTGATCCTGGACGGCGTCCTGGGCGACAGCGCCGCTCAGCGGACCCAGACCCAGCTCGACGCCTCCGGCTCCCTGCTGACGGGTGGGCGACCGGAGCTGGGGGCGTCCACCGCCCTCATCGAGCACCAGCCGCGAGGACTGGGCCCGGGGGCGATCCCGACCGCCAACGACGTCTGGCTGGCGAAGACCGGCATGAGCACGCTGAACTACGACCCGAACAACGGCTACGTCGAGCGCTTCCTCTTCGGCGGCCGATTCGAGCTGCACTCGGTCATCGCTGACTTCTGGATCTGGTTCGGCCCGTTGGGGGCGCTGCTCATCGTCGTGCTGATGGCGATCGCCGTGCGCGCCCTGATCGACGGGATCGCCACGAGCACCGCATCATCCGTCGCCTGCCTGCTGACCATCCTGGGGTTGTGGGACGCCGCGTTCAGCCCGGTCCAGACCTCGTTCCACACCATGACCCTGGTGTGGGCCCTCGCGGCGTACTCCCTGACGCGGCGATCGGCCCGCCGCCATGGCGGCAAGCTCGACCCCGCCCTCAGCTGAGGTCGCTCAGCGCGTCACGCGGTAGGAGTCGAAGTTGAAGCGGGTCGTGGGGACCGTCGAGACCGAGCTGAGCGCCGCCCGGACCCCGACCACACCAGCGGCCTGCAGGCCGGCTGTCGAGTCGGTTGCCGTCAGCTGCCAGTTGGCCGGCTCGGCCGACCCGGCGAACCACGCCTTCGCACCCAACGTCGTCGGGCTCGTGCCGCGCACCGACACCTTCACGTTCAGCTTCGTCCCCGGCGTGTAGTCGTTCGCGATCACCACGCTGCCGCCACCGAGCTCGGTCTGGTTGCGCAACAACTGCAACCGGACCACGCCCGAGGGCTCCAACCGGATCCTGGCCGCGTACTCGTTGCTGCCGATCACACGACCCAGAGCCGTCAAACTCAACGTGCCACCCGCCGAGGCCTGGTCCACCGAGTACACCGCCGTCGAGACGGAGTTCTCGGTCGACACCGACCCCAACCGCGCCTCACGAGTGTGCGACGGAGCCAGCGAGATGTGACCGGCTGCGCCACTGACCGAGAACGCCGCCGCGCCACCGGACACCGACCAGGCACCGCCACGATCGGCCGTGCCCCACCCGCCGGAGACCGTGCGACCGAACGCATCAGCCGCCAACTCGTCCTCCGCCGGAGGCACCACGACCGACACCGACTTCGTCACCGAGCCCGTCGCGCCATCGTCATCACGAACCGTCAGACGAATCTCGTACGTGCCCGCCGCGCCATAAGTGTGCGACGCCGTCCGGCCCGAGCCCGAAGCCCCGTCACCGAAGTCCCACGCATACGACTCCACCGACCCATCAGCATCCGACGAGTCCGACCCGTCCACCGACACCGACAACCCATCCTTCGCCACCGCGAAACCCGCCACCGGCGCCACATTCGGCGCTGGGGCGTTCCCGCTCACGACGCGGTAGGAGTCGAAGTTGAAGCGGGTCGTGGGGACCGTCGAGACCGAGCTGAGCGCCGCCCGGACCCCGACCACACCAGCGGCCTGCAGGCCGGCGGTCGAGTCGGTTGCCGTCAGCTGCCAGTTGGCCGGCTCGGCCGACCCGGCGAACCACGCCTTCGCACCCAACGTCGTCGGGCTCGTGCCGCGCACCGACACCTTCACGTTCAGCTTCGTCCCCGGCGTGTAGTCGTTCGCGATCACCACGCTGCCGCCACCGAGCTCGGTCTGGTTGCGCAACAACTGCAACCGGACCACGCCCGAGGGCTCCAACCGGATCCTGGCCGCGTACTCGTTGCTGCCGATCACACGACCCAGAGCCGTCAAACTCAACGTGCCACCCGCCGAGGCCTGGTCCACCGAGTACACCGCCGTCGAGACGGAGTTCTCGGTCGACACCGACCCCAACCGCGCCTCACGAGTGTGCGACGGAGCCAGCGAGATGTGACCGGCTGCGCCACTGACCGAGAACGCCGCCGCGCCACCGGACACCGACCAGGCACCGCCACGATCGGCCGTGCCCCACCCGCCGGAGACCGTGCGACCGAACGCATCAGCCGCCAACTCGTCCTCCGCCGGAGGCACCACGACCGACACCGACTTCGTCACCGAGCCCGTCGCGCCATCGTCATCACGAACCGTCAGACGAATCTCGTACGTGCCCGCCGCGCCATAAGTGTGCGACGCCGTCCGGCCCGAGCCCGAAGCCCCGTCACCGAAGTCCCACGCATACGACTCCACCGACCCATCAGCATCCGACGAGTCCGACCCGTCCACCGACACCGACAACCCATCCTTCGCCACCGCGAAACCCGCCACCGGCGCCACATTCGGC
>NZ_WNJU01000008.1:0-9467 GCF_024433585.1 Aeromicrobium sp. 636
CCCGTCACCGAAGTCCCACGCATACGACTCCACCGACCCATCAGCATCCGACGAGTCCGACCCGTCCACCGACACCGACAACCCATCCTTCGCCACCGCGAAACCCGCCACCGGCGCCACATTCGGCACGGCGATGGTGACCTTGCGGACCGCCTGGTCCGAGCCGCCGCGGTCGTCGGTGACCGTCAGCGTGACGTCGAACTCGCCGTCACGGGCGTACGTGTGCTCGGCCGTCCGGCCCGTGCCCGTCGAGCCGTCGCCGAAGTCCCAGGCGTACGACTCGATGCTCCCGTCCGAATCGGTCGAGTCGGAGGCGTCCACCGTCAGCTTGCGACCCTGGTCGGAGGCGGAGAACGCCGCCGTGGGCGCTGCGTTGGGACCGAGGACGCGCACGGAGCGCGTCACCTCGTCCACCAGTCCGGAGGCGTCGGTGACCTTCAAGGTCACGTCGTACTCGCCCGGCGACGCGTAGGTGTGGGTCGGCTTGGCCGACGTGGCGGTCGCGCCGTCGCCGAACGTCCACGCGTAGGACGCGATGGCCCCCTCGGCGTCGCGCGACCCGGAGCCGTCGAAGCTCACCTTCAGCCCGTCGACGTCCGTCGTGAAGGCCGCCTTCGGCGCCGTGTTGACCGAGCCGGTCGTCGCGAGCTCGTAGTCCGCCCGGACCTCGTCGGCGGTCAGCGGGCGGTCGTAGACCGCCACCTCGTCGAGGCTGCCGACCCAGAAGGGATCGCCCTCCCACGGGGTGTCCCCGCCCAGGCGCCAGTAGCCGTTGTAGGTGTCGGCCGTGGTCACGGAGTTCTGAGCGACCTGGACGCCGTCGACGAACAGCTGCATGCCGGTGGCGGACTGCTGGGCCACGACGTGGTGCCAGGCGCCGTCACGGTAGGTGCCGGTCGACTGCAGGACCTGTTGGGAGCCGTTGTGCACTCCGAACTTCACTCGGCCGCTGGAGTCCATGTAGATGTGCCGGTCGTTGTCAGAGCTCGCATTGGCCGTGTTCGCGCTGCTGCTGCCGAACCCGACGAGCTTGCCGCCGCCCGAGGTGGTCGTCTTGAACCACGTCTCGATCGCGAAGGTGGACGGACTCTGGATCTGACGCTTGCTGACGATCGACTGCCGGTTGGTCCAACCGAAGATCGCCATGCGCGAGGAGCTGAAGCGCACCGACGAGTTGGTCGTGCCGGTCAGGGCGCCGGACTCGTTGCGGGCGATGGTGCCGCCCGTCTGCTGGTACGTGCCCTCGAACCGGTCCGCGCCCGCATCGGCGGCCGTGGTGCCGGATGGCTCGTTCAGGCGCCAGTACAGCTGGGGGTTCCGCTCGAAGACCGCCTTGCCGTAGCTGTCGGCGGGCGCAGACGGGATCTGGCTGGTCCGACCGGAGGCGACCCAGTGACGGTCGACCTCGGTCCGGCCCAGCGCCCGGTCGTAGACCGCGACGTCCGACACGGTGCCGTTGAGGTAGTTGGAGCCGGCGCCCGGCCACGAGGACACGCTGTCACCACCGATGCGCCAGTAGCCACGGATGGCCTGCGCGGAGGTCGCCGAGGCGGTCCCGACACGGACGCCGTCGACGAACAGGGCCTGACCGTCCGGCCCCAGGGTGCCCACGACGTGGTGCCACTGGTTGTCGTTGTAGCCGGAGTTGCTGGACACCACGGAGGTGCTGCCCGGATAGACGCCGAACCGGACGGTGCCGTTGCCCGACAGATAGATGTGGCGGTCGTAGGACGACGACGTGCCCGTGCGCTTGTCGCCGAAGCCGACGATCTTGCCGCCGGAGGTGCTGGAGGTCTTGAACCACGCCTCCACCGAGAAGACGCTCGGGGCGTCCTTGATCGTGCTCGTGGCGGCGAACGAGTTGCTGCCACTGAACCGCGAGGCGAGCGAGCTCTGGCCGATCATCGGTCCGGCCTGGTTCCGCGTCACCGACCCGGAGGTCGTCATGTCATCGAGTCCGGCCCAGTCCAGGACCGGGGTCCCGCTCGTCTCCGAGAGCGGCCAGTAGCTGACCGGGTTGTCGTCGAGCACCGCGTTGGCGTACGGCGTCGTCTGATCCGTCTCGGCGATGGTCACCGACTGCCAGGCCGTGTTGATCGAGTTGCCGAACGGGTCGGTGGCGCGCACCCGGTACTCCGCGACCGAACCGGGGGTGGCGGTCTTGTCGACGAACGCCATGGTCGGGCGGACCCAGAACGTCGAGGACGCCTCGGTGGTGTGCAGCGGTGCTGTCGTCCCCCGCCGGAAGACCTCGTAGGTCAGCTTCGCGTTGTCGGGATCGTGGTTGGCCGGCCACGTGATCCGGGCCTGACCGGTGCGGATCGACTTGATCGCGGCGGTCCACTCGGGCGCGTGCACCGAGGGCCCGATCTTGTTCGGCGCCTTGTCCGACGCGGCGAACCGCACCAGCCCCTGCTGGCGGACGCCGCTCACCGAGGTGAACTCACCGCCGTAGAGCAGGTAGTCGCCGCTGGCGGACACGTCCCAGCCGGCCTGGTCGACGCCACTGACCGATCCGGTTCCCCAGCTGGGATACCAGTGCAGCAGCTTGCCCGCGGGCTTACCGGTGAAGCTGCGGTAGCCCCAGATGTCGGGCGTGATGGTGCGGTCCGACGGCTGCTTGGCGAAGGCCAGCGAGTGGTTCACGTGCCACGGATCGAGCTGGGGGAACTCACCGATGTTGCCGCAGTAGTGCGAGTGCGTGGCCTTGTAGACCGCGCCCTTGAAGGGGAACACCGAGTAGGAGTCGCCGTGGCAGTCCTCCATCCACACGAGGTTGCCGTCCCAGTCGGACCGGAACGTGCCCTCGAAGTCGTCCTCGGTCTTGGAGCCGCCGAAGTCGTAGCCGCTGCCGTAGAGGCCGTCCTCATCGGCGGCGAGGGAGTAGATGGCCGAGTTCTGGCCCGCGTTGCGGATCGTGTCGTTCGTCGACCAGGGGCGCAGGTTCCCGCTGGGATCGAAGACGGCCAGTCCGCGACCGGGCTTCGTGGAGCCGTTGGCCGACGTGAAGGATCCACCGAACGCGATCTTCGTGCGGTCGGGCGACACCACCACGGCCCGGGGCACACCTCCGGCGAGTACCGGGTTGAAGGACTTCAGCGCACCGGTCGTCGCGTCGAGCGCGGCGACACCGGTCCGAGCGGTGTTGCTCACGTTGGTGAACTGTCCGGCGATGTAGACGGTGTCCTCGGTCGCGACGATGTCGTTGACGATGGAGTTGGTTCCGGGCGCCCACGAGGTGATCAGCTGCCCGGTCCGGGTGTCGAAGGCTGCCAGCCGGTACCGGTTGACACCGTCGACGGCCGTGAACGCTCCGGCGATGTAGAGCCGGTTGCCGTCGGGCGACACCGCCGAGCCGAGGACGCGGCCGTTGACCTGGGGAGCGAAGCTCGCATCGAGCACACCGGTGCTCAGGTCGTACGCGAGCAGGTTGGAGCGGGGCGACTCGTTCGTGCCTGCCGGCGCGCCGGCAGGCCGTGCGCTCGTGAACTGTCCGCCGGCGAAGACCCGGCCCCCGGCCGCGGCCTGGGTCCAGGCGATGCCGTTGATCTGGGCCGTGGGGAGCGGATCGGAGCTGACCGTGACCGGCGTGTCCGCCACCGGAGGGGCGGTGTCCGCCTGGGCGGGCACGGCCGTCAGGACGGCCAAGCCCAGCAGGGCGACGATGGACGCGATGGTTCCCCGAGCGAACACACCCCGAGCCGTGGTCTTGCCGGTACGCCCTACCCGGCTCTCGCGTGCTTCTCCAGAAGTGTTCGGTCGCATCTTCAGCCCTCATTCAATGGTTCGGTCCGGGAGCCCGCCGATCCCCAGCGACCCCTCGCTGGCCCCCACCAGCGCGACTCCCCCGCCGTCGAGACTAGGCTCCGCGCCTCCTCGGCGTGACCGCTTTCGGTGGAAAACCGGGCCGACACGCCGTTCTTTTTCGCTGCGATTCCAACCAGAGTGGCCAGTGAGGCCGGTGTGACTGGTGATGCGATCGGGACCGTAGTCACCCGAGGCGACGGTGTGACCTGTCAGCCGGCGACGCGCCCCCGGAAGATCGCGGTCGGCTGACCGGCCACGTAGTCCACCCCGACCGTCATCAGCGGGCGTGCCTTCGTGCCCACACTGAACAGGTACACGCCGTCGGCACGACCGCCCGCCTTCAGCGTGCCCACCATGGGACGGCCGCCCGGTTGCATGATGGGGGCGGCCGGCACGCGATCGGAGCCCGTGTAGGCGTTGACGCTGACGTACCCCAGGTCCAGATCGCCATCCGAGCCGTTCTCGATCTCGACCGTCACCCGCACGGCCGGGCCGCTGATCTCGCCGGCCACCTTCGCCTTGCCCTGGACGGACTCGATCTTCGTGATCTGGACCTGGACGTCACCGCTGGCGCGCACGACCTCGTTCAAGGCGACCGGCTCCAGCTCAGGAGGGATCGGTGACGTCGACCGGGGTCGCCCGGTCTTGGCCTTGTCCGTCTTCTTGCCCGACTTCTCGGGTGCCGCGGACTTCTCGGCGCCGACGGTTTCGGTCGTCGTCGCCGAGGTGGGAGCAGATCGATCCGGGTCGGACGCGGTGGAAGATCCCTCGGACGAGCCGCCCCTTGCGATCGTGAACACGATCACCGCGACGACGGCCACTGCCGCGACCGTCAACGCCACCACGGGCTTCCTGCCGATGGAACTCAAGCCCACCACTCCTTCTCAGTCGAGCGGCTCCCCTTGTGCCCTTCGACGAGACACGCCACCTTGATGGGATACACGGTATGCGTCACGAACTCCGCGGAGGCCCGAAATCCACGGTTCCCCCGATTGGAGGAACTGTCGTCGGCCGCCCCGCCACAGGATGGACTTCGCATGGGGCAGGATGCTGCGACGCCACCGTAGGAAGCCCTCGCGGTCGAGGTGCTTGGCGGCGAACAGCATGCGGTTGACGATGTTGTAGTAGTAGTAGGTTCCCGACTTGGCCTCGACCCGACGGCGCGCGTCGTCCTGGGTCCCGCCCTCGTCGTGCCACGCTTGCGCCTCCCGGACCACTCGCACGGTGCCCCCGGCGTCCTGGACCCGCTTCGAGAAGTCCACGTCCTCCCAGTAGAGGAAGTAGTCGTCGTCGAACCCGCCCGACGCCTCCCACATCGCCGGAGTCGTCGCGAAGCACGCACCGCTGAGCCAGTCGAGTCGATGCTCACCGGGAGCAGCGGGATCACGGCGCGGGTTGCGGATCGCCCCGTCCTCCCACGACATCTGGAGCCCTTGGAACCACGGGCTCCCGTCGGGCCGGCGCACGATCGGCGCGACCACCGACATCGGATCGTGCTCCAGCGCCGCGGCCAGGAGGGCGACGTTGTCCCCGTCGATCCAGGCGTCGGGGTTGATGACCACCATGACGTCCGCACCGAGCTCCCACGCACGGCGGGCGGCGGCGTTGACGCCGGCGCCGAAGCCGAGGTTGCCGGGCTCGCCGACCAGGTGCCATCCCTGCTCATCGGTCAGCGAGACGACCTCGGCGCGGTTGGCGTCGGTCGTGAAGTTGTCCACCACCACCACGGACCAGTCCTCGTGACCGGCCACCATCTCGACCAGATTCTGACGCAGGAGGTCGGCGTTGCCGAAGTTGACGGTGCTGATCGCCACCCGCGGACCGGTCACCGTGCCCCGGCTCCGGACGGCTCCCAGCTCTTCACGCAATCGCTCCCGTCCCCGCTCTTCGGACCCATATGCTCAGAGAGTCCACGGGGGACTCCCGGACACAGTATGCCCACGGCCCGACCGCCGCGGGGCCTGCGGAAGGATGTGGCAAGAATCCGAATTCTCCACCGGCCGGACGGCCGGACCGTGATTCCGGCGAAACCGCGCGTGATGCAGTCGTTCAGGGCGCCGCGCGCGACGACCAACCCGTACATCACGCAACTCGATCTCTCCTTGGCCCGGTCGAGCCAGGTGACCCACGAGCGCTTCTCCTGGGCCGGTGCGCTCTTCGGCCGGTACGACGTCTTCCAGTGGCACTGGCCCGAGGGCAAGTTGGAGGGCACCACCTGGTGGAAGACCGTCGGCAAGTACCTGCTGACCTGTGCGATCGTCCTGCGGCACGCCGTCTCGCGCCGCATCGCGGTCGTGCGGACGGTCCACAACGTGGAGCTGCCCGACGTGAACGCCCCCCGGCGGTGGCTCCTGCGCATCATCGACCGGCAGGCCGACCACCGGATCGTGCTCAACACCTTCACGCCGGTCCCGGAGGGCGCCCCGTCCTCGCTGATCCTGCACGGGCACTATCGCGACTGGTACGCGCCCCAGCCGAGGTTCGACCCGGTCCCGGGCCGGCTGGCCGCCTTCGGAGCCGTCCGTCGCTACAAGAGCCTCGACGCCCTGCTCGACGCCTACGCCGGAGCCGTCGAGCACCGGCCCACGCTGAGCCTGCACATCGGCGGACGTCCGTCGAGCCCGCAGATCGGGCAGGAGGTGCGCGACCGGACCGCCGCACTGCCCCAGGTCGAGCTCACCCTGACCTTCCTCACTGATGCCGAGCTGGTCCGACTCGCGACCTCGGCGCAGCTGATCGTGCTCGCCTACCGCTTCATGCACAACTCCGGCAGCGTGCTGGCTGCCCTGTCCCTCGACCGGCCCGTCCTGGTGCCGCGCAACGCGGTCAACGAAGAGCTGGCCGACGAGGTCGGACGGGACTGGGTCCTGATGTTCGACGGAGACCTGACCGCCGAGCAGCTGCTGTCGGCCCTGGACCGAGCCGCGGCCCTGCCGGCGGGTGCCCGCCCCGACCTGAGTCGGCGCGACTGGGATCTGGCTGGGCAGGCCCACGCGGATGCGTTCACGACGGCCCTGGCGGCCAAGCGTGGTGTCTCGGCGACGGCGGTGGTCGCATGATCCGCGAAGCCGCCTTCCGCACCAAGCTCCTCGCCGCGGGGCGCGACAGCGTGTCCGCCTACCGGGACTTCCTCCGGGCCGATCGCCTGCCCCCGGACGAGCTCGAGGGGATCGGCCGGCGTCGTGTGAGCGAGCTGGCGCAGTTCGCCTTCGCGCAGAGCCCGTTCTACCGGACTCTCTACGGCGACCACGGGTTCACGGCCGACGACCTGGCCGATCCCGCGTCGTTCGAGAGCCTGCCGTTCGTGACCAAGTCGGACCTGCGCGAGCACTTCGAGTCGATCCGCACGCCCGAGGCCACCCGTCGCACGAGTGCCGTCTCCCGCACGGGCGGCAGCACCGGGCTGCCGGTTCACCTGCTGCGCGACCTGCGGTTCCCGTCGCGGGCCCTGGAGTGGCGCCTGTTCCACTGGTGGGGCGTCGACCCCTGGGAGGACCGGGCCATCGTGACCCGGCACATCCTCACCGGCAAGACCCGGGTCAAGCACGACCTGGCGTGGCTGCCCTCACGACGCATCCAGCTCGACGCCTACCGGATCACCGATGAGACCGTCCGTTCCTTCGCGCACCAGTGGAACCGGGTCCGGCCGCCCTTCCTGCTGGGCTACGGCGGCGGCGTCCTGGACTTCGCGCGGCGTGCTGCGCGGTTGGGTCTGACCCTCGAGCCGCCCCGCGCGATCGCCGTCACGGCCGCGCCCCTCACGGCGGGCACCCGTCACGAGATCGAGAGTCTGCTCGGGGCCCCCTGCTACGACCACTACCGGTCCGCCGAGGTTCCGTGGCTGGCCGGTGAGTGCCAGGCGCAGGCGGGGATGCACGTCTTCGCGGACGTCCGCCGGGTCGAGATCCTCGACGATGACGACCGGCCCGTCCCCGCCGGGCAGGAGGGCCACGTCGTCGCGACCGACCTGACCAACCGGGTCTTCCCGATCATCCGTTACCGCCTGGGGGACATCAGCAGCCTCATGACCGGGTCCTGCGCGTGTGGTCGCACGCTGCCACGGTTGGGCGCGATCTCGGGGCGGAACTCCGACGCCCTGCGCCTCCCGGACGGCACCACCATCGCCGGCGCCATGGGGCACATCTTCGACGACCACCCGCTCTCGGTGGCGCGGTTCGAGATCGAGCAGGCGGCCGACTACGCGATCACGCTGCGGTGCATCCCCGGAAGCGGTCCCGACGCCGACCGGGGCATCGCCCATGCCGAGTCCATCCTCCGGCGAGCCACGAAGGACCTGGTCCCCGTGACGGTCGAGCGCGTCGACCACATCGACCAGGTCGGAGGCAAGATGCGGTTCATCCGCAGCGCGGTGAACGTGGACCCCTCGTGAGTGGGGCGGAGCACCTCGCGGTGGTGGTGGGCATCCCGACGTACCGGCGGCCCGAGAAGCTGGCCGAGCTGCTCGCGAGGCTGCCGGCACGCATCGACGAGGTGGCTGACTGCTCGGTGCGCGTCGTCGTGGTCGACAACGACCCGGCGGGCTCGGCGCGGGACGTGTGTGCGCACTCCCCCGTGCCCGTGGTCCACCACGTCGAGCCCACCCCGGGCATCGCCGCGGTGAGGAACCGGATCCTCGCCGAGTCCCAGGACGCGGATCTGGTCGCGTTCATCGACGACGACGAGCGTCCGCTGCCCGACTGGCTGGCCGCGTTGGTCTCGACCTGGCGCACGCATCGCACCGACGCCGTGATGGGCCGGGTGATCTCGGTGTTCGCGCAACCGGTGGACCCCTGGCTGCGTGAGACGGGCGTCTACCGACGCCGCGAGCGCGTGACCGGCAGTGCCGTCCCGGTCGCCGCGGCGGGGAACCTCCTGGTCGATGTCCGACAGCTGCGCGACCGATCCGTCCGCTTCGACGAGAGGCTCGGGCTCGCCGGTGGCGAGGACACCCTGTTCAGTCGGCTGCTGGCCGACCGGGGTGGTCGGATCGTCTGGTGCAACGAGTCGCGCGCCGAGGACGAGGTACCGGCCGACCGGCTCACGCGCGAGTGGGCCATGCGACGGGCCTACAACGGGGGGAACCTGGCGACCCAGGTCGACCTGCTGCACGCCACGAGCTTCGGCGAGCGAGGGCTGATCCGGCTCAAGTCGGCCGTGGGCGGGCCTGCACGGATCGCGGTCGGGTTGGCCCGCCACTTCTGGGGCCGGCTGACCGGCCACCTGACCCACGATGCCCGCGGCCTGCGCACGGCGTACCGGGGATGGGGCATGACGACCGGTTCGTTCGGGCACCTCCACGAGCACTACGAGCGCCCGGCAGCGGAGTCGACCACCCAGCCGCAGGGCTGAGCGTCAGCGCCCGATCCGCATCACGGCAGGGGCTTGGAGAACCCGCCGATCTTCTTCACGCCGGTCGCCTGTCCCGTCGCCTGGGCGATCTTCGCGGGCAGCGCACGCGGCACCGTGGCGAGGGAGGCGATCAGTCGGCCGAGTCCATCGGTGATCGCCGCGCCTTCGGTCAGCGTGGACTGTGGGTCTTGTCCGGTGGCGTTGCGGAAGGTGGTGAGGGTGGGGAAGGATTCGGTGCCTTTCTTGCCGTTGGCCCAGCAGGCGAAGCGTTCGGGGTTCTTGGGTGAGGTGCGGTGGTAGGCGTTGCCGTT
>NZ_WNJU01000009.1:0-5757 GCF_024433585.1 Aeromicrobium sp. 636
GCCGTTGCGGGATCCGCCGCTGTTGTTGTTGCGGCCTCGGCCGGCGGGGTTGCGTGATTCAGCCATGTTCTCGGGTCCTTCCGCGAGGTGTGCCCTCACGATAGGGGCACAAATGCAGCAAGGCCGCTCCCAAAGGGAGCGGCCTCGCGCTAATGATTGTCCGGCGACGTCCTACTCTCCCACACCGTCTCCAGTGCAGTACCATCGGCGCTGAAGGGCTTGACTTCCGGGTTCGGAATGTTACCGGGTATTTCCCCTTCGCCATGGTCGCCGAAACTCTATAGAGATATCAACAAGCCTTGGTGACTCTTTCGAGTCTGGCTCCCGATCATATCTCGGGAACCTCACAGTGGACGCGGTCAAACTTTGTAAGAAACAAGCCCTCGGCCTATTAGTACCGGTCAGCTCCATGCATTGCTGCACTTCTACTTCCGGCCTATCAACCCAGTGGTCTGCTGGGGGCCTTACCTGGTTAACCAGTGGGAAACCTCATCTTGAAACATGCTTCCCGCTTAGATGCTTTCAGCGGTTATCACTTCCGAACGTAGCCAACCAGCCGTGCTCTTGGCAGAACAACTGGCACACCAGAGGTTCGTCCACCCCGGTCCTCTCGTACTAGGGGCAGCCTTTCTCAAGTTTCCTACGCGCGCGGCGGATAGGGACCGAACTGTCTCACGACGTTCTAAACCCAGCTCGCGTGCCGCTTTAATGGGCGAACAGCCCAACCCTTGGGACCTGCTACGGCCCCAGGATGCGACGAGCCGACATCGAGGTGCCAAACCATCCCGTCGATATGGACTCTTGGGGAAGATCAGCCTGTTATCCCCGGGGTACCTTTTATCCGTTGAGCGACGCCGCTTCCACATGCCAGCGCCGGATCACTAGTTCCGACTTTCGTCCCTGCTCGAGCTGTCACTCTCACAGTCAAGCTCCCTTGTGCACTTACACTCGAAACCTGATTGCCAACCAGGCTGAGGGAACCTTTGAGCGCCTCCGTTACATTTTAGGAGGCAACCGCCCCAGTTAAACTACCCATCAGGCACTGTCCCTGATCCGGATAACGGACCTAGGTTAGATATCTAGTACGACCAGAGTGGTATTTCAACGTTGACTCCACCTGAACTGGCGTCCAAGCTTCACAGTCTCCCACCTATCCTACACAAGTCGAACCAAACACCAATACCAAACTATAGTAAAGGTCCCGGGGTCTTTCCGTCCTGCCGCGCGTAACGAGCATCTTTACTCGTAGTGCAATTTCGCCGAGTTCATGGTTGAGACAGCGCCCAAGTCGTTACTCCATTCGTGCAGGTCGGAACTTACCCGACAAGGAATTTCGCTACCTTAGGATGGTTATAGTTACCACCGCCGTTTACTGGGGCTTAAGTTCTGTGCTTCGCTTGCGCTAACACGTCCCCTTAACCTTCCAGCACCGGGCAGGAGTCAGTCCATATACGGCGTCTTTCGACTTAGCATGGACCTGTGTTTTTAGTAAACAGTCGCTTGGGCCTGGTCTCTGCGGCCTTCAACGCTTCTCAGAGCAAGTCTGATAACGCATCCGGCCCCCCTTCTCCCGAAGTTACGGGGGCATTTTGCCGAGTTCCTTAACCATGATTCTCTCGATCACCTTAGTATTCTCTACTTGACCACCTGAGTCGGTTTGGGGTACGGGCGGCTTTGAATCTCGCTAGATGCTTTTCTCGGCAGCATAGGATCACTCACACTCCGCTAAGCGGGTGGCATCGGCTCTCAGACATATGAGTGACGGATTTGCCTATCACTCGTCCTACGACCTTACCCGTGGACTACCATCGCCACGGATGAGCTACCTTCCTGCGTCACACCATTGCTTGCCTACTACCAGATCGGGTCATGCGCTCTGCCGCACCATTGTCTCCGAAGAGACGGAAGGTGCGGTTTCGGGCACTTAGCATCACTGGATTCAGCATGGGCGATTCAACGCCGGTACGGGAATATCAACCCGTTGTCCATCGACTACGCCTGTCGGCCTCGCCTTAGGTCCCGACTTACCCAGGGAAGATTAGCTTGACCCTGGAACCCTTGGTCATTCGGTGGAAGAGTTTCTCACTCTTCATTCGCTACTCATGCCTGCATTCTCACTCGTGTCGCATCCACGGCTGGGTTACCCCGCCGCTTCGCTCGCGACACGACGCTCCCCTACCGATCCACACGGCTGGACCACGAAGGCCTACCTCATGTGTGAATCCCATAGCTTCGGTGGATTGCTTGAGCCCCGCTAAATTGTCGGCGCGGAATTACTTGACCAGTGAGCTATTACGCACTCTTTCAAGGGTGGCTGCTTCTAAGCCAACCTCCTGGTTGTCTCTGCGACTCCACATCCTTTTCCACTTAGCAATCGCTTTGGGACCTTAGCTGATGGTCTGGGCTGTTTCCCTCTCGACAATGGAGCTTATCCCCCACTGTCTCACTGCCACGCTCTCACTTACCGGCATTCGGAGTTTGGTTGAGTTCAGTAAGCTTGTAGGCCCCCTAGCCCATCCAGTGCTCTACCTCCGGTAAGAAACGCGTGACGCTGCACCTAAATGCATTTCGGGGAGAACCAGCTATCACGGAGTTTGATTGGCCTTTCACCCCTATCCACAGCTCATCCCCCCAGTTTTTAACCTAGGTGGGTTCGGTCCTCCACGCGGTCTTACCCGCGCTTCAACCTGGCCATGGATAGATCACTCCGCTTCGGGTCTAGATCGTGCAACTCAAGCGCCCTATTCGGACTCGCTTTCGCTACGGCTACGGCACTCGCCTTAACCTTGCTACACAACGCTAACTCGCAGGCTCATTCTTCAAAAGGCACGCTGTCACAATTCCCTAAGGAACAGCTCCAACGGATTGTATGCACACGGTTTCAGGTACTATTTCACTCCCCTCCCGGGGTACTTTTCACCTTTCCCTCACGGTACTAGTCCGCTATCGGTCATCGAGGAGTATTTAGGCTTAGCGGGTGGTCCCGCCAGATTCACACCGAATTTCAGGGGTTCGGTGTTACTCGGGATGACGCACAAGAGCCATGAGCTTACGGTTACGGGGATCTCACCCTCTATGTCACGACTTTCCAGTCGGTTTCACCTTCACTCATGGTTTATGACTCTTTGACTGCTCGGCAGAACAATCTGTGCGGTCCCACAACCCCCTGGATGCAACGCCTGCCGGCTATCACACACCCAAGGTTTAGCCTAGGTCCGGTTTCGCTCGCCACTACTACCGGAATCACTATTGTTTTCTCTTCCTGTGGGTACTGAGATGTTTCACTTCCCCACGTTCCCTCCAAACGCCCTATGTGTTCAGGCGCAGGTACTCAGACTTTCCTCTGAGTGGGTTTCCCCATTCGGACACCCCCGGATCACAGCTCGGTTGTCAACTCCCCGGGGCTTTTCGCAGACTCCAACGTCCTTCATCGGCTCTCGATGCCAAGGCATCCACCATGTGCACTTAGTAGCTTGTTATTACTACAAAGATGCTCGCGTCCACTGTGAAGTTCTCAAAATACGATCGGTCCCGTACAAATTTCCACGCCTACATCATTCCGAAGAATCATGTGGTTCGTGGGGGTGTACGGTCCGAGGAATCCAACATTAGATGCTGATCCCTCAGGACCCAACAGTGTGCCTGAGTTGACGCCGTGTCCCACCGAGTTTCCACGCTCCCCCGAAGAGGAGCAGTACTGACGATGTTCCGCCGGCGACAAGCCAAATAGTCGACGTCCACTAGTGAGCTGGACCGCGTCAGACATTTGCTGACGAACGAGTCCGCCTGGACTCCACGAGGGAGCCAGATGCTCCTTAGAAAGGAGGTGATCCAGCCGCACCTTCCGGTACGGCTACCTTGTTACGACTTCGTCCCAATCGCCAGCCCCACCTTCGACAGCTCCCTCCGTAAACGGTTGGGCCACTGGCTTCGGGTGTTGCCGACTTTCATGACGTGACGGGCGGTGTGTACAAGGCCCGGGAACGTATTCACCGCAGCGTTGCTGATCTGCGATTACTAGCGACTCCGACTTCATGGGGTCGAGTTGCAGACCCCAATCCGAACTGAGACCGGCTTTTTGGGATTCGCTCCACCTCGCGGTTTCGCAGCCCATTGTACCGGCCATTGTAGCATGCTTGAAGCCCTGGACATAAGGGGCATGAAGACTTGACGTCATCCCCACCTTCCTCCGAGTTGACCCCGGCAGTCTCCTATGAGTCCCCACCATTACGTGCTGGCAACATAGGACGAGGGTTGCGCTCGTTGCGGGACTTAACCCAACATCTCACGACACGAGCTGACGACAGCCATGCACCACCTGTATACCGACCACAAGGGGGCGCCTATCTCTAGGCGTTTCCGGCATATGTCAAACCCAGGTAAGGTTCTTCGCGTTGCATCGAATTAATCAGCATGCTCCGCCGCTTGTGCGGGCCCCCGTCAATTCCTTTGAGTTTTAGCCTTGCGGCCGTACTCCCCAGGCGGGGCGCTTAATGCGTTAGCTGCGGCACGGAGACCGTGGAAGGTCCCCACACCTAGCGCCCAACGTTTACGGCATGGACTACCAGGGTATCTAATCCTGTTCGCTCCCCATGCTTTCGCTCCTCAGCGTCAGGTAATGCCCAGAGAACCGCCTTCGCCACCGGTGTTCCTCCTGATATCTGCGCATTCCACCGCTACACCAGGAATTCCGTTCTCCCCTGCATACCTCTAGTTTGCCCGTATCGTAAGCACGCTCAGGGTTGAGCCCTGAGTTTTCACTTCCGACGTGACAAACCGCCTACGAGCCCTTTACGCCCAATAATTCCGGACAACGCTCGGACCCTACGTATTACCGCGGCTGCTGGCACGTAGTTGGCCGGTCCTTCTTCTGCAGGTACCGTCACTTTCGCTTCGTCCCTGCTGAAAGAGGTTTACAACCCGAAGGCCGTCATCCCTCACGCGGCGTTGCTGGATCAGGCTTTCGCCCATTGTCCAATATTCCCCACTGCTGCCTCCCGTAGGAGTCTGGGCCGTGTCTCAGTCCCAGTGTGGCCGGTCACCCTCTCAGGCCGGCTACCCGTCGTCGCCTTGGTGAGCCATTACCTCACCAACAAGCTGATAGGCCGCGAGTCCATCCCATTCCGCCGGAGCTTTCCACCACCAGAAGATGCCTTCGGTGGTCGTATTCGGCATTAGCCAGCGTTTCCACTGGTTATTCCGATGAATGGGGCAGGTTACTCACGTGTTACTCACCCGTTCGCCGCTCGTGTACTCCCGAAGGAGCCTTACCGCTCGACTTGCATGTGTTAAGCACGCCGCCAGCGTTCGTCCTGAGCCAGGATCAAACTCTCCGTTGAAAATTTCCCACACCCGAAGGCATGGTCAACATCTAGAAAATTTGATTCCTGACAAGTTATGACTGCTGACAGTCATTAGTTGTCGGAATTGTCCCTGCGGCTCCGCGCGAAAACCAAACCACTTAAGGCCCAGAATTCCTTCGTTTGCCGCCGGGGTACTGATAATAATTCGTCGACTTTTGGCACACTGTTGAGTTCTCAAGGATCAGACGCACACCACCAACCCACCATCACTGGCAAGCCCGCAGGGCAACTCGTCTAATTTACATCGCCGTTTTCACCAGGTCAAACCCGGGTCGGTCACGATGTAGCGCTACGTTTTCCGCGGCCAGTCTCCGGCCCTCTCACGAGTGCCTGGCGTTAACCGCTTCGGTCTGCGCTTCGCTGCGCCGTTCGGTGCAACAAGAAGAACATTACA
>NZ_WNJU01000010.1:0-1454 GCF_024433585.1 Aeromicrobium sp. 636
GGTCTTGTCCGGTGGCGTTGCGGAAGGTGGTGAGGGTGGGGAAGGATTCGGTGCCTTTCTTGCCGTTGGCCCAGCAGGCGAAGCGTTCGGGGTTCTTGGGTGAGGTGCGGTGGTAGGCGTTGCCGTTGAGGGTGACGCCGAAGTCGTTGCCGGTCCATTTCTGGCGGAGGTCCTGGGTCAGGACGGGGCAGAAGTTGGTGCCGTAGGAGAAGACGTTGTTGTGGACGTTGATGTTGCGTGAGAGCCAGGGCAGGCCGTTGCGGTAGGCGGCGGTGGAGGTGTCGCGGTCGTCCTGCCAGACCGCGAGGGTGCGGGCGTTGGCGACCAGGACGTTGTTCCAGATGTCGATGTTGCTCGAGGAGTAGGACCAGATGCCGGTGCCGCGGTTGCCGGTGACGTGGTTGTCGGCGATGACGACGTTGTCGCTGATCTCGGCCATGATGCCGGTGGTGTCGTTGTCGCGGACGGTGTTGGCGACCACGGTCGCGCCCTTGACCGACTCGTCGAGCCAGATGCCGCTGGAGTTGATGTTGTCCCGGACCAGGTTCGCGCTGACGGTCACGCCGGTGCTGCGGCCGATCTTGATGCCGCCGGCGACCGGGGCGCCGTTGAAGTGCTCGGAGTTGTTGCCCGAGACGATCGACTCGGTCAGGACCATGTCCTTGGCGCCGGCGTGGCCAAAGCCGAGCATGCCGTTGTCGGTGATCGTCAGGCGCCGGAACCGGTGCCGGTCGTTCCACCCATACAGACCCACGGTGGCGTTCTCGGTGATCACCATGTTCTCCAGGGCCAGGTCGTGGACCTCGGCGGTCACCGCACCCATCAGGTGCAGGGTGTTGGCGTAACGGCGCACCCCGATGCCCCGCACGATCGTGCCCTCGCCCTGGATCTGCAGCGCCCGCTGCAACACGCTCGCGCGGACCTGCTTGCTGGTCGGGTCCGACCCGACCACCAGCCGCTTGGCGGCGGTGTCGACGAAGAACGTGCCGGGCTTGACCGCCGCGGCCGACCCGACCTCGGCCAGGCGCTGCCCACCGATCCAGACCTGGTCGGGGTGACCGGCCATCGGGTACTTCGGATCGACGAACCAGTCGGACTGATCAGCAGCACTGTTGAACGACACCCGCGAATCCAGATTGTGGTTCCACCCCGACACGAACCACGACGAACCCGACTTCTGCCACCCCGTCACCGGCACCGTCCCGTCGAGCCAGACCGCCTCACCCGGATACGGCTGGATCGTCACCTTCTTGTTGAACGGCACCCGCACCGACTCGTGATACGACCCACCCCGCAACACCAACGTCGACCCCGACTTCACCTTCGCCAACGCCGCACCCAACGACCCGAACGGATCAGACTGCGACCCCGAACCACCCGAGGAACCCGACGCCGCAACAAACACCGCACCCACCGGCACCACATACGACGCCGAACCCACCGGCAACGAACCG